>NZ_CP086235.1:745000-1345000 GCF_023612095.1 Cytobacillus firmus | reverse complement strand
TATGCAAGGCCTCTATTGCAAAATTGCCAATTTCTATAAGCATTTTTTGAAGCTCCTGAAGATCATAGTCAAACCTTTCACGTACTGCCATCATTGTAATCCCCCTTCATCCACATAATAATGCCTGTATTCTTTCATAATCATTCGATTAACCGAATCGTCCAGTGATATAATCTTCAGTCCGCTTATCTGAAGGGGTAGAAAATATCTTATCCGTATCAGCAAACTCGATTACTTCACCATTTAAGAAGAAAGCTGTTTTATCAGAAATACGTGCTGCCTGCTGCATATTATGAGTAACGATGATAATACTGAATTCTTCCTTAAGCTCCTGCACCAGCTCCTCTACTTTTAACGTAGAGATAGGGTCAAGTGCAGATGTAGGCTCATCCATTAAGATGACATCCG
Source organism: Cytobacillus firmus (assembly GCF_023612095.1). Classification (GTDB taxonomy): domain Bacteria; phylum Bacillota; class Bacilli; order Bacillales; family Cytobacillaceae; genus Cytobacillus. The sequence goes on along the minus strand of NZ_CP086235.1, from coordinate 1,344,592 downwards.
GTTCAATTGCAAGACAGCGTGCAATGCAAAGTCGCTGCTGCTGCCCACCGGATAGGCCATACGCATTCTGATTCAGACGATCTTTAACTTCGTCCCAGATGGCGGCCCCCCTCAAACTTTTCTCAACAATCTCATCAAGGATCTTTTTATCGCGGATACCATGAATTTTCGGTCCATATGCTACATTTTCATAAATGGACTTTGGAAATGGATTGGGCTTTTGAAAAACCATCCCTACATTTGTTCTTAAATCCTCCACTTTAAATGATTTATCAAGAATATTTCGCTCCCGGTATAAGATTTCTCCGGAAATTCTTACTGAAGGCACAAGTTCAACCATGCGGTTCAGCGTTTTAATATATGTGGACTTACCGCATCCTGATGGTCCGATAATTGCCGTTACTTCATTTTCATTGATGGCTAAATTTATATTTTTTAAAGCATGGCCTTCACCATACCAAAGATTTAGATCTTTGGTATTATAAACAACTTTTTTGTTTTCTGCTGAATTTGGAGCTATGCTTTCTTTTTTTACATTTGGATTTGTTTTTTCTGTCACTACAGGCATTTTAGAAAACCTCCCGGGCTAATATCTTTTTTGGAACTTGTTCCGAATTAAGATGGCTATTGAGTTCATCGCGAATAACACAATTAGTAATATCACAATTGTTGCAGCTGCCAGGTTTGCATATTCTGCTACTAGTGCAGAGTCGATGGTCCAATAATAAATCTGTACCGGCAGGATCGTAAATTTATCAAAGATTCCATCAGGAACGGGAATTAACAAAGCTGGTATTCCGATAACAACCAATGGCGCTGTTTCGCCTATTGCCCGCGATAGTGCAAGAATAACCCCCGTAAGGATTCCAGGTAATGCTGCAGGAAGTACTACATTTTTAATCGTTTGCCACTTTGTCGCTCCCATTCCGTAAGATGCCTCTCTTAGAAATTGGGGAACAGCACGGATTGCTTCCTGGCTGGCAACTACTACAACAGGAAGAACCAGCAGTGCCATCGTTAGTCCTCCTGCGAGAACTACAGAACCCAGATCTAATGTTCTTGCAAAAACAGTTAATCCAAGGATTCCAAAAACAACTGACGGAACGCCCGCCAGGTTGGAGATGTTCGTTTTAATAAATGAAGAAACACGGCCCTTGGCTGCATATTCTTCGAGGTAAATTGCTGTGCCTACTCCAAGAATCATCGTTACTGGAGCAACTACAAGCATCAGCCAAAATGTTCCTGTTATGGCTCCCCAGATTCCAGCCCTTTTAGGATCTGTTGATAAGCGATTCATCAGAAAATCCATGTTGATCCAGCTTAAACTATCAGCGAGGACCCGGTAGATTAATACAATTAATACAACCATGCCGAATAAAGTGGCCAAAAAGAATAGTGTTTTAGCCATGTTATTGGCAAGCAGGCGGCTGCCCATTTTTTTATGCACTTGTTCTGTATCTACATATTTCATTAATATTCCTCCCTGAACCTGCGAGAGATATACTGAGCAAGAAGGTTCATTATTAAGGTAAACACAAACAATGTCATTGCAACAGCGTAAAGGCTATAGTATAAGGTTGTTCCTGCGGCTGCTTCCCCGCCTGTTACTTCCACAATATAAGCAGTCATAGTCTGCATGGATTGTGTAACATCAAAAGTGAAATTTTTCGAACTTCCGCTCGCAATAGTGACGATCATCGTTTCCCCGATTGCTCTGGAAATTCCTAACACAAACGAAGCAATGATACCCGAAATGGCTGCTGGTACAACCACTTTCCAGGTTACCTCAAGCTTTGTTGCCCCCAGTGCAAGAGCACCCTCCCTCATCGCATTTGGGACAGAACTCATTGCATCTTCAGAAAGGGAAGCTACCATTGGGATAATCATGATTCCCATTACAATCCCGGGGCTTAATATATTTGTTGGTTCAAGACCAGGAATAAAAGATCTTAGTAAAGGTGTTACAAAGGTAAAAGCAAAAAATCCATAAACAATGGTAGGAATACCTGCCAGGATTTCAAGAAGAGGCTTTAAGGCCTTTCGTGTTCTTTCTGATGCGTATTCACTTAAAAATATGGCTGTCATCAGTCCCACTGGAATAGCAACCAGCATAGCTATTGAAGTCGAAATAATTGTTCCCGTCAGCAAGGGCAGAACACCAAAGACAGCATTTTCTCCTAAAGGCTTTAACTCCGTGCCTGTAAAGAAATCTATAAAAGGAACGTCTTTAAAAAAGGCGATTGTTTCCGTAATTAAGGTTAGTACAATTCCAATAGTAGTAAAAACAGAAATTGCAGCTATTCCAAATAAAATTTTCGGTATTAATTTTTCTGTGTAATTATTGACACTTCGAGTTTTTTTCTTTTGCTGAATGATTTCTCGTACATTCAGCTTTTTTTTATCGTATTCAACAGCACTTTTAGCCAAGTGTAAAACCCCTTTCAGCACTCTCATCCAAAGAGAACTCTTTACATGCACATCATAAGAAGATGAGAAGGCAAAATTCTCATCTTCCCATGGCAAAACTTATTCTTATTTCAATCCGTTCAAAGCATCCAGAGAAGCCTGGACATCTTCATCTGATAATGGTGCGAATCCTGTTTCTGCTGCAATATCCTGTGCATTTTTCATTGTATAGATAGCATAGTCCAGTACCTGCGGCTTTTCTTTCGCCATATTAGTATTCAGGTATGTGAACACAGGGCGAGTAAATGGAGCATAATCCCCGTCTTCCTTGATTGTATCTAATGATGGCTCAACAGGTCCGCTGCCAAAGTCAACTTTTACTGCAGACAATTTGTCTTTGTTGCTGTCATAGTAACCATAGCCAAAGAATCCGATAGCATTTTTATCTTTAGATACAAGATCCACTAAAGTTGAGTAATCCTGCTGCAAGTTGATATTTTCAGGAAGATCCTGTTCTTCGAGAATATTTTCAAACATAAATTCGTAAGTGCCGTGGTTTTCATTTGGACCATATGTCTGAATTTCTTCATCCGGGAAATCAGGGCGAACATCTGACCATTTTTTCTTTCCTGCACTTGCAAGGAAGATATCAACAACTTCCTGCTGTGTAAGCTCTTTAGCCCAGTCATTTTCTTTGTTAATTACGATTGTAATACCGTCTAAAGCAACCTTCATTTCCTGTACATCAATTCCAAGCTCTTCTGCTTGTGCCTTTTCTTCATCTTTAATTGATCGGGAAGCATCATTAAAGTCAGTTCCGTCTTCGGCAAGGAATTTCTTAAAGCCGGCTGATGTTCCGGAGCGGCTTACTTCTACAGAGACATTTTCCTGTTCACCCATATAATTTTCAGCCATGCGTGCCATGAATGGATAAACTGTTCCAGAACCGTCTATAACCACGCTGCCCTCCAGCTCTTCACTGTTATCTCCATTGGCGCTGGTGCCTTCTTCGCCTCCGCATGCTGCAGTGAATGCCATTACGGCTGATAGCATTAGTAATAGGCTCATTTTTTTAAGACGTTTCATTCCTGAATTCCCCCTAAGAAATTTGGTTGTTTTGTCCTACGCATTTAGAATAAGGGTTGACTGTTAACCCGGTTTTAACTAATTGTAAAGCTTTTGTAAATGTCAGCAATTCTTGTGTAAATATGTCGAATTAGAGGTACAACGTTAAATTTAGATATCAAAGATACTAAGACAAAAAAAACTGTCTCCCGATTAAATAGGGAGACAGTTCATCAAGCTTATTCATTTTCTTCATTTTCTTTGCGGGCATCTTCCTGCCCTTCAATTACTTCATCAATATTTTCCACTTTTTGAACAGACTCTTTGCTGTCGCTGCCTTTCTTATGACGCTCCTTTTTAAGCTCAAAGTAGGCATCCAGGACACGTTCACCAATTTTTTTATTCGCTCCGTGATCCACGCTTCCCTGATAAGCCCATGGAACTAAAACTGCCATGGCAACCTCGGGATTTTCTGATGGTGCAAAGCTAACAAGGCTAAGATTCATGACCTCAGGAGGCTCTTTTCCGAATTTGCTGCGTTCGGGTCCGTCATAAAAGGCCTCTGCTGTACCTGTCTTGCCCGCTGGTTTATACTCTTTGCCCCCAAAATAGGAATAACCTGTACCGCCTTTTTCCTGCATGACTCTGCGGAAGCCTTCCTGGACACGGTCCATCCAGCCATCTTCCAGTTCTACTCTATTTAGAACCTTTGGCTCCATTTCCTGAACAATAGGGCCAAGTTCATTATTTTCCATTAATGGTTCCCGGATTTCCTTTACCATATGAGGCTCCATCCTATTGCCGCCATTGGCAATGACAGAAACATATTGGGCAAGCTGCATATTGGAATAGGTGTCGTACTGTCCAATCGAAAGGTCAAGCATGAAACCAGGCAATGTACTCATTCCTTTAAAGCCTGTTTGCTCATTTGGCAAATCAATTCCCGTCCGAACACCAAGACCGAATTGGGCGAAGGATTCCCTTACCGTACTAAAAGCCTTTTTATCTATCCATAATGGCTTCTCAAATTCATATTTGCCCCCGCCTATCCTGATGACAGTTTCAAACATGTAAACGTTGGAGGAGAATTTAAGTGCATTAATATCATTTAAAGGGCCGAAATTTCTCCAGGATTTTTTTACAGGTGTTCCTTTAATTTTTAAAGGACGATCATAAAAAACAGTTCCGGGATTAATAGCCCCCGTTTTATAGCCGGTAAGTATTGTAGCACCCTTAACAGCTGAGCCGACATTATAAGTAGTTGTAATGTTGCCTAATGCATCATCCTGCATTTCAGATTGGCCTGTATCTTTATCCTTCACAATCTTTTTGCCGGCCATTGAAAGAACCTCTCCGGTATGCGGATCCATCAGCACTACATAAGCCCTGTCCAATAATGCAGTTCCAGAAGATGCCTTGGCTTTACGTAATTCCTCTTCAATGATTTTCTCAACTTCCTTCTGAAGATCCATATCAATGCTCAGCACAAGGTCCTTGCCTCTTTGACCATCTGTAATGGGAATAGTTTCAAGTACATTCCCGGCTTTGTCCGTAATATTTTTCACTTTTGCTTTTTGGCCGTGAAGCACTTCTTCGTACTGCATCTCGATATAACTCTTCCCTACACGGTCATTACGGCTATAGTCACGTGCCATGTAGTATTCAATCTGTTCAGCCGGAAGACCTTCATCAGAGCTTGTTACTTTTCCTAGGACTGATTTTAAAGTATCTCCAAAGGCATAATATCTTTCCCAGTCGGTTGTTGTATCAACACCTGGTAAAACCTGCAGATTTTCACTGACAACTGCAAATTCCTCAGGTGTTACTTTTTTGTTCTTAACAATCTGCGGTGTTAAAGCATATCCGCTTGTAAATTCTCTGTATATAGCAAGGACTTCAAGATCGTCTTTTGTCAATTCACTTAATTCCTCTTCTGTAATCCGATCCAAAGTGAGCTGATAAATGGCCTTATCCAGCTCCTTGTCCTTACCCTCATACTTCTTTTCAAGTTCATCTTTATCTTTTTTAGTAACCTTTTTTTCTGCCTTTTCAGGATTCTTCATGATCCAGTAATCTTTCTTATCCCGTTCCTGGACCTTTTTGGTATCTTTTTCTATCAGCTTGGCCAGCCTTTCTGACACCTCAAGCATTTCATCTTGCTTATAGCCATTATTAGTAAAAGTGATGGCATTTTGCGGGGTATTATCGACAATCACCTGTCCATTTCTGTCAAACATCTTACCTCTTGGCACAGGGCTGTTGACTGTAACATCTTCCGTTCTTTCAATCTCACGCTTATAATCATCGCCATAAACAATCTGAACCATCCCAAGCCGGAGGATCAGCATAGAAAATAATAAAAACACAGCAAAGAAGAGCATATTCAGACGAAATGGAACATGGGTCTTCTTTTTCTTCCTATTCAAATTACGCACACTTCCTTTAAAAAGTCTCATAGTCCCATTCTAAAAGAAAATAACAATAAATTCTATAAAGAACCCTTTTTCGACAAAGATAATTTTATTGGTAAAAAAAAGAGAGAGGATTTCCTCTCTCATGCAGACTGAAATTGAATTTTTCTGACGAAAAAATAAATGATGGAATGCCCGGCTCCTATTATCAGGAGAAGAATAGGGATGCTTTTTTCTTCCTGAAAAAAAGTGACCGCAGCTAAAAAACCTAAAATCGATACTATACGGCCTGCATTTAAAAAGATTTCCCTGACGACAATATACTCAATCCTCATCTCCGCAGCCTTCCAGCCTCTGCCAATGACATCATAGGTTAATGAGATATAAGGCACCAGGAGGAGAGGATAAGCTACAGCAATCGCAGCAGCATACATCAGCAGCTTAGGATAGGTGACATCAGAAACGATAAAAAATATGGCCGCATACAGTACCAATCCGCCGATCAGTATGGCTCTTTTCCGATACTCCTTTTTTAAAAGTCTTGACACAAGGTAATACCCTAAAAAAGATATACTTGAGTTGACCAAACCGTATGTACCAAGAGCCAGTTCACTGCCAGTTGAAATAAATACATAAACTGATATGACAAAAATAAAGGTTCCTTCTCTGAGCCCCTGAAAAAAGTGGGCATTGGTAATCATGCGCCAATTCAGGCTGTTTTTTCGTTCTGCAAGGATTCTTCTAAATAAATACCTTCCATCGGCAGGCCGCCTTTTAAGAAAAAAGCTTAAAAAAACTGCTATTGAAAAAAGAGTCAGGGAGATTCCGAAAATAACGGAATAACCGGTGAACTTTTCCATCCTTGAAATAATGAAACCCGCTGCTATTGGTCCAATCATACCCCCAACGGATGTTAGTATTCCAAGGAAGCCATTAAAGAAATCCCGATTCTCCGGCTCAGTTATTTCAAAAGTGAGTACATTGAAAGCAAGCCAGTAGAACCCGTACCCTACCCCCAGCAGAGCCCCAAGAAGCAATAAGAAATTCGAGGCGTTTGTTCCTATAAACAGTACGGTCAGATAAAAAAGGGCTAAAAAAATCACACCGATTCTCAGTACAATGACACGATCAATCTTCTTCGCCCATCTCCCCGCCAGAATAAAAGTCAAAGGCTGCAGAACAACGATGGCCAGGTTATACAAAGCCAGATCACTGAACTCACCAGACTGCTTCCAGAGATAGATATTAACAAACGTGTTTGAAAGGGCAGCACTTAATGAATAGAGCCCGCCAATAAATAATAGCAATGTTAAATCTTTTGTTAAATCGACATCACCGATCAGTTTTTTAAATTTGCTCATAAAAAAACTCCCCTTTGGTTCTAAGGGTAGTCTCCTACAAAGCCAGTGCGGTTATGCAATGATTTAGAAATTTGCACAAGAACCGCCGTAAATTCAATGTGAAAAAGAAAAACACGGCAGATATAATCTGCCGTGCTCTGTTTGTTTTATTATTTTGCAGCGCTGTAACGCTTAGTTACCTCATCCCAGTTAACAACATTCCAGAAAGAATTGATGTATTCAGGACGGCGGTTTTGGTACTTTAAGTAGTAAGCATGCTCCCAAACGTCAAGGCCAAGGATTGGAGTCTTGCCTTCCATTAATGGTGAATCCTGATTAGGTGTGCTTGTTACTTCAAGTTCACCATTGTTTACTACAAGCCATGCCCAGCCTGAACCAAAGCGAGTTGTAGCTGCCTTAGCGAACTCTTCTTTAAAGCTGTCATAGCTTCCGAATTTGCTGCTAATGGCATCTGCTAATTCACCTGTTGGCTCTCCTCCGCCATTTGGAGAAATGATCTGCCAGAAAAGAGAATGGTTTGCATGACCGCCGCCGTTGTTGCGTACAGCAGTACGGGCAGCTTCAGGAACAGCATCCAGGTTGGATACCACTTCTTCAACAGTTTTAGAAAGAAGCTCTTCGTTTCCTTCTAAAGCATTGTTAAGGTTTGTTACATAAGTATTGTGATGCTTTGTATGGTGGATATTCATCGTTTCTTTGTCGATGTTTGGCTCCAATGCATCGTAAGCGTAAGGTAATTGCGGTAATTCGAATGCCATAATAAAATTCCTCCCTATGTATCTGTTTTTGTCAGCCCCTGAAACAATTCAATCATTTATAAAATTCAGATTTTATAATGTTTCTAAGGTCTTTAGATTAAGATTACCAAAGTTGGATTTTTGTTTCAAACAAAATGCTTTGCTACATATATACATTATCCAAATTAGGTTTTTTTAATCCGCAGGAGCTTGCTTATTTATAGAACCACAAAAAGAAAATAAATAATCATAACTCCCTGGATTACCGCTTTGGCTGCTGCACTGCTGACAAATCCGATTACAGATCCAAATCCAATTTTTAATGCATCATTAAAGTTTGTCCTGTTAACTGCTAGTTCAGCAATAACCGCTCCGAGAAATGGGCCAATCAGGATTCCCAGTACAGGTATGACAAATGGGCCAGCTAAAAGGCCAATTGTACTTCCCCATACACCAGCTTTAGAACCGCCATATTTTTTCACGCCAATCATATTGGCTACGTAGTCAGCTCCAAACAGAAGAAGAACAAACAGCCCCTGAATCGTCCAAAATAGCCAATTAAACGGTTCAAAAGAAAAAAGAATTCCATAAAGGATAAAACCGCCCAGCAAAAACAGCACACTTGGTATAATTGGAAAAACCAGACCCGCAAAAGCGATAATAAACAACAGAATAATCAGTGACCAATAAACTATCTCCAATATCAGCACCTCTTTATTAAAGTAAAATAAGCAAGGGATTATCCCTTGCTTATTTTACCACTTATTCTTCCCCTAAAACAGCTTCAGCAATATTCACAGCGTGATCACCGATACGCTCCAGGTTGCTGACAATGTCAACATACACAATGCCGGCCTGTCCAGTGCAGACTCCTTCATTCAATCGAAGGATGTGCTGTTTGCGGAGCTTTCTTTCCATCTTGTCAATCTCTTCTTCTTTCTTTACAACATGTTCTGCAGCAATTTTATCATTATGATCCAGTGCCTGCATGGCTTCTTTCACGGTGGAAATGGTTAATTTGAACATTTGCTCCAGATCGGCCATGGCTGAATCAGTAATGGACACTTTATTTGCCTGTTTATAATCAATAAGCTCTATTACATTTTCGAAATGGTCACCGATACGCTCAATATCTCTTACCGTATCCATCAGCATTGTGTGCTCAGCAGATTCATTTGCAGAAAGTGAACTTGTAGAGAGCTTAATTAAATAATCTGTAATTTTACGGTCAAGGTTATTAATTGCATCTTCTAGCTGGTATGCAGTATCGGAATGTTTTTGATTGCCTGTTTTTAAATACTGAACCGTTTCTTCAAGTCCGCGTACAGAGAATGTTCCCATACGGAGCACTTCTTCCTTAGCTTGTCCAAGTGCAATCGATGGGGACTGTTCAATAAACATAGGATCCAAATGCTTTGCTTTATAATCTGTAACCGCATCTTCACCCGGAATGAGCTTTGTCACAATCCACGCCAGGACAGCTACAAATGGAAGCTGAATAAGAGTATTAGATGTATTAAAAATTCCATGTGCAAAAGCAATTGTCATTTCAGGATTCAGATCCATTTTACCCTGAAGTGTTTCAACTAAGAATGTAAAAGGCTTTAATAAAATCAGGAAAATGGTTGTACCAACTAAGTTAAACAGTACGTGTACAGCGGCAGCTCTTCTTGCAGCAACGGACGCTCCAATAGCAGCTAAAACAGCTGTAATGGTTGTACCAATATTATCTCCAAACAGAACCGGCAGTGCAGCATCCAAATTGATCAGTTCTTCAGAAAATAAGCCCTGAAGAATACCGATTGTTGCACTCGAGCTCTGAACGATTACGGTAAATACTGTTCCTACAACAACACCCAGAACTGGATTTGAACTCATGCTGACCGTCAAGTCATGGAAGGATTCCAATGTACGAAGAGGCTTCATTCCTCCGCTCATTAATTCCAGCCCATAGAATAATGCACCAAAGCCAAAAACAATTTGCCCGATATTGTGGATTTTCTGTTTCTTGAAGAAAAATAGTAATACAGATCCCACCGCAATAATTGGCAAAGCGTATTCACCAACATCTATTCCAATGATGAAGGCAGTAATAGTGGTCCCTATATTAGCCCCCATGATTACCCCAATTGCCTGGCGCAGCGTCATAAAACCTGCTGAAACCAAGCCAACAGTAATTACTGTGGTTGCTGAACTGCTTTGAATCAGCATCGTTACGAGCATCCCAGCCAAAACACCCATGATTGGATTTGTAGTAAAACGATCTAATAAATCCCTCAGCCGATCCCCCGCTGATTTTTGGAGCCCATCCCCCATGAACTTGATTCCATAAAGAAAGATACCAAGTCCTCCAAAAAATTCAAAAAGCATTTGCTGAACATTAAGTTCCACAATTATTCAACCCCTATATTTTATTCGACATGTTTCATCAAACCCCATACAATTATTAATGATATTCAAGCAAAAAGTAAATATAATAAGAGCCGAATTTACAATACCTTAACATTCCCCTCTAATATTACAATCTCATTACAAGCAGAAAAAGCTATTGCTTTTATACCAATGGAGTGTATCACTTGTAACATCTTGGTATTTGGCTAAAATAAGAATGTGAATCTCAAAAAGGGTGTGTGCAAATGAATATTTTTGTTCAGTTTTATAAAAGCTTATTTTCTCCTAAAGATATAGCTTTATTTCGTCAACAGGGAATAGGCAAGACTATTTTGTATGTGTTTTTCCTTACCCTTCTGTCAGTTTTGCCAACCGTATATTATTCCGGGACAGGAATCATTAATGCAATAAATGCCATTGATGAAACCATTGACAATCAATTACCCCATTTTGAAATAATAGATGGACAGCTTCACACAGATGAAAAGGCACCAGTCACCATCAGCAAGAACGACTTTACAATCATTGTTGATTCAACAGGTGCAGTTGACCCTTCAGTTCTAACCGAAAGCGGCAATACGATTGCTTTATTAACAAATGAAATCTATATACGTGCAGAAGGACAGGAACAGACATATCCCTACTCGATGCTGTCGGGCGGCACAATTTCCAAAAGGGATCTTTCCGAGTTCCTTGCTTCTGCAGAATCCCTTATGCCGATTATTATTCCCTTAATAGGGATTGTCATTTATATTTTTGCAGCGGGCATTCGATTTATTGAGATATCCCTGCTAGCACTGGCAGGCCTTCTAATTAAAAAAGTTCTTGCCAAAAAATTGGAATACCGGCAGTTATGGCGTATGTCCGCCTACAGCATTACTTTGCCGACCATTTTCTTTGCTATTATGTCAGCCCTGCAAACCACCGTGCAAAACGGGGCTATTATTAACTGGCTTGTTTCCCTTATTATTCTTCTGCTGGCCATTAAGGAAGTTCCTGCTCATAACCCCAAATAAAACGTGCACCCAGCACGTTTTTTATTTGGGTTTTAAAAAATAAATCTCTTGTGTCTGCAGAATAATAAAATGAGTGGTCTAAGCACAATAGGACAAGCATAGATATTGGGTAAACATGCTATTTGCAGGAGGTTTGTCCAATATGAAGAAACTTGCGGGAGTATTGCTTTCAGTCCTTGTAATTTACGTAGTCTTTTATGACCTGAATCATGGTACACTCCCATCTGGGCAAAACCCGTCTATGGAGGCCAGCACAATTCCATCTGCAGAAACAGACGCAGGCTTTTTTGAGAAAAAGGTCAATCCGGGAGAGACAGTTCTTTCCATAATTGAACTAAACCTTGATGGGCCAATTCCGGTTGGCATAAACCAGGTTGTATCAGACTTCTCTGAATTGAACAATGGAATGCAGCCAGAAGAAATAAAATCCGGCGAAACCTATAAATTCCCAAAATATAGTCAAGACAACTAATCATCATTCTTGTCAACATCAGCGGTTCATTGATACAATAGAGTGGACCTTCTCTAACAGCGTACTATTCAGCTGTTATATGAATAGATAAAAAGGAGCGAATCTCCATTGAGTGAAATTATACATCGCACGAAAACAAGGCCTGTCAAAGTTGGCCCTTTAACAATTGGCGGAAGCAATGAGCTGTTTATCCAGAGCATGACCACAACAAAAACACATGATGTTGAAGCAACTGTAGCCGAAATAAAAAGGCTGGAAGAAGCAGGCTGTCAGATCGTACGTGTTGCTTGCCCTGATGAAAGAGCTGCAAATGCCATAGCAGATATAAAAAGACAAATTAACATACCGCTTGTTGTTGATATCCACTTCGATTACAAGCTGGCTCTTAAGGCTATCGAGGGCGGAGCAGATAAAATCCGCATTAATCCCGGAAATATCGGCAAACGAGAAAAAGTGGAAGCCGTCGTCAAGGCTGCCAAAGCAAAAGGAATACCTATCCGGATTGGCGTTAATGCAGGTTCTCTAGAGAAAAGGATCCTCGAGAAATACGGATATCCTACAGCAGATGGCATGGTTGAAAGCGCCCTTCATCATATCAAAATCCTAGAAGACCTTGATTTCCATGACATTATCGTCTCTATGAAGGCTTCCGATGTGAACTTGGCCATTGAAGCATATGAGAAAGCTTCACAAGCTTTTGACTACCCTCTTCATTTAGGTATAACAGAATCAGGCACACTTTTTGCCGGTACTGTGAAAAGCGCCGCCGGACTCGGGGCAATCTTAAGCAAAGGCATTGGAAATACATTAAGAATTTCATTGAGTGCAGACCCGGTTGAAGAAGTCAAGGTTGCCCGGGAACTTCTTAAAGTGTTTGGTCTATCCTCCAATGCTGCCACACTGATCTCCTGTCCAACTTGCGGACGGATTGAGATTGATTTAATCAGCATTGCTAATGAAGTGGAAGAATATATTCAAAAAATTAAAGCGCCCATTAAGGTTGCTGTATTGGGCTGTGCGGTTAACGGACCTGGTGAAGCCAGGGAAGCTGATATCGGCATTGCCGGTGCCCGCGGAGAAGGCCTTCTGTTCCGCAAAGGCCAGATTGTAAGGAAGGTTCCGGAAGAAACGATGGTCGAGGAACTAAAGATCGAAATCGACAAAATCGCTGAAGAATATTTTGCAAAACAGGAAGAAGAAAAAGCACAGGCAGAAAGCCTGCAGCCATAGAAAAAAAACCACAATAAATTAAACAGAGAAAAAGCCTGGTTTCCAAATTTAATTTGGTTCCAGGCTTTTTATTTTCTAAAAAAACGGCAGTATAAACATACCGACAATAATGGAAATCGCTCCTATGGCAATCGCCCAGCCTCCAAGGCTTTCTGAACCCCTTCTTCTTGCGATAAAACCAAGGACAATTCCTGTTGCTCCAAAAAGAACCGGCAGCACAAACAAAGATAAAATGGAAAGTGCCAGGGCTGCATAACCGACTCCTCTGCCGGCTGCAGCGGTTTCATTCTCATCATCCCTGTCCAATGATCTATTGTAGACACCTGGTGCTGCTATTTCTGCAGAGGTCTCCTCAGAATAATTGGCCTGAACTGCTTCTTTTTCGATTTCCTCATCCCGATCAAGCGACCTGTCATAGACACCCGGCGCCGCTATTTCTGCAGCAGCTTCTTCTGAATAATCTGCTGCATCTGCTTCACCAATTCGCTCACTGTATCGGAGGTCATACTCTTCATTGGTGCGATCTCGGTCTGCCATCATGATCCCTCTCTTTCTTTGCTGTGTTCCTAAAAAATATTGCTTAATGGAGCATTTATAGTGTTTGCGATAAAAGGCTTTTTTAAGATGTTAATGTTTAACTGTCAAACATGAACTGCAACACTCTTTTGCAAGGCCATGACTTTTGTTAAGATAAGGGATATATGCATTAAAGGAGATTATTATAATGAAGAAGCGCTTTGGCATCGATATAGACGGAACGGTTACCAGCCCTGAAGCAATGGTTCCATATTTAAATGATGCATTTAATTTGAGTATTACTTTAAATGATATTAAGCAATATGATTTAACACCTTTAGTAACGATCTCAGAAGAACAATTTGCACAGTGGTTTTATGAAAATGAGCCCATTATCTACAAAGAATCCCCCCTGGCGAAGGGCGCAAAAGAAGTTTTGACCAAATGGAAACGGGAGCATGAATTGTATTTTATAAGTGCCAGGGGCTCTCACCTGCAGCAAGTAACAGAAGAATGGTTTTTAGAGAACACTTTAGAGTTTGATCATATCGAACTAATCGGAAACCATGATAAAATTGAAGCTGCCAAAAAGTATGAGGTGGATATCTTTTTGGAAGACAAGCATGATAATGCGGTCATGATCCATGAGGCTTGCGGAATTCCTGTCATTTTATTCGATACACCCTATAATCAGGATCCCCTTCCCAATGGCGTCATTAGAGTCCGAAACTGGAAGGAAGCCAATGCATGGGCAGAAGATTGGCTTCAGCAAAAAAGAAGCATGGAAAAATAGCTCCATGCTTCTTTTTTTGTTCCAGTATTAAAAACACTCCGGGCATTTCCCATATATTTCAAACTTATGTCCTGAAACATCATATCCCTTTAGATTTTCCTGCACCTGTTTCATAGGACAGACTTCAATTTCTTTCGTCTTTCCGCAATCCAGGCATATAAAATGATGATGATGATGATCATGAGAGCACGTAAAGCGGAAGTGTTTTTCGCCTGACAGCTCTGTCATTTCAAAAATACCCAGTTCAACGAATAACGATAAATTTCTGTAAATGGTATCAAAACTTAGTCCAGGGTAATTATCTTTCATTTTCTCGAGAACATCTTTAGCCGTTATATATTTATCACTGTCAGCAAACAGCTGAAGCATCTCTTCCCTTTTCCCCGTATGCTTATAGCCTTTATCCTTTAAAAGCTGCATGGCTTCATCAACATTCATTCTTTCCACCTCTTTTTTGCTCTTAAATCATTCGGGATAGAAATTCAATCACATTTATGCCGGCCTCATGCCCGCAAGTTTTTTCAGCAATATTGTTACAATCAGTATTAATACCGCAATCATGACGATTGTTCCGCCCGGCGCCAAATCAATATAGTAGGAAATTGTCAATCCGCCCAGAACTGATACTTCACCAAAAAGCATGGACAGGAAAATGGTCTGCTTGAATCCTTTTGCAATTCTGATGCTCGCAGCAACCGGCAATGTCATAAGGGAGGAAACTAATAAAATACCCACTATTCTCATGGAAGCAGCTATTACCAGGGCCACCATCACAATAAAAATGAAGTGGACACTTTTAGCAGCTATTCCGGATGCCTTGGCATGCTCTTCATCAAATGACAGCAAGAACAGTTCTTTATAGAGCAGGACCACAAGTGCAATGACAAGCACGCTGATAATCAAAATAGTCCATAAATCAAGCCGGCTTACTGCACTGACGCTGCCAAACAGATAACTGAATAAATCTGTATTGAATCCATCAGCCAGTGAAATGAATATGACTCCAAGCCCAATGCCGCCAGATAATATAATGGGAATAGCCAGTTCCTGATAGTGCTTATAAACAGCTCTCAGCTTTTCAATAAACAGCGACCCGGCTACTGAAAAAGCCATCCCCATATACAAAGGATTCAAACCGCTCAGTCCGATAAATTTCTTTTCGAGCAGCAGGCTTGCAGCGATCCCTGCAAGTGTGACATGACTTAAAGCATCAGCAATTAAGGATAGCCTTCTCACAACAATAAACACACCAAGAAGAGGCGCAATGATCCCGATGATCATTCCAGTTAAAAAAGCATTTTGTAAAAATTCATATTGAAGGATTCCCGAAATCATCTGCCTGCTCCTTTATCGTGATGGTGGTGATGGTGATCATGGTTATGTGTCAGGACATGTACATCATGTCCGTAGATTTCCGACATTTCATTTATATTCAAGCTTTCGAATTCTGCTGTATTTCCATGGAAATGCAAATTTTTATTCAGGCAAGCCACATGAGTGACTTTATCAGAAATTGTCCCAATATCATGCGTAACAAGCAATAAAGTAATGCCCAGCTCCTTATTTAAATCATCCAGCATTTCATAAAAGGACTGAACATTTTTCACATCCACACCTACTGTAGGTTCATCCAATATTAATAATTTAGGGTCGCTTACCAATGCACGGGCGATGAAGACCCGCTGCTGCTGCCCGCCTGAAAGCTCGCCAATATTACGTCCTGCATACTCATGCATGCCAACAGATTCAATTGCATGCATAACTTTTGCCTGATCGGCCTTGCCCATAAATTTAAAAAGCCCCAGCTTCTTTGTAAGGCCGCTTGAAACGACTTCAAAGACTGTTGCCGGGAATCCTGTATTAAATGAATTTGCCTTTTGAGAAACAAATCCAATATTCTGCCAATCCTTAAATCGGCTGATTTCCTGGCCGAACAGTTTGACGCTCCCCTTCTGCACTTTAAGCAAATTCAGAATAAGCTTTAAAAGGGTTGATTTACCTGACCCATTAGGACCTACAATTCCGAGAAAATCTCCTGAATTAATGGTCAGATTGATATCCTCAAGAACATTCTCTTTCTCATATCTATAAGAAACATGAGTTATTTCAATTATTGGCTGTGCCATTTTTATCACCTTACATATTAAGAATCATTACGATTTACTAACACAGTATACAGGAACCTCAATTTAAAGTAAAGGTACATGCTTTTTTATAGTAAATCTTAAAACTTATTGTCACTATTCACATTCTTCACTCATAAAGTACTGAGGAGGAGTGATGAAAATGAAAATATTCGAAAACATCATTAATCATAAATTAAGCAATATAACAGCAGATGAATTATTAAAATATGGAGAGCAGTTCAACATCCAGATTACAAAAGCACAGGCCCAGAAAATTGCAGATCATTTGAGAGGCAAGCAGGTAAACATCTTTGATGACCGTGAAAGGACAAAAATCATAAAGGAAATTGCCAGGATTGCCGGCCCGGAAACTGCAAGGGAAGTAAACAGGCTATTTTTGCAATTTACAAAATAGAACTTCACTAATGATACTTAACTCAAGCAAAAAAGCTGTGCAGTCCAGGCACAGCTTTTTACTATGTTTATACAGCCGTAATAGCTTCTAATAAGCTTTCATTGAATTCCTGGCTGCGAAGCATTTCAATTTCATGTTTATAAGGGGCTTTTTTATTATTTTTATCTTCACCAACATAAGGAGTCTCCAGAATTTTAGGGATATCCTTTAATTGAGGATGATGTACAATGTAATTTAATGCGCTGAAGCCGATGTGGCCGAAGCCGATATTTGCATGGCGGTCTTTACGCATTCCGCGCTCATTCTTGCTGTCATTAATATGGAGAACTTTCAGGCGGTCAAGTCCAACAACCTTATCGAATTCTTCCAATACCCCGTCGAAATCATTCACAATGTCATATCCTGCATCATGTGTATGGCAAGTATCAAAGCATACAGATAAGTGGTTGTTATAATTGACTCCCTCAATAATCATAGCCAGCTCTTCAAAGGATCTCCCGCATTCCGACCCTTTTCCGGCCATGGTCTCAAGTGCGATCTGCACATTTTCTTCGCCGTTTAAGACTTCATTTAAGCCTTCTACGATCTTTTTGATGCCGGCCTCTGACCCTGCTCCAACATGGGCACCGGGATGGAGAACGATCTGCTTAGCTCCAATCGCTTCGGTGCGGTCAATTTCAGAGCGAAGAAAATTAACGCCTAATTCAAATGTTGAAGGGTTTGAAGTATTCCCGATATTGATTATATATGGAGCATGTACAACAATATCAGCAATCCCGTTCTCTGCCATATGCTTCAGTCCGGCTTCAATGTTCAAATCTTCGATTTTTTTTCTTCTTGTGTTTTGCGGAGCTCCTGTATAGATCATAAATGTATTGGAGCCATATGAAACAGCTTCTTCACTTGCTGCTAAAAGCATTTTTTTCCCGCTCATGGAAACATGTGATCCAATTTTCAGCATGACAATACCTCTCCCTTTGATTCTTTATTTACGCTTGATTCTTCTTTCGCGTTTTTTTATTTTGTCCATTTCCCATTTCATTTTCTTTTTGTAGCCCGGTTTTACTTTTTTCGGTTTTTTCACCAATGAAGCGGCTTTTTTATCAATGTCATCTGTTTGTTTCTGTCTCGTTTTTCGCTTGTTTCGATTATCCAGATCTGTCCATTCACCTTTTTGCAGATCTTTGTGCCTGAATTCGATCCCCATTTTTTCAAGCCTGTTTAATGCATCCTCATCGGAAATCTCATACACTGTTACAGCAATTCCTGAGAAACCTGCACGCGCTGTACGCCCAACCCGATGTATATAAAAATCAAGATCAGTTGGAAGCTCATAGTTAATTACATGGCTGATTCCCTGTATATCAATGCCCCGGGCAGCCAGGTCTGTAGCCACAATGTATTGAAACTCAAGGTCGAGAATCTGCTTCATCATTTTCTTTCTTTCACGCGGGTTAAGGTCCCCGTGGATACGTCCGACTTTCAGGCCTTTGCTGATTAATCCATCTGCCACTTCATCTGCCTTTTTCTTGGTGTTAGTGAAAACAATGGCTAAGTAAGGATTTAAGGAAGTCAGTGCCTGATAGACCAGCTCCACTTTATTGCGGTGTTTGGATGGCAGAAGCCAGTGCTCAATATTGGCTGCTGTGGCCTGCTTAGGCTCGACGTGAACATATTTAGGATTTTCCATGTATTTTTTCAGGAAAGGCTTCAGCTTCTCTGGAATGGTAGCTGAGAAAACCAGCATCTGGAGCTTCTCCGGCATCCTCGCTGCAATCTGATCAACATCTTCAATGAACCCCATATCAAGCATTAAATCTGCTTCATCCACAATAAGGATTTCGGCAGTATGCACAAACAATGCCTGTTCTTTGACAAGGTCATTGATTCTTCCCGGTGTGCCTACAACCACATGAGGCTGTTTTTTAAGCTTTTCAATGGTTCTCTGCTTGTCCGTACCGCCAATATAGCAGCGTGCTGTTATTTCTTCTCCCACCTGGCAATGCTCTGTAACCTTAAGAATTTCATGATATATCTGATTGGCAAGCTCCCTGGTTGGAGCTGTAATAATAGCCTGCACCTCCTGGCGGGAAGGATCAACCTTTTGGAGGATAGGCAGCACATATGAGTGCGTTTTTCCTGTACCTGTCTGTGATTGTCCTATTGCACTTTCACCCTTCAGCACGGCAGGGATCATTCTTTCCTGAATTTCTGTCGGCTCAAAAAAGCCAAAATCTTTAACCGCTTCTATAATAAATGGCTTAAAATTAAATCGGTCGAATTTCGTTTCGTTCATATAAAAAACTCCTCAATTATCCAGATTCGCCTGGGTTCAGGCTGCACCGAAACATAAATTAGTGAGTAAGATCTACTAGTATCAACTGCAACTTGCTGGTTCCGAGCTTTTCTTACATCCTGTTATTATAATAAAGTTTCCTGTAAATAACCACTCAAACAGGCATTTATATTTTTATGATGAGCTTTTTAGGTGATTTTAATAAATAAAATCGGTTTCTTCTGTATAATGCCTAAACCAAAATGGGATAAACGCATACTTTATAATATGAATTTTAATTTAAGAATCAGAAATATGCAGTGAAAGGAGGCAAATGAATATGATGCCAGGATCAAGACCCCCTATGCGCGGAGGGATGCATCCCCATCCTTTTATGACCCCGATGCAGGGCAGACCTCCCATGGGGCCAATGATGGGCGGTCCTATGATGGGCGGTCCTCCGGGAATGAAACGAGGAGGAGGGGGATTGCTCTCCAAAATATTAGGAAAAGGAAATGCCCAGCCTGGAACAGGAATGGGCGCTGCAAGAGCTGCAGGGGGCTCACAAGCAGGCGGAGGCATCCTTCAGGCAATAAGCAACCCATCTTCCATAAACGGCTTTTTAACCAACACTCAAAAGGTCTTAAATACAGCACAGCAGTTCGGGCCCATGGTTCAGCAGTATGGACCGCTGGTCAGGAACCTTCCTGCCATGTGGAAGCTTTATAGAGGCATAAAGGATGCACCTGAAGCTGATGAGACAGCCTCAGAAGCTAAAGCGGAATCTCCTCAGGCAAATACAGAAAAAAAGAAACAGAATTCAAGGCCAAAAAACATCAAAAAGGAACAGGATATGGAACATCCCGCTGCCAGGCGATCATCAGCAGAAGGCATTTCTAAACCAAAATTATATATTTAAAGAAAAGGATGCCGAGGCATTCTTTTTTCTTTTTCCGTAAGAAAAATTACACTTTTGTATTATCGGTTTATCTCTTATATAATAGAGGTGCAATATGGAGTTTTTCCGTTTAGATACAGGACTCAGTTCAATTCTTATATAAGCTTTTAATTAGGGAGGATATACCGATGAACGTCATAAAAATCTCTCCTCGGGGGTATTGTTACGGTGTGGTGGATGCAATGGTTATTGCAAGGAACGCTGCACTTGATCCATCTTTGCCGAGACCCATCTATATTTTGGGCATGATCGTCCATAACAAACATGTGACAGACGCTTTTGAAGAGGAAGGCATTGTTACACTTGATGGAAAAGACCGCAAAGAAATCCTGGAAAAAGTCGACAAAGGCACTGTCATTTTCACAGCACATGGCATATCACCTGAAGTGCGGGAAGCAGCGAAACAAAAAGGCCTTGTGACACTTGATGCAACATGCCCTGATGTAACAAGGACACATGATCTTATCAGGGAAAAGGAAAAGGAAGGCTTTCAAATCATTTACATTGGCAAAAAAGGCCACCCGGAACCTGAAGGTGCAGTTGGAGTGGCTCCTCATGCAGTTCATTTAGTACAGACTGTTGAAGATGTAAATGAACTTAACATACAGGCTGATAAAATACTGGTGACAAATCAGACTACAATGAGCCAGTGGGATGTTGTCCATGTAATGGATCAGATAAAGGAAAAATACCCTCACGCAGAGTTCCACAAAGAAATCTGCATGGCTACCCAGGTCCGCCAGGAAGCAGTTGCAGAACAAGCCGGCCAGGCCGATGTATTGATCGTTGTAGGTGACCCTAAGAGCAATAACTCCAATCGTCTTGCACAAGTATCAGAAGAAATTGCGGGGACAAAAGCCTACCGTATTGCTGATATTACTGAACTGGATGTAAATTGGATTAAAGATGCTACAACTGTTGCCGTTACATCAGGAGCCTCAACCCCGACACCGATTACAAAGGAAGTTATTACTTTCCTTGAACAATATGATCCGGCTGATGAGTCCACATGGTCACGCGAGAAGAAAGTGGCGTTAAATAAAATACTTCCGAAAGTAAAGAAGCCAGCAAAGTTATAAGAAAAACGGAAGTGCATATAAAGAGAACCGGTCCCTGAGGGAAGCCGGTTCTTTTGATTTTCAGACAAATTTAAAGGGATCTGTATGAACTTCAGATGGAAAAATGGATACGTTATACCCTTTTTCTGTACACATCTGAGCTAATTTTTGGGTGACTCCTTTTTTCATTACCTTTTCCACATTATGGCCGGGATCAACAATATTCAGGCCCGTCATCATAGCGTCATGTGCCACATGATAATACATGTCTCCCGTCACATATACATCAGCACCCTTCATCTTTGCTGACATAAAGTACTTGTTTCCATCTCCCCCAAGAACAGCAACTTTTTTCACTTTTGAAGAAAGGTCGCCCACTACACGAACTCTCTCCACTTCAAGTGTTTGTTTTACATGCTCCGCAAATTCCCCCAGAGTCATCTCGCCAATTACTCCAATTTTACCCAGTCCCAGAACTTCACCTTTGTTTTCAAGCTTATAAATATCATAGGCAACTTCTTCATAAGGATGGTTTTTGAACATCGCAGAAAGCACTTTCTTTTCTATATGTTCAGGAAAAATGGTTTCAATGCAGACTTCCCTAACTGCCGCAAGCTCACCTTGCTGGCCAATATGAGGATTTGCATCACTTCCAGGCTTAAACATCCCTGTCCCTGAAGACGTAAAAGAGCAATGACTGTAATTGCCGATTGAACCAGCCCCTGCGTTTCCAAGAGCCTGTCTTAAAGACTCAGCATTTTCTTCAGGCACAAACACAGCGAGTTTTTTCAATACAGTTTCATATGTAGGATATAAGACTTCCGTATTGGAAAGCTTCAGTGCATCAGCCAGCATATCATTAACCCCGCCTTTGGCGATATCCAAATTTGTATGTGCTGCATACACAGCTATATCATGTTTGATAAGCTTTTCAATAATTCTTCCTGATGGAGTATCAGTGGGAATTTTTTGCAAAGGTCTATAGATTAAGGGGTGGTGAGCTATGATCAACTGAACATTCCTTGCAATCGCCTCATCAACTACATCTTCCAGAACATCCAGAGCAACCATGACATTTTCAACTGGAGTGTTAAGCCTGCCTACCTGGAGGCCAATTTTGTCTCCTTCCATCGCATACCCTTTAGGGGAAAACTGTTCAAATAGTTGGATAATCTCATGTCCATTTATTTTTTTCACTGCATCAATACCTCCTCTGCCATTTTAATTTTCCGCTTTAACTCCTGTTTTCTCTTCTCTGTTTCACTGGAATATGCTGCTTTTTCAAGCTGCAAAAGGATTCTCTCCCAATTCTTCTTTTCACCAAGCCACTTGTTTTGAAATACGGCTGATTTTTGCTCCATAAGAAAAGGTCCCATCAGTAAACCTTGTTCTTTATTCTTGTAGGGTTTTAATGGCTCTCCTTTTTCAGCAGCAAGGACTTCATAAATCTTTCCGTCTTCTTCAAGGATTTGTTCGGCTATTAGCTCCCAGCCATTGTCAATCAGCCAGCTTCTAATCGAGATGGCACTTAAATTCGGCTGGAGGATCAGCCTCTCTACAGAAGCAAGCTTACTCTTCCCCTCTTCAAGAATGCTCGCAATCAAAGCTCCTCCCATGCCTGCAATGGTTATGCAGTCAACTTCATTTGGGCTAATCACTTCAAGCCCGTTTCCCTTTTCTTACGGAGATCTGATTTTCGAGTCCTTCCATTTTCACCTGTTTTTTTGCGGATTGATAGGGACCCTCCACCACTTCACCAGCAACAGCAAAAGGGACAATCCCTTTCTTTACTGCATAGCATGGCAAATATGCATGGTCTGAGCCTATATCAGCTACTCGTGCACCTGAGGGGATATAATTTGTTACAGCTTCAAGCCTATTTGATAATTTTTCAGTATTCATTCTGTCACCACTTATTTATGTATTGTAAAAAGAGCATAGCGCCTGCTCTTCTTGAGCAAAAGCTAAAAAAGCTATCGTCAATTTACGATAGCCTTTCTTATAGTATAAAAAAAGTCCTTTACATATGCAAAGGACTTTCATTATAGGTATTACTTAAGGCCTGCTAACCATTCAGCCATTTCGGCAGCTTTGTCTTGAGGCACTAATCCTGGAGGCATTGAGCCTTTACCGTTTACTACGATATCTGCGATCTCATCCTGTGATAAACGATCGCCTACACCTGTTAGAGCAGGACCAACTCCACCTTGATACTGGTCACCGTGACATCCGATACAGCTCTTCTGGTAAATTTCTTCAGGGTTCGCAGCAGCAGTTTCTTCAGTTTCAGCACCGCCGCCTTCCTGTTCTTTTGCAAGCTCTTCCATATCGCCAAGACCTTTAAAAGAAACTAGGAACATTGCTACCACACCAAAAACCATAATTAACACAAATGGAATTATTGGATTGCGATTCATGATTTAACCTCCCTTATGTAAGCACATTCAGTTTAAGTAAGTATACAAACAATCTCTATTTTACTTTAAAAAAGACAGAAGGAAAAGCCCTATTGTAAACTTTGTCAAATCTTGTTCATAAAATGGACAAAAACTCCACCTTGAGGATGGAGTTTTTGCTGATTATTTCACCTGCATATCTCGTTCATGTCATACGAAATACAGTTTTAGCATCCAATAAGGCGCGCAATGACCATTCTTTGTACTTCAGAGGTGCCTTCACCGATTTCAGTGAGCTTACCGTCCCTCATATAGCGTTCAACATGGTATTCTTTCATATAGCCGTATCCGCCGTGGATCTGAACAGCCTGGTCGGCGATTTCCATACAGATTTCAGAGGCATAGAGCTTGCACATGGAAGCTTCTTTGGCAAATGGTCTCCCCTGATCTTTCAGCCAAGCAGCCTTGTAGACCATATTTCGTGCCAATTCAATTTTCATCGCCATATCTGCAAGTTTAAACTGAATAGCTTGGAAGTTTGAGAGAGAACGGCCGAACTGCTGGCGCTCCTTTGCATATTGAAGCGCTTTGTCATAAGCAGCCTGCGCTATCCCCAAAGCCATTGCCCCAATACCAATACGCCCTCCATCCAATGTGATTAAAAACTGTTTAAAGCCCTCGCCTTTTTTGCCGAGCAAGTGCTCAGTCGGAACGCGTACGTCTTCAAGCACCAGTTCAGTTGTATTTGAGGCATTGAGTCCCATTTTTTCATAATTATCGATAACGGTAAATCCTTCTGCATCCGTTGGAACAATAATCGCACTGATTTCTTTTTTTCCATCCACTTCACCGGTGACAGCAGTCAAAGCTAAATGCTTCGCATAGCTGGCATTCGTAATGAAGCATTTATTACCATTAATGATATATTCACCATCTTTTTCGACGGCTGTTGTTCTGGTACCGCCAGCATCTGATCCTGCATTAGGCTCTGTCAGCCCGAAAGCTCCAAAAGACTCACCTGTACAGATAGGCACCAGATACTTTTTCTTCTGCTCTTCGGTCCCGAATAAATAAAGCGGTGCTCCGCCAAGTGATATATGCGCGGAATAAGTGATTCCAGTTGACGCGCAAGCCCTGCTCAACTCCTCTGTAACAATTGCAAAGCTTACTGTATCTGCCCCTGCGCCGCCATATTCTTCGGGAAAAGGAAGTCCCATCAAGCCAAGGTCAGCCATTTTCTTAAATACTTCTACAGGAAATTCCTTTGTGCGGTCTCTTTCCAAAGCTCCCGGTGCAACTTCTTCCTGAGCAAATTCCCTGATTGTTTTAAGGATCATATTCTGTTCTGCAGTTAAGTCAAAATTCATGTAAATCCCCCTTATAAGAACAAAAGTTGTATACGCTTTCATTACTATTATATAAGGGATGTTAGAGTTTTCTCAACATTTAAAAACTTTTTAAAATATTTTATTATATGAATATAGAAATAACTAGTAAAAGAAAGCCCAAAGCCCCCGAAATCCATAGATAGATAAATTTCCATTTCAATCCCAGGAACAGCCAAAGAATACAGTTAATTACTAGGCAAACATAAAGAATTCCCTCGTTTCCTGGATATAACACCGATACAAAATCAACAGATCCCATTAGTAAAATCAAGGCTCCTGATATGATGGGTATATGTATCATTTTTACTTTTTTAGAAAAATAAAAAAGTAAGAAAATACACGGAGAAATGAAAAGAATTAAAATGACGGTTTGCAAAGTAATAGACAATTCAGTAAAATAAATTAATAAAGCAGAAATTGGAATCAGCAACAGGAGGAAAAGGTTGGCAAGATACAAAACCACTGTATTTTTACGTTTTTTTATATCCTTCGGCTGACTTCCTTCGGTGTAAAGAGCTAGCAGGTAGTCACAATAATGGTCAGGGAGCATTCGGCTCTTTTTCCAATGCAGCAGCTCGTTAACAATGATTTTTTTTCTGTTTTCTTCCAACACAAGCACATCCTGTCAAAAAAAATAGTTTACTTCCATTGTAAGAAGTAAACTATCCACTGGCAATTATTTTTTATTCTAAAAAGTCTTTTAAACGTTTGCTTCTGCTCGGATGGCGCAGCTTTCTTAGGGCTTTGGCTTCAATTTGGCGAATACGTTCGCGGGTAACGCCAAATACCTTGCCGACTTCTTCCAAAGTTCTTGTACGGCCATCGTCAAGACCGAATCGAAGACGCAGAACGTTTTCTTCGCGGTCTGTCAGTGTGTCCAGAACATCTTCAAGCTGTTCTTTCAGAAGCTCGTATGCCGCATGCTCCGAAGGAGAAGTGGCATCCTGATCTTCGATGAAGTCACCTAAGTGGGAGTCATCCTCCTCACCGATAGGTGTTTCTAATGAAACAGGTTCCTGTGCAATCTTAAGAATTTCTCTTACTTTGTCTGGAGTTAAATCCATATCTTCAGCAATTTCTTCCGGTGTTGGTTCACGGCCAAGATCCTGAAGAAGCTGGCGCTGAACACGAATCAATTTATTGATGGTTTCCACCATATGGACAGGAATACGAATTGTTCTGGCCTGGTCAGCAATCGCTCTCGTAATGGCCTGGCGTATCCACCATGTTGCATACGTACTGAACTTGAATCCTTTGCGGTAATCAAATTTTTCAACCGCTTTTATCAGTCCCATATTCCCTTCCTGGATAAGGTCAAGGAACAGCATTCCGCGTCCTACATACCTTTTCGCAATACTCACAACCAATCGGAGGTTCGCTTCTGCCAGGCGTCTTTTAGCTTCTTCATCGCCTTCCTCAATGCGGTTGGCAAGTGCAATCTCTTCCTCTGCGGAGAGTAAATCAACACGTCCAATTTCTTTCAAGTACATACGGACAGGATCATTAATTTTCACACCCGGAGGGACACTTAAATCATTAAGATCAAATTCTTCCTCATTTTTTGCAAGTTCCTGAACATTTGGATCTGCATTTTCATTATCTCCAACTAACTCAACACCCTGATCTCCGAGGAATTCGTAGAATTCATCCATCTGGTGGGAATCAAGTTCAAATTGAGACAATCTTTCTGCTATATCATCATAGGCAAGGACACCTGTCTTTTTTCCTATTTCAACTAATAGATCTTTCGCTTGTTCAAGGGTCAATTCTGTATCAACCTCTTTTGAACGGGCCGACTTTTCAGCCATATGTCCCCCTCCTTTCAAAAATCAAACACATTCTAAATCTTCTTAGGTGGTGCTAATTCCATAACTTTTATTTAAGGCACACAGCCTTCTTATAGTGACTTTCGCAAATGAAGAATTTCCATTGCGATTAAAGCCGCTTTAGCATAATCCTTTTGGCGTTCTGCTTCCTTTTCTTCATTTAATTTTTCCTTTATTTTTAACATCTTTTGATAATTCAACACCTGTTTAAGGTAATCTGATAATTCCTGTTCGCTTATTTCATCGTTTATGGACATCATTTCTATATCCACCACAATACGTTTAAGCTTTTCATCATTTATGAAATTTATGAATGCACTAGGATCAGGCGTATGGCCTTTTTCGTAAAAACCTAAAAGATAGGTAATAATAGCCTGGTGTTCATCGATGTTAAATGTATTTCCCTGAAGCATATCCTGAACTTTAAATGCTATGTCACTATTCCTGAGCATGTGGGCAATCAGCCTTCTTTCCGCTGTATGAAAAGCGGGTTTAAGACTATCAGCCCTTTTGGGTGTCTGCAGCCTTTTTTGAGGCTCGAAAGCACCTTTGCCCTTCTGGCTGCTTTTTCTCTTCTCCGTGTAATAAACCTGTTTTTGCTGCTCTTTCAAGGCTTCCAGAGAAAGTGAAAATTCATTTGCCAGCTGGCGAAGATAATGGTCTCTTTCCACCGCTTTATCAAGCCGGCTGATTTCCTTTAATACCTCTTCGATATACAGGAGCCTATCTCCTTCATTTTGAAGCCTTTTGCCTCTACGGAGATAAAGAAGTTTAAATGCCATAAAGGTTATGCTGGATTCGATTACATCATGACGAAATTTTTCTTCGCCGTATTCTTTAATATAATCATCCGGATCATAGCCGTCAGGCATCAGTGCCACTCTGATCTGGCAGCCTGCTTCCGTTAGCAGGTTTGCTGCCCGGTATGCGGCTTCGATACCGGCATTATCGGAATCATAACAGATCGTGATTGATTGAACATTTCTTCTTAAGGAAGCAACATGTTCTTCAGTTAAAGCAGTGCCCATCGTACCAACACCATTGCCGACGCCAGCACGATCAGCGGCGATTACATCTGCAAACCCTTCAAAAAGAACGGCCCTCTGCAATTTTTTAATCTGCGGTCTCGCCAAATGAAAATTATATAAAGTTTTGCTTTTATTAAAGATTGCTGTTTCAGGGCTATTTAAATATTTGGGCTCATCGGCCCCAAGGGATCTCCCTGAGAAAGCAATCGTATTTCCGCTGCGGTCAAAAATCGGGAACATAATTCTATCTCTGAAGCGGTCAAAATAGTTCCCATCTTTCTCCCTTTTGATGATCAGTCCTGCTCTTTCCATAACGCCTTCAGGGAATTTTCTTTTAGTCAGGAACTTGAAGACAAAATCCCAGGACTTTAATGAATAACCGATTTGAAATTTCTCGATTGATTCCATTGTAAAGCCCCTATTAAGCAAATATTCCAATGCATGCTGACCATCTTTTGTGTTTACAAGCAGATGGTGATAAAATTTACGTAGAAGCTCATGGGCTTCCATCATCTGCTGTATATCCACAGGCATTGATTTTGCTGATGCTGCGGATGCCGCATCAATTGCGAGCTTGATATTTCCCTTTTCAGCGAGTTTTAATGCGGCTTCCTGAAAAGAATATCCTTCTAAATCCATTAAGAAAGAAAACGCATTGCCTCCTGCTCCGCATCCAAAGCAATGGTAGATTTGCTTTTCGGGTGATACAGAAAAGGAAGGAGTATTTTCGCCATGAAAAGGACAAAGCCCAAAGTAGTTGCGTCCTTGCTTGTTTAATTGGATATAGTCGCCAATGACATCAACAATATCTACAGCTTGCCGAATCTCATTTACTTTCTCCTCGGCGATCCGTTCTGCCATATGAACAACTCCATTACTTACTGAGGTATTCGATAAACGTTACTGAATCCCTTCAAAATTCGACAAAATCTTTGTCAGCTGCTGCACAAACCTGAATCGGTCCTCTTGACTAAATGGTTTTGGGCCTTTCCCATAAACCCCTCTTCTTCGCGCTTTGGCTGAAAGGTGCCTCATTTCCAAAGCAGTTCGAATTTCACTTTCCTCAAATAAAATTCCCCTGGGAGAAAGGACATAAACACCCTTTAACAAAAGAGTTGATGCTAATCCAATATCTTGTGTGACAACCGCATCTCCTGATTTCACATTATTCATTATGAATAAATCTGCAGCTTCCTTGCTGCTGTCAACAAATTTCCAGACAGCCCCACTCAGGTCATTTTGCATATGAGCATATGAAGCAACAAACACTGCGTCCACAGTAAGGAATTGGCTATTTCGACAATTTCTTCTTTTACAGGACAGGAATCAGCATCACCATAATGATTGGTTTGCCTAATGTTCTAATAATTCTACATCACTCCGCATAATCCTTCTTTACATGAATAACTTTTGCATAGTGAGATATGTCGAATTTTTTCTTGGCCGAAAGCTTGACATGCCACAATAAATAGTTTATTCCTTGGCAATGAACTCTAAACCTATTCGGGTACATTTTTATCACAATTTTTTATTATAGTACATTAATCTCTATTTTGCCATTATTTTATCTGGCAAGAAAATAATTTAATTTTGCAGTTTTTATAAGAAAAAGCCCTCGTAACCCTGCCGATAAAAAGGAAAAGCACATAAAGAATTTATGTGCTAGCTTTTCGGAAAGTTTTTCCGGTATTGATTTAGGATCATATTGGCTGTTTCTTCTACTGCTTTGTTCGTAACATCAATAACCGGGCATTTAATTTTGGAAACGGTTTTTTCAAAGTAACCTATTTCTTCTTTGATTCTTTCTATATTTGCGTAGCTGGCATTATCGCTTAGACCTAATGATATTAGGCGTTCTCTTCGAATAAAGTTTAATTTTTCCGGACTGATTTTCAGACCGAAGCACTTATCCGGCGGGACAAGAAACAGCTCTTCTGGAGGATCGACTTCAGGCACAAGAGGCACGTTAGCCACTTTAAGGCGCTTGTGGGCAAGATACTGGGAAAGAGGTGTTTTTGAAGTCCTTGATACACCGATAAGCACTATATCAGCCTTTAATATGCCACGAGGGTCACGGCCATCATCATATTTTACAGCAAACTCGATTGCTTCAATCTTTTTAAAGTAATCTTCATCCAGCTTTCTGACCAGTCCTGGTTCGAAAAGCGGTGTAATGCCACAGGCTCTTTGGATTTGATCCATTAAAGGACCAACAATATCAAAAGCATATATCCCTTCTTCAGCAGCCCTCTGGTTAATATATTTCCTCATGTCCGGCTTGACCATCGTATAGGCTATCATCCCATTATCAAGCTTTGCGAGTGAAATAACTTCATCAATATGTACTTTCTCTTCAACATATGGAAAACGCTTGATAGATATATCGCTGCCATTGAATTGGCTGGTTGCAGCTTTTGTTACAAGTTCAGCCGTTTCTCCCACTGAGTCCGAAACGACATAAATGACCGGCATTTTTTCCATCCTTTAACACCATCTCCTTCTTCTTTCACTGCTACTTTTCCCCGGCCAGAGCCAGGAACGCTTTTGTCAGATTTGTTTTAGTTATCCTGCCGTTTACTTCATACCCTTTTTCCGTCTTTTTTACAACAGGAAGAGCGTCGATCTGCTTTTCAATCAGCTTTTTAGCAACTTCGATAAGCAAATCATCTTTTTCGCACATGGTAATGTTAGGCATTCTGGTCATAATGATATTGACAGGGATGGAATTTAGCTCCTGCTTGCCAATACTTGCACGGAGTAAATCCTTCCTTGACAGAACCCCAACAAGCAGTGAACCCTGATCAACAACAAATAGCGTGCCGACATCTTCCAGAAACATTGTCACAATGGCATCATATACCGACACATTCTCATTAACCACTACAGGAATGGATTGATAATCCCTTACATATAGCTTTTGAAGGTTTTCAGTCAGCAGCTGCGCCCCTGTCTTCCCTGTATAAAAATAGCCTACACGCGGACGGGCATCTAAATAGCCTGCCATCGTTAATATAGCCAGGTCCGGCCTTAGTGTTGCCCTCGTTAAACTAAGCTGTTCTGCAATACTCTCACCAGTGATCGGCCCGTTTTCCTTAACGATTTCTATTATTTTTTCCTGCCTTTTATTTAATTCGATTTTCCTCACCACCTAATCTGAAAAGGAGATGCTTTTGGCACTCATTTCCCACTATAATAAGGTTATACTTTTATATAATTATTATATACTATTTGTCATAAATGAAAAGATGTGTTTCATATATAGTTTGCTTTGAACTGCCTATTATGCCCAAAATACGAAAGAGCCCGTCAGTGTGATAAACAGGCTCTTTCAATGACAGCCACGGCAGCTGTCCTCATCTTAGATTTTAATCGTATTCAAGCATAAAACGCAAAATTTCAGCTTATTACTTAACAATTATTTGGTTCATATTTGCAAATTTCTTTATCACATCAGACAAATGCGCCATTTGATGCAGCCTATTACGGCGAATTTCCTGATTTTCATCCATTACCATAGTATGCTCAAAGTATTGATCAATTTCAGGCTTCAAGCTGATTAACAAGTTAAAGGCTTCTTCCTCTGTACCCTCTTTTTTCAACTCCTCGGTTACTGATAAATATTTACTGAACAGAGCTTTTTCATTATCATTTTCAAATAAGCTGCTATCAATATCCCCTTTATCTTCTGCCTTAGAAGCAATGTTGATTACCCGGCCAAGAGCTTCAATGCTTTCCTTGAAGCCATCTGCATCCTTGTGGGATTCCAATACCTGAGCTCTATTCACAAGTGAAGGAACGGAGCCGATATCATTTCCTAATACAGCTTCAATTAAGTCATAGCGTATTGCTTTTTCCTGCAGCATATATTTAATCCTTAATTTAAAGAAAGAAACTAATTCCTGCATTAAATCACTTTTTGATTTCTTTCCTATATTCGCTTTAAGTACGGTCTCTGAAGATAATGCGATCAATTCTTCGAGCTTCAGATCCCAGTGTTTAGCCAGTAACGTCTGGATGATACCCGATGCCTGTCTCCTTAAAGCATATGGATCCTGGGAACCGCTTGGAATAATTCCAATTGCAAAGGATGACACAATCGTGTCCAGTTTCTCAGCAATGGAAAGCACTGCACCAGCATCGCTTTCCGGTGTCTGGTCCTCTGCATTGCGCGGCATGTAATGTTCATTAATTGCACGCGCCACAGCTTCCTTTTCGCCTTTTTGCAGGGCGTATTTTTCTCCCATAAAACCTTGCAGCTCTGGAAATTCGTAAACCATATGTGAAACAAGATCAAACTTTGAGATTTCAGCAGCGCGGTCTGTCACTGCTTTTGCTTCATCACTGAAGTCAAGAATCTCACTCAGTTTTGCTGCCAGCTGGCGGACACGGTTTACCTTTTCAGCAAGGGTTCCAATTTCTTCGTGATACACAATGTTATTGAGTTTTCCGAGCGATACTGCGATGTCCGTTTTTTGGTCTTCTCTATAGAAGAAAGCTGCATCAGATAGCCTTGCCCGCAATACTTTCTCATTTCCTTTAGCCACTTTCTCCAAATGTTCATGAGAACCATTCCGGACTGTCACAAAGTAAGGAAGAAGAGTGCCACCTTTGGACTTTACCGGGAAATAGCGCTGGTGCTCTTTCATGGAAGTAATTAACACCTCTTCCGGAAGTTCAAGGTATTCTTCTTCAAACTTGCCATATAATGCAGTCGGGTACTCAACCAGATTATTTACTTCTTCCAATAAATCTTCATCCACCGGAACAACCCAGCCTTGTTCTTCCTCAATTTTTTCCAATTGAGAAAGAATGGCACTCTTTCTTTCCTGAGGGTTAGTGATCACATATTGCG
This sequence comes from Cytobacillus firmus, assembly GCF_023612095.1. GTDB lineage: Bacteria > Bacillota > Bacilli > Bacillales > Cytobacillaceae > Cytobacillus. Next base: position 1,311,872 of record NZ_CP086235.1, on the reverse strand, counting down.
CCAGCATGGCCTTTTCATAATCAGCAGGATTGTTAATCTCAATCTCTTCCCCTAAAAAGCGGTGACCTCTTGTAAGGTTGGAAGTCTGGACATTTGTTATTGAAAAAGGAATGACTTCATTTCCGAATAATGCAATAAGCCATTTAATCGGCCTGATAAAACGTAAATCCTGGTTTGCCCAGCGCATATTCTTCGGGAATGATAGCGAGGTAATAATCTGCTGAAGTTCAGGCAGAAGGGCAGCTGTTTCCTGACCTTTAATGAATTTGCTGACATGGGCGTATTCAACACCGTTAATTTCTTTAAAAAATATATCTTCAACAGAAGCTCCCTGACCCCGGCTGAATCCAACCGCAGCCTTTGACCATACTCCATCTTCTGTTAGTGCGATTTTTTTCGCAGGCCCTTTTGCTTCCTCATTTATGTCCTCCTGGGCGGTATCCACTCCCGTTACTAGGACAGCCAAGCGGCGGGGAGAGGAGAAAGCGCTGATCTCTTCAAAGGATATTTTCTTTTCCAAAAGCCATGATTTCACTTTATCTGAAAGCTGATTCATGGAATTAGTGACAAATCTGGCAGGCATTTCTTCTAGTCCAATTTCCAGCAGTAGGTCTTTCTTATTCATGAGATCCTTCCTCCTTAACCTTTAGAATTGGGAAGCCAAGTTTTTCTCTCTCTTCATAAAAGGTTTTTGCTATTTTTCTGGCCAGATTCCGGCACCTTGCAATATAGCCTGTTCTTTCTGTTACTGAGATCGCTCCCCTGGCATCGAGCAGGTTAAAAGTATGGGAACATTTCAATACATAGTCATAAGCCGGGTGTACAAGCCCTTCATCCATTTGCCTATGCGCTTCTTTCTCATAGATATTGAACAAATTGAAAAGCATTTCCTGGTCTGATGTTTCAAACGTGTATTTCGAATGCTCAAACTCGGGCTGCAGGAAAATGTCCCTAACTGTAAATCCTTCTGTCCATTCAAGGTCAAAGACATTTTCCTTATCTTGAATGTAAGAGGCAAGCCTTTCAATTCCATATGTAATTTCAACAGATACAGGCTTGCATTCCAATCCTCCTACCTGCTGGAAGTATGTGAACTGTGTTATTTCCATTCCATCAAGCCATACTTCCCACCCTAAGCCCGCACAGCCCAATGAAGGATTCTCCCAGTTATCTTCCACAAACCGGATGTCATGTTCAAGCGGATCAATGCCCAATGCCTTAAGTGAATCAAGATACAGCTCCTGGATATTATCAGGGGACGGCTTCATGATAACCTGAAATTGATGATGCTGATAAAGCCTGTTTGGATTCTCTCCATATCGGCCATCAGCAGGACGGCGTGAAGGCTCTACATAAGCCACATTCCACGGTTCTGGTCCGATTGCTCGCAAAAATGTATATGGGCTCATTGTGCCTGCGCCCTTTTCAGTATCATAAGCCTGCATCAGGATACAACCCTGTTCAGACCAATGTTTTTGAAGTGTTAATATCATGTTTTGAATATTCATAGGACACCTCTTTCGTATAAATAGTTGTATTTTATCTCTCAATGTTGTCTGTCGATTTCCGCTCCAGACTGTTCGCTTTCCTGTGGAACATAAAAAACTCCCGTCTCTATGCCAAATGGCATAGGGACGAGAGTTACCCGCGGTTCCACCCTATTTGCTGCGATTTTGACCGCAGCCTCTTTGGTTGTCAATAGACGAAATTGCTCCAGAGCGCCTTTCCTTAACTATCCATACCCGGCTCCCACTGTCCCGGGTTCGCTTTAATGAGAAAAAGTTAAGTACTCTTCTCCTTCACAGCAATAATATTTTATTAATTTGAATCATAGCGGAATCACATTGGATTGTCAATCTTTAATAAAAGCAAAAGGAGCTCATTACATAAGATCATTAAACTTGTCCATTTGATTCAAAAACTTCTTAGTCTTAAGGTTTAAGCCGGAATACTCTTCATAATAAGCAGAGATAATCTTTTTCAGTTCAGATTTGGTTTCCGGTTTAACAGAGATATTGCCGAGCCTGGACAAATCAAAAAAATAAAAGAGGCGCAGCAGCTTAATTGTCGCCTGTGATACTTTATAATGATAAGGATCCTTATCAAGACAGCGGTGACAAATGAGGCCGTTTTCCCGGATTGAAAATGCAAAATGCCCGTCAGTGCTTCCGCAGACAGAACATTGATCAAGAACTGGATATAAACCCAAACCGTTAAGCATTTTCATTTCATAAATATTCGTGAGAATCTCCGGATCATATCCTTCGTTTATTAAATTCAGCGTTTGATGCAGCAATTCGAACAAAAATGGGTTGGGCTTCTTATCCTCACTGCTTTTATCTGTTAAATCGACAATATAGCTTGCATAAGCCGTAAGAAAAATATCTTCTTTAATAGATCGCATGGATGAAATCATGTCACCCTGCTGCAGAGTGCCCAGACCGCTTCCGCGCTGAACTAAAAAATTCCCGTATGTAAAAAGCTGGGTGACAGCAGCAAGTCTGCTGTTGGGTTTTTTCGCTCCACGTGCCATCACACCAACTTTTCCCCATTCACGGGTATATAAAGTAACTATCTTATTTGTTTCACTATAATTAGTTGTCCTGATGACAATGCCTTCACATTTATCAAGCAACAGTGACACCATCCCTGTCTTTCGACAAACCTATGAGATGGGAAAATCAGCTTCTGCTAGCTCTTCATCATTGCTGCCGGGTATATCCTGAGTTTCCTTTTCTAGCTCCTTGAAGAGAAGATATGTGTCAATATTTCCTGTCTGGGAAAACACTCTCCAGGTAAAATCCATCATCGAAAACCCCACCTTTCAGTTATTCAACTAGCAATTCTTTATCCCAATTCATTTATCTATATCATAGCCTGTCTTTGTAAAATCATGAGACGAAAATATTGTCAATCACCTGTATGCATATAAACCAGAAATGGATAATACTTTAATTAGGGCTGGCTCAGTACTCATCTTCACGGAAGCCAAAATCGCGAAGCTGTGACATTTTATTGCGCCAGTCTTTCTGGACTTTGACCCACAGCTCCAGAAAAACCTGTGATCCAAGAAGATTTTCAATATCCACCCTTGCTCTTTTTCCGATTTCCTTGAGCATTTTTCCTTGCTTTCCAATGACAATGCCCTTCTGGGAGTCACGTTCCACTATGATCGTAGCCATGACATGAACGACATCTTTGTCTTCGCGGCGCTCCATTTTATCAATAGTTACAGCAAGCGAGTGCGGAATTTCCTCTCTTGTTAGATGCAGCGCTTTTTCCCTGATCAGTTCGGAAACGATAAATCTCTCCGGGTGATCTGTTACCTGATCAGCAGGATAAAACTGCGGCCCTTCAGGAATATACTTTTTAATCTGTTCTAACAGCGTCTCTACATTATTGCCTTCCAAAGCAGAAATGGGGATAATTTCACTGAACTCGTACTTTTCCTTGTAAGACTCAATAATTTTAAAAAGTTCATCTGGATGTACCTGGTCAATCTTATTGATCACAAGGAAAATGGGCGTACGGACTGACTGAAATTTCTCAAGTATGAATTCCTCACCGCGTCCAAAGCCTTCCTGGGCATTTACCATAAACAGGATGACATCCACTTCTTTCAGTGTATTTTGGGCAACTTTCATCATAAAGTCTCCCAGTTTATGCTTTGGCTTATGGATTCCTGGCGTATCAATAAAAATATATTGTGCATCATTGGTTGTCAGGACACCCTGAACTTTATTGCGCGTTGTTTGCGGCTTATCACTCATAATGGCAATTTTCTGCCCTATTACGCGATTTAAAAATGTTGACTTTCCTACGTTGGGTCTGCCGATTATGGAAATAAAGCCTGATTTGTGTCCTTGTTGTGTATTATTCATGTAAGTCCTCCGGTGAAAATGCTCCTGGCAGTAATTCTTCAACTGTTAATTCACTAATATCCCCTTTTAAGTTGGTTAGAACAACTTTCATTTCAGGCGGACATAATTCGGATATTACCTGTCTGCATGCACCGCATGGGGGAACAGGACGGTCTGTGTCAGCAACAACAGCAATGGCTGAAAAGCTTTTAACGCCATCAGAATATGCTTTGAAGAGCGCAGTCCTTTCAGCGCAATTACACATGCTGTACGCTGCATTTTCTATGTTGCAGCCGTGAAAAACCTGACCGTCACTGCTTAATAGCGCCGCTCCCACTTTGAATTTTGAATATGGCACATATGCTCTATCTCTTGCAATCTTTGCTTCCTGTATTAGTTGATCGTTATTCACAATTATTTCTTCCTTTCCTGTAAAACGGAGCTGCTCCCGATGCAATCATGGGCTTTGGGGCTCGCAATGCTTCTTTCTGTGAAAAGCAGCCGCTTCTCTTTTATTTTACAACATTTTACTTAGATTTTCATCGATTGTAGCAAAAACGTAATAAAAAAATTGAATTTTCTAAAAATACGTAGGCTTTTTAATTTTATCTGGCCATTGTTTTCTAAATGGCATCCCTCAGATTCTCCCCGGCCTGCGAAATTTAATGCTGTTCTGTCATTTTAGCTGATTCAGTGAACGTTTTCAAACTCGGGTCCGATAATTCAAAGCAGTTTACGATTAGCCTTAATTATTCATTAAGAAAAAAGCAAAGCTGCCCATTCGGACAGCTTCACATTACTGCAAAAATATCAGGATTTTAGGCAGGAATATTACTCCGCCTATTATTACACTTATTATGGCAAACACCAGTACCGCTCCAGCGGCTATATCCTTAGCCTGCTTGGCAAGGGGATGGTAATCTTCGGTTGCCAGATCCACAGCCCTTTCAATGGCTGTATTAAGGAGTTCAAGTGAGAGCATTCCCCCGATGGCCAGCAGAATGATTATCCATTCAAGCCGGGAAATGCCAAAATATATTCCAAAGAACATGACAGCGAGGGATACTGCCAAATGTATCTGCAGATTCCTTTCGTTCAATAACGCCGTTCTAATTCCGGAAAAAGCAAACACAAAGGATTTGAGGACATTGTGTTTTCGGACTTTTTTATCTTGTGAGCCCGTATTCATCAAGTATATCCTTCTGGCGGGAAAACATTTTTTTCTCATCTTCCGGATTTTCATGATCATAGCCAAGAAGATGCAGGAAGCCATGGACCGCCAAAAAGCCAAGCTCCCTAATAAAAGAATGTCCATACTCCTCCGCCTGCTCCTTCGCCTTAGCAGTGGAGATGATGATATCCCCCAGGATTCGCGGCATATCAGCCCCAATCAGTTCAATTTCACCTTCACCAAGTTCTTCCATCGCGAAAGAAATGACATCAGTCGGCCGATCTTTATCCCGATATTCCTTGTTGATCTCGCGGATCCGCTCATTCGTCACAAACGTAATGGATACCTCGCTTTCAGGCTCCACAGATTCTTTTGAAGCCGCAAAGTTAATTAACTCTTCAATTTTGGCTATATCATTTTCCTGAAGCTCATTCGTTTCGTCTAAAAAATCAATGTTTAAATTCATGCCTGTTTCACCTTCTGTTTTGTCATTTCAGGATACTCAATACGTGAATGGAAAATTCCGTTTAACGTCTCACAGAAAGAGTGTGAAACGGTTTCCAGCTCTTTTAAGGTTAAATCACATTCATTCAGCTGTCCATCCTGAAGCCTGTCTGCGATTATCTTTTTGACTAAATCCTCTATTTGCTCTGTTGTAGGATGTGCCATTGAACGGACTGCAGCTTCTACACTATCCGCAATGCCAATGACTGCCGACTCTTTTGATTGCGGTTTAGGTCCAGGATAGCGGTAGTCCTCTTCTTTTACCTCAAGACCATTTTGTTTTGCTTTGTAGTAAAAAAATTTCAGCAATGTTGTCCCATGATGCTGTTCGGCAATATCCACTATCTCCTTAGGCATCTTATGCTTTCTCAGCATTTCAGCACCATCTGCGGCATGGGCGATAATAATATTCTTACTGGTCTGGGGAGGAAGCCGATCATGCGGATTTTCAATATTCACCTGATTTTCAATAAAAAACTGCGGCCGTTTCGTTTTGCCGATATCGTGATAGTAGCAGCCCACCCTTGCTAAAAGACCATTTGCCCCAATAGCTTCACAAGCTGACTCGGAGAGATTTGCAACCATTACACTATGATGGTAGGTTCCGGGAGATTCGGTCAGTATCTTTCTCAGCAGCGGATGATTAGGATTAGATAGCTCAATCAGCCTCATAGTAGACAAAATTCCAAATCCCGCCTCAAAATATGGCAGCAGGCCAATGGCCAGGACTGCAGACGAAATACCTGAAATCAAAGCAATTACAAAGTAAAATCCATATTCAATCGTTTCATAGTGGCCATTTCTTAAGAAAAGCATTGAAAAGATAACAAGTATGTTTACTGCAGATACGAATAAACCAGCCTGCAATATTTTAGAGCGGCGATTCTGTCTGCTCAAAAACAAAATGGCAGCCAAGCCGCTGCAAAGGATATAAATGGCTGATGTCAGCTGGAATGTCCCTGTAACACCTTCATTAAAAATGATGCTTCCGCTGATAGCCATAATAATTGTGTAGTACATTGCAAGCTTTTCATCAATCAGTATTTTGATCAGCATAGCTCCCATAGCTGCAGGATAGATATACCCTATCTCTGAGTAATCGGCGTATTGGAAAAGGCTGATGACCTTCATAAGCAATAACGATAAGATAAAGACAAGGCTGAACAGCAATAAATAGCTTTGCTTTAATTCCCTCTGTACATTCAGTTCGTGGAAATAATAATATAGAGCTGATAAAACAATGATAATGATCAAAGATAAGCCGATAAAAGGCTGAATCGAATTAACACTGTCCAGAAGCCCTACAAGTTCAAGCTGTCGGTATATGTCCCTGCTGATCAGCTGATTTTCTTCAACAATGATCTGTCCCTGAAGAATTTTTACTGGCTCGACACTTTCAATGGTCTGCTGCCGTAATTCTTCCGTGGCCGCAGGATCATAGAATTGATTTTGATATATTGCATAGCGCCCAAGCTCTATTGCGGCTTTTTTTGTTTCTGAATTTAAGCTGGTGAACTTCAGTTCTTCTTCAACACGCTTCTTTGCGTTCTCCACCTGTTCAGCCGGAATTTCATTATTCATGATTTTATTGATGGCCGTAACAGTAAGGTCTTTCGCAATGCTCAGTTCTCCCTCCTTTGCCTGCAGCAAAGCAAGGAAGACGCCATCCGATACTTCACGTGTTACATCATCAGTGAGTTTTTCTTTAACCATGGACAATTTCTCTTTAGGACCAGGGGCGGAAGGGTCTGGTGCCTCTACATCTTTGTCTGACTCATTTGCAGAAGCCTTCTTTTTCTCTTCCATCCCTTCTTTTACTTCTTCATTCACTTCCGAAACTGATCCAAAAATGGAGGTAACGAGGTCAACTCTGTTTTGGGCAATCTCCTTTTTTACAACGTAAATATCCTTAACATTATTTTCTGCTTCTTTTCTCTTTCTTTCTGTGCTTGCTTTATCCTCTATTGTAATGGGTGACCTTATTGTCTGTTCAGCGACAGAGAATAGACTTAAATCCAGCTTTTCAGGCTTCACATTGCTATACATGGAAAAATACATAGCAACTCCCAAAAGAACAAATAAGAGAACACGAAAAAAGGTCATATTAAGTAAATTTCTGATTGTAGTCATACTCTGCTGAAGATTTGACACATTTACCCCTCCTGTCCTGGGTAAAAAACTTCCAATATTCTTAAATGTTTTAATTATTAATTATGTAAAATCATAACAGTTTTTCAGTGGGTTTTCACTAATGAAAAATGGACTATCTATTAACAGGTTACCTAATCATTTCATTAATAGCAAATAATTCCATAGTAATTACCTGCCGATTTTATCTTCAAATCGAGTAGAGGGAAAATAAAGTAAGTTATTTTCGCCCCTCTCACAACACCGTACGTACGGATCGCGTATACGGCGTTTCAATTTATATTACAGTGTGTACTTTTAGATAGTGTTCAAAAGCAGAGGGGAGCCCCCTCTGCTTTAATCTTTTATTGGATATTGCTCTTTGGACGACTTTCGATAATCCTATAAAACGGTAACCTTTTCGACAGTAGGTTAATCCTTTCGCTTCTTCCTCCGGAATCCCTAGTTGAATAAGCGATTTGATTTGTTTCTTGGGTACCTTCCATTGCTTCCAGATGATTACCCTAATTCTGGAACGCAATTTCATATCAATTCGCTTTATTGCTTTTTTCATCTTTGTGATTCTGAAGTAGTTTATCCATCCGAATATGACTTGTTTAAGCTTCACTATTCGAAGCCCTAGTGGAATACTCCAGTTCCGTTTTGTTAGTTGTCGAAGCCTCCTCTGGAATTTCTGGATTGAACTTAGGTGAGGTTTTACTTGGTATCTTAGGTTATTAACATCGAAGTAATAAGCGAACCCTAAGAATTTCAATTCTTTTGGGCGTGAAATTTTACTCTTCTCTGCGTTAACTATTAATCCTAGTTTGTCCTCTATATACCTCACTACTGATTTCATTACTCTTTTAGCTGCTTTTTCGCTTTTCACAAAAATGAGGGAATCATCGGCATATCTCACAAACCGTAATCCTCTTTTCTCTAGTTCCCTATCAAGTTCGTTTAACATAATATTACTCAATAATGGGCTAAGAGGACCTCCTTGCGGAGTCCCAACGGGAGTTTCTTCATATTTCCCTTTTACCATAACTCCACTGACTAAGTATTTTCTAATTAACGAGATGACATCACCATCATCTATTGTGTTGGCAATAATGCGCATGAGTTTATCGTGATGAACAGTATCGAAGAATCTTTCAAGGTCGATGTCTATTACCCAATCATCACCATCATTCATAAATTCCAGGCTTTTAATTATCGCCATCTCACAACTTCTTTTTGGTCTGAAACCGTAACTGAACTCGCTGAACTGTTCTTCAAATATCGGACTGAGAACTTGATGTATGGCTTGTTGAACGACTCTATCCACTACTGTTGGTATTCCCAATTTGCGCATCTTGCCATTTTCTTTTGGAATTTCCACTCTTAAGGCAGCTTGTGGTTGGTATTTTCTTGTTCTGATGCGCTGACGCAGCTCATCTTTGTTCTCTTTCAGATATTGCTTTAATTCGTCGACTGTTACACCATCGATGCCACTTGTGCCTTTATTTCTATAGACACGCAAGTAGGCTTCGTTCATATTTTGGTTACTTATGATCTGTTCTAAAAGTTTCACACTCGTTTCTCCTTCCCTCTCACGTAGTAAGTAATATCTCCTTTTTGGTTATCCTTTGAGATACGCTCATACTTTCGCCATTAACACATTCGGAGTTCGTCACTTACGCATTCGTGGAGTTGAAACACTATAAATTGTTCAGCCCTTCATGAGTTTACTCATTACTATGGCCTCTGCTGACTTCTTGCGATTAACCGTTTTCGACTGTACTACCGTACATCCGCAAGACCTCCCAGGGTAAGACAACTATCTTTCCTCTTTTACTCGCCTGATTTACTCTATAAAGTTACGCACATCTTTTGGACTTTGACTTGTCTTGGAGTCTCATCCCTTTATAAAGCCTTAGTATCAGATTCCTGTACGTCGAGCCAAGATTTTATTCCACGCTTCCTCCAGCCCTTATCTCACGATAAGTACCTTGCGCTTCCTTAGTGGTTGGATGATGTGTACCCCCACAGCGGACTTTCACCACCTAGATAGTTGCCATGCCTGGCACACAAGAAAAAACCGCCAAAAAAGGCGGCTTCATGGTTCATTGGCTATCTTCTGTCTGGTATGCCTGAATAATCCTTCCCACAAGCGGATGACGCACCACATCACTTTGTTCCAAGTGAACGAATGATAGTCCGCTTACACCCTTGAGTATGTCTTCTGCTGCGATCAGACCTGATTTTACACCCTTTGGAAGGTCAACCTGTGTTCTGTCTCCGGTAATAATCATTTTTGAACCAAAGCCCAGCCTGGTCAGAAACATCTTCATTTGCGCCTGAGTTGTATTTTGCGCTTCGTCCAGTATGACAAAGGCATCATCTAAAGTTCTTCCGCGCATATAAGCCAGCGGTGCAATTTCAATCGTGCCTCTTTCAATCATTCTTTGTGTATGCTCTGCACCTAATATATCATGCAAAGCATCATACAAAGGCCGTAAGTAAGGATCGACTTTTTCCTTAAGATCCCCCGGAAGAAAGCCAAGGCTTTCTCCCGCTTCGACTGCAGGGCGGGTTAGAATGATTCTTTTCACATTCCCATTTTTCAAAGCATTGACAGCCATGACAACTGCCAAATATGTTTTTCCTGTTCCTGCTGGCCCTATGCCAAAAACCAGGTCATTTTGGCGGATTGCTTGAATGTATTGACGCTGTCCCAGTGTCTTAACACGAATAGACTTTCCTTTTGCGTTTTTAGTGATTTCTTCTTCGTATAAATCACTGAAATACTCTAGTGTTCCCTTGTTTGCCATTTGAAGAGCATACATAACATCTCTCTGGCTTATATTTATACCTTTCCGGATTACATAAAGCAGTTTATCCAGAACCTTTCCAGCCAGTTCCACTTTGTCCATTTCGCCAGACACATAAACGGATTCTCCCCTGGTTACAATGGAAACATTCAGTTCTTGCTCAATAATTTTTAGGTTTGCATCTGAATTGCCTAATAATGCAATGGCTTCATTAGGATCTTCCAGCTGCAGGTTCATTGTTTTCAAGTCTTCTGTCATTCCGAATCTCCTTGAATAATTGGTTGTCCTTCTGCAATATTCTCAATAATTTGGAAATGTATTGCTATAGTTACTTTACCATTGTCAATTGATTGGTGCAAAACTTTTTCTCCCTTAACTTTAGCATTTTCATCTAAGCTGCTTTTTATTTTTTTTCTTGCCAAAGCTTTCGCAGCGTCAAAAGCCTCTTTATTGGAATATATTCTGGTGACTTGCTCTCTTTCACGGAATGTCTTATTTACGTAGGAAACAGGCAGTTCCCATTTCAGGAACTTTACTGCTTTCTCATTTTCCTCTAATTCATACTCTTCAAACCCCGGTTTTCCAAAACCCCATATAGGAATTTCCAGATTTCCGATTGTGATGCTATGCTTAACTTTTTCATTGCCGCTAAAGACTTTGAATGTGCTCTTAAGCGGAAGAATGACTTCAGATTTATACCATGTTTCCCCGAAAACCTCCCCTTTTGAAGGAACAGTTTCCGTTTGGCCCTCTTTACCGATGATCCCGGAGACTAAAAGCTGTCCTGGCTGAACATGATCGTGAATATCGACGACCGGACGCCCTTCTTCAACAAACATTTCTACAATAACAGCTTTCTTCTTGGCTACCAGATGCCGCGGGCTTAAATACTCCGGTTTCTCAGGTTCATTTTTCTCAACTACCTGCAGATGGTAGGTTGTCCCTTTTAACTCCACGCCAACCCAGGTTATTGCCTCGATATTGTTGGATAGTGTCCGCTGAATAGACTCCACGTTATCTACAAAGAACTGCAGCTTTCCTTTTTTAACCCCCATCTTGTCCAATTCTTTGATGATCTGATATTCAGTTGCAGGATTTGCCCCCTTAATCTCTATGCCCCAAACCATATTGGATAAAAGGAGAATGACAGCAACAAACGCGAGGGCACCAGCTGCAAATCCGCTGTTTTTCAGCAGCCTTTTCATAAGGAACGGTGCTCCTGCCCGCTGCAGGAACTCGATTCTGCAATCGCTGTTCCTGGCGTGGCTTCTTATTTTTTTTGCATCTTCCAATTTCATTTTGAAGGTGACTGATTGCGTTCCATGGTTCTTTACATTCCAGATATTGATTCCGCTGCGGGTAAGTGCATTAATAAATCTTTCTATTCCTTTCCCGCTTGCTTTAACTGTTACAAGGCCCCTGTAAAATTCGATCCACTGGTTCTTCATTTCCTTCCCCCTGAATTCTTAATCAGTGTCTGTAATATAAGTTACTGAATCAATTTTTCCCTCGAGCAGTATTTCTTCCGGCAGTATCGTTTTTATGACGAAGGCTTTCCCTCTTATTAAAAGCTGCCCCTGCTTTAATAGCAGTCTTAATTCCTTATCTGAAAAAGCCAGTAATCCCCTGTGGTTTTCTATATAGATATGGATTTGCCCAATCATTGTAATGCGGGGCAGGTCCATCATGACATCTTGAGGAAGCTCCATATTTTTAGTCATCCAGCCGCGGACGAATTGTCCCCACTTTTTTGCCATAAAAAAAGAACCCCCTTTCATCTCATATTTATGAAATGAACGGAGGTTCTAGCACTTATTTTTTACCGCTTTCTGTTGAGGGACCTGTGAGGATTTTTAGATCTTGGAGGTCCAAGAATCTCAGACCAGATAATACCATCAACAAGCGACTGTTTCTGCGGTTCAAACTTACCGGCTCCTGAGGCTTCCACCGGGTAAGTTTTTGTATTGGCTGCTGTTCTCGATATCGCGCTTGCTTTTCTTTCAGCAGCTCTCTGCTGACTCTGGAGAGCCTTCATGCTTTGTTCTGTCTGCTGTTTACGCTGTCTGTATTCTTGTTCTATTCTTCTGGATTTCTCTGTCAGCTTCCTCTTTTCCTCTTCCAGCACTTCGGCCAATGCAGGATCTGCAGAAGTTCTTTCCGCCTGTGTCCGATTCTCTTGCTGTACTGAACGGGGAGCCTGTTTTACAGGCCTTTCCTCCTTCTTTTTTTTGAACATGGAGGAAATGAAAGCAATAACAGCAATGAGAATAAAAGGATTCTCAAATAAAAATTCCAAGAGAGTTTCCTCCCTTCTCCCAATAAGGGATCATTTAGTCATTTTTACGGCCATTTTTGCCGTCGTCACTCATATTGCCGATTGAATCCCTCATTTCGGTATCAGCCGAGATGTTTTGGATATTCATATAGTCCATTACCCCAATATTTCCGGATCGGAGTGCTTCTGACATGGCAAGCGGCACCTGTGCCTCTGCTTCCACAACCTTCGCTCTCATTTCTTCAACCCGTGCTTTCATTTCCTGTTCCTGAGCTACGGCCATAGCACGTCTTTCTTCGGCTTTAGCCTGGGCAATCTTCTTGTCTGCTTCAGCCTGTTCAGTTTGAAGTTCTGCACCAATATTTTTGCCGATATCCACATCTGCTATATCAATCGAGAGAATTTCAAAAGCAGTGCCTGCATCCAAACCTTTTGAAAGAACAGTCTGAGAAATCATATCCGGATTTTCAAGTACTTTCTTGTGATCTGTCTGCGAACCGATCGTAGAGACAATCCCCTCACCAACACGCGCAACGATTGTTTCTTCACCGGCCCCCCCGACCAGACGGTCAATATTGGCACGGACTGTAATTCGCGCTTTTGCCTTTACTTCGATACCATCCATCGCCACACCGGCAATAAAAGGTGTTTCAATTACTTTTGGATTAACACTCATCTGAACTGCTTCCAAAACGTCACGCCCTGCCAGGTCAATGGCTGCACTGCGCTCAAAGCTTAAATCAATATTGGCACGGTGTGCTGCTATTAACGCATTAACAACTCTATCAACATTTCCTCCTGCAAGGTAGTGGCTCTCCAGCTGGTTTGTTGTTACTTCAAGTCCTGCCTTGTGAGCTTTGATTAACGGATTGATGACACGGCTTGGTATAACCCGGCGGAGCCTCATCCCGATTAATGTAAAGATACTGACTCTGACACCCGCAGCCAATGCTGATATCCACAGCATAACCGGTACAAAGGTGAATAATATACCCAGCAATATAACACCGAGTACAACGGCAACCAATATTGCTACTGTTCCTGCTTCTAACATAATTTTACCTCCTGATGATTTTTATTTATCTAAATCAAGATTAGATATTTCTCTGACAACAATACGCGATCCTTCTGCTTTAACTACTTTTACTTTTGCCCCTTTAAGGATAAAGGCTCCCTCACTGACAACGTCTATTCTTTCATCCTCTATGACTACTGTACCCGAAGGCCTTAAAGCTGTAAGTGCATAACCCTCATGACCAATCAGTTCAAGTCTGCTCTTATTTGAAATATAGCCTTTTTCAGTATTTGTGCTATCGGTTAAAATAATTTTTTTAAAGAATTTCATCTTTTTACCAAACACCTTTATCATTAATATAGATGCCAATATTGAAACTCCCATAGCAATTAAAATAGACATTCCCATATGGGCCACATTGTCAGAAGCCAGGAACAGGCTCCCGAGTATTGCTGCAATACCGGCTATTCCCGCAATGCCTCCAGGAAGGAAAAACTCGGCAATTATTAAGCCAATTCCTAATACAAACAATATTAAAGTCTCATATCCTGCCAGCCCGGCCACCATATGACCATAAAAGAACAGAAGCAGGGACGATAATCCCATTAATCCAGGAATGCCAAAACCCGGTGAATACAGTTCCAGAACCAGCCCGAGGCTTCCAATAGATAATAGAATTGGTATGACGACAGGATGGGTAATAAAACGGGCTACCTTCTCTGCAAAGCTTTCATCAATTGTCTGTATATTAGCTTCATTAAATCCGAGCACTTTCAGTAACTCTGCCCTTGAATCTACTGTACCTTCCGAATAACCTACCTGCTCAGCCTGTTCAGCTGTGAGGGTAAGCAGCTTTCCTTTCGGTGCCCCCAATTCAGGCAGATCCACAGATTCATCTGCCATAGCAAGGGCATAAACAGGATCTCTGTCCGTTTGTGAGGCCGCACTCTGCATTGCTGCAAACCAGTATGATTCTGCTTTCTTACCAGCTGTATTTCCCTGCTGGTCAATAATTGCGGCTGAACCCATTGTTGAACCAGGTACCATGTATATTTCATCCGTATTCAAAGCAATATAGGCACCTGCAGATAAAGCCTGCTTGTTGACAAAAGAGATTGTTTTTACATTTGTTGAGGTTAACAGCCTGCCAATTTGTCCGGCTGCATCCACTGCCCCTCCGGGTGTATTTATTTCAAATATTATGGCTGATGCATTTTCTTCTTCAGCTGTTTGCACGGCTCTGCTTAAGAATGCATATAGCCCTTTTTCCACCGTTTCTTCGATCGGAACAATTAGCACTTTTTCGTTATCGGCGTTTCCCTGAAAAGGGCTTACAAGCAGCAGCAGAGCAAAAAACAATGCAAAGGCGGTTATTGCTCTTCTGGCAATCAAACCTTTCCCCCTTTATCCGCAAAAATGATTTCTATATGTATTTACGATTGAATCATTAAAAAGTTTCATTATTATTTATTCAGAAATCTGCTGCATCTTTAGTATAACCTAGAAATAAGAGTAATTCATATCACCACTCTTTTGCTGTTACAAAAGTAAAAAAGACCGTCAGCCATCGGCTTTCGGTCTTTTAATGCATAGTTTTATGAAAGGTGTTGTTGTACAAATTTATTTATTAGTGATCCATCTGCCTTGCCTTTTACCTTAGGCATGATAGCAGCCATCACTTTTCCCATATCAGCTTTTGAAGAAGCACCTGTTTCTGCAACTGTTTCTGCAACAATTTTTGAAACTTCATCTTCAGAGAGCTGTTTTGGCATATATAATTCTACATACTGAAGTTCAGTACGAATTTTTTCAACAAGATCTTCACGACCTGCTTTTTCAAATTCATGGAGGGAATCCTTGCGTTGTTTAACTTCGCGAGAAAGGACAGTTAACTCCTGTTCTTCGTTAAGATCTTCACCGAGCTTGATTGCTTCGTTTTGAAGCGAAGCTTTAATCATACGAATAACAGTAAGCTTTTCTTTTTCTTTATTCCTCATCGCTTGTTTCATATCTTCATTTAAACGCTCGAGAAGACTCATTACATACACCCTCTCTTACCACTTACGCTTTCTAGCAGCCTCAGACTTTTTCTTACGTTTAATACTAGGTTTTTCATAGAATTCGCGCTTTCTTGCTTCCTGCAAAGTACCAGTTTTTGATACTGAACGTTTGAAACGACGAAGAGCATCTTCAAGCGATTCGTTTTTACGAACGACGGTTTTAGACATTCTCTTTCCCTCCCTCCGAGCACAACACACTTACATCAACAACATGGTTTATTCCATGTACCTTGCAATTATAATATAACAGCTTATCAAGGTCAACAGTAATTAGCCTGCTGCGGGATTGATTTTTATAGATTGTGCTTATTTAGTACCCCATTTTTGACAAGCTAAACATTTTTTTGCACATAAGCATGTCCCAGCAGGGTGTCCCATAGTATTAAATGTAGGGGGTGAATGATTGGTCCAGCTTTTATTATTTTTTCTGCTCATTGGGTTATTTATTTATGGTATGACACTCTTAAGATCGGGATTATTTAATTTATCTGCCGATTCATTAAAGAATTGGCTGGCAGTTATGACTAATTCACCTTGGAAAGGCACTGTTATGGGCACAATCGTGACAGCTGTCCTGCAGAGCAGTTCAGCGGTAATGATCATAACAATCGGAATGGTTTCTGCACGGATGCTGACTTTTCCCCAGACGATTGGCATCATATTAGGAACCAACATAGGTACAACATTTACGACAGAGTTAATCACTTTTAATATTGAGTCATATATTGTTCCGCTTGCTGCTGCCGGGAGCATCCTCGCTGTAATGAAGAATAAGAGCCTGCGTAGCTCCGGTCTGGCAGTGCTTGGATTATCAGCGGTTTTTGCAGCAATGCGCGGGTTTGAATATCTTGCTGGTTCTGTGAAAGATAATGATATGGTCAACCATTGGCTGCTTACTTTGGATGGGAATTATTTATTCGCTGTGGCTGCCGGAATTGTCCTTACGGCTATCATCCAATCAAGCACAGCAACAACTGGCATTATAATGGGGTTTTTAACTGCTGGCGCAATGGATTTGGATACGGGCATTGCCATAATGCTTGGATCTAATATAGGTACATGCGTAGACGCATATTTAGCATCCATCGGTTCAGGAAAAGAAGCAAAACTGACTGCCTATGCCCATATTTGGCTGAACTGTATGGGTGTGGCGGCCTTTTATCCTTTTATTCATGCCCTTGCTGTTTTCGGTGAGAGTGCAGCCAGTTCACCGGATGTGCAGCTTGCGCATATCAGTGTTTTATTTAATGTAATATCTTCACTGCTTGTTCTTCCATTTGCAAATCAGTTTGGAAGGTTTGTCATTAGACTGCACGGCCGATAAAAAATAAAAAATGCCGGGAAATCCCGGCATTTTCTTAGTAATCCGAATCGCTTGTTAAACCGTTGACAATAGCAGCGCCGGAGCTCGCTCCGATTCTCGTTGCACCTGCTTCAATCATCTTCTGTGCATCTTCTGCGCTTCTTACTCCGCCCGAAGCTTTTACGCCAAGATCAGGTCCGACAGTTTTTCTCATTAGGGCAATATCTTCAGCAGTTGCGCCGCCTGTTGAGAATCCTGTAGATGTTTTTACAAAGTCAGCACCTGCTTTTACAGAAAGTTCACATGCTCTAACTTTTTCTTCTTCAGTCAAAAGGCAAGTTTCGATAATAACCTTGGTTAATGCTTTTCCTTTTGCAGCATCAACAACCGCACGGATGTCCCGTTCAACCAGCTCATTGTCTCCGCCTTTTAAAGCGCCAATGTTGATGACCATATCCACTTCTGTTGCACCGTTTTCAATGGCATTCTTTGTTTCAAATGCTTTTGTTTCAGGTGTGGAAGCTCCCAGCGGGAATCCGATTACAGTGCAGACCTTCACTTCGGTTCCGTTAAGCAGGTCGCTTGAGAGTTTAACCCATGTCGGATTAACACAAACAGACGCGAAATTGTATTCTTTAGCTTCCGCACAGATTTTTTCTATTTGGTCTTTTGTTGCATCGGCTTTAAGTAATGTATGATCGATCATTTTTGCTACGTTATTTGTCATTTTAACTACTCCTTTTAAAAACAGTTGTACGTACCTCTTACATAATATCACTTAGATAATAAAATATCGAGCACTATTTATATTTTTTGTAATCGTTTTCGAAAGTAGTTTTCCCAAAAGATATTAATAAATTTATCAAAAAAAAGGAACTACCCTAAGGTAATTCCTTTAGACTGCCGCCTCTTCTGTTTCGTTCAATTCATCAAGGACTCTTACAAATTGACCTTCATTGTATGGGTAGCCGGCTTTTGTGATTTTTACTTTTACGATCTGGCCGACCATTTCTTCTGTTGCCGGGAAGACGATTTTTAAATAATTGTCAGTGTATCCGACAAATAAATTGCTGTCACTGCTTTCCTTAAAGCTTTCCTCCGGGATCACTTCGAGAACTTCACCTTCGTACTGAGCTGCATATTCTTTTGCAAGCTGATCTGACAAGGCGATCAGGCGATGAACACGCTCATTTTTTACTTCTTCATCGATCTGGTCGTCCATTCTTGCCGCAGGCGTTCCAGTACGCTTTGAATACGGGAATACATGAAGCTCGGAAAATTTATGCTCTTTAATAAAGTTGTAGGTTTCCATAAATTCTTCTTCTGTTTCCCCCGGGAAGCCTACGATAACATCAGATGTAACAGCCAAGCCTGGAAGAGCTTCCTTCAAGCGCTCGAGACGCTCTGCAAAGAATTCCATGGTATACTTGCGGCGCATTCTTTTAAGGACCGTATTTGAGCCTGACTGCAGAGGAATGTGCAGATGCCTTACCACGACCTTGGACTTATCCATAACTTCAATAACTTCATCGGTAATTTGGCTGGCTTCAATTGAGGAGATTCTTAAACGTTTAAGACCTTTCACCTGATCTTCCAAATCCGTAAGAAGCATAGCCAGGTTGTAATCCTTCATGTCTTCGCCATATCCGCCTGTATGGATTCCAGTCAGGACGATTTCTTTATAGCCGGCATCAACCAGCTGCTGAGCTTGCCGGATTACTTCTTTCGGGTCTCTTGATCTCATTAAGCCGCGCGCCCAGGGAATAATACAGAATGTGCAGAAATTATTGCAGCCTTCCTGTATTTTAAGGGAAGCACGTGTCCGATCTGTAAATGCCGGCACATCGAGCTCTTCGTAGACACGGTTCTTCATGATGTTTCCGACACCATTGATTGGCTGCCGTTCTTGTTTGTATTGCTCGATATATTCAAGCATTTTTACCCGATCCTGAGTCCCTACAACAATATCAACTCCAGGGATTGCCATAATTTCGGCAGGTGAGGTTTGTGCATAACAGCC
Source organism: Cytobacillus firmus (assembly GCF_023612095.1). Taxonomy (GTDB): domain Bacteria; phylum Bacillota; class Bacilli; order Bacillales; family Cytobacillaceae; genus Cytobacillus. The sequence continues at coordinate 1,292,724 of NZ_CP086235.1, read as the reverse complement.
TGTTACACAGATAACGGCATCAGGGTTTTTTCTGATTGCCCTTCTGATTACCTGACGGCTTTTCTTATCACCGGTATTTGTAACCGTACATGTATTAATCACATATACATCTGAAACGGATTCGAAGTCTGTCCGTTCATATCCAGCTTCTTTGAACAGCTGCCAAATGGCTTCTGTTTCGTAATGATTGACTTTGCAGCCAAGTGTATGAAATGCAACTGCAGGCATCTATATTCACCCCATTAATTCAAAATGATAGGAAACAGCTGACAGCAAATAGAGAGGCGCTGTCTCTGTCCTTAAAATACGCGGTCCCAAACCGCAGGCAAGAAAGCCTGCTTCGAGCAGCAATGAGACTTCATTATCTGCAAGACCGCCTTCAGGTCCGAATACAACTAAAAGTGATTCTCCTTTGTTCATGGAAGAAAGTGTTTTATAGAGCACAGTGTCCTCTCCCTGTTTCGCTTCTTCCTCAAAGGCAATCAATTTATATGAATAATCAGCTGATATTTTCAGCAATGACTTTAAATCAAGCGGTGCAAGAACTTCCGGCACTATGCTCCTATGTGACTGTTCAGCAGCTTCTTTAGCAATCTTCTGCCATCTCTCTGCTTTTTTCACTGATTTCTTCGCATCCCATTTTACTACTGAACGAGCTGAAGTAAAAGGGATAAAACGGCGCGCTCCCAGCTCAGTGCCCTTTTGAATGATCCACTCCAGCTTATCCCCTTTAGGCAGTCCGCTCACAATAGTAATATCTGCAGGCAGCTCAGAAGATCCTTCAATCCATTGTACAACTTCTGCAGCCACATGTTCATCGGTAATTTCTGCAATTGAGCAAAGTGCACTATTTTGAGATGGATCGACACAGATAATTTTGCCGCCTTCTTTCATGCGCATTACCTTCACTATATGATGACGGTCTTCTCCTGTAATATGAAAGTACTTATCTTTAACTGCATTTCCTGTGAAATACCGCTGCACAATCGGCACCCTCTTCCTTACCTGTTCAAGATCCTTTCAACTGTAAAAAGGAGGGTAAGCTATTTACCCCCTTTTTACGGTATATCCAACACCGGCCCCTCTCATCCCGAGGAACCGGAGTTTTTCTAATTACTTTCTCCTTGCGACAATGGCAACCCAATCTTCCATTTGGATGGTCTCTTCTATTTCAAACCCTGCAGCGGAAATAGCATCTCTTACTTCCTGCTTCTTCTGCTGGATAATGCCTGAAGCGATGAAGTATCCGCCTTCCCTTACGACTGAGGCAACATCATCTGTAAAGCGGAGAATTACTTCTGCAAGGATGTTGGCAACGACCACATCTGCTCCCTGGCTGACACCATCGAGCAGATTCCCTTGTGATACATCCACTATATCCTGCACTTTATTCAGCTTAATATTTAATTTAGCTGAATTTACTGCGACTTCATCAAGATCAAGAGCTTTTACCTTCCCGGCACCCAGCATAGCTGCAGCAATGCTTAAGACACCCGAGCCTGTTCCTACATCTACAACATTATCACCCTGTTTTACTGTTCTTTCAAGGGCCTGGATACACATAACCGTTGTGGGGTGTGTCCCAGTTCCAAAGGCCATGCCCGGGTCAAGCTCTATGATAAGTTCATCACTGCTGACAGGTGTATAATCCTCCCAGGTTGGGACAATGGTGAAGCGTTCTGAAATTTTTACGGGGTTATAGTATTTTTTCCAGGCAGTAGCCCATTCTTCTTCATTTACCTCACTAATGCTGACTTTATTTGCGCCAATATCGATGTTAAATAAAATGAGGTTATTGATTGCTTCTTTAATTTCATCAACGGTTTCCCCAAGGAAACTGTTTACTGGCAAATATGCTTTTACAATAACGCCTTCCTCAGGATAGTCCTGCGGATTGAGCTGGTAGATTTCACCGAATTGATCCTTTCTTTCTTTTACAAGTTCTAAAGGATCCTCTATTACAACTCCGCTTGCTCCGGCTTCATGCAAAATATTCGAAATCGGTTCAACAGCTTCATTTGCAGTATGAATACTGATTTCTGACCATTTCACTACTACCAACTCCCATTCCTTTATTCACCTTTAAAGGCTCGTTTTACTTTAGAAAAAAAACTTTCTTCATGTTCTCCCTGCGGGACTGTTCCGCTGACTTCAGCAAACTCGCTTAAAAGCTGCTTCTGTTTTTCGGTCAGCTTTGTCGGAGTAATGACACGAACAATAATGTGCTGATCTCCTGTTCCGTATCCTCTTACATTTGGTACACCTTTTCCTTTCAGACGGAATTTGGTTCCTGTCTGAGTGCCTGAAGGGACTTTAAGTTTTACTTTCCCATGCAGTGTCGGCACTTCGATTTCATCGCCAAGGGCAGCCTGCACAAATGTTATAGGCATTTCACAATAAACATCATCGCCATCACGCTCAAAGAACTCATGAGACCGCACATGGAATACAACATAAAGGTCGCCTGGAGGTCCTCCGTTAAAACCTGGTTCCCCCTGGCCTGCTACGCGAAGCTGCTGGCCATCATCAATGCCTGCAGGAATTTTCACGTGTATCTTTCTGCGTTTTTGCACTTTACCTGCTCCACGGCAGGTTGTGCACTTCTCTTTAATTTCTTTACCGGTACCATTACAGTAGTGGCAAACTCTTCTATTTACGATCTTGCCAAATGGCGTATTTTGTTCAACATTCAACTGACCTGACCCATGACAATGACGGCATGTTTCCGGCTTAGTTCCCGGCTTCGCTCCTGAACCGCTGCAGGTCTCACATGTCTCTTCTCGCGGAATTTCAATATCGGTCTCTTTGCCGAATACTGCTTCCTCAAAGGTTAAGGACATGGTGTACTGCAAGTCTGCACCCTGTCTTGGGGCGTTAGGATCACGCCGGCGTGATCCGCCTCCTCCGAAGAAGGTGCTGAAAATGTCTTCGAATCCGCCGAAACCTTCAAAACCGGCTCCTCCAAAGCCCTGATTAGGGTCCGTATGGCCAAATTGATCATAATGCGATTTTTTCTGATCGTCGCTTAGGACTTCATATGCTTCTTTAACTTCCTTGAACTTCTCGTCTGCATCAGGCTCTTTGTTGATATCAGGATGATATTTTTTTGAAAGCTTTCGATAAGCCTTCTTAATTTCATCCTTGGATGCACCCTTGCTGATTCCGAGAACCTCATAGTAATCCCTTTTACTCATGATTACCACTCTCCCCGATTCATTTCACATAAAGATTATTGTATCAAAAATAAAAGCCAAAGCCAAGAAAGACCTGACTTTGACTTAAAAGATTCAGAAATTATTTATCGTCTTTAACTTCTTCGAACTCAGCATCTACAACGTTATCGTCATCATTTTTGTTTTCAGCACCTTCTGCGCCCTGAGCTCCCTGAGCAGCCTGAGCCTGCTCATAAAGCTTCATTGTTAACGCCTGGACAACTTCCTGTAAAGCATCTTTCTTAGTACGGATTTCATCCAGATCGTTCTTCTCAATTGCAGCTTTTAGTGCATCTTTAGCTTCATTTGCTTTGTTCACTTCTGCTTCATCCACTTTGCCTTCAAGATCTTTTAGAGTCTTTTCAGTAGTGAATACCAGCTGGTCCGCTTCATTGCGGAGTTCAACTTCTTCTTTACGCTTCTTATCAGCTTCAGCATTTTCTTCAGCTTCTCTTACCATTTTTTCAATTTCCTCATCAGATAATCCTGTTGATGATTTGATTGTGATGGCTTGCTCTTTGTTTGTGCCAAGGTCTTTAGCGCGTACGTTTACAATACCATTTTTATCGATATCAAAAGACACTTCGATCTGAGGCACACCGCGCGGAGCTGGAGGAATATCCCCTAGCTGGAAACGGCCAAGTGTTTTGTTATCCGCTGCCATTGGGCGTTCCCCTTGAAGGACATGGATATCAACAGCAGACTGATTATCAGCAGCAGTTGAGAACACCTGGGATTTTGATGTTGGAATAGTTGTATTGCGTTCAATCAGCTTAGTGAACACTCCGCCCATTGTTTCAATTCCAAGAGACAAAGGTGTTACGTCCAGAAGGACAACATCCTTAACATCACCAGTGATGACACCGCCCTGAATAGCTGCACCCATAGCTACAACCTCATCAGGGTTAACTCCTCTGTGCGGTTCTTTTCCTGTTTCTTTTTTGATTGCTTCCTGTACAGCCGGAATACGTGTTGAACCGCCGACAAGGATAACTTTATCGATTTCTGAAGGAGTCAAACCAGCATCCTTCAATGCCTGGCGTGTAGGTCCCATTGTACGTTCAACAAGATCTGCTGACAGCTCTTCAAATTTAGCTCTTGAAAGTGTTACTTCCAGGTGTAAAGGTCCAGCTTCCCCGGCAGTGATGAACGGAAGTGAAATTTGTGTTGAAGTTACACCGGAAAGATCCTTTTTCGCTTTTTCAGCAGCATCTTTTAAACGCTGCAGAGCCATTTTATCTTTAGAAAGATCGATGCCGTTCTCTTTTTTGAATTGATCAACGAGGTAATCAATAATTACCTGGTCAAAATCATCACCGCCAAGACGGTTATCCCCGGCAGTGGATTTTACTTCGAATACACCATCGCCAAGTTCAAGGATAGAGACGTCAAAAGTACCGCCGCCAAGGTCATAAACAAGAATTGTCTGGTCTTCATCCATTTTATCCAGTCCATATGCCAACGCTGCGGCAGTCGGTTCGTTGATGATTCGTTCAACTTCCAAGCCGGCAATTCGGCCTGCATCCTTTGTTGCCTGACGCTCAGCATCGTTGAAATATGCTGGAACTGTGATTACCGCTTTAGTAACCTTCTCGCCAAGATAGTCTTCTGCATAAGATTTCAAATATTGAAGAATAATAGCAGAAACCTCTTGTGGAGAAAATTCCTTTCCTTCAACCTCTGTTTTATGATCTGTACCCATATGGCGTTTAACGGACATGATCGTGTTCGGGTTTGTAATAGACTGGCGCTTTGCCACCTCACCAACCTGACGCTCGCCGTTCTTAAACGCTACAACTGATGGTGTTGTACGGTTGCCTTCCGGATTTGGAATTACTTTCGGTTCGCCGCCTTCAAGTACAGCGACACATGAGTTTGTTGTACCTAAATCGATTCCGATAATTTTGCTCATGTTCTTTGCCTCCCCAAATATGTAGTTATTGATTTACTTTAACCATTGATGGACGAATGATCCGATCCTTTAGCTTGTAGCCTTTTTGGAATTCCTCGACCACGGTATTGGAATCAAAATTCTCATCTTCTACCTGCATAACAGCCTGGTGCATATGAGGGTCGAATTCTTTCCCAACTGCCTCAATCTGTTCTGCGCCTTCTTTTTTAATAGCCTCCACTAAGCTTCGATAAACCATTTCCATTCCTTGTAGAATAGATTTAGCCTGTTCATTTCCAGCTTCCATTTGAAGTGCTCTTTCAAAATTGTCTAGCGCAGGCAGCAAATCAGAGATTAAGCTTTGTGCTCTATATTTTTCAGACGCTTCAAGGTCCAGCCTTGCACGGCGCCGTGAATTTTCAAAATCAGCCTGAAGACGGTAGATGCGATTTTCAGCCTCTTCCAGCTTACCTTCCAATTCAGCTATTTTTACATTTGCTGCTGTAAGGTCTGAATCAGTTCCCTCATCAGGATCTGCTTCTGCTTCATGAGACTCTGCAAATACCTCTTCAATAGGAGCCTCATTTTCAGTTCCTTCAGGTTCGTTGGTTTGTTCATTTAATTCATGGCTCAATGTCTCTTTCTCTTCTGCCAACATGTTCACCTCCCTTAAAGAATAGCTGGATTATAAAATAAAAAACATAAGGAAAGGAGTGGAAAGGTTTTTCCACCCTTAATCAATATCTCCACCATCATCTGTTTTGATACAACTTGGATAAAACAGATGATAAGTCTGCACTGATATAGTTCAATAAGCTGATGACTCTTGAATACTCCATTCTGGTAGGGCCCAGAATGGCAATTGTGCCGAGCTGTTCGGTGCCGATTGAATAGCTTGCTGTTATCAGACTGCAGTTTTCCATTGCTAAATTATTATTTTCCCGGCCGATTTTGATATTGATCCCTGACTTGTTTTTACTGAGTAAATCATATATGCCTTTTTCCTGCTCAATCATATTCATAAGGTTTTTAACCTTTTCAATATCATGAAACTCCGGCTGGCTGAGCATATTTGTTTTACCGCCAAAGAAAAGCTTATCATAGGCCGGTATCTTTATTGTATCGGCAATTGAATTCAGCATTACATCATAATTATTGATATGATGCCTTAAAAGCACGGCAACCTCTTTATATAACTTATTGTTCAGACTTTCCAATGGCGCACCGGCAAGACGGTCATTAAGGATATTCACGACCTTTTCCAAATCACCTGCATCAATATTTTCCGGCAAGTGGAACATTCTGTTTTCCACATGGCCTGTATCTGTGATAATAATTGCTATCGCTGTTTCTTTATTCAAAGGAACAATCTGAATTCTCTTCAGTTTGTTATCCCTTACTGCTGGCCCAAGGACTATGGATGTATAATTAGTCAGCTCAGATAGAATTTTTGCCGATTTTTGAACAATTTTCTCCAGCTCATAAATTCTTTCAGCAAAGATCGATTGTACTTTGTGGATATCATGCTGATTTAATTTTTGCGGGGATAAAAGGTGATCCACATAGTAGCGGTACCCTTTTTCAGATGGAATCCTCCCCGATGAGGTGTGTGTTTTCTCAATAAACCCAAGTTCCTCTAAATCAGCCATCTCATTTCTGATCGTTGCGGAACTAAAAGAAATTTCTTCTTTTTTCGACAGAGTTCTCGACCCTACAGGCTGTGCAGTATGAATAAAATCATCAACAATTACTTGAAAAATTAATAATTGACGATCAGTTAACACAGTTATCACCTCTGTTAGCACTCTTTGTCCCCGAGTGCTAATTCTACTAATAAATTATCAAATCATACGTGCAGTGTCAATAATTTGGCTTCCTTTTTTCCTGAAGCAATCCTCAGGCAGATTACCCTATAAAGGACTGAAATACTTCATTTCCAAGAAATCGTCCTCGTCTTGTCAATTTAATATGCTCTTCCCCGGCAATAATTAATTTTTTATCGGTGTGCTGTTTTATCTGAACTTCAAAATGCTCCAGCGGGTTTTTGCCAAATTTCTCTTTAAAACGACTAATTGAGACACCTTCAGTTTTTCTCAGTCCAAGGAACATTTCCTCTTCCATCTGTTCTTCCAGAGGCACCCTATGTTCTTCAAGGATCGGAAGCTGGCCCTTTTCAATTGGCTCCATATATTTTTTCAGAGGTCCGTGGTTTGAACGACGAAGCCCATTAACATAGCCATGCGCACCTGCCCCAAAGCCGAAGTACCATTCATTATCCCAATAAGTGATATTATGCTTGCTCTCATAGCCAGGCTTGGCAAAATTGCTGATTTCATATTGGGCAAATCCATGTTTGTCCATTTGCTCTATTAATAAGTCATACATTTCAGCTTCCACATCTTCTCCGGGTGTCGGCAGTTTCCCTCTTCTCATCAAATTATAGAATACCGTCTTGGGCTCAATGATCAAAGAATAGCCTGAATAATGATCAATATCCAAGGTAAATGATGTTTCAAGTGTATCTTTAAAGTCCTGAAGTGTTTGACCGGGAAGACTGTATATCAGATCGATGCTGATGTTATCGAAACCTACTTGTTTAGCAGCTGCAATTGACTGAAAAACATCTTTTGCCCGGTGTGACCTCCCAATTCTTTTTAAGAGTTCATCGTTGAAGGTCTGGACACCAAAGCTGAGCCTGTTGACTCCGGCATCATGCAATATTTGAAGCTTTTCCTTAGAGAGATCTCCCGGATTAGCTTCAAATGTATATTCTGTGAAAGAGTCATAGGGCAGCTGGCGTTTAATTGTGCTGCAAAGCTGTTCAAGCTGTTTCCCGTTCAGCGCAGTGGGTGTCCCGCCCCCTACAAAGATAGAGTCCAGGCGCGCTGCCGGTGTTTCTTTCAAAACAAGATCCATCTCTTTATCAAGAGAGTCAAGATATTCTCCAACCGGCTGGTTCTTCAAATACACTTTATTAAAATCACAGTAATGGCAGATATGTTCACAAAAGGGGATGTGTATATAAGCTGCTTTAATCATTTATTTCACTACTTTCATCATTCAATCAACATTCATATACAGCAGTTTCCTAAATAAAAAGAGGCTAGTGCTGTTATTATTATGACAGCATATCTAACCTCTTAAAACAAATCAAATATTTTACTTTTTAGGGGTATTATCGTCCATCTTCAAAACGGCCATGAAAGCTTCCTGCGGAACTTCAACAGAACCAACCTGCTTCATCCGCTTTTTACCTTCTTTCTGCTTCTCCAATAATTTACGCTTACGGGAAATGTCTCCGCCGTAACATTTAGCCAATACATTTTTTCTGATGGCTTTAATGGTTGAGCGGGCTACAATTTTCTGGCCCACCGCAGCTTGAATAGGAACCTCAAACTGCTGACGGGGAATTAGCTCTTTTAACTTCTCAACGATAACTTTTCCTCTTTCATAAGCAAAATCCCTATGAACGATGAAGCTCAATGCGTCTACCTTTTCTGCATTTAACAGAATATCCATCTTAACAAGTTTCGATGGCTTGTATCCAATTAATTCATAATCAAAAGAGGCATATCCTTTTGTATTGGATTTCAGCTGATCAAAGAAGTCATAAACAATTTCCGATAAAGGTAATTCATAGATAATGTTAACTCTGGTTTCATCCATGTATTGCATATCAATAAAGATGCCGCGCTTTAGCTGACAAAGTTCCATAATGGCACCCACATAATCATTCGGGGCCATCATTGTAGCTTTTACATAAGGTTCTTCAACACGGTCAATCTTCTGAGGGTCAGGCATATTGGAAGGGTTATCCACTTTAACCTCAGTGCCGTCTGTCATGATAACATCATAGATAACACTAGGTGCTGTTGTAATCAGATCAATTTTGAATTCACGCTCAATGCGCTCCTGAATGATTTCCATGTGAAGCAATCCAAGGAAACCGCAGCGGAATCCAAAGCCGAGTGCCTGGGAAGTTTCCGGTTCAAACTGCAGGGCAGAGTCATTCAGCTCCAGCTTTTCAAGCGCTTCACGCAGGTCATTGAACTTAGCGCTATCAATTGGATAAAGTCCGCAATAAACCATCGGGTTCATCTTTCTGTATCCAGGTAGAGCTTCTGCAGCACCGTTTTTCGCGCTTGTAATGGTATCACCCACACGTGTATCCCCAACATTTTTGATTGCAGCAGTCAAAAACCCTACGTCTCCAACTGACAATTCAGGCAATGGCGTTGATTTTGGCGTAAACACGCCAACCTCTGTGACTTCAAACTCTTTGCCGGTTGCCATCATTTTAACTTTATCCCCTACTTTTACCGTACCCTCGACCACACGGATATAGGCTACTACACCCCGGTAGGCATCATAAAGGGAATCAAATATAAGAGCCTTTAATGGGGCATCCGGATCCCCTACTGGAGCAGGTACTTTTTCAACGACCTGTTCAAGAATTTCTTCTATTCCGATTCCAGCCTTTGCTGAAGTCAGTACTGCTTCAGATGCATCCAGGCCGATAACTTCTTCGATCTCATTTCGAACCCTTTCCGGATCCGCACTTGGCAAGTCGATCTTATTAATAATTGGAAGAATCTCAAGATCGTTATCCAGTGCCAGATAAACATTGGCAAGAGTTTGCGCTTCAATACCCTGAGCTGCATCCACAACCAGAATGGCTCCTTCACATGCTGCAAGGCTTCGGGATACTTCATATGTAAAATCGACGTGTCCCGGCGTATCTATTAAATGGAAAGTGTATATTTCTCCATCTTTCGCTTTATAATTTAACTGAACGGAATTCAGCTTGATCGTAATGCCGCGCTCCCTTTCAAGATCCATGGAATCAAGGAGCTGGTCCTTCATTTCGCGTGAAGTCAGCGCATTGGTTTTTTCAAGAATTCTGTCGGCCAAAGTCGACTTACCATGATCAATATGGGCGATGATCGAAAAATTCCTAATTTTCTCTTGCCTTTTTAGTCTCTCTTCTCTGTTCATTGTTTATTATTTCAACTCCTACTATAGAAAAGCGCAAGCGCCTTAAACAGGCGCCTGGAGCTAAGTGTGATCAATTTTAAAATAGTCCTTTTAGTTTATACACTATTTTTGATTATATCAGTAGGTTTGTGAAGATTCAATGCTAAGCTTTAAGCCGCTAATTTTCCAAAAAATAAGGCTGCCCACCTGAGCAGCCTATTTCCCTGTTATTAAGTCTGTGATGATTGCGACCGATTTTTCTGTAAGCTCTGATATGCCTTCGGATATGCTTTTTCCTAAGGAAGAAAAGAAATTATATGCTTTCATTTCTTCAAGTTTTTCCCTTTTCTTCTGAAGATCATGGCTTGACACATCACTCCCCAGGACAGAAGCCTGGACTTCGCCTTCGTTGGTTTCTTTTATGGTCAGGGCACTTTTGAAATCTCCGTCATGGAATCCCTTCATTCTGTGAATTCCTTCATTTGCCTGCTGCATTCCGAATAACACTGAGACAAACATAAGCGCTGCCAGAAAAAGAGCTTTAAGCATAAACATTTTCATTCCGCATCATCCTATTACTAGTTCTTTTCTGATTCATCGCCAGCCGGTGAATTCACTTCCTCGGCCTGCCAATAATATTCACTGAACACTTCCGCGAGTGCTTCGGCCGAACGGTTTAACTCCTCAAACGTATTATCGACTCCCCCAAACTCAATGAGTATGGCATTGCCTGATAAATCCTGATTGAAGTTGCCATTTGTACCTGCGCCTTCTTTTTTCATTATTCCCCTGCTTAATCCTTTGTACTTGACACTCAGTCTATCATGCAGCTCTTTAGCAAATTTTAAGTTCTTTTCATAATTTGGATTATTTCCTCCAATGATAAAAGCCAGCTTGGCATAAGACTCTCCGTTAATTTCTTTTGTAGTATCTTTTTTTCTTTTTGAATCACGGTGAATATCGATTAAATAAGCCAGATCCCGATTGGAAGTGATTGCTGCCTGGACTACCTCTCTGGATTCCTGATAGGAGCGTCCATATGTTAAGCCCTTTTTGTTTAAATTCCCCTGAATATCCGTTTTATCCACAAAGGTGCCTATTCCTTTGCTCTCCATCTCTTCCTTAAGCTTGTCACCGATTTTAGTAATATTAATTTTTGAATGGTAGGCAGCATCAGGGTTGGTGACACCCTTCAGATACGGAAGATAGGATTCAGTATTATGCGAAAAGTATACATAGACAGGTTTTTTATCACCTGTTGATACCGGCGGGGCGTTTGACTGCTTTTTATCCCCAGAAGGCTCAAGCCCTTCGGTGTTTTGCAGGGATGCCTCCTGTTCGGCCATAAGTACTTCTAAAGGAGGAGAAGATTCTACTGGCATGTTTGTATAATCTGTTCCTTCACCTGCAACCAGGATTTTACTGTCATAAATCGAGAAAAAGGAAGCTCCCTTCCCAGAAGACTTCTGGGATCATCCAAATTGACATTCGTGGATAGCTTAAAAATTAAATTCGCAAAGCCCGGGGAGAACTGCTTTCAGAAACTCCCTGGAGAAATGAGTGATTTTCCCATCCGAGAAAATGATAAAGCATTTCTCCTGTCAGGCTGTTCGCGGCAGAATTTACTGAAGAAGAACTGATTCGATATTCAGGCTTTAAGGAAGTTAATGCTCCGCTTATGGAAAATATCATAAATAGAAAAAGCAGAAACCCGCCAATAGCCTTCAAAAGGCTTGTCCCTTGGATAGTTACTACAAGTCCGTTCGTTTTAAAAGGTTTCATTGTTCCACCTCTCCTTGCTAGTCTAGTAAATGTTATGACTTTGCTAGAGAAGATAGAACAGGATATTTTCTATCTTGTATAAAATCCGGCATTATCCTGATTCACTTTCTGGTGGAGCGCTGCGTTCAAGCCGTTGGCAATTAAGTTTGACATATCTTCAATAAATACATCCACTTCCTTTGGCGTCACCATTAGGTTATGACCCAAAGGCGAGAGTACTTCATAAATAAGCTTACGCTTCTCCTCTTCAGGCAAGGTTCCGATCATGCCAAGGAAGGTTTTTCGATGATGCTCCTCCGGCAGATCCTCATCTGTCAGCTTTTTCTTCTCCCCAAAAGTCATTCCTGCAGGAGCCAAGGCACGCGATGGACGGCCGCCTTCTTTCATTTCCTTGCCGAAATGCTTCAGGATGTAATCAATTGTATCGCTTGTGATGGATACGGCATCGACTACTGTTGGGATGCCAATCGCTATGACAGGTATTCCTAAAGTCTCTTTACTGATTTCTTTTCGTTTATTCCCTACACCAGAACCAGGGTGAATCCCTGTATCCGAAATTTGAATGGTAGAATTGACTCTTTCAATTGATCGGGAAGCAAGAGCGTCGATCGCAATGACAAAGTCGGGCTTTGTTTTTTCAACAATGCCATGAATGATGTCACTTGTTTCAATTCCTGTCAGGCCCATCACCCCTGGAGAAATAGCACTGACCGGCCGGTAGCCTTCTTCTACGCTTTCAGGCTGCAGCTGATAGAGATGTCTTGTTACAAGCAGATTTTCGCAGACTTGCGGCCCCAATGCGTCGGGAGTGACATTCCAATTGCCCAGTCCCACTATTAAACAGGATGCATCTTCATTAATGCCCAGCTGTTTTATAAATTGGGAAAATTCACTTGCAAATACAGTCTCCACTTTGTGCTGCAGCTCCGTATCCTGCTGTCGTATGCCCGTCACTTCGAGGGTCAGATATTTGCCCTCTTTTTTCCCTAATGCTTCTGCTCCTTGCTTTGTTACTTCAACAAAGGAAATTTTAATATCGTTTTCTTCTTTTTCTTTAATTATGACGCCTTCTATTTGGGAAAGATTCTCCTGCTCGTGAACATTTTCTTTCTGCCTTCCGGAAATCACCATTTCCCTTGCTTCAATGGCAAGATCCGTCCGAACTGAGTACTGGCTTAAATCTATTGATTCCTTCACATGTATCCCTCACAATCTCAGCTTATTAGGTTGGAAAATAACAGACTAAAATTCAGATATATCCTATCTTTGCCTTTAAAATGCAAAATCATGCAGAAAAAGAATGAACTTCCCGATTTAACCCTCAGTAATTTTGAGTACAGAGTATTGCATTATGGCTCCGTGTTTGATAAAATATCACTTGTTCTGAATTTGTTAATGAACGTGAATGTCGAGTTATAGAATCTCGATGCTTTTTCAGGAGGTGAATGGAATGCCAAACATTAAATCTGCTATCAAGCGTGTTAAAACTAACGAAGCTCGCAAAGCTCAAAACGCTACTGTTAAATCAGGAATGCGTACAGCTGTTAAGAAGGTTGATGCTGCAATCGTAAACAACGATTCTGCTGCTGCAACTGAATCTTTCGCTGATGCTGCTCGTAAACTGGACAAAGCTGCTGCAAAAGGTCTAATCCACAAAAATGCTGCTGCCCGTAAAAAGTCTCGTTTAATGAAAAAAATGAACTCTTTAAATGCGTAATGTTTAAAGATATCGGCTATCTTAAGGGATAGCCTTTTATTTTACATAAAAAAGCGGTCCAATTGCGGACCGCTTTTTTTATTAAGGATTTTATCTGAGTGCCTGACTTTGCAGACGAAACAGGAACATTTCAATCAGCATGGTTTTATTCATGCCTCCTGTTTTCATTTGGTAATCTGCATCAGCAAGCAAGCTTATGATCGCTGCCAGTTCTTCGTCTGCAAACAGCTGAGCCTGTCCGGCCGCCAGCTTTACCCGGAAAGGATGAATCTTTAAATAGCCGGCAATCTGCTGCTGGCCGTAGCCTCTCCTGGCAAGCTCCTTCACCTGATAAATCAATCTAAACTGCCCTGTAATAACAGATAAAATCTTAATGGGCTCTTCATTTTGCTTTAATAAATCATAATAAATTCTCAGGGCTTCTTCTATTTTGCGGTGAACCACCTTATCCACAAGGGAAAAAATGTTTTGCTCTAAAGACCGTGATACCATTTTTTCTGCCATCTGTTCATCTATCCGCTTTGTGTCATTCGCATATAGGGCTAATTTATCGATCTCGTTGGTCAGTATAAACAGGTTGGCGCCTGCCAATGTCAAAATCAGCTCAACAGCCGATTCATCAATCTGCACACCATTCAATGCTGCACGTTCCCTGATCCAGGCTTTCAATTCACCTTCATTTAATTTCTTGGCTTCAAGTACTGCAGCCGTTTTTTTCAATTGTTTGGTTATTTTTTTCCGATCATCGAGTTTTTCTGCCGATGAGGAAAATACCACCACTGAATATGGGGCAGGCTCTTTAATATAGGCTTCAAGCTTAGCCAGGTTATGCTCCTGTTTAGCTTTCGATTTCTCTGACGTTAAAAAAACCGGGTTATGTAAAAAGATCAGTCTTCTTTCACCCATAAAAGGAAATGTCTCCGCATCTTCAAGCGCTGTATCAATGGGGGTTTCCTCAAGGTCATAAGAGGATAAATTAAAATCAGCTTCTTCTTCACTTAGCACATTGCTGATCAGAAGCTGCTTCGTTTCGTTTATAAGATATGGTTCTGTTCCGTATAATAAATAAATAGGAGCAAAACTTTTCGCTTTAATTCTGTTCCAAATATCAAAAACCAATTTCTTCTCTCCGTTCGCCAAACAATATATTCACTATATATCCTAAAGAAGCGATGGCAATTTGACAAGACATAAGAAATTGGCGCCCAAATGAACGCCAATTTCCAATCTATATAGAACGCTGCATCCCTGAGGCCCGGGTAACTCAGGAAGCTGCGGTGCACCTTTGTTTGTTATTTTCCCCATGATGTTTCGTCATATTTGTGACAACTCCTGCTAATGCAGGAAAAGGGCAGGCGAACTCTAGATTTTTTTATTTGAATGACTTATACTATATAGGAAATAGGAGGGGTAGACTGTGAACGAATTTGAAAAGGACGTCCAAAGCAAACGTAATGATGCAATCGACTCTGGTGTAGGATTCATCGTATCATTCGGTTTCTTCGCAACGTTATTTATTATTGCAACAGTCATTAAATTTTTAGGAGCTTAATGGCTACATACAGTAATGTGTCACAATACTGCTGACACGTTGAGGCTGCCTCAGCAGCCTCTTTTTTTTGAGCGGAGTTTCGATAAAGCACTATCAAGTCTGGAACCTGATGCTTTCTAACATATACTATGGAAGCTGCACTGAAAAGGTTCCTGAATCCCCTTTAAAAAAATAGGTAATTGCCCCTTGCCTATCGGTTCTCAATACTTTGACATTATAGTCATTCAGCCTGCTCATTACAACATTATGAGGATGCCCATACCTGTTGTTCCTGCCTGCAGAAATAACTCCAATCCGCGGCTTCACTCCAGCAAGAAATAAATCTGTTGAGGAAGTTTTGCTTCCATGATGTGCAATTTTCACTACATCAGCTTTCAACTTAGGATAAGACTTTATGAGCTGGCCTTCCCCCTGTTCCTCCAAATCTCCGGTAAACAGCCAGTTTAACCCTCCCACTTTGGCAAAAAGGACAATAGATCCATCATTTTTCCCCACACCGTCCCCCATCTCCCCTCCAAACGGGGACAAAACCTGAAATACGGAATCTCCTTTGAGCCAGCTATCTCCGGCTTTAGTGAACAAGATTTCACTTTTGCTATTTTCAGCCTGTACAATCAAATCCTTTTCAGCCTCCGAGAACTCAGCTCCCTGCGGAAACACAACGGACTTTACCTTCATTTCCTTCAGAACAGCTGATGCTCCGCCAATGTGGTCCATATCCCCGTGAGTGAGAAAAAATTTGTCTATTTTACTGATCCCTTTGCTTTTCAGAAAAGGCACTACTGTGTCCTTTCCTGTTTCATATGGATCGCTACGCATCTTCCAGTCCTCAGTTTGAAACATAAGCGCACCTCCTGCATCTATCAAATAATTCCCTCTCCCATACGGAAGCTTTATCAGGATGCTGTCACCCTGCCCCACATCAATAAATGTAATTTCACCCGCTGGTGTAAACACATTTGAAAAATAATGAATGACTATCGCAAGAATAGGAAGCACACCGTTCTTAATAATAGCTTTTTTGTTTTTTGATCTTTCCCAGCCGGCAAAGAATACGGGAATGAGAAAAAGATAAATGATCAGCATTAAAGGGGCTGGCCTGCCAAGAATAAGGGTCGAATTAGGAATGGCGGCAAGCATTTCAGCAATCCAATTAAGAAAAACGATCATTTTTTCCAATACATGGAGTAAGAAATCTACCCTTCCTCCTGTTATTAAATCAAAAATAAATAAAATTAATACCACAGGCAGGACTATGGAAGAATACAACGGCACAAAGATCAGATTGGCAATTATGGAAATAACCGATACCTCATAAAAATGCCAAAGGAGGATCGGAATGGCCGCTATCTGGCAAATAAGAGAAACAGACAGGAGGGCAGCGAGAGGATGAGTAAATTTTTTGAGTATGGCTGGAGCTGAGAGAATAAGCGATAAGGCCACAGCAAAAGACAGCTGAAACCCGGCATTATTGATAATAAAAGGGGAGATAAAAAGGTAGCCGGCAAACACAATGGAGATAACATCAGCTAATTGAACAGGAGCCTTCAGCTTCTTTGCCATTAAAACCAGAAGCATCATAAACACAGCCCGCAGTACAGATGGCGCAGCCCCTGTAAGTATTGCATATACCGGCAAAACCATTATAAGGATGCTGGTCATTTTTTCTCTGGTGATCCCGGCACGTACTCCGGCAAGAAAAAACATCCCAGCAAGCATTCCTACATGAAGTCCGGATATTGCAAGCAAATGGATAATTCCGATTTTCTGATAAGTAGCGATAATATCTTCATCAATAAAATTCCGATTCCCAAAGACAAGTGCGATTGAAAGTGGAGCTGTCTGTTCAGGGAAATGCTCTAAAATATGATTTGTGCCCATCTCCCTCATTTTTAAAACTGGTAATGTGATGCGGCTTTTATGGTATGTGCAATCAGAGAGGTTTAACTGTTTCAATTCGAGGATCCAAAAGATACTATTGTGGTTTAAGTAATCCTTGTAGCTGAAGGAATTTGGATTTGTAGTTGTTGGAGGAGTCTGTAAGGTGCCATTAACCCGGCATGTCATTCCTATCTTCAGATGGTCTGATAGGATTTTTTGTTCTGTTTCGGAGTTGATTTTATACCTGGCAGCCAGCTTTTCCTTTTTATCAGTCAATTCAATTAAGACTGTGAGAATGTCCCCATCTATCTTCACTGAATCAGACAGGATAATTTCAAAATCACCCTCATTTCCTGTAAGGCTTGTCCTGTTATATTCTGCCGCTAATTCACTCCTTATGATTAAGGCAAGGTAAATCAAAATAAGGATAGTCATGGTCTTTTTAGTCAAGATATTTCTTTTTAAAAGGAAAAGGACAAGAAGAGAAAAATGATAGCAATTGCCGGATGAAGTAATGATGTCAAATTCCCCAGGAGTGAGGCAGCAGCTGCGTATATCCATCTGCCTTTCATATCATTTGCTCCTTTAGTTATTTTAAAGGAGCAGCACCTTATCATTGAAGGTGCCGCTGCTTCAATGGATTAATTTTGAAAAAGTTTGTCCTTTTTTTCTTTATAGCTTTTCATAATGTCCTGATTTTTACCGCTTTTTTCAAGCTCATTGATTAAATCCTCTATAAAATCACGTTTTTCCTGTATGCTGTCATCGAAGGATACTTTTTCAGCCGCCACATGGACAGTTTTCACACCAGCCTTCTCAAAGAGTTCAATTCCATAAGGGTGATTTTTATAGTCCTGTGCGTAGTAAACTGTTTTAATTCCCGCCTGTATAATTGCTTTGCAGCATTGAAGGCACGGAAAATGAGTTACATATATTTCTGCATCACTTGTCGGCACCCCAAATTTTGCACACTGTAAAATCGCATTCATTTCCGCATGAATGGTCCTGACACAATGGTTATCAATAACATAGCAGCCATCATCAACACAATGTTCACCGCCGGCAATTGATCCATTGTAGCCGCCTGCAATGATTCTCTTATCCCTTACAATGGTTGCTCCGACAGCAAGTCTTGTACATGTGCTCCTCAAAGCAAGCAAATGGCTTTGTGCCATAAAATATTGGTTCCAGGAAATCCGGTCCATCTGTCTCTCCCCTTTACACAGGCATATATGCCCTGAATTAAAATATAGCTTTTTCTCTCAATAAGTGTAAGCCTCAAGCTTGTGCAGGTCAATGGAATGAAATTAGTTTACACTAATATGCTCTTTGAGTTTTTCAAAGGTTTTATCCCCTATCCCTGAAATTAATTTCAAATCCTCAATATCCTTATAGGGTCCATTTGTATCACGGTGTTCAATTATCGCTGCAGCCTTAGAAGGCCCTATCCCCGGCAATGTCTGTAATTCTGTTTCATCCGCCCCGTTTAAATTTACCTTTCCGCTATCCTGTTGTCCTTTAACCTCGACATTTCCGGCTCCCGCCCGGGCCTCTTCAAGAATTTCACCCTCTTCCGGAACATATATCACCATTTCATCTGTAATTTTCAGGGCAAAATTAATTTTAGTGCTATCCGCTTTTTCCGTCAGTCCCCCTGCTTTTTCCAGCAGGTCTATTACCCTTTCACCCTCTTTTGCTTCATATACTCCCGGTTTTTTTACTGCTCCTTTAATATCTGCTTTCATCGTCTGCATCACCTGTTCAGCCTGCATATCACCTGCTGTTTCTTTACCTTCTTCTTCGTTCAAAGAAATTGACTGTTCAATCTCTGGAAATACCTCAGTCTCCTGAACGGGCATTAAAAAATAATAGAGGAGTGCAGCCAATGCAACCGCACCTCCTGCAAAGAAAAATTTATAGGCTTTTATCCATTCGGGCACTATGGATCCATCCTTTCTTTTTGGAATAAATGTTTTTTTGATACATATCGTTATATGAGAGAGCCTGCTTTCAAAGGAGGGATGTAGCATTGAAAATCGGAATCATCGGCACAGGTAATATGGGGAGAATTTTGACCGAGGCCTTCCTTGATGGGGGAGCCGTTTCCCCGGCCTCCATGACGATAACCAATCGGACAGTGGCAAAAGCAATGAAAATAAAGGAAAAACATCATGAAATTACCGTTGTAAATAATGCAAGAGAGGCCGCACATCGTTCTTCGCTGATCTTTATTTGTGTAAAGCCCCATGATGTGTATAATGTCGTTCAGGATATTTTGCCGTTCCTGTCAGAAGATAAATGTGTAGTGTCCATAACCAGCCCCATTAGTGTAAAACAGCTTGAATCAATTGTGCCTTGTTCAGCGGCGAGGGCGATTCCAAGCATTACTAACCGGGCCTTATCAGGGGTGTCTTTATTATCATTCGGTGAACAATGCAGCGAACAATGGAAAGGGGAACTTAACAGGCTTTTTGAAAGTATCTCCACACCTGTTTTTATAGAGGAAGCGATTACCAGGGTTTCTTCGGATATTGTCAGCTGCGGACCTGCCTTTTTCAGCTACTTGACACAGCGCTTCATCAATGCCGCAGTTGCGGAAACGGAGATTGATAATGAAACAGCTACAAAGCTTGCAGGAGAAATGCTGATCGGGCTTGGGGAATTACTGAAAAAGGGTTTTTATACATTACCTACATTGCAGGAGAAGGTATGTGTCAAAGGAGGAATTACAGGAGAGGGAATTAAAATTCTTGAAAGCGAGCTCGGCAGTGTATTTGAACACTTATTCCAGGCGACACATTCCAAGTTTGACGAAGATCTTGTCGAAGTAAAAAAGCAGTATTCTCTCCATTAGCTATTCGATGTTAATGGAAATAATCCTTCACTATTTTAAAAAAACAGCCGGAAAAATTGAACCGGCTGTTTTTATATTAGTCCTTTTTCTTTGCAATAAAGATGATTCGTTCAGCCTGGCTGTCTGGAGGTCCTTCTTTAAAGTCTCCTGAAACGTCAACAAGGTCAAAACCGCATTCCTCAAGCCAGCTTTTATATTGGTCAATAGGATAAGTGCGCTGCAAATGCAGTTCGTCATAGCGGTCATACTTTCCTGTTTTTTCGTCCTGAACAAAAAATGAAAGATCGTGCTCTACAGAATTAGGGTATTCGCCCTGAAAGCTGTGCCAGATATATGAAATTTCCTCGTCATTTTCAGCAAAGGTCTGGTTCATAAATATCTGCATGATTTTATAAATGGAATGAACATCAAAAATAAATAGACCATCGTTTTTTAAATAGCTATGGACCCGCCGGAAGGTGTTTTTTACATCTGATTCCGTCTCCAGATAATTCAAAGAATCACAAAATATGCCAATGATATCAAATTCACTAAACCCTTCAAGCTCTGCCATGTTCTGCAGGTAAAAGGGGATTTGCAGACCTTTCTGCTCCGCCTTTGAATGGGCTACAGCCAGCATATCCTCTGATAAATCCACACCGGTTACCTCATAGCCCTGTTCACTAAACCTTATGGAAAGCTGCCCTGTACCGCATGCAAGATCCAGCAATTGTTTGCCTGTAACATTAAATTCCACATGCTTTTCATTGATCAATTTAATCCAGCTGTCATAAGGAACATCTTCCATCAGCCTGTCATAGAGATAAGCGAACTTACCGTAGCTCATTGGTTAAGAATGCCCTGAACGTTTTCGACCGGGGCATCTCCCCAGAGTCTTTCAAGATTATAGTAGCTTCTTTCATCCTTATGGAAAATATGTGCAACGATATCACCCATATCTACCAGAATCCACCTTGCTTCATCGAAGCCTTCCATTCGCTTAACCGTAAACCCTTGTTCTTCAGATTTTTCTTTCATTTCCCGAGCAATGGCTTGCACTTGTTTATCAGAATTTCCGTGGCAAATAACAAAGTAGTCCGAAATCAGGGAAATCCCCTTCATATTTAGAACCGTTATATCTTCTGCACGTTTATCATCCGCTGCTTTTACTGCCGTCATCAGCATAGTATTTTCTTTCATTTAATCAATCCTCCTTATTTATTACAAGGTCATTATAAGTTTCGAAGGAAGCCGGAAAAACAGGCTGCCCTTTTTTCATTAAAAACATAATGGTATTTTGGACAGATTTTATTAAAGCCTTGTTCAAGTTGGTCTGTGCTAAATCACGCACTTCGTCAACTCCGGGAAAATGCCTTCCAGGTTCAATATAATCTGCTAGATAAATGATCTTTTCAAGAAGTGCCATTCCCGGCCTCCCTGAAGTATGATATCTTATTGCATCCAAAACCTCTTTATCATGCATTCCAGCTTCTTTCTCAGCCAAATAAGCACCGACAGGAGCATGCCAAAGTTCACTATTGTAATCCAAAAGCTCGGCTGGCATACCAGTCTTAATGATAATTTCCCTCATTTCTTCCTTAGGGCGAAACTTAGCATAATCATGAAAAATGGCTGCCAGTTCAGCTTTTTTACTATCAGCGCCATATTTCTCTGCAAGTTTAATGGCTGTTTCCATCACCCCGACTGTATGAAGGTAGCGATGTTCAGTCAGCTGCTCCTTTACAATAGCCAGAGCTTTTTCACGATTCATATAAATGATTCTCCTTTATATAACTCCTTATAGAATCCGGTACCAGATATCGTATAGTACCGCCTTCCTTTACACGGCTTCTGATCATACTTGAGGAGATCCCCATTTCAGGAACGCCAGCAGAAAGAATTGGATACGGAGTCTGCAAATTGTAAGATGGCCGCCTTACTCCTATAAAGGTAATCAATTCAAGAAGTTTGTCAATGTTATGCCACTTGGGCAAATATTCAACCATGTCAGCTCCAATAATAAAATAAAATTGCTTTTGAGGATAGTGTTCCTTCAAAATCCTGATCGTATCGTAGGTAAATGAAGGACCTTCCCGCTCCAGCTCAATTAACTCTAATTTAAAGCCTGGATGATTCTGCAATGCGAGTTTCAGCATTTCTATTCGATCACTGCTGCTGACATGATCTGACCTCTTTTTATGGGGAGGCTCATGGTTCGGCATAAACCATACTTCATCCAAACCATGGGAAGACATTACCTCATTTGCAATAATGAGATGGCCTAAATGAGGCGGATTAAAGGTCCCTCCAAGTATGCCTACCTTTTCCATTTACACTCCTCCATACAATCAGTTTAATTTTCCCGAAGCTTACGGCAAGTTGATTTGTTTGTTTTCTTTTGATTCTTTGTATAAAACAATAATATTCCCGATGATTTGGACAACATCAGCCTTCGCGCCTTCTGACAGCTGCTGTGCCACCACATCTCTGTCTTCTTCACAGTTTTGAAGGACTGAAACCTTTAATAACTCACGGGCTTCCAGTGCTTCTCCTACTTGTTTAATCATATTTTCATTAACCCCGCCCTTTCCCACTTGGAAAATAGGGTTTAAATGGTGCGCTTTTGATCGCAACAAACGCTTTTGCTTTCCTGTTAGCATAATAATCCTCCCAGCTGATTTAAAACCTTTTGTCTCATTCTTTCAATGTCAGGCTCAATGCCAGTCCACATTTCAAAAGCAAGAGCCCCCTGATAAACGAACATATCAATACCATTCTGAATTCCGGCGCCCATTACGGCAGCTTCCTTTAAAAGCCTGGTTTGCAGCGGATTATAAATGATATCACTAACAAAGGCTCCAGGCTTAAGCTTATGTACCGAAAGCGGGCTTTGGCCAATTTCCGGATGCATTCCAATTGATGTAGTCTGAACAATTAAATCGTATGTTTCCAGGCTTTCCTCTGCTTCCTGCCGGTTCAGCACACGAGCAGGGACCTCAAAAGGGCAGTCATTCAAAATCTGCTCTGCCCTTTCGGGAGTCCGATTGCAAATGTCCAGAAGCTCCGGGCCCTCTTTAGCAATTGTAAAATAAATGGCTCTCGCAGCTCCGCCTGCCCCCACTATCAGCACTTTTTTCTCATTAATTGATCGGTTTTGATTCAGCAGGCCTTTTACAAATCCCCGTCCATCCGTATTGCAGCCTATTAGCTTACCATCCTGGTTGACCACTGTATTAACTGCCCCAATTGCCTCAGCCAGAGGATCCAGTTCATCTAAAAGAGGAATGATAGCCTCCTTATGGGGTACTGTAACATTAAATCCCTCAATGCCGATTGCCCTGAACCCTTTAACAGCGTCATTCAGATTTCCCCTGGATACATGAAATGGATGATAATGTGCATCAATACTGTAAATCTTAAATAATTCATTGTGCATAGCGGGGGACATTGAATGGGAAATTGGATCCCCAATCACCCCAAACAGCTTTTTCAAAAATCCTCACCCCTTTTGAAAAGCGTAAGCAAATGCAAGTAACAGCCTAAATTAATGACTTCCTTATCATGGCATGGACACCTTTAGGAACATATGCAGCTACTTTGGCCCCACCCTCATTTACCGTTATCCAGCCAAGTCCTGAAAATACTATATCTGTTTTCGGTTCTTTAATTGTGAATTCATGTTTCACAAGCTCCGGGAAGGTTTCCATCTGCTCTATTCTTGGCGGTGTAAGCATCTCTCCCGCATGATTCTCATATAGCTCATCCGCCTTTTCTGTTTTGGTGCGGTGAATATTTAATTCATTGGAGAAATGACAAACAAATGACCGCCGGCCGCCAGCAATATAATCAAACCTGGCCAGTCCGCCAAAAAACAGAGTCTGCTCTTCATTCAGCTGGAAAACCTTAGGTTTAATCTCCTTTTTAGGTGTTATCACCTTTAAATCCCTTTTATCTACATAATGAGCCATCTGATGATGGTTAATTATGCCTGGAGTATCCACCAAAGCCTTTCCATCAGATAGAGGGATCTCGATAATATCCAGAGTCGTTCCTGGGAAGTGGGAAGTAGTGATGACATCGCCCTCACCTGTTACTTCTTTTAATATGCGATTGATGAAAGTGGATTTACCTACATTCGTACATCCTACTACATAAACGTCTTTTCCTTCCCGATAATGATCGATGGCTGCTGCAATTTCATTAATGGAGTACCCTTTTGCAGCACTGGCCAGATACACCTCTTCCGGTTTCAGCCCCAGCTGTTTTGATTCCTGCTTCATCCAGTTAATCAGCTTGTTTGTTTTCACGGACTTTGGAAGCAGGTCAACTTTGTTTCCAACAAGCAGAATTTTATTGCTGCCCACAAAACGGTGAAGACCTGGGAGCCAGCTGCCGTTAAAATCAAAAATGTCCACAATCTTCACAATAAGTGCATCACTTTGTCCAATTTCATTCAGGATCTTTAGAAAATCATCATCAGTCAAGCTTACATCCTGAACTTCATTATAGTGCTTCAGCCTGAAACAGCGCTGGCAAATAATCGTTTCCTTCTGCAGAGCTGATTGAGGAGCATAACCTAATTCATCAGGATTCTCTGCCTGAACTTTCACTCCACAGCCTACGCAAACAAATTGTTCTTCACTCACTTTTTAATCCTCCCACTGAATCATGCCTTTTTTTCTGAACCAATTTAAAATCCGTCTCTCTACCAGCCGGTTAAATTTCGTAACAAACCCGTCAGTTTGAGCAACAGGTACGACCAATATAGTATGGAAACCGCTTCTGTTTCCTCCCAGTACATCAGTCAGCAATTGATCTCCAATCACCACTGTTTCTTCTTTTCTCAGTCCCATCTCAGCTAGAGCTCTCCGGAAGGCCCTGCCCATTGGCTTTCTCGCCTGATAAATAAATGGAATATCAAGTGGATGGGAAAAAGCCTTAACGCGATTTTCATTATTATTAGACACAATGGTAACCTTAATATTGCTTTGCTTCATTTCTTCAAACCAGTTAATCAGCTTCGGCGTTGCATTGGGCCTGTCCCATTCAACAAGTGTATTATCCAGGTCCGTGATTATCCCTTTAACTCCCTTTCCCTGTAAACTATGTGGAGTTATTTCAAAAATACTTTTAACATGCTGATTAGGCAAAAAATGCTTTAACACTATATTTACACCTCAATCATTTATTCATATTGTCCGGCAATAGTGTATCTATTGCCCTCAAATTAATCCCGGTCTTAAATGTTAATTAGTGTCTGCAGCCATTCACTAGATAAAACACCGATTTCATCATACCCAATTTCGTCCACTCTTTCAAAATAAAGAATGACGGATTTCAATCAGGCCGTTCTATTTTATACGATTCCACAAAATGGGGAAAGACACTCAAAACTCAGTAAATTTCCACAGAATAGTTGTTAATTAACCTTAAAATAAAAATTTTTCGACAAAAACCAACTGCTCCTCAGCCCTGTGGATAACTTTATGCACATAATCCAATATGATTTTACTACTTTTTCCCTTTTTATAAACAAAATAATCACAGGTTATCCACGGTTTCCTGTGGATAAGAGAACAGTTGTTCTAACCGTTTTAATTTGCTAAAGTAGGGGTACAACATAAAATCTTACATTATATGTATAAAATAATTCTTTTAGAACTGAAATATCAAGTACCTGGAGGTGGGACAGGAATGCGTAAACTGTCAGATGAATTATTAATCGAATCCTATTATAAAGCAAAAGAACTGCAGCTTAGCAAAGACTTCATCCGTTTAATTGAAACAGAAATCCACCGTCGATCACTATCAAACAGAATAAAAGTTACATCATAAAAATGGACAAGCCCTTACTAGGGCTTTTTTTATACTCATATTTAAACACCTGAAATAACTGGTCTTTTCATTCACAACAGGGTTCCAATCCGCTCCCCTACTTTAATTTGAGCAGGGGTCTTAATTGACTTTTCGAGCTGGAATTTCCCCTTCTCAAACAGAAGAATGACAGTAGAGCCAAATGTAAAATAGGCCATTTCCTTTCCTTTTTCAAGCTGGTCCCCTTCATGGGTAAGTTCGATGGAATTTACAAACATAGCACCCACCTTCACAATTGCGATGGCTGAATCACCATGCTTTACTTCAGTTATGCTCCGGAAATTTTTAGAAAGCGTTTCTCTTCCATATTTTAAACCCCATTTGTTAACAGGAAAAGATTTTAACCCCAGAATCCATTGATCTGTTACTTTTCCAGTGACCGGGCTGTGTATCCTGTGGTAGTGGCTCGGACTTAAATAAAAGATCATGTAAGTGCCGCCTGCATATTTCCCTGCTTTATTTGCACCAAGCATCTCAGAGATGGAATAGTTCTTCCCTTTTACCGTAATTATACGATCCTCCCGGATATCCCCAATATCTTCGATTACAGCATCTACAGGACTCACTGCTGAATCAGGGCTCTCATCCGTTACTCGTGCATCTTCTTTCAGCCTTCTAATGAAAAACTCATGAAGTGTTGGATATTCATGCAGGTTTTTTTCCATTTCACTTTCATTAATATTATAAATTCTTGAAAATGAAGGAATGACCCTCCTGCTTAGATTTGATTGTGCAAATTTCTGAAGTATACCGGATGTCCATCTTCCATTTGTCAATTCAATCAGCAGTCGATATACAGGTTTTAACAAAGGAAATGCCCCCTAACTAAATATGTTCTTTACGAACAGGCATAAAAAGCATAGAATAAAATATTATTATATAACATATAAAACTAAGTTTGCCATAGACTTCCCCGGATTTGGCACTTTTTTTATTATTGGCTTCAGTAAAGTTGCGGATTACTTCTATTTCTACCCTTCCCGATAGTTCCCATTTGCCGGAAGACATTAGCACATAGCTGTTAGAAAAACTTCCTAAAGTCTGCAAGCTGTGATTCCCCGTTGCAAGGAGTGTTCGATATGTTTTTTCAGGATGTTCTTGATTTAACCATTAAGAAGCTAAAGGCACAGACAGCCAATATCTTAACTCTGTCTAATTTGTTCTTAGGATGCTTTGCTATTTTATTTTCTATTAACGACAATTTGAAATTGAGTGTGCTGCTTATCTTTATCGCAGCTCTTGCTGACCGATTTGATGGGATGGCAGCACGGAAAATGAATATTGAATCGGAACTAGGAAAGCAGCTCGATTCGATGAGTGACATTATTTCATTTGGAGTTGCACCTGCACTGCTCCTATACACGGGAATACTTTTTGAATTCGGGGCACCCGGCGCCTTCCTGACTGCTCTATATATCGGATGTGGAGCTTTGCGGCTCGCCCGTTTTAACATTAGCGAGAATAACGGCTATTTTACCGGTCTGCCAATAACAGCTTCCGGATGCCTCGCCACTTTATGCTATCTTGCGATCCCGTTTTGGCCTTCACCTATATTCCTTTTCATCATGCTGATACTTTCATTTTTAATGATAAGCCCTTTCAGGGTGAAAAAAATGTAAAAAAGCCGAGCTCAAAATAAGAGCGCGGCTTCTATGTTTTATTTTTCTTCTGTTAATGCCAGGAACTCTTCCACATCATCCATGCATAATTGTACGGCACTTTCCCAGAACTCTGGCTTGGTTAAATCAGCATTTAAATGCTTCATCGCTAAATCTTCAACTGTCATCGATGCAGTATCCTTTAATAATGCTATATATTTTTCTTCATATCCTTTCCCTTCTTTTAGTGCCTGTGCATAGATTCCCAGCGAGAATAAATATCCAAAAGTATATGGGAAATTATAGAATGGGACGCCAGTAATAAAGAAGTGCAGTTTTGAAGCCCAGAAGGAAGGATGATACTCATCAAGTGCGTCTCCATAAGCCTCTTTTTGGGCTGCCGCCATGATGTCATTCAGACGTTCGGCACTCACATTTCCCTGTTTTCTTTCTTCATAGAATCTGGTTTCAAACAGGAATCGAGCATGGATATTCATTAGCAGTGCAACCGATCTTTGAACTTTATCTTCTAATAGTGCCAGTTTCTCTTCTTCTGATCCTGCTTTTTTCACTGCGGCATCAGAGACAATCATTTCTGCAAAAGTAGATGCTGTCTCCGCAACATTCATGGCATAATTTCGATTCAGCAAATGAAGATCTCTCATTGCATAGGTATGAAAACCATGCCCGAGTTCATGTGCAAGAGTAGAAACATTGGATGGTGTCCCTGAGTATGTCATAAAGATTCTTGATTGGCTGTCTTCAGGAAAGTAAGTATGAAAACCGCCTGGCGCCTTTCCTGGACGGTCCTCAGCTTCAATCCACTTTTCTTCAAAGGCTTTTTTAGAAAATAGGGTCATCTCTTCTCCGAAGTGGGCAAACTGCTCAAGGATAAATTCTGCGCCCTCCTGATAGGATAATTTCGTTTCTGACTCGGAGAGCGGCGCATCCAGGTCATACCAGCTTAATTTCTCTAAACCTAAAAGCTTTGCCTTTCTCTCCAAATATTTAACAAGAGGTGCTTTATTACGGGAAATGACATCCCACATTGTCTCAAGGGTTTCTTTTTTCATCCTGTTTAAATCCAGCGGTTCCTTAAGAAAATCATCCCAGCCTCTTAATTTATATACAATTAATCTAAAACCGGCTAAGTGATTTAGGGTCTTGGATAAATAATCGGACTGGCTGCCCCATGATTTTTCCCAGTTAACAAAAACTTCCTTGCGCAGCTTTCGGTCAGGACTTGAAAACTTATTGGCAGCCTGTCCAACTGACAGCTGTTTTATCTCCCCATTTTCAGTGCAGGGAATCTTTATATTTCCTACTATTACGTCATACATCTGGCCCCATCCGTGATACCCATCAACAGCAAGAGCATTAATAACAGTTTCTTCCTCCTGCGAAAGTTTTTCTGAGGCCTTTTCGCGGCGTTCGCTTAATACAAATGAGAGTTCATTTAATTCCTGATCATTTATTATCTGCTCCCATGCACTCTGATTTAAACTTGCCAGCTTCTGATCAAATACAGTTAAAGCATTTTGAAAACCTGCACTCAATTCCGTAGTTGCGCCTCTAAGGTCTTTCGCTTTTTTGTCTTCGGTATTTTGTGCCTGAAGACAGCTGACAAAAGCTCCGGCCTGGCGCACTTTTCTTGCTGTCTGCTGAAACAGCTCAATAACCTTACTTATTTCTGCGGCATCTTCGCTTGAGTTAGAAGGCTCCCAATTATGTATTAGATTAGAGAATGAATCAATATGTTTTCTTGTTTCCTGTAAATGCTGTTTAAATTCAGCTGAACCGCTTCCATCCTTAAAAAAAACATCTAAATCCCACACTGATGAATATGCTGTTGCAGTCATATTATCCCCCCATAAAAAAGTTTCGGCTGCAGAAATATTATACCTTGATTTTTCCGAAATTTCTATAAAATTGCACATTTAAAAGAGCCCATATCATAAGATATGAGCCAACTGCTGGTTATCGCTACCTGAAATAGCCTCCATAATAAGCAAATCCCCCAAAAACAAGCAGCAGAATCAGCAGGACAACTGCGAGGGCCAGCCAGAAACCGCCCCCTCCATAATAACCGCATGGATAAGGAGGGGGAACAGGATAACCGCCGTAACCATAAGGCATAACCAATTACCTCCCTTCACCTTCTATTATTTAAGATATGTAAAAAATGGACAATCGCTTAGGCTTTTGTACTAAATAACTGCTAAAAATCGATGTTTTCTTAGCACCTCTATTTGAACAGTTCATAGAATATACTAGAAGGAATTTTATGGGAGGAGTGTTAAATGAAGATTATCTCAATCTGCAAGAAATGCAAAGGCACAGGCAGCATAACAGCATGTAAATTCTTAAAGAAAACCTGCCCTGCCTGTAAGGGGTCAGGCAAAATGACAAAACATCTTTCCGATATCAAGTATAAGGAGAGGAATAAGTTTTTTCTTCACTCATAGCAGGGAGCCATTAATATGAACCCTTCCACAGGCAAGGGTTTTTTATTTTTAGCTGAAATACTATATAATGACATCGATAATAATAACCATTGAAATGCTATGAATTGGAGTGAAACAAATGAAACAAGGCCGAACGATTTTGGCGATTCTCCTATTATTGCTCACAGCCGGCTGTTCTGTGGAGGATGAGCAAAGTAAGAAAACTGCTGATGAACCTTCAAATAAAACTTCAGAAGCACCTGTTTATACTATTATCGAGGCCTCAGCCCAGCAAATCGAGCATATTCAAGGGATCGGATATCCGGGAAATGATACTGGCCTCTATCTTGCATCAAGCGAAGGATTCAAGTTTTTCAAAGATGGCATTTGGCACGAGACCACTTCTCTTAACCATGACTATATGGGGTTTCAGGCAGTCAAAGATGGATTCATTGTCAGCGGCCATCCTGATAAGAATTCCGTTATAAAAAACCCTCTTGGAATTGTAAAAAGTACAGATAAAGGAGCCTCTTTCAAGAAACTGGCTTTTAGCGGAACAAGTTCCTTTCCTTTTCTAGCTGCAGGCTATGATACCAATCTAACCTATATGATAAATCAGGAAAATAACGATGAACTCAAGGCAGGTGTATACCGCTCTCAGGACGCAGGCAAAACATGGGATCCAGTCAGCTTAAAAGGGCTTGAGGCCGACACACTTGGTATGATTGCAGCACATCCAACTAATCCTGAAATCATGGCCATGTCAACAAGAAGCGGCATCTTTTACTCACAGGATAAAGGGGAAACTGTAAAGTTAGTATCTGATTCAATTATGGCTACAGCCCTCGCATTTACGGAGAACAGCCTGTATTATGCCTATGCCGATCATGAAAAGGTTCAAATGAGCAAAATCGATCTTAAAACGATGGAAAACTCACAGATTAAAATCCCTTTTCTCAGCTATGACAACCCTATTACATACATTGCTGCCGATCAAAAATCTGACGGAAAGCTTGCTATTTCAACTTATCTCAAAGATGTATATGAATCTGCAGACAGCGGTGAGAGCTGGAAGCTTTTATTGAAAAACGGCAGAATTAAATAGCTAAAGGGACAGTCAAACTGTCCCTTTAGCTATTATTTTTCCTTTTTTCTTTTTCTGCCCGATAAAACTCATGAAACATTTTCATTAATGCTCTCTTTTCAATTCTGGAGACATAACTTCTTGATATGCCAAGTTCTTTGGCAATTTCTCTTTGTGTTTTTTCTTTTTGCAGATCAAGTCCGAACCTGCCGACAATGACTTCTTTTTCTCTCTCATCTAAAACATCAATGTACTCCTTCACTTTTTCCAGTTCCATATTTAGCTGAATTGTATTAATAACATCCTCAGATTCCGACTTAAGAACATCAATAAGAGATATTTCATTGCCTTCTTTGTCCTGCCCAATAGGATCATGAAGGGATACATCTTTTTTAGTCTTCTTCAGTGCCCGCAAGTGCATCAATATCTCATTTTCAATACAGCGGGCTGCATAGGTGGCAAGCTTTGTTCCTTTCCCTTCCGAATAGCTCTCGATGGCCTTTATCAGTCCGATTGTCCCTATTGAAATCAGATCCTCAGAATCCTCTCCTGTATTTTCAAACTTCTTTACAATATGGGCAACCAGCCTTAGATTATGTTCAATAAGCATATTACGGGCATGCGAATCACCTGCAGCCATCAAACGCAGGTATTTCTTTTCATCTGCAGGAGACAGCGGTTGGGGAAATGCATTATTTTTTACATAAGATACAAGAAACACTATCTCCTTAACCAAAAACCCGAGTGCAGTCAAAATACCGGACATCGTTCCACCCCCGCTTATAATGCGTTCAAAAATGCCTATAACTAATTCCTATGTATGGATGGAGTTGTTTTTGTCTGTCCAATTCAGATAATTTCCTCAGAAAAATTTGCTTCCCTCGTTTTTTCAGCCAATAAACCTTCATTAAAGCTTTTCACAATGATGATAGGATATAATTATTCTTGGAATAATTATTATCGCCTGCATGCGATATACATAGCTTCGTTTCAAGTTATATAAATAATCAGGAAGAAAGAGGTCTTGATAATTTGAATGGTCAGAGAATAATTTTAGCCCTCGTATTTTTTATTGTTTTTCTTGACAGCCTTGCAAAGTTTATTTTTGAAGGTTTTTCTTTAAAGACCTTGCTGATATTGCTTGCAGTTTCTGGAATTGTCCTAT
This sequence comes from Cytobacillus firmus, assembly GCF_023612095.1. Classification (GTDB taxonomy): domain Bacteria; phylum Bacillota; class Bacilli; order Bacillales; family Cytobacillaceae; genus Cytobacillus. The sequence goes on along the minus strand of NZ_CP086235.1, from coordinate 1,260,717 downwards.
TTCTTTGGATTTACCCTAACAAAAAGGACTGACTTCTCAATCCGGAAGTCAGTCCTTTTTTTATATTTCATATTCCTCTGTTACACTTACCTCAGCAGAAATGATGCAGCCGACAGTACCGCACACAACCAATCCCATTACGATCCAGAACATCCTCCACACCCCTTTTTTAATTCCTTATTTTCTTTAATGTAACATGGTTTCTGTTTCAAAAAATGGGAGGAATGTGAACATTCTGTTAATCCGCATCAAGTGGATCAGTTCCTTTTCTTTCGGAATTTCAAGGTTAAAATTAATATATGCAAAGACATGCTCCTTACCTCCTAACCGTTTACAGCTTTGTTAGGTGGAATCTTTCTCCACCCAGAAAATTGCCTGACGTCCTTGTAAAATGTAAATCATTTAACAAACCACCTTTCTTGTTTTTTTGTCACTGAAATTAAAATGGACGGTAAATTGAGAATTGACGATCACGGTTTTGTTCAATAATTTTTTTAGCCAATTGTTCACGGACAACATCTTCTGCTGATACGTAACGTTTTTTTATTGTGACTGTCAAAAATAAGATATTTAATGTCATTAGATATTCCACCTCCTCTTTCATATCCTGCCAAAAGGCACAAAAAAGCCGCAAAGAGATATACTCCCAGCGGCTTGCCATTTAGGCATAAAAAACCGCAGGGCACAATTCTCCCTGCGGCATGGATATGTAATGTCAATAATGCAAATCTAAGCGATCCATTCCATGTAGGTCGAATTTGTACAATCTTTATTTAGCTGTGCTTTTAATACAATTGCAGTTAACATCATTTCATTCGACCTCCTTTTTAGAATTTTCACTTACACTGGTAATTATATCCACGATTATGCAGTTTGTAAACCTTTTTTATTCACTTTTATTAAAAATATTAATTTATGAAAAAACGCCCGGAAATCCGGGCGTTGGTTTTACTTATTTTCTCATGAGGTATTCCTGGCCTTCATCCGTTTCATTCAATTTCGTTCTGCATCGTTTGGAAAGGATAAAGAAAAGGATTGAGCCTATAAGGAAAGCTGAGGAAGATCCAGCCATTATATATAAATCAGAAACTGTATTGGCAGTGTCAGGGATAATTAAACCAATGTAAAAAAACGATCCGACAGCGAGCATTGAAATTGCAAACTGCTTGAAATCAACCATTTTTTGATATAAATGCTTTGCTTCGTTCATCATTTATTATCACCTTCTAAGAAAGACTATATTTCTACTTTAACATACTTAGCAAGTTTGAAGGTGATGTAAATAATGTAAGATAGGAAAAAAAAGGAAAGGATTATCCCTTTTAAAAGTTATTTGTTATTCTTAAGGGCATCTACTATCTTCATTACGAGTGTAGCAGAATGAAGTGCTGCCTTTTCCAAAAATTGTTCAAATGAAACATCGGATTCTTTTCCTGCAATGTCTGACAGGGCACGGATGACAACAAAAGGAGTCTCAAACTGATGAGCAACCTGCGCAACTGCTGCTGCTTCCATTTCTACTGCCTGAAGATCTGTAAATTTATCACGAATATAATCCACTCTTGCAGGATCACTCATGAAGGAGTCACCTGTTGCAATTAACCCTCTGACAACCTGGATATCACCGATTTCTCTGGCACATGCTTCAGCAATCTGCACGAGGCCGTGATCGGCTTCGAATGCTGCCGGCAATTGAGGCACCTGGCCATATTCATAGCCAAAAGCAGTAACGTCTACATCATGATGTCTAACCTCAGTCGAAATTACCGTATCTCCCACATTCAGTTCAGGATTAAATCCTCCAGCTGAACCAGTGTTAATGACAAAATCCGGCTTGTACCGCTCCAAGAGGATGGCAGTCGACATGGCTGCATTCACTTTGCCTATTCCAGAACGGAGCAGCACGACATCTGCACCATTCATTTTTCCTGCTGTAAACTCGCATCCGGCAATCGTATCCTGTTGCTTATCTTCTATTTTATCCCTAAGTAAAGTAACTTCCTCTTCCATTGCTCCAATAATAGCTATTTTCATTTTAAAACCTCTTTCTGATTTTTCTATGCTTTGATTACATTCATGGTTATTAGCATGCCCATATGATTTATGCAAACTCTATTCTACCATCATAGACGGGATCTTTGCCAGATTCGTAAATAATTCATACATTAACCTCTCAGGTTTTGAAAGTTGCCAGACTAAAACTAACCCCATAAAATAAAAGATAGTATCGAAGGGAAGGGGGAATTATGATGAATTTCCAGTTTGATTTGATAGAAGATAAGGTTGAGTTTTATGAAGCTCCTACTTTAAAGGAGCTTGAAAAGAAGATAAATATACAGATTGAGCATAATAAAGCCATCCTTTTATCTGTCCACCACGTATCGCATCAAATGCATCTTGATGAGAATGGAAGGACTTATTTCTCGGCGGTGGTCCACTATAAAGCAAAAAATAAGGACGCCCTGGCGTCCTTATTAACTAATTTATTTCATTTAAGACCTCTACCCTGGAAGGCTTCCATCCTTCTCCGTCAACCCAGTCTATATAGACACGGTACTTTTCACTTTGATCTTTTGTGGAAATTGTTCCAACAGAGCTATTGGGCCCATTATTTCCGAGGAACCAAACAGTCATATTTCCCTGATCAACACCTGTAGCATAAGAAATGGCACTGAGCATTTCCTGCCAATCTGCATGATTTTGATCATAGACAGCAGTATGCTCTCCGGTTTGAGAGGTTCCGACTGGTTTCCATGCTGGATTTTCAATCGTTTTTTCAACGTCAGGCCCGCTTCCGCCTTCTGTTACGACTTGTTCTTGATCTTCTTCAGTCTCTTTAGCATTTTCTTCTTTTTCTTTTTCTTTTTCTTTTTCTTTTTCTTTTTCTTTTTCTTCTTCAGAATCTTTATCTGCTTTCTCTTTGTCTTTATCCTTATTTTGCTCTATGTCATTGCCCTTATCTTCCTTGTTTTTCTCTTTTTGTTTCGATTCAGATGCTGTCTGTTCATCGGCAGGAAGTGCCTGATCATTATTACCGCCAAAGAATATTTTGGCTGATACAACAATAATAAGGATGATGACAAGTGCAATAAGGCTATTTAAGATGATATTAGTTTTTTTTCTTTTTTCCCGTTTACCAAAACGGGATTCTCTGTTATTCCCTTTCAAGACTTTCTCCTCCCCAATTCAGACTTATAGGTATAATAAAAAATGAGTAGAAATAATATCGCAGCCATCTGCCTACGGGCTCTAAACAGCGGCTGTCAACATTCTAACACGTAATTAGGTTATGTTAAAAGAAATAACCTATGGACATCGTACTGCCGGCAATTAAATGGACGACAGCAGCATACGGAAAGTTACACTATACCATATTTGTTTACTGGTCTGCAGAGCCCAATGGAGGAGTTTCTTGTTTATGATTATAGTTATAGACTTCTTTGACGATATCAGCAAAGAGCGGATTCACTCCCCCTGTGTCTTCAGTAACCTCCAGATTTACAGTTACAAGGGCATATTTTGGATTTTTATATGGGAAGTAACCCGCGAACCATTTATTGTGCAGCTGCTTTCCATCTGCCATTATGCCCGTTTCAGCTGTGCCGGATTTCCCTGCAACTTCGTATGGAAGTTCTTTAAACCAGCGGCCGGTCCCTTCTTCATTAATTACTACTTCCCTTAGCAGTCTTTGAAGCTTCATAGCGGTAAACGGGGCAATTATTTCTCCCTGCAGCTTCTGTTTCTTGAATTCTATAAGAGATGTACTGTTTTTATATTCAATTTCTGAAGCAACCCGGACCATTTCTTTCTCTCCTCCTCTGGCTATAGTTGCCATCATGTTGGCAACAGCAAGTGGAGTAGCTCTCACCTCATGCTGTCCAATTCCTGTCAGACCTGCAAAATTACTGTCTTTTTTAGCATCTTCAGACAGAAACACCCGTCCTTTTTCTTCATCCTGAAGCTGTTTAAAATCGCTGAAATGATAAATATCTCCCTCCCAGCTTACAGGACCTATTAACGACAGTTTGTCTGCATACTCCTCAAGGAGATCCGGGTTAATATCTTTCAACTCCTTAGCAATGGATGCAAATGTATTATTGCAGCTCCTGGCAAAGCTCTCATCGAAATTCAGCATGCCATGCTGATATTTAAGATCCGGTTCCCCATTAATTTTCCTGCTGCAGTCAAATTGCCTCTTAGGATCGTCCAGACCATGATCAATTGCGGCTGCTGCCACCACCGTTTTAAAAACTGACCCCATGATTTGCTGTTTAATCATATGATTAACCGTCCCTTTGCTTTTTTCTTCAAAAGGATTATTTTTATTAAGGGATGGACGAGACACCATTGCCAAAATTGAATTAGTCTCTATATCAAGCAGGATAATACCGCCTTTTTTAATCCCATGCTGATCCGCCAATTTTTCGGCCATCATCTGTAAATCATAATCCACAGTTGTCCTAATATTGACTGGATAAAAGGGGTTTGCCGGCTCTACATATTTCACATCGATGCCAAACAGCGGTCCGCCAGTCCCATCCACATGATAGACAAGTTTTGATGCCCCTTCAGGAAGCAGAAATTCATCAAAGCTCTTCTCCATGCCGGTAATGCCAATCATTGTATCGGAAGACAGATCTTTGTCCGGGTATCTTTCTTTAAGGACGGCCTGATTCTGACCGGTAATTCCGATTAGCTGGGATGCAGGTTTCTCGGAACGGCTGTATTTCTTCTCAACAGCAAAGACACCCGGAATTTTCAAGTCATTGATTTTCTCCATTTGATCGAAAGACAGCTGAATGGGCTCCGGACTTCCAAATGCAAAAGGTTCTTTTGCATTCTCAACAGAATGCCGCAATGAATATTCCGAAGCACCCGTAATTTCAGATACCTTTTTTATATCCCAATCCATTCTTGTGAGGAAAGGGAATAATATAAGAACAGATTTATTTTCAAATGTCATGGGATTACCGCTGCGATCAAGAAAATCCCCTCTCCCGGCATCGATAATCATTTCCTGGGAGCGCTGACGGACACTCGCTTCAAGAAGATTGATTTCCCTGCCTGTAAAATGCTCTGTTGAAACAAGCTGCAGCTGTATCAGCCTTCCCATAAGAAAGCAAAGGACTATGAAACTAACGATTAACCAGCCAACTGCTCTTTTTCTCCACATAAAAAACACCTCGTCAAAAGTCTTGACGAGGTTTTCTGATTTCAAACCAGCTATTCTTATTTAATGGAAACAATGCGTACGTTCATTTCTCCTCCAGGAGTCTGAACGGTAACTTCGTCTCCAACTGTACGGCCCATCAGGCTTTTGGCAATTGGAGAATCATTAGAGATTTTTCCTTCAAAAGGATCCGCCTCTGCACTTCCTACGATAGTGTAAGTTTCCTCGTCACCATCCGGAAGCTCTACGAACGTAACGGAACGGCCAAGTCCAACGATATCTCCGGCCATTTCTTCTTCTTGAATGATCTTAGCATTGCGGATCATATTTTCAAGAGTTGTAATCCGTCCTTCAACAAAAGCCTGCTCTTCTTTCGCTGAATCATATTCTGAGTTCTCGGAAAGATCTCCGAAGCTTCTTGCGATTTTTATACGTTCAACCACTTCTTTGCGCTTAACCGATTTTAAATAATCCAGTTCCTGCTCAAGTTTTTCTTTACCTGCCTGTGTCATTGGGAAAACTTTTTCTGTAGCCAAAACCTTCACTCCTTCGAATTACACATCCTTTAAAGGATGTGTTCTATAATGTATGTACTTCTTTTTATCATATTTTCAGGAAAATGAACAGGAGCGCGTCCTTTGTTAAAGGGCGCGCAGATCATCTTTTTATATTGACCGGCTTTGAAAGATTTGCTGACGGTAAAAATGAACCGGGATAAGCAATCTTAAAAAGCCACTCGGTAAAAGGATATGTCCTATAGAACATTTTCAATGCTATTGTTTCATAAAAATGACTTTTGTTCAAGAATTGTTTGAATTTTTGTGACCATTAAATCGATCGCAACGTGATTATGCCCGCCTTCGGGAATAATGATGTCAGCATATCTTTTCGTCGGCTCAATAAATTGATTATGCATTGGCCGTACAACATTCACATATTGTTCAATGACTGAATCCATGGTGCGTCCCCGCTCTTTTATATCCCTGAATAAGCGGCGGATGATCCGCAGGTCTGCATCTGTATCTACATATAATTTCATGTCCATCAGATTACGGAGCCTCTCATCCTCAAGAATCAGAATGCCTTCTAGGATGATCACATCCTTTGGCTCGACTTCAATTACTTCTTCAGACCTTGTATGCATGGCATAATCATATACAGGCTTTCTTATCGGCTCATATTTCAGCAGGCTTTCAATATGTTCAATAAGCAGGTCGTTGTCAAATGCAAGAGGATGGTCATAATTTGTCTTCAGTCTTTCCTCGAAAGGCAGATGAGTCTGATCCTTATAATAATAATCCTGTTCGATCATAAGGATTGAGTGCCCTTTGAATCGGTCATAAATCGCTTTAGTAACGCTCGTTTTTCCTGAGCCGGAACCGCCGGCCACCCCAATTACAACGGGTTTGCGTTTCATTGATTAGAGCTCCTTTCGCATCATGTTGTCAGGGTATACCGGCTTATCAACTTTAAATTGAACAATTTGAAGCGGATGGCGCGCTGCATCCAGCTCATTGCCTTTTTCATCCCATATTTTATCGATGACTTGTGTAAAATTTTCAATTTCAGGGCCGAAGAATTCTACTTCCTCTCCAGGCATAAATTTGTTTCTCTGCTGCAGGGTAACAATTTGTGTTTCCGGATTGTAATCCAGCACAAGCCCGACGAAATCGATATTCGTCTTTTTGCTATGATTTCCAAACATTTGCTCTTTATACCCTGGAACCCCTTCAAAGAAAGCTGTCGCTGTTTCGCGGTTTGCACATTTATCAAGCTCTTCAAGCCATTCCTGCTTAATCTGGAAGTTGTCGGGATCTGCACAATAGGCATCAATCACTTTGCGGTACACGCTTACTACTGTTGCAATGTAATGGATGGATTTCATGCGTCCTTCAATTTTTAAACTGTCAATTCCCAATTCGATCATACGCGGAATTGATTCAATCAGCTTAAGATCTTTAGGACTCATTGCAAATGGAGCATCTCCTTCGCTGTATAAAGGAACTTCATTCTCCCCTTCAAGCTGATATAAATCATAATCCCAGCGGCAGGACTGGCAGCAGCCGCCCCTGTTGGAATCACGTGCAGTCATATGGTTGCTGAGTGTGCAGCGCCCGGAGTAGGCAATACACATCGCCCCATGAATGAAGGTTTCAATTTCAATATCAACCTTCTCCTTCATTTCTTTGATTTCCTCCGCACTTGTTTCACGCGCAAGGACCACACGCTCCAATCCTTCTTCCTTCCAGAACTCGACTGCCTTCCAATTGGAGAGGGATTGCTGTGTGCTTAAATGAACTTCTATCTCAGGTGCAACACGGCGGCAGGTTTCAATGATCAGCGGATCTGCCACAATGATTCCTGCAACTCCTGCTCCTTTAAGGCCCAGCAAATAATCCTCAAGACCATCAATATTTTCGTTATGAGCAAAAATATTGGTTGTAACATAAATCTTCGCTCCGTATTTTTTGGCGAATTCGACGCCTTCTTTCATTTCTTCAAAAGTGAAGTTGCCTGCGTTTGAACGAAGGCCGTATTCCTGTCCGCCGATAAACACAGCGTCGGCACCATAGTGAACGGCAATCTTCAGCTTTTCAAGGTTCCCAGCCGGAGCAAGCAATTCAGGTTTTTTTACAATAACCCGTTTGCCGTTGACAATTTCGGAAATTTTTTCTTTTACCGCTGCCATAGAGCTTCCTCCTCTTTCTTTTTCATATAGTCAAATTAGTAGACAGTTTCCTTAAAGAAGAATCCGGTATCAAGCGGACGATTCGCCGGCTGAATTTCTTCAACTTCAGTGAGAAGACCATCTTTTATTTCATCGTATTGGTCCGGATCTTCCACACATAGATCAATAGCTTTTCTGTAGAGTTTAGTCACTGCAGCAATATACTCAGGAGTTTTTAATATCCCGTCAATTTTAAATGAATCAATGCCTGCTTCAATCATTTCCTGCAGTTCATCTATAATGCAGATGTCATTAGGACTCATGATATGAGTGCCATTTTCATCTTCAAAAATCGGGTATTTATTTTCCCGTTCCTTGTCGTGAAGGAACATATTCTTTTCCTGTTTGCGGTTTTCCACTTCCAGGGCTTTCCCCTGATATTCATAATAATTGCCCAGCAAGGAGCGCTTTGATTGGAACATGGCAGTCATGCCATGAACCTGCACCTCTATTTCCACTTCGGCATTCTCTTTTATTTCAATGATGGCATCCATATTAATCTCTCTGGCAAGGACTGCGCGTTTAGCACCTTTTCTGCCCCAGTAGTTGCATGTATACCAGTTTGTTGCAGTAGTTTCTGTATTCCAATGAAGCTTCATGTCCGGCGCAGCCGAGCGGGCGGCCATTAATACAGCAGGATCTCCAAATATAATTGCATCCGCATTTATTTCTTTCAGGAAACTGATATAATCTTCAAGTTCAGGCACTTTATCATTATGAAATAAAGCATTCATTGCGACATACACTTTTTTCCCATGCTTGTGTGCAAGTTCAACCGCTTCTTTCACATCTTCCCTTGTGAATTCCCCTGCAAGTCTCAGTCCATATCGCTGTTCTCCTACAACAAAGGCATCTGCACCTGCAGACATAAGGGGCCCAATATCTTCAACACTTGTTGGCGTTACCAACAGTTCAGGTTTTTTCATTATAATCACCTCTTTTTACTAATTGCCACGCCATCCCCAACAGGCAAAATAACTGTATGATATTCAGGATGACTCATTAACCATTTATTAAACACATCAATTTTTCTAACCATATTCCGGATACGTTTATTTTCTATATTTGATTCACACACAAGGCCTTTGAAAAGGACATTATCTGTAATAATCACGCCGCCATCTGAGAGAAATCGTGAGTAGATTTCAAAGAACCGCTGATATTGGCCTTTTGCTGCATCAATAAATATAGCATCATAAGGTCCGTGCTTTTCAACGTCTTCCTCGACTTCCAGGGCATCTCCCTTAATGATGATGATTTGCTCTTTTTTCCCGGCTTCTTCTATATACTTTTCGGCAAGCTGGTAACGTTCCACATCGCGTTCAATCGTAACAATTTTCGATTCAGGAACTGTGAAGGCCATTCTGAGTGCTGAATAACCGATTGCCGTGCCTACTTCGAGTATCATTTTCGGTTTTTGAATGCGCAAAAGCTGAAGCATCGCTTCGATTCCTGCCAGCTCCATAATTGGAACATTGTGCTCTTTGGCGTACTGCTCCATTTTATCCAGCAACTGGGGTCTCCCAGGTATTATTTCCTCTATATATGCATGCAGCTTATCGTTCATCAAGCTGGCATCACCTCAATCAGATGGAATTTTATTGTCAAGCTGCGGATCTGAGAGAAACTCAGGTCTCAGCCGTTTTTCTATTTAGACATGAAAAAATAGCGTTCACAGATAGGATGTGAAAATGCGCTGTGCTGCATTCCGGCTTAGATGAGCCTGTATCCATGCTTGTCCGTGATTTACGCTATCGCGAAGAAATATAAAACACCTGATCTATTTTACCATAAGTAAAAGGGGAATGCTATATCTGCACATTCCCCTTTTACTAATTTAATTATTTGAGATATGCTGTGCTTTTTTTTGATTATGCTCATCCAGTGTCTTCGAGAAAAGAACTTCTCCTGTTGATGTAGCAAGGAAGTAAAGGTAATCTGTTTCTGCAGGAACCAATGCTGCTTCAATTGAGGAAACTCCTGCATTTGAAATTGGCCCGGGCGTCAGTCCAGGGTACTTATATGTGTTGTATGGTGAGTCGATCTCTAAGTCTTTATATAGGACCCTTGATTTATGTTCACCATGTGCATACAGGACAGTTGGATCTGTCTGGAGTGGCATCCCTGTGTCAATCCGGTTGTAGAAAACACTCGCAATCTGATCACGGTCTACTTTCGCCGTTGCTTCTTCCTCTATGAGCGATGCCATTGTCAATAATTTGTGCGGAGTATATTCCCGCTTATCCATATCACCGCTATACTCTTTAACAACTGAAGCCGTTTTATCAAGCATAACTTTGACAATTTCCTCTATAGTCGGATCTTCTTTGTAAAAAGGATAGGTTGCCGGGAATAGATATCCCTCAAGAGGATATTTAATATTCTCACCCAGGATTTCCTTTGTTAGCAAATCAGGATATTCTGCCATTAAAGATTTAATAAAAGCTTCTTCATTAAGTTTTTTCAAGACATCTTCAGGATTTTTTTCAGTTTTTTCTGCAATGATTCCCGCTATCTGCTCAAGCTGTTTTCCCTCTGGAATGGTGATCTTGAAAGCTACTTCTTCCATTACCTTACCTGTTTTCAAGCTATCAAGGATCTCCTTCATATTCATGGAAGGCTTCAATTCATATTCTCCTGCCATGAATCCAGCTTCATTTTTAAATTTCACATAATATTTAAATACACGTGCATCCCTGATAATTCCATTTTCTTCAAGAACAGTGCCGATTCCCGTCACAGATGACCCGATTGGTATTTCTACTTTTTTCGGCTTATTATTATCGGGATCAACAGGCTTTAAAGCTGAATTAATATAAAAATATCCGCCGCCGAGCACTGCAGCAGCTGAGATTAATAATATGATTGCAACTATCAGTACAATTTTACGGACTACTTTTGCTTCGCCTTGGCGCTCAATCATTTTTTCCCGTATTATTTCTTTTTTCCCTTTTTGATCGTCTGCCGACATCACATATCCCCCCGTTCCAAAAACATTGGCTTTGTAAATGGCTCTTTTCGTAAACATTGCTTTTGTCGCCTTTCAATGTTGTCCGTTGATTTCCGCTCCAGGCTGCTCAGCGAACCGCGGGGCAGGCGGTGAGCCTCCTCAACGCTACGCGTCTGCGGGGTCTCACCTGTCCAGCTACTCCCGCAGGAGTCTCGCACCTTCCGCTACAATCAACTCAGCGGATAATATAAAAAAGCAACAAGCCTTGTATAACATGTTTCATGCCAACTGGCCTAAGAACTCGTATTTCTTTTTGTTTCTGAGACATCACGGGCTTATTATACTATATTTTCTTTTGTAAGTCGCAGGATATTACAAAAACCAAAAGGATTCGCCATTTTTTTCCACAATTTGCACTTTCGGTTATTCAGCTCCATCCGAAAAAAGAGCAAATAAAAAACTGGCCCGGGGCCAGTTTAATTAATCTTCCTGCTCTTCAAGGAATGTGTTTAGCATTTCTTCAATTAGATCCCATTCCTCTTCTGTCTCGATTGGCTGCAGTTCGCCATCCTTGCTGTCTTCGCTTGGGCTGAATGCTGATGCGTGAATTTCAATTTCTTCATCATCATTTTCATCTGCCCCCACTGGGTAGTAAAGGACATATGACTTGCCGAATTCTTCCGAATCAAACGTGAACAATACTTCGCAAAGCTGCTCGTTGCCTTCCTCGTCAATTACAGTAATGTTGTTATCTCCATGGTTCATTTCTGTTCACCTCATTAAATTTGGCTATTTAAAAAGCCTTGTAAAATCATTACGGCTGCCATTTTATCAATGACTTTTTTCCGTTTCTTGCGGCTGACATCCGCTTCAAGCAAAACTCTTTCAGCTGCCATTGTTGAGAGACGCTCGTCCCACAATACGACCGGAAGGCCAAATAGCTTCTCCAGCTCTGAAGCAAAGAACTGGCTGGCTTCACCGCGTGGGCCAATGGTTCCGTTCATGTTTTTAGGCAAGCCGACAACAATCTTACTGACTTCATGCTCTTTTATTATTTCACCAATTCTTTCAAAACCAAACTCTTTTTCTTCCTCGTTGATTTTGATGGTTTCCAAGCCCTGCGCTGTCCATCCGAACGCATCGCTTAGAGCGACGCCGACTGTCTTAGAGCCGACATCCAGTCCCATAGTCCGCATGTTTACCCCTCACGCTGCTGTTTTAAGTATGATTTAACCAATTCTTCGATGATCTCATCCCGTTCAAGTTTACGGATGATATTGCGTGCATCCTTATGGCGGGGAATGTAAGCCGGATCCCCGGACAGCAGATAACCGACAATTTGATTTATAGGATTATACCCTTTTTCCTGGAGGGCGCCATAAACTTGAAACAGAACTTCATTCACATCCTGTTCGATTGGTTCTTCAGGAAAGTTAAACCTCATTGTTTTGTCAAATGAGCTCATATCTTACACCTCGCTTTTCTGCATGAAGGATAGGATAGCTTATATTTGCCGGATTAAATCCGGATCATTACCAGCTTGTCCCCCTCTTCATAACTGTTTGGCCTGCCGCCTGAAAAATCAGAGCGATCAATAAATGATCTTGTTCCTGACAGGAAAACATGGTGAAGAACAAGCTGTTACTTCCTGATGATGAACAATCTCTCTTGGTTATCTCCATTTTACACTACTTTACAGGGATATCAAACGGATTTAACCCATTCTTCTACAAATTGCAGAGCACTTTCAAGTTTTTCCGGGTCTTTTCCGCCAGCCTGAGCCATGTCCGGACGGCCTCCGCCTCCGCCGCCGCATTTTGCAGCAACTTCTTTGACCGCTTTGCCCGCATGGAAGCCTTTTTTAATCAAATCATCTGTCACCCCGGCAATAATATTCACTTTTCCCTCGTTTATACTGCCTAATACAACAACTGCAGATCCGAGTTTTTGTTTTAAATCATCAGCCATATTGCGCAGGTTATTCATGTCTGATGCCTGGACCTTTTCAGCAAGAACGGTAATGCCATTGACTTCTTTTGCCTTTGATACCAGGCTCCCTGCTTCAATATTGCCCAATTTTGCTGCTAAAGATTCGTTTTCACGCTGCAGCTGCTTCATTTCTCCAAGAAGCACATCAATTCTTGCGGACAAATCTTTTGGATTGGTCTTTAATTTGCCTGATGCTTCTTTTAATACAGTAATCTGGTCATTCATTAGCTTGTATGCAGATTCGCCAGTTACTGCTTCTATTCTGCGAGTTCCAGCGCCAATTCCGCTTTCCGATTGGATCTTGAACAATCCGATGGAAGCAGTATTCGGAACATGGCATCCGCCGCAAAGCTCAAGACTGTAATCACCAACCTGAACGACCCGGACAATCTTGCCATATTTCTCACCAAATAGAGCCATAGCCCCCATTGCCTTTGCCTCTTCAATGTCCTTGTAGTTGATTTCAACTTCAAGGCTTTGCCAAATTTGTTCGTTGACAATCGCTTCAATTTTCTCAAGCTCTTCAGAAGTAATTTGCCCAAAATGAGAGAAGTCAAAACGCAGACGATCCGGGCCTACTAGAGAACCAGCCTGGTTAACATGGCCTCCCAAAACATCCTTTAAAGCTTGATGAAGCAAGTGAGTTGCAGTATGATTTTTGATTACCTTTGAACGGATTTGCTCATTTACAGCAGCCAGTACAGATGCTTCTGCCTTCAGCTTTCCTTTTTCAACGACAGCTCTATGAAGGTTTTGTCCATTCGGAGCTTTTTGAACATCCTTAATGGAAACCTTTAATCCTTCTGCCTCAAGAGTTCCCTGGTCAGCAATCTGTCCGCCGCTCTCTGCGTAAAATGGTGTTTCATTCAGGATCAGCTGAATCTCATCACCAGCATGAGCTTCTTCAATTAATTGCCCATCCTTCACAATTGCAGCTATTCTGGCTTCTGTCTGAAGCTTATCATATCCGACAAATTTGCTTTCGGTTTTCAGCTCTCCTAACACACCGCCCTGAATCTGCATGGAATCTACATCCTGACGTGCTGAACGTGCACGCTCGCGCTGTCCTTCCATTTCCTTTTCAAATCCGGCATGATCCACTTTCATACCTTCTTCTTCAGCATATTCCTCTGTTAACTCAACAGGGAATCCGTACGTATCATATAGACGGAAAACGTCTTCACCCTGAATCGTATCGCTGCCTTTTTCTTTTTCTTTCTTGATAACAGATGAAAGAATGGCAAGACCTTCATGAAGTGTTTCATGGAAACGTTCTTCTTCGTTTTTGATGACCTTTTGAATAAATTCCGTTTTTTCTTTTACCTCCGGATAGAAGTCATGCATAATTTCTCCTACCACTGGCACCAATTCATACATAAATGGCTCGTTTATATTGATTTGTTTTGCATATCTGACAGCACGTCGAAGCAATCTTCTTAATACATAGCCCCGTCCTTCATTAGAAGGCAGCGCACCGTCACCCACTGCAAATGCCACTGTGCGGATATGGTCAGCAATAACTTTAAATGCAACATCCGTTTCATTTGATGCTCCATATTTCCGGCCTGAAATTTCTTCTGTTCCCCGGATAATCGGCATAAATAAGTCTGTATCAAAGTTAGTAGGAACATTTTGAACGACAGATGCCATCCGCTCAAGCCCCATCCCGGTATCAATATTTTTCTTAGGAAGCGGCGTATAAGTGCCATCAGGATTATGGTTGAATTCAGAAAACACAAGGTTCCAGACTTCTAAATAGCGATCGTTTTCACCGCCGGGATATAGTTCAGGATCTCCTGGGTCATTTCCATATTCAGGACCGCGGTCATAGAAGATTTCTGTATTTGGACCACTTGGGCCTTCTCCGATGTCCCAGAAGTTTCCTTCCAGGCGGATAATTCTCTCTTCAGGCACGCCCACTTTTTCCCGCCAGATGTTAAAAGCTTCATCATCTTCGGGGTGAATTGTAACAGAAAGCTTTTCTTCTTCAAAACCGATCCATTTTTCATCAGTCAAGAACTCCCAAGCCCAGACGATTGCTTCTTCTTTAAAGTAATCACCAATTGAGAAGTTGCCCAGCATTTCAAAAAATGTATGGTGCCTTGCTGTTTTGCCGACATTTTCGATATCGTTGGTACGTATGGATTTTTGGGCATTTGTAATCCTCGGGTTCTCAGGGATGACACGGCCGTCAAAATATTTTTTCAGAGTGGCGACACCACTATTAATCCAGAGCAGGGAAGGATCTTCGTGCGGAACGAGGGATGCGCTCGGTTCAACAGCGTGTCCTTTCTCCTTAAAGAAATCCAGGAACATTCGGCGTATTTCAGCACCTGATAATTGTTTCATTCTAACCAACCTCCTAAAATATGTAAAAACTTTTGAAAACAACAAAAAAAGCCCTCATCCCTGGACAGGGACGAGAGCTTGCTCGCGGTACCACCCTGATTATGGAAGTTAAATGAATAATGCCGGTTCATAGGCAATCTCCCATCTCTCAGATCCTTAACGCGGAAATACGGCAGGGATTAGCTGCACTCAGGATTAGCTTTCTGTTATCCTTCATCTGGAAGTTCTTTCAGCCTTGGAACTCCCTCTCTTTTATGAATGCAGCAATGCATTCACGCAGATGGCCTATAACATACTCATTCCGTCAAAATGTTTAATATATAGCTTTATAGACGCATTATAGCGATTTACCTTTATTGTTGTCAACATCAGGATGAGGTTCCGCTGATTTTTGGCTGTTTATTTTTTGAAAAGTGTTTTTTTGCATGTATGATACTTACTTTAATGACAGCTAAAATCGGAACTGCAATAATCAGGCCCAATATCCCTCCAGCTTCTCCGCCCGCCAGCAGTGCAAGCATAATGAGAAGAGGGTGCATATGAAGACTTTTTCCAACAATCAGGGGTGATAGGATATTTCCCTCAAGGAATTGAAGAACCATAATAATCCCAATTGTTATTACGACCATTTTAACCGATAAAGCTGAAGCAATGATCACAGCCGGGACCGCTCCGATAATTGGACCAAAATAAGGAATTACATTGGTAACACCTATTATAGTGCCCAGCAAAAGAGGATAGCGCATATCAAAAGCCCAGAACAGCAGAGAAGAAATGGCTCCAATGGCTGCACATACCAGAAGCTGGCCTCTGATATAGCTTCCGAGGGACTTATCTATATCTCTTAAGAATAACACGCCTTCCTTCCTCCATTTTCTTGGAGTCAAATACCAGGCAGCTCTTTTCATAATCGAAAAATCTTTAAGAAGATAAAAGGAGATGAAGGGGATAACTGCGATAATCACAGCATAGTTCAATACATTAAGAAAAAATGTGATTACCTTCGACAAAAGATTATTCAGCCGCTGTTCTACAGCTGCAATAACATCATCAATCCTGGTCTGCAGGCCATCAGGCCATGTTGATGTTTTACTCTGAATCGTGTCGATCCATCCGCGGTACTGATTTGCAAAGTGAGGTGCATTTTCCGCCAAATCACGCAATTGATGAATAAAAGCCGGAATCCCTTTATACAGGGTAAGGCCAATTCCCCCGAAGAACAAAAAATAAATAATAAAAACGGCAAATCCTCTGTGAAGGCCCGTTTCATGCAATTTTTCCACGATCGGGTGAAGAAGATATGTAATAAATGCCCCAATGATAAAAGGAATGAATACGGCAAATACGATTTCCATAAGGGGCATCCATAATGCCTGGAGCTTCAGGAACACTAAAATCACAATAAACAAGAGAAGCAGAAATCCAAGCCTGTAGTACCATTTCATTTGAATATTCAATATGCCTCCCTCCTTATATTTATTGTGATAGCTTCCATGGGAATTATGCATCTTACTCATTATGAATACCATGAAACTGCGAAAAAAAGCTGGCCCTTTTTTAAGAACCAGCCTTGATCATTTAAAATAAAGCTTTGGTTATTCTTTTCTGGATACGTTTCATTTTTCGGCCTGATATCATATTATTCTTTTGGGCATAATTATAAGCAGCCATGCCTGCCCCAAGCATCATTGCAGAGGTTAATATTTTGTTCATAACTGGCTCACCTCTTCCGTTAATTCTTACGAAAGAAACCGGCGCTCTTCTTCTTCAAATAAATCATCAAGGGAACTGAGCGTACCATCTTCCTCTACTTGATGGGTGTTAATGATCCCTTTGGACAAGGAAAGTTCAATAAAGCAACTCCAGCAATAATATTGGTTAATCCCAATTTTACCAATATCTTTACTCTGGCAATTTGGACATTTCAGCACGAAAAAGACACCTCACTATTTTACATTTACAATTATGGCGTCTTTTCCAATTGCAGGCGGGTCATCGGTTTTTATGACACGTTTTCCTTCCAGCACATCTGAAAAGAAGCCATCCGACAGTTCGTACCCTACAATCGTGCCCAATTCTTCCTTAAAGTATACATCCTCAAGCAAACCAAGCCGTTCTCCTTCCCGGCTCATAATCATTTTGCCGGTTAACCGGTTATGGGTCTCGCATGTATAATCATCATGTTTAGGAATTGCCTGCAGAACAGAGGTATCTTCAATCATCACTCCATCCCAGCCGAAAGATGCCACGTCTTCAATATTGATGATATAGTTTTTTTTCAGAAATGCGCCCTTTCGCAGTAGTAATCCCTGAACTTTTCCGGTTCCAGAAATGGATAAATCACAGATATCGCCTGCTTTATTGCCGGTTTTTAACTCAAAAACCGGCAGGCCTTTTAATAAAGAAAATGTCCGCAAAGAGAATCCCGCCTTCCCGAACATTTATAGTTTTCACTTTCCCGAAAAAAACATAACGGAAAACCATTGCCATGGGATCCAAAAAGTATTGTTAAGAACGGATTAGAAAGCCTGCATAAGCCTACTTTCTGCTATACCTTGGCTTATTAAAACGCTCGCTGCGCTCCCCGCCGTCTGACAGCTCCTCTGAGAACTCATAGTCCTGCCGCGGCTGTCTGCGTCGTTTTACTCCATGGAGATTGAGAAGAGAAGTTCTGCTTTTCTTTTCCACATTTATCTCTCCTTTATATATTTAGATTAAACCGCCAAATTGCATGCATGTCTATTGCTGAGATAAACAAAAAGAACAGTCTTTTATTGTAGACTGCTCTTCTTAGCTATATTCTTTTTCCAAAAAATCATACGGTGTTATATTTCCCATTCCTATCATTGGATCGGCTTGAAGAAGCTTTTCTTCGAGAGAAAGTGTTTCCGTAAGAGAAGACTCAGCTGTATCTTCAAGCTCTGTTTCATCATTAAACAGGATTGCATCTCTCAGCTTTTCAGAAAGAGTGGTCAGGCGGGCCTGTTCATCCGCACGTTCCACACCGATTTTCAATGCATCTTCTTCACCGCACAATATCAAAAATTGTCTGCTGCGGGTAATGGCAGTATAAAGGAGATTTCTTCTAAGCATCCTGTAATAGCTTTTAACAACAGGCATAATGACGATCGGAAATTCACTTCCCTGGGATTTATGGACAGAGCAGCAGTAGGCATGAGTGATCTGGTTTAGATCCTGCTTTGTGTATGTAGCTTCCGCCCCATCAAAGGTTACAACAATCATATCCTGTTTTTCCGTATTTTCCTTTGCGAAAAAAATAGAAACAATTTCACCCATATCCCCGTTAAAAACATTGTTCTCAGGCTGGTTGACAAGCTGAAGGACCTTATCGCCAATTCTGTATTTCACATCACCAAAGGACAGCTCTTTCCTCGACCCATCGGGATTTGGATTCAGTATTTCCTGCAGTATTTCGTTTAGTCTGTCGATGCCTGCAGGTCCGCGGTACATTGGGGCAAGCACCTGAATATCTTTAGAAGAATAACCTTTCTTTTTGGCATTCAGGACAACTTTTTCAACAACATCAGCAATTTGGCCCGGCTGGCATTTGATAAATGAACGATCAGATTGCTGTGCAGAGATGTTCGCAGGAAGCTTGCCTTTTTTCATTTCATGTGCCAGTTCAATAATTGAGGATCCTTCAGCCTGCCTGTATATATCTGTTAAACGGACTGTTGGAATGCGTTCTGAGCGCAAAAGATCCTTCAAAACCTGGCCGGGACCCACTGATGGCAGCTGGTCTTCATCACCAACCAGGATCACCTGCATATTTTCAGGAAGTGCTTTGAAAAGCTGATTTGCCAGCCAAATATCAACCATTGATGTTTCATCTACGATTAAAATCCTGCCTTCTAATGGACTTTCCTCGTGCCGGTCAAATCCTTCAGAACCATTCCAGCCAAGAAGGCGGTGTATTGTTACTGCGGGAAGCCCTGTTGATTCTGCCATCCGTTTTGCAGCTCTTCCTGTAGGGGCTGCCAGCAGGAAGGGAAAGGGTTCTTCCTTTTTATAATCTTTGGGTTCCAGGGAGCAGCCATGCAGCTCGGCATATAACTCAACAATCCCCTTAATAACGGTTGTTTTTCCTGTCCCCGGCCCGCCGGTCAATATTAGCATAGGAGACATAAGAGCTGTTTGAATGGCTTCCTTTTGAGTTGGGGCATATTGGACACCCAGACGTTCCTCCAAATTCCCAAGGGCCAAAAGAAATTCAGACTCCGGGAACTGTTCATCATACTGGGTTTGATTTAGAATCCGCTTAATATTGGTTACTAGTCCCTTTTCGGAAAAATAAAGAGATGGAAGGAAAATTTTCTGGCCTTCAGCCATGATCTTCCCTTCCTCTTCAAGCTTAATCAGTTCATTGGAAATATCCTTGTATTCAATCAAATCACGCTTATTTTCCTCCAGCAGCTTCTTCACACTTTGCAAAAGAAGCTTTGCTTCAATATAAACATGGCCTGCCTGCATGCTCTCCGTTTCCAATATGTAGAGGCAGGCAGCTTTTATACGGTCAGGATGATTGCCTGATATTCCGATTTGATATCCCAGTTCGTCAGCACGGCCAAATCCGACCCCTTCTATATCCTCAACCAGCTTATAAGGATTATTTTGAACGACTTCAATTGTCGTTTCTTTATAGACCTGGTAAATTCTCATGGAAAGCTGCGGGCCAAAGCCATATTGATTCAGTGCGATCATGGCTTGCTCAAGGCCCTGGTGTTCCATCAGCGTATCGTAAAGCAATTTAGCTTTTTCAGGTGACAGCTTGGGAACACTATCGAGCAGGGACGGCTGATTTAGAATACGAGTAATCGCATCTTCTCCAAGTGTCTCCACGATTTGCTCGGCTGTTTTCTTGCCAATCCCTTTAAATAATTCACTTGATAAATAATTGGCTACGCCTTGTTTCGTCTGGGGAAGATCTTTCCTGTAATGGCTTGCATGGAATTGGATGCCGAACTTAGGGTGGTCTTTGAATTCACCATAAAAAATATAGGTTTCTTGCTCATGCATCTTTGGCAGATAGCCGGTAATGACTGCTTCTTTTTCATCATAAGAGTCATTCGTTTCATCAACCCTAATGCGCACAACCGTATATAAGTTTTGCTCATTATGAAAGATAGTGACCAGATGTCTGCCCTTTATGAACTTCCCCTGTTCGGCAAAAAGATCCATGGAATCCTGTTTTTCCATTTCCATTCCCTCCCCTAAAAACAACTTTAATTCAATTCGCTGCCGCCCTTTTCAATCAGCTTTTTTCCGTAGCCCGCAAGCATATGGTCCGGCTGAATTTCCAGTGCCTTATTGAAGTAAGCAAGTGCTTCATTATCGTCTTCCTTAAATCCATATGCTACTCCAAGATTGTAGTAAGCATCTGCATGCTCCGGCTCAATTTCGATGCACTTTTTCATCTGCCTGATCGCTTCATCAATGTATTCCTGCTGTGCCAGGCATAATCCATATTGGAAATGCGCTTCGGCGTCATTTTCATTCAGCTCCGCACTTCGCTGCAAATAAGGCAAAGCCAGTCTTCCCTGGTCAAGGGCTATTAGGGACATGCCAAGCATGAAGAAATTATCTGCAGTTTCCAGCCCTTTTTGCAATGCAGTTTCAAACATCTTTTTAGCTTCATCAAACTGCTGTAATTCATAATATAAATTTCCGGCACTGTAGTAAGCAGCACCTGCATTTTCATCAAGTCCGATTGCTTTCTCATAGAACTTCAGCGCTTTTTCGTTTTCACCTACAGCTGATAGCACATTTCCAAAGTTAATATAGGAAACAGGATCTGAAGGATTCTCTTCAATTGCTTCCATAAAAACCTTCGCTGCTTCCTCCCATTTTCCTTCTTGCATATATTGAATACCCATTTGGTTTTTATCCATTATTCATCACTCCATTCAAATCAAAGTATAGCATATTTGAATTCACCTTTTCCGCTGCCTTCTATTCCCGTAATAAAACCCCGATCCTTTGATAGGAATCGGGGTCCGTCTTTTCTTAACCTACATAATCCAGCTGTTTGCCATCCTTGAATATTTCATCAATTGTTCCTCCGCCAAGGCACTCGTCTCCATTATAAAAGACAACCGCCTGACCAGGGGTAACAGCCCGAATTGGCTCCTCAAAAGCAACTTTGACCTTGCCATCTTCAAGTATTTGAACCTTTACCCTGCTGTCAGCCTGACGATATCGGAACTTAGCCGTACATTCAAATTCCTGCGGCAGTTCTGAATTTGTTACCCAGCTGCTATTAACAGCAATAATGGAGTCTGAATAGAGCATTTCATTGTGGAAGCCTTGTCCGACATACAAGACATTTCTCTTCAGGTCTTTACCGATGGCAAACCAGGGTTCACCTGCTCCGCCAATGCCAAGTCCATGCCGCTGTCCGATGGTATAGTACATAAGGCCATCATGCTTGCCGACAACTTTTCCGTCCATAGTTTCCATGTTTCCGGGCTGTGCCGGAAGGTAATTCCCAAGAAACTCCTTGAAGTTGCGCTCACCAATAAAGCAGATTCCCGTACTGTCTTTCTTTGCTGCAGTTGCCAAACCGGCTTCTTTTGCAAGTTCACGAACTTTTGATTTTTCAATGTCGCCAATTGGGAACATCACTTTCTCAAGCTGCTCCTGTGTCAACTGGTTCAGGAAATAGGTTTGGTCCTTGTTATCATCAAGGCCTCTCAGCATTTTGTATTCGCCATCCCTGAATTCCACACGCGCATAGTGTCCTGTCGCCAGATAGTCGGCGCCGAGGTTCACAGCATGTTCAAGGAATGCCTTAAATTTAATTTCTTTATTACACATAACATCAGGATTAGGTGTCCGCCCTGCCTTGTATTCTTCAAGGAAGTAGGTAAATACTTTATCCCAATATTGCTTTTCGAAGTTGACTGCGTAATATGGGATGCCGATTTGGTTGCATACCCGGATGACATCATTGTAGTCCTCTGTAGCGGTACAAACACCATTTTCGTCTGTATCATCCCAGTTTTTCATGAAGATGCCGATTACATCGTAACCCTGTTCTTTCAAAAGCAGGGCCGCCACAGAAGAATCAACGCCTCCGGACATACCAACCACTACCCGGGTATCCTTTGGATCTTTGTTCATCTATTTCACCTCTATTCCTCACTCATAATTCTGTCCGTTGATTTCCGCTGCGGACACTTGCTTTCCGCGGGAGAGATGCGAGCCTCCTCGGCTCCGCCTGTGGGGTCTCGCACTTCTCTCACTTCCCGCAGGAGTCAAGTGCCCTCCGCTCCAATCAACTCAGTGTAAAAACTTAGTGACAAATTAAAAGCAATTTCTTAAGAATCATGTTCATCCTAATGCATGTTTCCAATATCTTAATCTATTTAGCCAGCCGTTTCACGATTTTAGCTGTTTGTTCTGCTGCTTGTTCGACTTGTTCTTTTGTATTAAAGAGACCGAAGCTGAAACGGATGGAATTTTGCAGTTTGTCTGAACCTTTTCCAAACATGCTGACAAGGACGTGGGATGGATCGATGGAGCCTGCAGTACAGGCCGATCCGCTTGATGCTGCTATTCCAGCCAAATCAAGGTTAACCAGCATGGCTTCAACATTTGTTCCGGGAAAGCTTAAGTTTAAAACATGAGGAAGGGAATAATCAAGCAATCCGTTCAGTTCAAAAACAGCATCTTCCTGTTTCAGTTTATCCATGAACAGCATCTTAAAAGAATGCAGTTCTTCCCGCTTAGCTTCCATCTCCTTCTGAGTGATCCGGACAGCCTCCTGGAAGCCTGCAATAGAAGGAACATTTTCCGTTCCTGCCCGGCGCTTCCTTTCTTGTTCACCGCCAAATAGCCGTGAAGAAAGCTTCACATCAGGATGGGCATATAAAAATCCGATCCCTTTTGGGCCATTTATTTTATGGGCGGAGACGGAAAGCAAATCCACTCTCAATTCCTGCACATCAATTTTTTCAAGCCCATATGCCTGAACAGCATCAGTATGGAATTTGGCAGGATGCTCTGCCAATAACCCGCCTATTTCCTTAATCGGCTGAAGAGCCCCTATTTCATTATTTCCGTACATGATCGTTACGAGTATTGTATCCTCGCGCAAAGCATCTTCAACGTCCTTTACCGAAACACGCCCATTTGGATCAACAGGCAAATACGTTACCTCAAACCCCTGTCTTTCAAGCTCCTCACATGCATGCAAAACCGCATGATGTTCAATTTGAGTTGTGATAATGTGTTTGCCCCTATGGCGGCAGGATTCAGCCGTTCCAAAAATCGCATGATTATCAGCTTCTGTTCCGCCGCCTGTAAAAATAATATCATTGGCTTTTGCACCAATACTGTTTGCTAAAGCAGATCTTGCTTCATCGACAATGTGGCGTGCACTCCTCCCGAAATAATGGATGCTTGAGGGATTTCCATATTCAGATTTCATGACTTCAGTCATCCGTTCAATCACTTCCGGATGCATTGGCGAAGTCGCTGCATGGTCAAGGTATATTCTTTCCAAATTAGTTCACCTACTTCATTTCATCCTGCTGCTTGTATTTCCCACGAAAATTATTCTATGATTAAGGCCTAAATATAAAACATATAAGCATCCGATTCTCCGGTATCTGTATGGCTGGCAAGATCTTCTAGCGTTGTGTTATCAAGCACATCTTTCACTGCATCACGAATTCGCATCCACAGTTCCCTCTTTGCAGGCTCCTCATCTTCAATTCCTTCCACTGGACTGATCGGTCCTTCCAGAACTCTGATGATATCCCCGGCGGTAATCTTTGCCGGCTCATTGCCTAAAATATATCCGCCGTATGCACCGCGGATGCTTTTAACAAGCCCGGCGTTCCGAAGCGGAGCAATAAGCTGCTCCAGATAGTGCTCAGACAGGTCATTGGTCTGGGCAATCGATTTTAATGAAGTGGGACCTTCCCCATGCTTTTTAGCTAATTCAATCATTATAGTTAAACCATAACGGCCTTTAGTAGATATTTTCATCAGCTTGCACCTCTATCCTTTTCTTAGAGCATTTTAATCGCAACGATTTATCCTTTTCTATTAAGCTTTTCCAAAAAACGGTCAATTAAAGCTTCACAATACAGTAAAGCTGCCCCGGCAATTCGCCTGGCTGCCGAATTCCCTTAAAATAATCGGCTTCATTATATATGAAATGTTAAATCCTTACTAAGATTATAGACTTTTGACATTATAGCATATTTCACGGAGAAAAGGTGCGCGAGGGATTGAATCCCGTACGCTTGCAATGGCGGTCTAATTGATTTTACAGCAGGAAATGTTATGGTATCTTAAATAGAAAGCGGAAGCTTTGCTGAAAATTGATAGGCAGACTGCAAACTGCCGGCAAAAGGCTGGAGTGATAACTTTGAACATTAAACCTCTTGCATTCCGGATGAGGCCGAGAACGATAGATGAAATCATCGGCCAGGAGCATCTTGTTTCAGAAGGAAAAATTATTTATCGCATGGTGCAGGCTAAGCAGCTCTCATCGATGATTCTGTACGGGCCTCCAGGCATAGGCAAGACGTCGATTGCAAGTGCCATTGCTGGAAGCACCAAATATGCTTTCCGCACTTTAAATGCAGTGACTAATAATAAAAAAGATATGGAAGTGGTAGCGGCAGAGGCAAAAATGTCGGGTAAGGTCATTCTGCTTCTGGATGAAGTCCATAGGCTTGATAAAGGCAAACAGGACTTTCTGCTTCCCTATCTGGAAAATGGCAGCATCACTTTAATTGGCGCCACAACCAGCAACCCATATCATGCAATAAATCCTGCGATCAGAAGCCGGTGTCAAATTTTCGAACTGAAGTCTCTGTCTGCAGATGAAATTAAAAAAGCACTGGCAAGAGCCTTGCAGGATAAGGAACGGGGCCTTGGCAATAAACAAACCGATGTTACCGAAGAAGCTCTAACTCATCTGGCCACTGCTTCGAATGGCGATGTCAGAAGCTCCCTTAATGCCTTGGAACTGGCTGTACTTTCAACAAAAGAGGATGAAGAAGGCATCATTAAAATTGACTTGTCTGTTGCCGAGGAATGCATTCAGCGCAAAAGCTTTACACACGATAAAGATGGGGATGCCCATTACGATGTATTATCCGGTTTTCAAAAGTCTATCCGCGGAAGCGACGTAAATGCTGCGCTTCACTATTTGGGCAGATTAATTGAAGCAGGCGATCTGCAGAGTATAAGCAGAAGACTGCTGGTTATTGCCTATGAAGATATCGGCCTTGCATCACCCCAAGCCGGAGCCAGAACTCTCGCAGCCGTTGAAACAGCCGAAAGAATTGGATTTCCGGAAGCAAGGATACCGCTTGCAAATGCGGTCATAGAGCTTTGCTTATCTCCAAAATCCAATTCTGCATACAAAGCTTTGGATTCTGCCATTGCAGACATTCGGGCAGGCAAAAGCGGTGAAGTCCCCGATCATTTGAAGGACGCCCACTACAAAGGAGCCACAGAGCTTGGAAGAGGCACCGGCTATCTGTACCCTCACGATTACGAAACAGGCTGGGTCAAACAGCAGTACTTACCGGACAGAATAAAAAACAAGGTATACTATCAGCCTAAGAAAACAGGCAAATTTGAACAGGCATTAGCATCGATTTATGAAAAACTCCGTAAATAGCAAAAGGTCTGGCAGCGATGCCAGACCTTCTCTTATTTACTAAGCAGAAACATCTCTTTTATTAAATACATAAAATGCAAGCACCTGGAAAAGCAGGAAGTAGATAAAAATAATCATGATCGAAAATCCAAGTGTCATTCCCTGAACCATTGGCACTCCCTCAAAATATTGAAGAAGATCTGTATTGGCAAAAAGGCTGTACTTTGCCCAATCATACTTCATGGCTATCAGTCTTGTGACTTGTCCTCCCATAAACATCAGAAACAGCGAAAGTCCTATTGCCAGAGAGCTATTCCTGAAAACTGCCGAAATCATAAAAGCCATGGTTGCAAGCATAAGCATATTTATGGATTTAAGGCCATAATAAGCTATCAGATGAAGTCCCATGCTTTGCTCTTCCACTGTCCCATTGTAATAATATAAATAAGGAACTACTTTTTCAGGGAATCCAAAGAGGAGACCGCCCAGAAGTGCTGAATATCCGAAGAGGACGGCCAGCAGCATCAGACCGAATAAAATCACGGTAATATACTTTGCTCCGAGGATTTTCACTCTTTTGATAGGCCTAATCAAAAGAAGTTTGATGGTTCCCCAGCTAAACTCATTTGCCACAATCCCTCCGGCAATGATGATGGTAAAAAGGCCGGCAAATTCAATCAGCTGTGAGGTATCGGATACAAATCCCCAGACAGAGTATTCCTCATTCGGTGAAATATCATGCTGGATTCGGTATTCATTAAGGGCAATCTCCCTCAGATACTGTTCCTTCATATCTCTGGGAACCGTTTCTCCCATCTCTTCAAGCTGTTTTTGATAGCTTTCGTTTTGAGTCTGCAAGCCCCTTTTCCATTCCGTATTATCCGGGACCGTCCCACCGCTTTCCTGATATTTTATAAAAGCGCCTGCAACAGTCGTCATGATTAAAAGCAGTCCAATCATGACAAAAGTCCCCGGGCGCCTAAAAATCTTCATCCATTCATTTTGAATCAGTCCGGGCATGTTCGGCACCTCCCTTGTACTCAGTAACTTCCAGGAAGCGATCTTCCAATGTTTTGGTTACTTCACGGACAGCAAAAATATTAATATCTTTCCGGACCAGCTCCTTTACCATCTCAGGAATGCGTTCACGGACGAGCGGAAGAATCACGCTGTTTTCAGTGGTCTGTATAGGTAATTCGGGGTATATACTTTTTAACATTCTTTCTGCTATATCAGGGTCATCCACTTCCATTTCATACACTTTTTCTTTTCCCTGTACAAAATCACTGATGTGCTGAACATCAATCAACTTCCCGTTTTGAATAATGCCGATTCTGTCGCACATCATTTCCATTTCAGATAATAAATGGCTTGAAACAATGACAGCCATTTCTCTGTCTCTCGCAAGCATCCTCAGATGATCCCGAATCTCCCTGATGCCTGCCGGATCAAGCCCATTCGTAGGCTCATCCAGAATGAGGATTTTGGGATCATGCAAAAGACACTGCGCCAGACCAAGTCTCTGCCTCATTCCAAGCGAGTATGTCCTCACTTTATCATGAATACGATCAGTCAGACCTACCAGCTCGACAATCTCATCAATTTTCTCCTTTGTCACTCCTTTTGACATTCGTGCATAATGGATGAGATTTTGATAACCTGACAAAAACTTATACATCTCAGGATTCTCTACAATAGCTCCAATATGGGAAACCGCTTTTTCGAAATCTGTTTTAATGCTGCTGCCAAGAATCTTTATGTCCCCGGAAGTAATGCCGATCAAGCCCACCAGCATTCGAATAGTGGTGGTTTTACCTGCACCGTTTGGGCCAAGGAAACCGAATACCTCTCCCTTTTTCACGTCAAAGCTGACAGAATCAATTATTGTTTTTCCTTTTATCACTTTTGTCACTTCCTGTATTTCTACAAAAGTATCCATGTATTCATCCTCCTCCCAGATAATAATGTTTTGTCCGTTTTGCAGACATCTTTAAGGCCGGGATCTAAATTAGATTTGCTCCTTGCTATTTTACCTTTCACGGGCTGAGAATGGAATATTTTCATCTATTAAGGTGACGATAAGCCTAACAATAACAATCGTATTTTCGAGGTGATCAAAGAAATGAAGGAACGGAAAGACTTATGGAAGCCGGAAGAGGATCAATTACTCGAAGAGACAGTACTTGAATACACATCAAATGGCGATTCAAAAGCATCAGCCTTTAAGAAGGCTAGTACAGAGCTCGGACGTACGGTTTCAGCCTGTCAATATCGATGGAACATGGTCATTACAAAAAGAGAAGATCATGGATCAGAAAAAAGCTCAAGGAATACTGCTGGCACTCAAACACCTGAAACTCCTGATACTGCTCCGCCAGCCAATTTGGCTCAAGTCATACACTTTTTAAAAAACTATGCCAAGACAAAGCCTAACCCAGAGCAAATGAAGGAAAATAAACGTCTGCACGAAGAACAAGTTCACTTAAAGCTTCAATATGAGCAGTTAATTAAAAAGTTGAATGAAAAAGAAGCGGAATATAAAAATCACCTTTTGCAATATGAGGAAATGGCATGCATCCTGAAAGAAGCAGACCAGCTACTGAAGAATGACAGCATAGAAGAGAAAAGAGCAGTTCATTAACTGCAGGAATTTCAGGACATTTAAACGCGCAAAAACCGGCCTGCTGAAGGCCGGTCTCTTTTCAGTCATTTACACGTGCAATTTTTATATCGCTTAGAAGTTCTCTGTTTACATAGCTGGCCATGATTAAACCAGCAACAGAAGGAACAAATGCGTTAGAAGATGGCGGCATTTTGGCCTTTCTGATTTCAGCATCATCTTTTCCAACTGTTTTTCGGACATCTTCCCGGATTACGATCGGGCTTTCATCGGAAAATACTACCGGAACGCCTTTTCTGATTCCTTCTTTTCTCAGGCGCGTGCGGATAACCTTAGCAATCGGGTCGGTATGAGTTTTAAAGATATCAGCAATCTGGAACCTGGTTGGATCCATCTTATTTGCAGCACCCATACTTGAGATCATTGGAATTCCTCTATTCAAGCATTCTTTTATTAGATGAATTTTATAGGCAATTGTATCGGAAGCATCAACTACAAAGTCCAGACCATAATCAAAGAATTGCTCATAAGTTTCTTCCGTATAAAACATTTTCAAAGCAATAACTTCACAGTCAGGATTGATATCCTTGATTCTGTCTTTCATTAAATCCACCTTTGGTTTCCCGACAGTGGATAATAAAGCGATGACCTGCCTGTTCACATTTGTAATATCAACATCGTCTTTATCAACCAGCACAAGCCGGCCAACACCGGAACGCGCCAATGCTTCCGCTGCAAAGGAACCAACTCCTCCAATGCCCAGTACGGCAACGGTACTATTTTTCATTTTTTCGAGGCCTTCTTTGCCAATAGCCAATTCATTTCTGGAAAATTGGTGAAGCATATATATCAACTCCATCAGATGTTATTTAATAAGCATGTTTTATCTTATACCCGATAATGAATATATCATACTTTAATATTAAAGCAAGTAGTTCTATGGGATTAATGATATTAGCATTTTAACCTAAAATCAAAACTTATCTTCAATAGTGTTAACAGCGTTATCGTATTTAAAACTAATCTTCTTAGCAGTGATCATAATAAACAGACACAAAAAATCCATGCCTGAGCTGGCATGGATTTTTATCGTCGTATGTACTAAAGAGTCCCAATCGTGCCGTCGCTGTTGATGCCCTCGTTTTGAACCCGCACTCAGCAGGTGGGTGTCCTGTTTCCTGCGTTTGTAAGTCCTCATCCATGAGGCATTTACGCTGCTGGAAAACTCCGGACTCCCGAAGGAATAATGTTGGTCAAAATTTCAGGTTTTACAACGAACACATCAGGACTCTTTATTTATTGATATGATCATATCACACGATTTTGTCTTTTTCAAGCTGCTGAAATGGAGGTGATATGGACAAATATATCCATTTTCTTCCTTAAGATATGGAAGTTTCCCTAAAAGTCAGGAGTAACTTCCTGGTTTAACTTTCTGAAAAATAAATTTTTTCAGCAAATTAACCATTAAATAGGAAATTACTCACTTTTTTTCAAATTAAGTGCTAAATTCAAATCATTTAGCTGCGATTGGCTGACTTCCCCGGGAGCTTCTGTAAGCACACAGCTCGCACTTGCAGTTTTAGGAAACGCAATTGTATCCCTCAGGTTTGTTCTGCCGGCTAATAGCATTACGAGTCTGTCCAATCCCAGGGCAATACCACCATGCGGAGGAGTTCCGTATTCAAATGCTTCAAGCAGGAATCCAAACTGTTCTACAGCTTCCTCTTTTGAGAATCCGAGCACACTGAACATTTTCTCCTGAATATCTCTTTCGAAAATACGCAATGAACCGCCGCCAAGCTCGTAGCCATTTAACACAAGGTCATATGCTTGTGCACGGACCCCAGCAGGATCCTTATCAAGAAGATCTAAATCTTCTCTGGCAGGCATTGTAAAAGGATGATGGGCTGCATAATAGCGGCCTTCTTCCTCATCGTACTCCAGAAGCGGCCAGTCTGTAACCCAAAGGAAATTAAATTTGCTTTGATCAATCAGCTCAAGCTCTTTTCCGAGCTTTAATCGCAGAGCGCCAAGTGCATCAGCGACTACACTCTTCTTATCAGCAACAAAGAGGAGCAAGTCTCCTGGTTCTACTGACAAAGCTGCGTAGAATGATGTTTGCTCATCTTCAGTCACAAACTTGGCAATCGGCCCCTTTAATCCGTCCTCTTCAGCTTTTAACCACGCAAGCCCTTTTGCACCATATACAGCTGCAAACTCTGTTAGAGCATCAATATCTTTTCGGGAATACTTTCCTGCCCCATTTTTCACATTAATGGCCTTAACCTGGCCCCCGGAAGCTACTGCTCCGGCAAACACCTTGAAGCTTGACTCTTTCACTATTTCCGACAGATCCGTTAATTCCATCCCAAAGCGTGTATCCGGCTTATCAGAACCAAAACGGTCCATCGCCTCCTGATAGGTCATGCGCGGGAATGGAAGCTGGACATCCAGGCCTTTTACTTCTTTCATGACCTTTTCCATCATGTTTTCCATCAGGCCGATGATTTCTTCCTGGCTCATAAAGCTCATTTCGATGTCGACCTGAGTAAATTCAGGCTGGCGGTCTGCACGCAGGTCTTCATCACGGAAGCAACGTGCAATTTGGTAATAGCGTTCAATACCGCCTACCATTAATAACTGCTTAAAGATTTGAGGGGATTGCGGAAGAGCATAGAATTCACCCGGATGCACACGGCTTGGAACTAAATAATCACGGGCTCCTTCCGGGGTGCTCTTCGTTAGGATCGGTGTTTCTACATCAAGAAACCCTTCGCTGTCAAGAAAATCCCTCATAGCTTTTGTTACTTGATGACGCATTTTAAAGGTATCAAACATAACCGGGCGTCTCAAATCCAGATAGCGGTATTTAAGACGGACATCCTCGGAAACATCTGCATTATCACCAATAACAAAAGGAGGTGTTTTTGCTTCATTTATGATTGTAACTTTTTCAGCTTTTATCTCAATGCGCCCTGTTTTCAGATTCTCATTGATCGTGCCATCTTCACGTGCAATTACTTCTCCCTCTATATCCAGCACGAATTCATTGCGGATCTTTTCAGCTGCTGCAAGAGCTTCAGGGGATACTTCCGGATTGAATACAACCTGAACGATGCCAGTGCGATCACGAAGATCGACAAAAATCAGGCCGCCCAGATCCCGGCGTTTTTGCACCCAGCCTTTTAAGCTTACTTTTTCTCCAATAGATCTTTCCGTTACTTCCCCGCAAAAATACGTTCGCCCAAACATACTAATTCCTCCTGTAAACACAAGTTTATGATTGATAAAGTGCTGTGAACTTCTCTATAAACGAATCAAGTTCAACCTCTGTTTGCTCCCCTGATTCCATCGATTTTACATTAATTTTATTCGCTTTAAGTTCATCTTCGCCCAGGACAGCAACAAATTTCGCATTCGAGCGGTCTGCCGCTTTAAACTGCGCTTTAATTTTTCTGTCAAGATAATCTTTTTCAGCAGAATATCCTGCCATCCGAAGTTTTTGAAGAAGGCCGACTGTATAATCCTTAGCTTCCTCTCCAAGGGAGACAAGGTAGCAATCAATGCTCTTAGCAAGAGGCAGATCGACCTTTTCCGCTTCAAGAGCAGCAATGAATCGCTCAATACTTAAAGCAAACCCGATTCCCGGCGCTTCAGGACCGCCAATTTCCTCAGTGAGGCCATTGTATCGTCCGCCGCCGCAAAGAGTAGTAATAGCTCCGAAACCTTCGGAATCACTCATAATTTCAAAAGCTGTATGATTGTAGTAATCCAGGCCGCGAACAAGATTCGGATCGACCGTAAAGTCAATATCCAGGTTCTTTAGATACTTTTGAACCTTTTCGAAATAGGTTTTGGAATAATCGTTTAAAAAATCTAAAATGGATGGAGCAGATTTCATAAGTTCATGTTCACGATCTTGTTTACAGTCCAGAATGCGCATTGGATTCTTCTCAAGACGGTTCTGGCAATCCTGGCAAAACTCACCAATCCGCGGCTTAAAGTGGTTGACCAAGGCTTCTCTGTGTGCAGTTCGGCTTTCTTTATCTCCAAGGCTGTTCACAATCAACTTAAGCTTTTGCAGACCCATGCTTTTATAAAGTGACATTGCCAGTGCAATTACTTCTGCATCAATTGCCGGATCTGCACTGCCGATCGCTTCGACACCGAACTGGACAAACTGGCGGAAACGACCAGCCTGTGGGCGTTCATAACGGAACATAGGCCCCATATAGTAAAGCTTTACAGGCTGGCTTGCATCGCCATGCATTTTATGCTCAACAAATGATCTTACAGTTGAAGCTGTTCCTTCAGGACGAAGGGTCAGACTGCGGCCGCCGCGGTCTTCAAATGTGTACATCTCTTTTTGAACAATATCCGTTGTATCTCCAACACTGCGAAGAAATAATTCTGTATGTTCGAATATTGGTGTCCTGATTTCACGGTATTGAAACTTCTCACAAAGCTCCCTTGCCTTCTCTTCAATCAATTGCCATTTCTCAACTTCTCCCGGCAGAATGTCCTGCGTTCCCCTCGGTATTCGAATTGACATAAAAATTACCTCCTAATGCAAAATGATAAGTATGTATGAAATTTCAGATTTGCAATCGTAAAAACAAAAAAAACCCCCGCCTCCTTGTATATTAAATACAAGGGACGAGAGTCTGGTTTTTCCCGTGGTGCCACCCTAGTTGAAGCCTATAAATAGACTTCCTCTTTTACAGTTAACGCCTGTTAACGTTCAGCTCCTACTAAAGATGAATCCTTTTCAGAGAGAAACCTACGAAGTGTTCTTTCGTTAAATCATCATGTGAGAATGCTTTCAGCCGGGCGGCATTCTCTCTCTTTTCATGTGGGGTTTAACTACTCTTCTCCATCAATGGTTTATTATCGAAAAGCATGAACGCCTTGGTCTGGCGCTGCAGCTAGACATTTAATTGTTTTGTCATTTTATTTATATTATAATACGGAGCATTTCCTTCAATGTCAAGACTAAAAACATGCTATGATCGTTCCAGCCTTTTTTTCAGTTTTCTTACATCCCTGAGAGATAGTCCAAACTCTGACGCGAGTTCGATCATGTTCGAGTTCTGTTCTTTTTGTATAAAATCATGAAAATCCACCCCAAACAGCTGATTTTCACCAGATTGTGCAGACATTCCTTTTTCTCCAAATCTCATTGTGCTCACCCTTTTTTATGTAGTCTGTTCTATTCTTGCCATTTTCAGTTGAAATGTTTCATAAGGGAAAAATTAATTTCCCAGCTAAAAATGATGGATGATAATCCGATATTAGAAGGGATATTGCACAAGATGGAGAAGTATTTTAGGACCAAAGTTCTCTTGACTGCCGGCACCTTGTTTGTTTTTCTTTTAATAAGGATTTTAATTTTGAAAGGAGGCGGCCTGTTGAAGAAAAGAAAGCCACTTATTCTCGTGATATGCCTAATGCTTTTTGCCGGCATAACACAGACGGAAACACAGGTTAAAGCTGAAAACAGTTCTGTAACAATCACCACCAGCAATCTTAACGTCCGTCAAGGACCTGGTTTAAGCTACCCCATTCTGGGACAAGCCCAGAAAGGAGATCAATTTAACATCCTTTCCCGTGAAGGAGAGTGGATTAAAATTAATTTCCAGGGGGAAAATGGATATGTCGCAAGCTGGCTTGTTTCCAATTTGACTTCAAATCAGACAGGAGAAAAAACGGCAGGTGAAAATTCCCAGGCAGTTATCACAACAGATGGCCTTAGGGTGAGAAAGGGTCCTGGTACAAGTTACGGCGTTCTGGGGACCATCCAAAAAGGAACAGCCTATAAGGTCAAGAGCACAGAAGGAAGCTGGGTTAAGATTCAAACTCCATATGGAGATGGATGGGTGGCAACTGAATTTATCAAATTCAGCAGCACACCAAAGAAAAGTTCATCCGGCAGCAGCCAAACCGGGACTATCACGGCAAACTCTCTAAATGTGAGAAATAAGCCTTCTCTTCAAAGTGACATCATCGGCAAACTTAATTCGGGTGAGACAGTTGCGGTTCTTTCTCAAAATAACAGCTGGACAGAAATCTCTTTCTCAGGAAATACAGGATGGATCAGCAGCCAATATATTACGGTTCAATCCTCACAATCAGAAAGCAAACCAAAACAGGCTTCATCCGGAAAAACCGGCACTGTAACAGCAACCACTTTAACCGTAAGAAACAAAGCATCGTTAAATGGAAAACCAATTGGTTCAGTTGCCAAAGGCCAAGCTTTCTCCATTCTTGAAGAAGCTAATAATTGGGTAAAGATTGAATATCAGCCTGGTTCTTATGGATGGGCGGCAAGCTGGTTCATAGACATAACAGCCGAAAAGAACTCCGGCTCCTCTCAGCAAAATATAAACGGCAGTTCTGCAATTATCTTACATAACGGATCAAATATTAGAAAAAAAGCGAGTACCCAGTCAGGTGTCGTCCACAGGGCAAATAAAGGGGACAGCTTCGAGATTATCAATCTGAATAATGATTGGTATGAAATTCGCCTGCCAAACGGCGGAAAGGGTTTTGTAGCAGGCTGGATCGTTTCAGTTGAAGGATCTGCACCTGCAGTAACAAAGCCGGGAGCGGAAAAGCACCTGAATAATAAAACTATTGTGATTGATCCCGGTCATGGAGGCCGTGATAACGGGACAACAGGAGCAAGAGGGACACGTGAAAAGGACATTACTATCAGGACCGCTCAAGTGCTTGCCGAAAAATTAAGGGCTGCAGGTGCTAATGTCATTCTGACCAGGAGCGGAGATACCTATTTGCCGCTGCCTTCGAGAGTAGGCATTTCACATCATCATAATGCAGATGCTTTTATCAGCATTCATTATGACAGCACGCCGGACCGGACTGCTCGGGGAGCGACTACCTATTACTATCATCCTTTCCAAAAGGAAATCGCTGCCAATATCCACTCCAATGTAACTGCGATGACAAACCTGAGAGATCGGGGATATAGAGTCGGAGACTACCATGTAATCAGGGAGAACAAACGGAATGCCGTTCTGATTGAACTTGGATATCTAAGCAATCCGGCAGAAGAAGCCCTGATTGCTTCTGCACAGTATCAGCAATCAGCAGCAGCAGGAATTTATCAGGGACTTGCCCGCTATTTTAAGAATTAGCAAAAAAGCCCCGGCACTCAAATTGGGATGCCGGGGCTTTTTGCTTTCATTATTTGCTTTCTAAGATTAAGGTAACTGGCCCATCGTTGGTTAACTGAACATCCATCATGGCGCCGAATTCACCTGTTTCGACTTTCAGGCCTTTAGCTTTCAGAAACCGGTTGAAAGCATTATAGATTTTCACGGCATGCGCAGGCTTGGCCGCATCCATGAAATTGGGCCGTCTGCCCTTTCGGCAATCTCCATACAGTGTAAATTGCGAAACTGAAAGAATTTCACCTTTCTGATCGAGCAGTGATAGATTCATTTTGCCGGCATCATCTTCAAAGACGCGAAGATTGGCAATCTTATCAGCCAGAAATGCTGCGTCCTCTTCTTTATCTTCATGGGTGACTCCAACGAGCAAAACAAACCCCTTTTTGATGCTTCCAACGGTTTCTCCGTCCACCGTTACACTGGCTTCTTTGCTTCGCTGCACTACAACACGCATTCTATCTGCTCCCTTTAGTTCATAATCCTTCTTACCGCGTAAATATCAGGGATTTGCTTTATCCGCTCTACAACCCTTTGCAG
The DNA here is from genome assembly GCF_023612095.1 of Cytobacillus firmus. Lineage (GTDB taxonomy): Bacteria > Bacillota > Bacilli > Bacillales > Cytobacillaceae > Cytobacillus. Next base: position 1,224,539 of record NZ_CP086235.1, on the reverse strand, counting down.
GTGGCTTACATTGTGTATAGCAATGGACATATTGATCGTTGCTGATTTGTTTCGGTCCGAACGGCCCGATACGGCTGAAATGTTGGTTTTCGTTTCATTAACAGCCTGAAGAACCTCGTTCAATAAACCTCTACGGTCATAACCGGTAATTTCTATTTCAACATTATATTCTTTCCGGTCATTTAATGCTGTTTCCCACTCTACCGGGATGAGCCTTTGTTTCGCATCATCCGTTTCGATATTAGGGCAATCATCACGGTGTACAGAGACACCTCTGCCCTTTGTAATAAACCCGACGATTTCATCCCCCGGGACAGGATTACAGCAGCGGGAAAGGCGAATGAGCAGGTTATCTATGCCTGAAACCCGGACACCGGATTCGCGTTTTTTCGCTGAAGTAAATGTCTTTAGTTCCGAAACAGCATTTGTAATATCGGAGGTTTGTTCAAGGTCGCGCTTCTTGCGCCATTTTTCTGTAAGCCTGTTGGCAACCTGAAGGGCTGTTACCCCATTATAGCCAACAGCAGCATACATATCTTCCTCAGTAGCGAAATTAAATTTCTCTGCAATCCTTTTGACATTATCAGGTGTCAGGATTTCCTTCAGCTCAAATTCCATATTGCGGATTTCCCGTTCAACAAGCTCTTTCCCTTTTTCCACATTTTCTTCTTTTCTTTGCTTTTTGAAGAACGTCCGAATTCTATTTTTTGCCTGTGAAGTCTGAGCCAGCTTCAGCCAGTCTTTACTTGGCCCATAGGAATGCTTGGATGTCAGAATTTCAATGATATCCCCGGTTTTCAGCTTATAATCCAGGGTTACCATTTTCCCATTCACTTTGGCGCCGATAGTCTTGTTTCCTATTTCCGAATGTATCCGGTAAGCAAAGTCAATCGGGACTGACCCGGAAGGAAGCTCGATGACGTCCCCTTTGGGAGTAAACACAAACACCATATCGGAAAACAAATCAATTTTCAATGATTCCATGAATTCTTCAGCATTGGCTGCATCATCCTGGAATTCAAGTATTTCACGGAACCATGTCAGCTTCTCCTCGAAAGAAGAGCCCTCATTCACTCTTTTTCCTTCTTTATAAGCCCAATGTGCAGCAATACCAAACTCAGCAATTCTGTGCATATCCATAGTGCGGATCTGGACTTCCAGAGGGTCGCCCTTTGGTCCGATAACCGTAGTATGAAGTGACTGATACATATTCTGTTTAGGCATTGCAATATAATCTTTGAAACGGCCGGGCATTGGCTTCCAGCAAGTATGAATAATCCCGAGAACCGCATAGCAATCCTTAATGCTGTTTACAACAATGCGTACAGCCAGCAAATCATATATCTCATTGAATTGCTTATTTTGAAGGGCCATTTTACGGTAGATGCTGTAAATATGCTTCAGGCGTACCGAGATTTCTGATTTAATCGAGACCTCTGACATTCTGCTCCTCATAACATTGATTACATCATCTAAATACTCTTCCCGCTCCGCCCTTTTTTCTTCATCAGGTTTACAATCCGGTAATACTGCTGCGGATTTAGGTACCTCAAGGCTGTATCTTCAAGCTCCCACTTAATCTTGGAGATTCCAAGCCTATGGGCAAGAGGCGCAAAGATTTCAAGTGTTTCATTTGAAATGCGGCGCTGCTTTTCAGCCGGCAGATGCTTGAGTGTCCGCATATTGTGAAGGCGGTCAGCAAGCTTAATCAGGATTACACGGATGTCCTGGGCCATAGCCACAAACATTTTCCGGTGGTTTTCAGCCTGCTGCTCTTCCTGAGATTTATATTTAATTTTCCCCAGCTTTGTTACACCATCGACAAGCATGGCCACTTCTGAATTGAAGGCTTCTTCGATATTCTCCAATGAGACTTCGGTGTCTTCAACCACATCGTGAAGAAAGCCGGCTGCAATCGTAGATGGATCCATCTCAAGATCAGCAAGTATGCCTGCTACCTGGATTGGATGGATGATGTATGGTTCACCGGATTTTCTATATTGTTCACGATGGGCATGCTTGGCAAACTCGTATGCTTTTTTAACAAGCTCTGCATGCTCATCGTTTAAATATTCTTTTGCCCTGTTGATGACTTGCTCGGCGGTCAGAACTTGATCGTTCGCCATGGAATCACCTTTATCTCCCTGAATTTTATGCAGTTGCATAATGTAATAATTTTGAAAATGGTCATAAATAACAAGTTATTAAAAAAATTAATATTGCTACTATTATCGAAAAAAAAAGTGAAGATGTAAAGGGATAGACTGTTATTTTTATGGGAATAACAAAAATTTTGTCGTTTTTTGTCCTAATTCCTTTATTGTTTTTCCAGAAATGGATTTGGAAACCCTTTAAATACTATTTTTAAAAAATTAAAAGGCTCTTTTCGTATAAATTGTTGTTTTCACCTATTAATGTTGCCCGTTGATTTCCGCTCCAGGTTGCTCGCTTTCCGCGGGACGTTGAATAAACTTCCCCGAAAAAACACCGCACGAAGAAAATGCGAATGCATTTTCGAGGATCTCACGCTCCAATCAACTCAGTAAATAATATATAAATAGCAACAAACCTTGCGAAAATAGCCAATTAAAAAGAGCACCATTTCGTCTGGCGCTCTCTTTGTATAAGGAAATTAATACTGCATTAATGTCAGAATGTCGTAGTCGTCGAGCTTTTTACGTCCGTCAAGGTATGTTAACTCGATAAGGAATGCAATTCCTGCCACTACACCGCCTAGTTCTTCAACCAGCTGGATGGTTGCATCGATTGTTCCGCCTGTTGCAAGGAGGTCATCAGTGATCAGGACTCTTTGCCCTGGCTTGATGGCATCCCTATGAATGGTTAATACGTCTTTGCCATATTCAAGGCCATAATTAACCTTGACTGTTTCACGTGGAAGTTTACCTTCTTTGCGGACTGGGGCAAAGCCTACACCTAAAGAATAAGCCACAGGGCACCCGATGATGAATCCGCGGGCTTCAGGGCCGACAACCAGGTCAATCTTCTTTTCGCGTGCATATTCAACAATTTGATCAGTAGCATATTTATACGCATCACCGTTGTCCATAAGGGTTGTAATATCTTTAAATTTAATGCCTGGCTTCGGCCAATCTTCTACAATTGTTATATACTGTTTTAAGTCCATTTTTCTTCCTTTGCCTCCTCAAGTTTTACAGCCCCTTGCATAACTTCATCAAACCAGTCTTTGAGCTGCTGAAAGGATGAATAGAGCAAATCGCTCTCAAGAGTGTATTGTGCCTGTTTAAGCTGATAAGTTCGTGAATCAGCTAAATCACGTTTAGTAGATGTATTGTTTAACGAAATGACACCATTATTAATTTTAACAAATTCCAATTCAAAAAACACTTGAGACATAAAATCTACCGTCTCCCTGCTCCATCCCTTATGCTTGGCTATATCATTCCCATGACGCCTGATATCAATTGAGCCTTTTTTAGCAATCAGGGCAAAATACCATTTAAAGTGGTCTCTTGTTGGTATTGTGCTGAAAAAGTCACTGTCTTCTTTATAGAAATGAGCATAAACTCTGGCAGGTTTTTTCCCTGAGAAAACCTGTGCAAGAATTTCCTTTGAAGGCGGCAAGTCAGCCAGTACTACATTTGAACCTTCTATTTTTATGGTTTCAGCGTCTTCTGCAGATGTTATTTTCACCATGTTTTCCCCTGCAAATGTCTTATATTTGGAAATATATTCATCATTAAAAAATACCCAGGTTGTGTTTGTCTCAGGAATGACACTTTGAAGTCTTTCAAGCCGTTTTAAACTCCGGATATCAAACAGCTGCCACGAGTTTACCGCCATATCCTGCAGGAAAATTTGCGGCTTTTTAATGTTATTCCATTCATTAATGGATAATTCACCGATAACTGACAGCTTGGAGTATGGTGAAATATGCTCATGCAAATGCCCAAGCCCAAAACCGATGCCATCGAGTGAAGATCCATCATTCTCGATTGTGACTTTAATATGGTTTTGTTCAGATCCGATCTTTCTCATAGCTGAAATATTAGCATCTTTTATCATTACTTTTGGTTTTGCATTTCCCATCCCAAATGGAGCAAGCAGCTGCATCTCTGCAATAGAAGAAAGATTGATATCTTTTAAATGGAAAACCCCATCAATAGAAGTTACAGGAATAAAATCTTCCTCAGACAGCTGTTCATTTGCAAGAGTATTCAGTCTGCTTCTCAGTTCATCAACCGAATCAATGGATAAAGTCATTCCTGCTGCCATCGGGTGCCCTCCAAAGTGGGGCAGGATATCCCTGCATTCAGAAAGATTTTTGAACAGATCAAATCCTTCTATACTTCTTGCTGAACCCTTCGCAAGCCCTTTTTCATTGTCATAGCTAAGAACAATTGCCGGCCGGTAAAACTTTTCAACAAGTTTCGAAGCTACAATTCCGATTACCCCGGCGTTCCAGCCTTCTTTCCCGACAACAATAACTGAATTCTCACTGATTGGGAAATTTGTTTCAACCTCTGAAATCGCTTGTCCTGCAATGTCATTGACAATAGCTTGCCTCTCTTTATTCAGCATTTCAATTTCTTCGGCAATGGCTTGTGCTTCATAAGAATCATTTGTCAGAAGCAGATCCACAGCAGGATCAGCGCTCTCAAGCCTTCCGGCTGCATTGAGGCGAGGGCCGATTGTAAAGCCGATCGTTTCTTCACTAATGGATGGAAGCTCGATTCGTGCCGCTTTAAACAAGGCATTCAAGCCTGTATTTTTAGTTGATTTCAGCTTTTGAATTCCGCGCTTGGCAATAAGTCTGTTTTCTCCCGTTAAGGAAACCAGGTCAGCAATTGTGCCGATCGCAGCTATTTCCAAAAGGTGTTCAGGCATTTCACCATAAAGCGCATGTGCAAGCTTAAAGGCTACCCCAACACCGGCAAGTTCCCGGAATGGGTATCTGCTCTCCGGATGCTTAGGATGCACAATGGCCAATGCTTCAGGAAGCTCAGGGCCGGGCTCATGGTGATCTGTAATGATCAAATCCATTCCCAGCTCTTTTGCAGCTTTTGCTTCATTTACAGCAGAGATTCCAGTATCTACAGTAATAATTAAACGGATGCCGATTTCAGCTGCATGTTCAAAAGCCGGGACATTTGGCCCATAGCCTTCCGTAAAACGATTCGGTATGTAGAATTGGACATCAGCACCGAGATCTCTAAGTGCCATCATCATGACAGAAGTGCTTGTCACACCATCCGCATCATAATCACCAAAAATTAAAATAGGTTCCTGTTTTTCAATAGCTTCTTTTATTCTGGAAACAGCAATTGCCATATCTGTCATTAAAAAAGGATCATGAAATTCCTGCTCATTATCCATCAGAAAATACCGCGCTGAATCAACGGTATCCATTCCGCGATTAATTAACAGCGATGCTGCAAGAGGAGAAATATTCAGTTCCTTTGAAAGCCGCTGTACTTTATCGTCCTCTGTTTGCCGAACAATCCACCGCGTTCTTGAATGTAACATACGTTCACCCCTCAGCTTATTAATTATACAAGAGGGGAAGGTTCGTTTCAATAAGTTAAAATCGGGTTAATCCATACATTTCTGGAAAGAAAAAAAGGAACTGCAGGTCACTTTTTGGGACAAAAAGAAAAAACTTGAGCAAAAGCTCAAGTCTGTTCATTCAGTGTATATCCCTATCCAGCTCTTTTTCAAGTTCTTCTTTATCAGCACCATCATTTACAGAATTTCCTGCTTTAAGCTTTTCATTTTCCCTTTTTAGTAATTTCAGCTGCCTTTGAAGTGAGTATATGCGGACAATGCCCACAGAACCGACAATTAGTCCTCCCATAAGGACAGACCCTAAAATCACAAGAATCAGCGGCCACTGGCTTTCCCCAAACAAGTAGTTTACCGTTACATTATCGACATTGATCACTGCGAAAACAGCTACTATTAGTGCAAATAAAAACCCAAATAATAAAGTCCATTGAAATTTCATGCTATCCTCTCCCTGATATATTCTCTAATTTATATGTTCTTCGCTGTAAGGATTAATGTGCACAAAGACATTTTGCACATTTTCCAATTGGAGCAGCTTGCGTTTTACTTCTTTGCCGACCCGGTGGCCATCCTCAACAGTCATATTAGGATCCACCGACACTTTTATATCAACAATAACATAGTGTCCGTGTTCCCTGGCATGCAATTCATCGATTCTTTTAACATAATCGACGGATTCAGCCGTTTTGCGCATTTCAAGTGTATCTTCCTCATGAAGCACATGATCAAGCGTGCTGTGAATGGATTCTTTCCCAAGCCGCCATGCCATCTGGAGAATCATAAGGGAAACAATGAGGCCAGCCACAGGATCTGCATACTCAAGCCATTCAATTCCCATTCTTCCGCCAATAATCGCACAGCCAATGCCTATTAAAGCTGCAATTGATGAATAAACATCTGAACGATGTTCATAAGCATTTACAATTAAAGCATCACTGTTTAGTTTCTTTCCCAAATTATACTTATACCGAAACATTGCTTCTTTCACAATGATAGAGACCAGCACTGCAGCTATTGCAATTGCTTTAGGAGGTTCAATTGGCGAAAAGAATGATTCAAATGATGATTTGCCTATTTCAATTCCCACGAGGAATAGCAGGACTGCAACAATTATGGCTGCTATCAATTCAGCTTTCCCATGGCCGTATGGATGATCCTCATCCGGCGGCTGCTTCGCAGCTCTCAGACCCAAATACACAGCAAAGGAGCCGGCAACATCTGAAGCTGAATGGACCGCATCCGCCACCAGCGCTTTACTTCCTGAATAAACGCCAATTCCCCATTTGAGGGCGGCAAGAATAATATTGCCCACGATGCCAATTATAGCTGCAAACTCAGCTTTCTTAAAACGATCGTTATTTTCCAAAGCGATACTTCCTTCCTCCCTGAACTTGCTATTAGTTTATCCTATTTCCCGGAATCATTAACCAAATTTGTAAAATAGACAGCATCCTGATTTAATAAAAAAACTCAGGCACTCGCCTGAGTTTTTGAAATTATTACACTTGAGGTTCGTCACTGACTTTGCGTTTTTCTTTAACAGTATTAATAACGCCTTTTTCCTTCAGTTCTTTGCCTTTCCATACTGCCCATATCTGTGCAGCAAGGAAAATGGATGAATAAGTACCTGCAATCAAACCGATCAGAAGTGCAAACGAGAAGTTTCTGATTGATTCACTTCCAAATACGAGCAGCGCAACAACTGTAAATACAACCGTTAAAACAGTGTTCACAGAGCGGCCAAGCGTTTGGCGAAGACTCTTGTTTACAACATCCGCAATATCTTCAAACGATTTAAGCTTTTTCTTTTTCTGCATATTCTCACGCATCCGGTCGAACGTTACGATTGTATCATTTATTGAGTAACCGACCACAGTCAGAATTGCTGCAATGAAGGTAATATCCACTTCAAGTCGTGTAAAGCTAAATACTGCGATAATAAAGAAGGCATCATGCAGAAGTGCAAGGACTGCAGGAATGGCCATTTTCATTTCAAAACGGATGGTTACATAGATAACAATGCCTATAGAGGCAATTGCCAATGCAATCAGCGCGTTTTTTGCAAGTTCCTTCCCTACAGTTGGGGAAACTGTGCTGACATTTGGATCTGCACCGAATGTCTCATGGAAATGAGTTTTTAAATCGGCGATTTCATTTTTTGTCAGTACACCTTTTAATCTTGCAACACCAATTTCTTTATTATCACCAGAGATGACAATATCGTCAGTCTCTAATCCTACGGCTGATAATTCATTTTGGAGCTCTTCTTTCGTTAAAGGTTTATCAGCCAGCTGTTCAATACGCGTACCGCTTGCAAAATCAATTCCGAGGTTCAGCCTGAATATGGATACAATGATAATTCCCACTGCAATTAATACAGCAGATAGAATGAAAAACTTCCTGCTGTGCCCTACAAAATCAAACTTATCGAATTTGGTTGGCAAATCAAGCGTATCGTAATTTTCAGCAATATTTTTAATCTCGCTTCTCTTAACTCCAAACCAGCCTGGTTTTTTATCAAGAGCTTTACTATGGACCCAAAGCCCCATAAGCAGCCTTGTGCCGTAAACAGCAGTAAGAAAGCTGGCGAGGATGCTTATAATAAGCATGGTTGCAAATCCCTTTACAGAGCTTGTCCCATACATGAATAATACGGCTGCTGCTAAAATAGTTGTGATATTCGCATCAAAAATTGTAGAAAGTGAGTTTTTCTCCCGGCCTGGAAAGCAGATTTGATTGTCCTGCCCACTTTCATTTCTTCCCGGATTCTCTCGTAGGTAATGATATTCGCATCAACAGCCATACCAACCCCGAGAATCAGTGCGGCGATGCCAGGCAGCGTCAATACGCCATTCATCCAATCAAATATGAGTATTATCAGATAAATATAAAATGATAATGTGAGTGTCGCAATAAATCCAGGGAAACGATATACCGCAATCATGTAGATAAAGATTATTAATACCCCTATTATTCCCGCAAGTATGGTCGTTTCCATTGCCTGCTCACCAAATTTAGCACCAACTGATGTCGAATAAACTTCATCGAGCTGTACAGGAAGGGATCCTGCATTCAATAAATCCGCCAGCGTCTGTGCTTCTTCAATTGTAAAGTTCCCGACAATGGAAACTGTATCCTGATTAAAGATTTGGCTTACCTGTGGAGCAGATAAGTATTTTGGGTCTTTTTTTGCTGCCTCAGCCTGGAAGGAATCCTTGCCTTCTTCAAAATCAAGCCAGATGACAAGCAGGTTATTTGGCGCTCCCATATTGACAATTTTTTGGGTTACATCTTTAAATTTCCCTGCACTTTTCAGCTTCAATGAAACACTTGGCTTTCCGTTTTCATCAAATGTCTGCTTTGCACCATTTTCTGCAAGATCTGAACCATCCATCATCAATTGATCATTAACATCTCTGAATGATAGATTCGCTTCTGTGGACAGAATTTCCCTTGCTTTATTCTGATCTGTTACACCAGCAAGCTGAACACGAATCCTCTTATCTCCTTCAATCTGGATATTCGGCTCACTTACTCCAAGCACATTGATACGCCTGTCCAGTGCTTCAGCAGTACTGGCAAGGACATCTTTAGTTACCTTTTGCCCATCTTTTGGCGTTACCTCATAAAGAACCTCAAATCCGCCCTGTAAATCAAGTCCAAGCTTAATATTTTTTAAGATGTTGTTTGTCGTTGCCCCAGCCAAGCTTCCCAATAATAAAACAATCAGGAAAAAAGCAACGATACGGCTGCGCTTTACCATTCTGAATAAATCCTCCTTAGCTATCGCCCGATACTTAATAAAACAGGCACCGCATCAGCAAGTGTGATGCCTTATTTACCATACAGGCTTGCATGGCCAGTCTGCCTATCTATTAAATGCAGACTGAACGTTAATTAAAGCTTCTTTTGTAACCATTGCGGTTTTTACCATTCGTTCTTAAATTTCATTCTATGTATGAACAATGATATAAAAAAAGACCGATTACTCCGCTTTTCATTATGAAACAGATTGTAAAACCTGTCAATTTGTCTTATATCATGTTAAACCTTGAAAAAATTGGAAACACTGGCTACTTTAATAGTTTTTTTCGTTCTTCTTCATTATCTAAATCAAATTCAGCTTCTTTAAAAGCCTCCATGGTAGCATAGTGAATGTATTCACTCACTTTTACCTCCATTACTTCTTCCACAATTTCAAATAGCCTGACATTTTCTTTTGGTTTTTTCCACTTTTTCTTTGTCAGATATCCCCAGAGCTCCTGTTCAGACACCTTTTTATATCCCAGAAGCCGAAATTCATCCAGTTTGCTTTCCAATGCAGGTTTTACCGTAGTGCGAAAATAATCATATTCATGGCCGATTTTCATATTCAGCCGCCTCCCCGCCATTAATAACATGGAAATTATGATAGCTTGTCATGCTTTGTCCTCTATCTTGCATATAGATAATTGTATATGATATTACCCATTTTGAGAAGGCAGGGAGTTGAATGTCCAAATTTCTGAAAGGTACCATGATCCTGCTCGCTGCAGGGCTTGTGACCAGGGTCCTTGGCTTTATTAACAGAATTGTCATTGCCCGATTTATTGGAGAAGAAGGTGTTGGCCTCTATATGATGGCCTTTCCCACCATGATTCTTGTCGTCACCATCACACAGCTTGGGCTGCCGGTTGCTATTTCTAAAAATGTAGCCGAGGCAGAGGCAAAAGGCGATACAGCAAAAATCAAGAAAATATTAATTGTTTCCTTAGCGACGACCATCTCGCTTTCCATTGTTTTCACTCCCGCTTTAATATTGCTTGCTCCATTATTATCAGAGACACTCTTTACTGATAACCGGACCCATTTGCCTTTAATGGCAATCGCTCCAATTGTGCCCATCATTGCAGTTTCCTCTGTCATTCGGGGTTATTTCCAGGGCAGACAGAACATGAAGCCTGCTGCCTATTCCCAGATGATTGAGCAGATAGTCCGAATCAGTCTGATTGCTTTAATGACTAAGGCATTCCTGCCATATGGAATTGAATATGCGGCTGCGGGCGCCATGCTGGCAGCAGTCATCGGGGAGCTTGCATCATTGCTTTACTTGATGACCACATTTAAGCTTAAAAAGAAGTTCAGAGTCAGGAAACAATTTTTTAAATATGTGTCTTCCGGAAAAGGTACATTTAACGAATTGATGACCGTTGCTCTCCCAACGACAGGAAGCAGAATGATCGGTTCTGTCGCCTGGTTTTTTGAACCGATCGTGGTAGCGCAGAGCTTGGCACTTGCAGGTGTGGCAGCAGCTGCGGCTACGAAGCAGTATGGTGCTCTAACGGGCTTTGCCATGCCTCTTCTGATGCTGCCATCGTTTATTACTTATTCTTTGTCAACTTCTCTTGTTCCCGCTATAAGCGAGGCAAATTCCCAAAATAATATGCGGCTGATCGAATACCGGCTTCAGCAAGCCCTTCGTTTCGCATTCATTACCGGGGGTCTCGCAGTGGTGGTTCTTTACATCCTTTCCGATCAGTTGATGGAAGTGATGTACGGCTCCTCAAGCGGCTCTCATTTTATTAAACTGATGGCTCCATTTTTCCTGTTTTATTATTATCAGGGACCTCTTCAGGCAACTTTACAGGCATTGAATCTTGCCCGTGCTGCCATGATCAACAGCTTGATTGGAGCTGTTGTAAAGACGGCCGTTATCTTTCTCCTTGCCAGCCAGCCTGCATTTGGGATAAATGGCGTTGCGATGGGGATATTGACTGGTACAGTCCTGGTGACAATGCTTCACTTTGCAACCGTTCTGAAAGCTATTTCTTTTACTTTTTTCGTAAGGGATTATCTAAAAACGTTTATAGCAATGATTGTATCAGGAGGCTTAGGGTTATGGATGCTAAAAGACATCCTTGCCCCAGACATGAATACAGCATTAAGGGTTATTTTGATATCCGCAGTTATCACAATTGTCTATATCATCCTTTTATTAATCTTAAAGCTTATTAGAAAGAATGACTTAATTCGTATTCCAGGAATCGGCAAAATGATATCCAGGCTGGCATTTAAATAATGTTTCACAGGTCAGCTGAGCTGAGCTGACCTTGTTATTTTCTTTCATCAAATAAATCCACATAAAATTGTCCATTTTCATAACTGCAGAATGAAATATCGGATATCTCTTTATACCCCTCTTTTCGGAGTTCCTGACGCAGCCAAAAGTCACTTTTATTAATCGTTTCCAGATTCGTTTTCTGAATCGTGCCATCTATAATTAAAGGGATTGTTATCCCCCCGTCTTTACTGCCTTTTCTTTCAAACACTGACAGCGTACCGGAGGATTCAAGGATGGCAAACTCCACATCAGAGATTTTGGCAATATCTTTTTCTCTTAACTGCAGAAGCAGGTCATCAAAGTTATACCGCTGCTTCCTCATGGCATTTTCATCTATTTTTCCTTTATTAATAATAATAGTCGGCTTGCCATCAACTACGTCCCTGAAAGTTTTGCTTTTCAGGGAGAATATGGCCAATACAATTTGTACAACCATCAAAAGGAGCATGGGAAGCACATTTTTTAAAATATTTGAATCCGGAGTTTCAATCGCGACAACTGCAAGTTCAGCAATCATGATATAGACGACCAGGTCCAGGATGCTTAGTTCCCCAATTTCCCTTTTGCCCATCAGTCTAAAAATGAGAAGAATGACTGCATACAGAAATAAGGTTCTTACAACGATGATTAGATATTCTTCCACTTCAACAGCACTCCTTTTGATGCAATCCTTTCTATTCTTCCGCATATTGGAACTTTTATGAGGTTATGGGCTTTTTTCTTTGCACAATTTCGATTCTATTTTTTCAATGTGTGAATATGCTTGTACTAAGGAAAAGGCTGGGTACCCCATGGGTTTAAAGCTGTTCCTGTTCACTCATTAAGAAGGGAGAGGGTCCATATAGAAGAATCTAAGAATTTTGGAAGCGCCGTACTTTATGGTATTATTGCGATTTTTGCCATTGCCGTCGCCGGCAGTCTCATTTTTTCACTGCTCCTTCGGTTTACATCACTGCAGGAGTCTTCTTTACAGTATATTATTACTGCTGTTTCATTCATTTCTCTATTTGCAGGCGGGTTCATTTCCGGAGGCAAGGGGAAGCAAAAAGGCTGGCTTCTCGGAGGCTTAACCGGTCTTGTTTACTCAATCGTAATTTTTCTTTTTCAATATTTGGGACATGACAGTTTATTTAATATGGAGCAAATGATATACCACACCTGTTTCACACTTACGGCCATGATGGGCGGTATATTGGGAGTGAACCTCAACACCAAAAGAACCGCATAAAAAAAGAAGGTCCTGCAGCTGAACTATACCCCGGATAGCGGACACTGATAAAAAAGTGCCCCTATCTGGGGTTTTTTGTGTTTCAATAGATTTAATGAATATGGGCGGAGGATTAACATGAGTAAGAATATTTATAATGAATTTCAAATTAAAGAGCTTGAAAAGAATCCTAATGTTTTATGCGCTTCTGAAAGGTCAATCTCCTATAGTCCTGAGTTTAAGCTAAAAGCAGTTACGGATTATAAAAATGGAAAAGCACCGTCGCAAATCTTTATTGAACAGGGCTTCGACCTGGACATGATCGGTAAGAAACAACCCCAGCGTTGTCTTAAACGTTGGAGGGATTCATATGAAAGGTTTGGAAAGGAAGGTTTCCTTACGGAACGTAGAGGCAAAGGGAGTACCGGGCGTCCTTCTTTAAAGCAACTTTCCGTAGAAGAGAAATTAAAAAAAGCTGAAGCAAGAATTAAATTCCTTGAGGCAGAGAATGACTTCTTAAAAAAGCTGGAAGAGTTAGAAAGGCAGGCGTTGAAGAAGAAACGATATTAACGGCAGCTGAGAAGTTTTCGCTGATCGAGAAAACAATCAGAATTCATCAGTTAAATAAAGTTGTTTCCTACCTGTGTGAACTGGCAGGTGTCAGTCGAAGTGGCTACTATGATTGGTTGAAGGCTGCACCATTGCGGGCACAACGTGACGATCAGGATGAATTGGACATAGAGTTAATCCGAGAAATTTTCATAAGCAAAAGAGAAAAAGTAGGTGCCCTCCAGATTAAAATGGTTATGGAGAATGAGTATTCAGCTGTAATGAACCACAAGAAGATTAGACGTTTAATGGCAAAATATAATCTTGTAGCTAAGATAAGGAAAGCCAATCCATATCGTAAGATGGCTAAGGCAACTCAGGAACATCGAACCTGCCCTAACCTTCTTGACCGTGAATTCAATCAGGAAGTGCCAGGAAAAGTTCTGCTTACTGATATTACTTATCTTTATTATGGAAAGGGCCAAAAAGCATATTTATCCTGCGTAAAGGACGGAGCTACAAAAGAAATTCTTGCCTACTACCTTTCCACGTCTTTAGAGATGGATATTGTTTATAAAACGTTAAAAAAGTTAAAGACAGCTGTTGGCAACCACTTTCATCCAGAGGCCATATTGCATTCTGACCAAGGAATGCACTACACGCATCCTCTATTCCAAAGCAAAGTAAAAAGGCTTGGCCTAACTCAGTCAATGTCCCGAAAGGGAAACTGTTGGGATAACGCACCAATGGAAAGTTTCTTTGGACATTTTAAAGACTTATCAGAGTATAAATCACTTGATAATATAAAGGATGTAAAGAAAGAAGTAGATCGTGTAATCGAAGAATATAATCATCATCGTTATCAATGGGGCTTAAATAAAATGACCCCGGCACAATACCGGGGTCACTTATTAGCTGCATAGCGCTTTTTTATAAACTGTCCGTAAATGGGGGTACAGTTCAAGCTCAGGACCTTCTTTTTTTATATTAAGCTTTTGCTAATGCATCGCCAGTTGCCTGCGTTACTTCGCGGATCGCTGCACGATCGTATGTAAGACGGCTTCCGTCACCACATTTAATGACCACTTTGTCTTCGTCGATAGCATCAACGAATCCATGAAGGCCGCCGATTGTAACAACCTTATCTCCCTTTTTCAAATCACTCTGCATTTGCTGAACTGCCTTTTGGCGTTTCTGCTGCGGACGAATTAACAGGAAATAGAATAAAACAAACATCAGCAATAATGGTCCTAATGTTCCTAAAAGCTCCATAGTTTTCCCCCTTTCAAAGATCAGCCCGATTAAAGGAAAAAGCCCCTAAAATGAACTCAATTTTTTATGATTAAAAGTTCTTCGCGTTAGGCTTATTAAATCCATACCTTTCGAAAAACTCTTCTCTAAAGTCTCCCAGGCGATCTTCCCTAATAGCCTGTCTTACCTGCTCCATTAATTTTAACAGAAAATAAAGATTATGGTAAGTTGTAAGTCTGATTCCAAATGTTTCATCACAGCGGATTAAATGCCTGATGTAAGCACGGCTGTAGTTTCGGCATGTGTAGCAATCGCAATTCTCATCTATTGGGCCAAAATCTCTTGCAAATTTTGCATTTTTAACAACCAGTCGGCCATTGCTTGTCATCAATGTTCCGTTCCTGGCAATCCTAGTAGGAAGAACACAGTCAAACATATCGATTCCTCTGATCGAACCATCAATCAAAGAATCCGGGGATCCCACTCCCATAAGGTATCTTGGCTTATCAGACGGCATTAGCGGTGTTGTGAATTCAAGCACACGGTTCATAACATCCTTCGGCTCGCCTACGGATAATCCGCCTACAGCATACCCCGGGAAATCTAGAGATGTTAAGTCTCTCGCGCTCTGTTTGCGCAGCTCCTCATATTCTCCGCCCTGTATAATACCAAAGAGCCCCTGATCATTCGGGCGCTTGTGAGCTTTTAAGCAGCGCTCAGCCCATCGGGAAGTCCTTTCAACTGACTTCTTCATATATTCAAAAGAAGCTGGATAAGGCGGGCACTCATCAAATGCCATCATAATATCAGATCCAAGCGAATTTTGGATATCCATTGCTTTTTCAGGAGATAAAAACAGTTTGTCACCATTCAAGTGGTTCCTGAAATGAACGCCTTCTTCTTCAATTTTGCGGAATTCGCTCAGGCTGAACACCTGAAACCCGCCGGAATCTGTCAGAATGGCCCGGTCCCAATTCATAAACTTATGCAAGCCGCCTGCTTCTTCCACGATTTCCTGACCCGGACGAAGCCAGAGATGATAAGTATTGCTCAGAATGATGCCCGCTCCCATTTCCACCAATTCTTCCGGGGACATGGTTTTTACTGTAGCGAGTGTTCCTACGGGCATGAACACAGGGGTTTCAAATGATCCATGCGGCGTATGAACCCGGCCCAAACGCGCACCTGTTTGCTTACATGTTTTAATTAATTCATAACGAATTGCAGTCAAGTTGCAGTTCTCCTTCCATTTAAAAGCACATTATTCCTGCCAGGGAAAGGCAGAATAATATTACAAAATGAGCATAGCATCTCCAAAGCTGAAGAACCGGTACCGCTCCTCAACTGCCTGATTATAGGCATTCAGAACGTTCTCACGCCCTGCCAATGCACTCACAAGCATAATTAACGTTGATTTAGGCAGGTGGAAATTCGTAATCATGCCATCAATCGCTTTAAAATCATAGCCTGGATAAATGAAAATATCAGTCCAGCCGCTTGCTTCCTCAAAACGGCCATTATGCGCAGAAGCAATGGTTTCTAAAGTCCTCGTGGAAGTAGTCCCCACACTGATGATTCTTCCTCCCTGCTCACGCACTTCATTTAATAGACGTGCAGTTCCTTCAGTTACCTGATAAAATTCAGCATGCATTTCATGCTCATCTAAATCCTCCACACTAACAGGCCTGAAAGTTCCAAGTCCAACGTGCAGAGTAATAAAAGCAATATGCACACCCATTTCTTTTATTTCTTCAAGAAGCTGTTCAGTAAAATGCAGTCCTGCTGTCGGAGCTGCAGCAGAACCGCGCTCACGGGCAAACACAGTCTGATAACGGTCCCGATCATCAAGCTGCTCTTTAATATAAGGAGGCAAAGGCATTTCTCCCAGTTGTTCAAGCACCTCATAAAATATCCCGTCGTATCTGAACTCAAGTACCCTGCCGCCATGATCTGAGGTTCCAGTGCAGACAGCAGTCAATTTGCCGTCCCCAAAAGTTATTTCAGTTCCTTCTTTTACTCTTTTGGCTGGTTTAATCAGCGTTTCCCAGGAATCCCCTTCAAGCTGTTTAAGAAGAAGCACCTCTATTTTCGCACCAGTGCCCGTCTTTTCTCCAAACAGCCTCGCAGGAAGAACCTTTGTGTCATTTAATACAAGACAATCTCCTGCTTGAAGGTAATTCTTAATATCTTTAAAAACACTATGCTGAATATCCCCGGTTTTTTTATCAAGGACCATCAGCCTGCTGCTTGTCCGATCGGCCAAAGGCGTCTGTGCAATTAATTCTTCAGGCAAATGAAAATCAAACCAATCTACTTTCATGATGTCACCCTTCTGTTATTCATATAGACTACCGGAACCTGCCGATAAAATAAAAGATGGCAGATAGAATAATGCTCAGCAAAATCGATGTAACGACAGGAAAATAAAAAGTCGTATTGCCTTTCCTGATCACTATATCTCCAGGCAGCTTGCCAATATTAATAAACTGGCTTATAAATCCTATGGCAAAAATGATCGCACCAATGACCATCAGCCATTTTGATATGCCGCTCAATCAGCAGGCACCTCCATTTGAAAATGGCGGTACACCAGGTCTGTTACAATTCTTCCTCTTGGTGTCCGCTGAAGAAATCCAATCTGCAATAAATAGGGTTCATAAACATCTTCAATCGTATGCGCTTCTTCCCCAATGGTCGCTGCAATGGTTTCAAGGCCTACAGGTCCGCCGCGGAATTTTTCGATTATCCCTCTTAATAATTTATGGTCAATATGATCAAGGCCTAAACGGTCAACCTGCAAAAGCTCAAGAGCCTCCTTGGCCAGTGTTTCATCAATTTGGCCATCTGCTTTGACCTGAGCGAAATCCCTGACTCTCCGGAGGAGCCTGTTTGCAATTCTGGGCGTGCCTCTTGACCTTCTCGCCACTTCAATGGCTGCTTTTTGATCTATGCCTGTATCCAGCACCTCAGCTGTACGCACAACAATATTCGTCAGCTGCTCTTCTGTGTAGTATTCAAGCCTGCTTAGCACGCCAAACCGGTCTCTTAACGGAGCTGATAGCGACCCTGCCCTTGTTGTCGCGCCAACCAGTGTAAAAGGCGGCAAATCCAGCCTTACTGATCTGGCACTTGGCCCTTTACCTATCACAATATCCAGACAGAAGTCTTCCATTGCCGGATAAAGAACTTCTTCTATAGACCGGGGCAAGCGATGAATTTCATCAATAAACAGGACGTCACCCGGTTCCAATGCAGTCAGGATCGCAGCCAAATCACCTGGCCTTTCAATTGCAGGGCCTGCAGTAGTTCTGATATTTACGCCCATTTCATTGGCAATAATAGCAGCCAGAGTGGTCTTACCCAAACCCGGCGGCCCATATAGAAGGACATGATCCAAGGTTTCCTCGCGAATTCTTGCGGCTTTAATAAAGATCTCGAGGTTCTCCTTTACTTTATCCTGACCAATATACTGCTTTAATGTCTGCGGGCGCAGACTCTGTTCAAATGAAAGATCCTGAAAATCAGCTTCACCGGATATTATCCGCTCTTCCATACTTAATCACCTTCTTAATTCAGCATAAAACGAAACGGCCTTCTCCAACGAATTATAGTTTTAAAAGCTTTTGCAGCGCCTTCTTTATGTATTGGTCCGTTGTAAGCTTTTCCTTTTTCAGTTCAGGCGTAATCTTTTTAAGTTCCTTTTCTGAATAGCCCAGCGCTTTTAGTGCAAGCAAGGCTTCTTCCAAATCTCCTGCAGGCCCGCTCTCAGCCTGAATTCTATCCTCTGAAAACAGATTAGGGAAGAAGTCAGGGACAATATCGGGAAGCTTCCCTTTCAGATCGAGAATCATTTGTCTTGCTGTTTTCTTTCCGACTCCAGGAAACTTAACGAGGAATGCTTCATCTTCATTTTCAATCGCCTGCACCACCTGTTCAGGTTCACCAGAAGCAAGAATCGCAAGAGCTCCCTTCGGCCCAATGCCGGTAACATTGAGCAGTCTGGTAAACAGCGTCTTCTCCTCACGAGTCTGAAAGCCGTACAATGCCATAATATCTTCCCGTACATAATGATACGTGAATATCCTGACTTCCTGTCCGAACTCCGGTGTATAGCTAAATGGGTTAGGCGTTAATATCTGGTATCCAATTCCATTGTTTTCAACAACTACATATTCAGGTCCGATAAAATCGAGCCTGCCTCTTACAAATTCAAACAATGCCTTTCTCTCCTCTGATTCAACTGTACCTCATTGTACCATAAACTATTTTGGCACGAAGAATAAAATGATGAAGACCCTTTTCAGGAGACTTGTTCTAAGCATCCTCTTGTTCCTTCCTTAGTGCACCTTTCAAATCATCCCTGACACTTATACTGCTCATCTCCACACTGGAGCGATAAGCAGCACGGCAAATTACATGAGCAGAAATGGGTGCAGTAAGGAATACAAAAAATATTCCAAGCAGTAATCGAATACTGAAAAAATTGTCTGCAAACAGGAAGAACAGAAACGCTCCAAACAATGTAAACAATACACCCAGAGTGGAACTTTTTGAAGCAGCATGGGACCGGGTATACACATCCGGAAGCCTAATAATGCCGATTGCACTTAAAAAACTGAAAATGGTGCCTGTGAGTATTAGAATTGCAGCCACCAATTCACTTGAGACGTTTGCGTTCAATGACAACACCCCTTTCCATAAAGCGCGCAAAGGCAATAGTTCCTATAAAGGAAAGAATGCCAATTAATAAAATGACTTCCATGAAGGCATGCGTATTTAGTAACACCGAGAAAATGACTACCGCTGAAATTAAATTAATCCCCAAAATATCCAATGCCTGTACCCTGTCAGGTGTCGTAGGCCCTATAACCAGCCGAAAAATTGTTGCCATCATTGAAAGCGCGAGAAATCCCAATGAGAGCATTAAAATAATTTCTATCATTTGCGAGTCACCTTCTTTATCGCCTTTTCAAACCGATCCTTTGATACTATGACAGATTCACTTGATTCCGGAATATCCATGGCATGAATATAAAACACTTTATTATCATGGGATATTTCCACAACTACAGAACCGGGAGTCAGCGAAAGAAGCAGAGCAAGCAAAGTTACTTCAAGCTCTCCTTCAAGCTCCGTTTCAATTGTGAAAATCCCTGGTGTGATATTAATTCTTGGCCTTATTACCTGCCGGATTACAAGTATGCTTGAAGTAAACAATTCCCAGATGAACACAAAAAACAATTTCAGGATGGCAACAAGAGATCTCAAATATAAAGGGGCTTTGAAGAATTTCTCCAAAACGATCAAAACAATTATCCCCACCAGATAACCGCTGAAAAAGGATAATACGCTCCAGTCATCTTGAAGAAACATCCATAAGAAAGCTATAAATAGATTAATTAATACTTGAATGGGCAAATTCATAACCCCTTTCGAAGAAAATCTGTTCATTTCAGGTATTAAGGTGTTGTCTGGCCTCCAAAGACAGCATGAATATAAAGCTCCGGACTCATTAAGGTTTCAACTGCCAGTTCGGTATAGACAGAGATTCCCTCAGCTCCCAAGCCCAGCAATATGGTCAGCAGACTTAGACAGACTATCGGAGCCATCACCCCTTTAGTTGTACCTGATTCCATCTCTTCACTTAAATACGTTTCTCCCCAGAAACAATTCATAAAGATTTTAATAACAGAGTATAAGGCCATCAGACTTGTCAGCAGGCCTATCCCCCCAGCCAGTAATAACCGGCTTCAAAAGTCCCCTGTGTTATAAATACCTTGCCAAGGAAACCGCTTAAAGGAGGAATTCCTGCGAGGGACAAAGCAGCAATAAAAAACATCCATCCAAGATATGGGTGATTACGGATAAGGCCGCTCATATCTTTTAATTTCCCAGTGCCTGTAAGACTGATTATTGTTCCGCCTAATAAGAAAATTAGCGCCTTAACAATAATGTCATGGATTATATAGTAGACAGAACCTGTTATTCCTTCGATTGAGAAAGAGGCCAAACCGGCAATAATGAAACCAACGCCTATAATCACGTTATAAGCAAGTATGTTCTTAATATCCCAATGGGCAACAGCTCCAATCGCACCCATAATCATGGTTGCCGCTCCCAAAATGCCGATTAATAGATGTGTAATTTGCGGCTCGTGGTAGAAAACCAGGGTAAATAAACGAAAAATCGCATATATGCCAACCTTTGTTAATAACGCAGCAAAAACCGCAGCCACAGCCGTTGGCGGTGCACTATATGAGCCTGGGAGCCAAAAGAATAGAAAGAGGGCAGCTTTCAGGCTGAATATGACCAGCAATAAAATAGATATAATGGTCAATAGCCCGCTCTGGCCCGTTTCTGCAACCCTCAATGAAAGGTGGGCAAAGTTTAAAGTTCCTGTAATCGCATAAATATAGGCGATTGCAACGAGGAAAAGAAATGACGAAACTATATTGGTAAGTACATATTTAATGGACTCCCGAAGCTGCACCTTAGTGCCTCCCAATGAAATCAATACATATGAAGAAATGAGCATAACTTCAAAACAGACAAACAGATTAAATAAGTCCCCGGTAATAAAAGAGCCATTTACTCCCGTAATCAGGAATAAAAATAAAGGATAGAAATAATGGCTCTCCCTTTCTTCCCCTATTGATCTGAAGGCGTAAAGCAAGCAGCAGACAGATACAATACTTGTTATTAAAAGCAGCATGGAGGAAAACATATCAGCGACCATGCTTACCCCGAACGGGGGCTGCCAGCCGCCTAAATGCAGGGTCTGAATCCCATCGGTTTTATTTTCGCCCATTAACAAGACTGCAATGATTCCTGATGCAGATAATGCTGTGAGGCTTAAGATTTTATGAAGTTTTATATTCCTCCTAAAAATCACCATGACCATTCCTGTAATCAGAGGAATGATTATGGGCAAAATAATTAAATTATTCATCATGATTACCTCTCATTTGATCCGTATCGTCTGTGCCCAGCACTTTATATGCACGATAGCTCAACACTAAGAAAAGGGCTGTTGTTGCAAAATTAATAACAATCGCTGTTAATATAAGTGCCTGCGGCAGCGCATCGGTAAATGGAAGGTCCTGCAGCCCCAATAATGGAGGACCTCCCGTTTTTAACCCGCCCATCGTAAGAATAAGCAGATGGACACCATGGCTGATAATGGATGTTCCCAGGATGATTCTAAGTAAACTCTTGGTTAAGATTAAATAGGTTCCTATAGCAAAAAACAGACCGACAAGCAGTGACATTAAAGTTTCCATTCTTAGTGATCATCACCTATACTCAGAATTATGGACATCGATGTCCCAATAACTGCCAGCGCAACCCCAACATCGAAGAGCACTGCGGTAGCCAGTTCAGTTTTTCCGAAAACCGGAATGTCGAAATAATTAAATGCCTGTGTTAGAAAAGGCGCCCCAAAAACAATGCCCCCTACCCCTGTAAAAACAGCAATTAATACGCCAATTGCTGTGAGCACTTTAAAGTCAACGGGAATGTTTTGGCGGACTGTTTCAATATCGAAAGCCAGAAACAGAAGCGTCAGAGCAGCTGAGAACCCTAAACCTCCGATGAATCCTCCGCCAGGGTTATGATGTCCTGAGAAGAATAGGTTAATCGAAAAGGTAAGTATGATAACTACTGCAACCTTTATAACAGCATGCAAAATGATATCATTTGGTTCTTTCACTTCTATCCCTCCCCGATATTCTCAGTTTTACAAGTGTGTACACCCCTAAGGAAGCTATGCCAAGAACAAATATTTCAAGCATTGTATCTATTCCCCTGAAGTCTACAAGAATCGCGTTAACGATGTTTCTTGCCCCGGCAAGTTCATATGAATTTTCATAATAATAGGCGATAGGCTCGAATAACCTTGTTCCATTAGCTGATAGTGCAAGAATTGCCACTATGGCCCCAACGCCAAGAGAAATCACTAAATTCGTTATTCTGAATTTCACTCTGACTGCTTCCCTCCGTATTTCGGGCAGATGGTAAAAACATAAAAGGAAAAGGGCAGTTGTTACTGTCTCAACCACCAGCTGCGTTAAAGCTAAATCCGGTGCGCGGAATATGACAAAGAAAAGTGAAACAAGGTATCCAAGAGCACCTACTGCTACTATAGCGGTCAGCCTTGATTTGGAAAATAGAACGGTTAAGGCTGCTGTTAACATACTAATGATCAGCACACCTTCATATATGCTGACTGGTGCATTATTGCCGGCATCAAAGGCTGCTCCATCCAGGAACAATATAGAACCGCCAATAATAATAATTAGAAAAGTGAAGACATAAACAAAATAGTCACGTATAAAGCCTGTCATATAACTCTTTGTTAGAGTAAGGGACATATCTTCTATTTTTCCGAGCCCTTGATTATAGAAGTTATTGAAGGTCATGCTATACGGATAGATTGAATAAATGCCAATCCACTTTTTTAGATATAGATATAGAAGAGCTCCTGCTGCGACGACTCCCATGGTCATAAATAATTCACTATTCCAGCCATGCCAGGCACTGATCTTGATCTCAATTTCCCCTGGCTGAGAATAGGCAGGTAAAACGGCGCCCATTGCGGGCTTAAGAATGTATTGAGAAAGTACATTAGGAAAAAAGAAAATAATAATAACCAGGGAAGATAAAATAACCGGAGGCACTAACATGCCAACTGGTGCTTCGTGGGCTGCTTTTTCCAGCTTTTTCGGCTTATATTTCCCGGTAAAGGTCTTGAAGATCAGGATCATACAATAGATAAAAGTAAACACACTTGCTGCCCAGGCTATAACAGGGATAATCACACCTAAGGATTCCATGCTGAATATAGACATATCAGACGCATTCAATACAGCGGTAAAGAACATTTCTTTACTTAGAAATCCATTAAACGGAGGAAGGCCTGCCATTGAAAACCCGCCAATTATAGCCAGTGTAAAAGAAATAGGCATCAGGTGCATCAAACCGCCCAGCCTTCTAATATCCCTTGTTCCGGTTTCATGGTCAATAATCCCCACAACCATGAACAAACTTCCCTTAAACGTAGAGTGATTGATTAAATGAAAGATTGCAGCAAGCACAGCTGCTGCATACATTGAAGCTTCATCACCCGTACCGTAATACAGGGACGCTGATCCCATGCCAAGCAGACTCATGATCAGCCCGAGCTGGCTGATGGTTGAGTAGGCTAATAAAGCCTTTAAGTCTGTTTGTTTTACCGCGTTAAGAGAACCATACAGCAATGTTATAAGCCCGGCACTGGTTACAAGCCAAAACCACTCTGGGGTACCTCCAAAGATTGGCGTCATACGCGCCACTAAGTATATTCCCGCCTTAACCATTGTTGCTGAGTGCAGATAAGCACTAATTGGCGTTGGAGCTTCCATTGCATCCGGAAGCCAAATGCTGAATGGGAATTGTGCGGATTTTGTGAACGCCCCAAGAAGAAGAAGCATCATTGCAGGCAAAAATAAGGAATGCTCATATATAGTGTCAGTCTGATTGATCATTTCACGAATGCTGTATGTTTCTGTCATCATTGACAGCATAATAAATCCGGCAAGCATGGCCAGTCCGCCAAAAATCGTAATATTCATTGATTTTTGTGCCCCATACCGCGATTTTTCCCTTTGATACCAATAAGCAATCAATAAGAAAGATGAAATGCTTGTCAATTCCCAAAAAACATATAGAACAAGAATGTTATCAGAGAAAACCAAGCCAAGCATGGCTCCCATAAATAATAGTAAATAAACATAAAAATTATGCAGTGATTCTTTCAGCTTCGACATGTAATAAATGGAATACAGCACAACCAATGCGCCGATTCCTGTAATAACCAAGCCAAAAACTAAGCTTAATCCATCAATATATGTTGTGTAATTTATTCCATAAGTTGGTATCCAGGGTACATAAATAAGAATCGTTTCACCCTTTGAAATAATTGGAATATATCTTAGTAAATACAGAAAAATGACTGAAGGCACACTAAGCACAAACCAGCCCGTATGTATGCGGGGTGTAAACACTCTATAAATAAACGGAACAATTATTGCAAATAAAAATGGAATTAAAACCATTATGTGCAGCCAAGACAAATAGGTCCCCTCCCTTTTTTAAGAATTCCAGGCCACTCTGCTGCTCTAAAATTTCAGGGTATTTTAATTGGTCTTTTAGAGTATGCTCCCTTAATCATAAAACCATTACTGGAGAACTTGATTAAATTTCTTGAATGACATTGACTGTTCAGGTTGCATAAGCTATAGTCATACATAGTTTAAATTAAGAACACTACTATTTTTCACATCTATTCGAGGTGAGTTTACAGTGAAGAAACTAAAAGGACGAATGGACGAAAGCATTCTTGTCTGCGTTTATTACGGCCCAAATGGTGAAAAGTTAATTCGCCGCGGATGCCAAATAGCAAGTATGCTTGATTGCCCTTTATATATTTTGACCATTGATCCAAAACCTTTTGATGAAATGGATGCGGAGAAATCACATTACATTACAAGGTGGAAACAATTAGCCGATCACTTTAGTGCTGATGCTTTCATTCTGAAGGATAATGATAAGCGGCCAGTATCCAAAGTAATCACCGAAGTGGCCAGAGAAAAAGGCATTACACAAATTATCCTTGGCCAAACAGCTCAAAGCCGCTGGGAACAAATTGCTAAGGGATCCATCATCAATACACTTCTCCGTGAAGTGCCATTTGTGGATCTTCATATTATTTCTGTGTCCCGCTACCTGAAAGATCAGGAGGGACAATTTGAAAAAGGCGTCCGTGCATACCTCGTTAAGGATGGAAGCAACTATCGTGTGACTTTCAAACATACGAAGGATGCTGAGTATGAAGGAATCTTCTTTAAGGATCAAGGTACTGACTTTAATAATGGGGTTTTTAAATTTATGCAAGACCAGGAGACTCTTCAAGTTATCGTAACTGAAGACATTATATCTGACTTAACAAATGTAGATTTAGATGATTCCCTAAATGATGATGATGACGAATAATGAATAATACCTCCTCTGCTGAATGCAGGGGGGGTTTTTTTATGCCTTCAAATCAGACTAGAGATTAACATCCACCTTTATTAATTGCTTTTGACCTCTCTCAATTCCTAAATAACGCAATGTTTCTGCTGAAGAATGGTGATTATATATGGACATAATGATCGATATGGCAATCCCTTTTCTGTAAGCATGGTAACCAAAGGTTTTACGGAGTGTGTGTGTACCGATTTTCCCCTCTATTCCCGCTTCCTTTGCAGCACTATTTATGATCCGGTAAGCCTGCTGGCGGGTTATTGGCTGATTATTCTTTTTGGATTTAAAAAGAAAATCGCACTCAGTAAAATCATGCTGGGAAAAATATTTTCTTAATTCTTTTTTCACACTGTTATTTAAAAAATACGCTTTCTGTTCATTGTTTTTTTTAGATTCAGCATCAATGGTTAAATCATCAATATAAATAAATTCCTTTATTTCTTTCCCATCTGAAACATCACTGATTTTTAAAGAAAGCAGATCACTGACTCTAATGCCTGTATTTATTCCCAATACAAACAGCAACAGATCCCGCTGCGATTGTCTCTTTAAAATCTCTTTGATATTATTTATGCTTTTGATGTCCTTGATAGGATCAACATATTCCACTAGATTCCCTCCTGCATCTAATGTTACTTAATTACATGCTAACAGAAACTAAGTAACATTACAAACAATACATATTCCTTTGTTGACAACAGAAACATGCAAGAGAAGTATGTTCCCTTGCATGTTTCACTGCTATTTCAATTCGCCTGCTTTTCACCGGCAGTATAGCTTTTAAAGGTTTCCAGGACTTCCACATATCGATCTTTTGAAACAATTGGTATGCCTTTTTTTAATTCTTCACATTTTGTGCTTTCTAATTTTCCTAAATCAATTTGAAAGAATGAATGAATAATATTCGTTTTTTCCGGCTTCCCATTGAAAATGGTCAGGGTTCCATCCTCTGTTACACCGAAGTACCCATTTGCTTTTAGTAATGGTGATATATCATCCACTTTTCTTCGGAATATTATATAATCTATATCCATATCAACAAGCTGCCATTGATCATATTTAGCCCAGAAATCTTCAAGGGTCCATATGGTTTCCTCTATCGTTTCCTGGCTCACTTCCCCATCCAGATACTCCCTTTCCAAAATGACCTCCATCTTAAGCGGACCTTCAATTTGTTCCTCTGCTGCCTTAGCATATAAAGAAGTGCCGTTAGATAAAAAATTGAATGCGTCCATCTGGAAGAAGAGATAAAAGGAAGCAGCTCCTACTGCCAGCAAGCCCCATATGGTTCTCATGAACGATCACCTCGATTAAATAGTAACTTCTTCACTATCTGCCTGAGCCTGTTTTTCCCAGATCTTTATGATTAGTGTGGCCAAAATTTTCATGTTTATCCTGAAATAATTTTATATGAAAAAAGGGGCAAAGCTCAGCTGCTTTTACCCCTAATTCTAATCCGTTATTTTTCCCTGCGGAATAAGTTTTTTAAATCCCAGTCAATTTGCTCTCTTGGACCGCCATCACGAAGATTATTATCAATGTTTCTTAAACGGCTGAAGGTCCCTTCGTCTGTTACAACCTTTGCAGATCTTCCCCTAAGATATGGCTCGACAGCTTCATGAATCGCTTTTTTCGTTTCTTCTTCCATATCGTAATCAGTCAGATCTACAGCAATCAAAACATTGCTTCCATAGGTAACGGACCTGACGTCTTCAACATTTGGAACAGATGCTGCAACGTCGCCGATTTTTTCAGCAAGCTCACCTTCATAAGCCTGATAATAGGAATTTTTAGCTTGTCGCGTATTATCATCGAGATGCCCGTGATAATTTGCATCACTATGGCTAAAGCGATTATCTTTCATGAAAAAACTGCGATCTCTGTCTGCAATAGGAATAGTAGGGTTTCCGGTATTTTCGTTCCGGACTCTTCTGGCATTATTGTCTGCCTGGTTATGGCGGGTGTTTTCTCCCTCGCCTCCAAGCGTATGATCCATCATTTCTGTCAGAGGTCCATCATTATCGGTTCCATCTTCCACCCGGGCATTGCCGCCGCGGCTTCCGTGATTCTCATTCGAGTAATATCCCATTGGCTGACCAATTTCGTTGCTCCGTTCAACACCTGCATCTTCGTTCGTTCCGCATCCTGTCAATCCCATTGATAAAATAGCAGCCATCGGCACTGCAAGCAGTTTCTTGTGCAAGCGAAAAACCCCCCTCGCTAATATTACAAGCCCTGAGCATTTCTGCTCTTATTTAGCTTGTGAGCGAAGAGGGGCTTTCATTCTGTCCATTTACGTCCAATTTTTTATTAGCATTATTTGTTTTTGTCATCAGCAGCATATCTAAGAGCTTTAATAAAACGCTGTCTTTCAGCAAATTGTCCTACAGTTAAGTCCAGAACAGGACGAATTTTCACGGAATCAAGATACGTTCTGTCCCTTATTACACGATTCCATTCCCTGAATATGTCAGTTGGAAATGCCAAAGCATGAAGAAAGCCCTTTTCTTCAAGATTGGATTTTAAGATTGGATATTTTCTCAAATCTTCAAAGGACCAATTCATATAAGGAAGGATGCGATTTGCATACTGCAGATAATCGGAATGGGGAGCCCCTATTGCTATCAGGTCAAAATCGAGCAAATATAAAGATTGATCTTTTGCTCTGAGAAAATTATGATGTGCTACATCACCGTGCAGAATTACCTGCTTCCCCGGCTGAATAAGCCAGGCTTCGTCTTCCATGCCTTTTAAGGACCAATCTGCCCAGGCTAATAGCTCATTAATAATTTCTTTTTGGACAAAATATCTTACTACAGGGAGATTATTAAGGAAAAGGGTTGCTCTTTCTCTCCACTTGTCCGCCTGCCTGTAAGCCGGCACAACTGTTTGATAGCGGCTGACCAGCTTCTCTGTAGTAACATGAAATTTCTTCAGCAGCTCCAGCCCTTCTAAACGATCTGTCTTCAGGTAATAAGTAAAAACTTCTTTCGAAGGCGGTAAATACTCCAAGCAGCCATAATAAGTCCTGTCAAAAAACAAAGGCGGATCTTTGGCAACTTCGTAAAAGATATATGTTTTTGAAAATCCTTCTTTCATTAATGAAGAGGTGAATGCTTCCTGAAGCTTTAAACGGTGATAGGATGAAAACCCTTTTAGTATAAAGGACCTTTCCTGTGTCCTAAGCAAATAAACCTTCTTTCGAATTGGCTTTAATTCTTCAATTTTAAATGGCAGCTGATCCTGCAAATAGGAGAAGAGACGATTTTGAACTAAATCGTCTCCTCCATTATTAACCGTCGTATTCACTGCTTTCGTCTATGTTTCTTGGCATTCCAAAAGCCGCTCCGCCCATTGGGCCAAAACCCTGACCGAAACCTGGTCCCGGACCATAGCCGAATCCCGGACCATACCCCTGCCCTGGACCAAATCCTGGTCCTGGTCCGTAGCCCCCAGGAGAAAATTGAGGTCCTCCACAGCCGCAATCATCCGAAGCGCCCATCACCGAGCCGGGCATCAATGGCTTTTGAGACATGCCTGGGGATTCTTCCATTCCCTGCACCTGTGGCATCTGATGCGGCATTTGCATTCCCATGTCTTCTGCCCCCATCACACCCTGTGGCATCTGGTGTGGCATCTGGTGCGGCATCTGCGGCATCATTGCTCCCTGCACCTGTGGCATTTGATGCGGCATTTGCTGCATCATTGCTCCCTGCACCTGTGGCATTTGATGCGGCATTTGCTGCATCATTGCTCCCTGTACCTGTGGCATCTGGTGCGGCATCTGCGGCATCATTGCTCCCTGTACCTGTGGCATTTGGTGCGGCATCTGCGGCATCATCGCTCCCTGTACCTGTGGCATCTGATGCGGCATCTGCGGCATCATTGCTCCCTGCACCTGTGGCATCTGGTGCGGCATCTGCGGCATCATCGCTCCCTGTACCTGCGGCATTTGATGCGGCATCTGCGGCATTTGGTGCGGCATCTGTGGCATCATTGCTCCCTGTACCTGCGGCATTTGATGCGGCATCTGCTGTCCCATATCTTCTGCGCCCATCACATCCGATGGCATTTGAGCCATTGGCATAAACGGAGAAGATTCATCATAATCCGGACTTTCTACTCCGGCCATCATACCCATATGAGGCATCTGCGGCATCATCGCTCCCTGCACCTGTGGCATCTGATGCGGCATCTGCGGCATCATCGCTCCCTGCACCTGTGGCATCTGGTGCGGCATCTGCGGCATCATTGCTCCCTGTACCTGTGGCATCTGGTGCGGCATCTGCGGCATCATCGCTCCCTGCACCTGTGGCATCTGGTGCGGCATCTGCGGCATCATCGCTCCCTGCACCTGTGGCATCTGGTGCGGCATCTGCGGCATCATCGCTCCCTGCACCTGAGGGAACGGCATTTGCGGGTAACATGGATTATAAGGAAACATCGGCTGATATTGACCTCCTTGATGTGTATTTGTATAAAGAGATGATTCGCTTTCCGGCGATTCAGGGCTTTCTTGATTTGAAGACGGCTTCACCTGCGGAAGGATATTAACTGGTTTAGGCGGGAGCTGGGGCTGCGGCTTAGATTCTGAAATTGGCAATGGTTTTTGCTGTGGTTTAGTTTCTGCAGGCTTTACTGGTTTTTCCTTTGCTTTAACCTCTTTTGCTGGCAACGGTTTCTGCTGCTGCGGTTTAACCTCTTTTGCAGGCAGCGGCTTTTGCTGCTGCGGTTTAACTTCTTTTGCAGGCAGCGGCTTTTGCTGCGGCGCCGGCTGCTGGATATTCATCATGTAATAATTATTTATATCAATTTCCGGCATAATAGGTGTTGGCATTTTGGGCTTATAAGGTTTTTTTGGAACTTCCTTAGGCGCCTCTGCTTTTGGTGCAGTCTTAGGCACTTCTTTCGGAATTTCAACCTTCGGTGCCGTTACTTTTGGCATTTCCTTTTTTGGTGCTTCAGCTTTCGGCATGGTAATAGGCTTCTCTTTGGTAATAGGCTGTTCTGATTTTGGCATTTCCTTTTTGGCACCCAAATTTATTTTTGCTTCCGGTTTTCCTCCAATAGGAGCTTCTTTTTTAATAGAGCCTCCACTTGCAGGAACTTTTATTTTCATACCGGGCATAATCATATCAGGGTTGCTGAGCTGTGTATTCATCTTTTTCAGCTCTTCAAAATTCACGCCGTACTTTTTGGCAATCTTCCAAAGAGTATCCCCTTTCTGTACGATATGGATTTTCACTCTGAATTCCCTCCTATGCTTAAGGTGATGCTTCCATCTGTGATGGCTGTCCTTAGGTCCACATGATGTGGGTCACACAGAATTTGCCGCAGGCGCGGCTTTCTCAGTCTGTGCCCTAATCAGCATTTACGGGCATTTCATCCATTTATGTGAAAGGTGCAGATTAGTGCCCGTTAATCTCGATGAGTCCATATAGTGTATGAAGGATTGGGCAAATTGCTAACAATCTACACAAAAAGATATGCTTTTTTTCCGGGAATTATGATTCATCGTTTCATGCAGGTACCCGTCAAAGGCAATGAGCAGTAAGGCAATAAAAAAATCCTCCTGCAGTGGAGAATTTTTTTTATTTTGGCATAGCTGCCGTCAGTATTCAATTTTAGTGGCCTGCAGACTTTGCGCCACATTTATGGACGTTCAAGCATCCTGTCAAGTGCCAGTTTAGCATACGCCGCCGTTGGCTCTTCAACCTGAATCAGATTTTGGCTTTCACCCTCTCCGATTGCTTCAAGAGACCAAACCAGGTGAGGCAAATCGATTCTGTTCATGGTCAGGCAAGGACACATATGCGGGTTAAGTGAGATAATTTTTTTATCCTGATGCTGAGCGATAATCCTTTTAACTAAATTCATCTCTGTACCGATTGCCCAGGAAGATCCAGGCTCTGATTGTTCAATAGCATTAATTATAAAATTGGTTGATCCTGCCATATCGGAAAGCTCCACCACTTCTCTCCTGCATTCGGGATGGACAATGATTTTCATATCGGGATATTGTTCTCGGACTTCTTGGACATTTTCAATAGTAAAGTTTTCATGAACAGAACAATGGCCTTTCCAAAGAATCACTTTTATGTCCTCGAGCTCCCCTTCATATTCCAGCTGATCTGTAATGGGGTTCCATACAGCCATTTCCTCAAGAGCTATTCCCAGGTTATAAGCCGTATTTCTTCCAAGATGCTGATCAGGCAGAAAAAGAATTCTCGGCTTCTGTTCAAACGCCCAGCTCACCATTTTTTCAGCATTCGAAGAAGTAACTGTCGCTCCCCCATAACGGCCAACAAAAGCCTTTATGGCCGCAGTAGAGTTTACATATGTTAGAGGAAGCATAGTATCGCCAAACATACTCTGCAGCTTCTTCCAGGCTCTTTCTGTTTGGCTGATATCAGCCATATCAGCCATGGAACAGCCTGCACGCATATCAGGCAAAATTACCTTTTGACGTGGAGATGTTAATATATCCGCCGTTTCAGCCATAAAGTGGACTCCACAAAATACAATATATTCTGCCTCTGTATTCTCCTGTGAAAGCTGGGCAAGCTTGAGTGAATCACCTGTAGCATCCGCAAATTGTATGACCTCATCCTTCTGATAATGATGACCCGGAATGAACAGCTTACTCCCAAATCTATTTTTTATCTCTCTTACCCGATCCTCCAGTTCCTTTACAGTCATCAACCGATATTTTTCCGGGAGAATATTTGCTTGTTTTTCTGCTGTCTGAAAAATATTCATTTGCTCCAAACCCCTTTTTCAACAATTTATTCCACAATAACCTTCACGCTTATATCAAGCGATTTTACAGAATGGGTAAGAAAGCCGAGGGAAATGAAATCAACCCCTGTATCGCTGTAAGCTTGAAGGTTATCCAAGGTAATTCCTCCGGATGCTTCAGTCACTATTCCATTCGGCACGCTACTGATCCACTCTTTTATCTCTTCCGGACTCCTGTTGTCAAACATGATTACATCTGCACCTGCTTCAACTGCTTCCAGGACTTGTTCTTTTGTTTCCGTTTCGACTTCGACTTTTACCATATGCCCAATTTTTGAACGCACTTCTTCCACAGCTTTCGCAATTGAGCCGGCAAAAGAAATATGGTTGTCTTTAATCATGACTGCATCATAGAGGCCATATCGATGATTAAATCCCCTCCGGATCTGACTGCATATTTTTCAAGCATTCTCAGGCCTGGAGTAGTTTTTCTTGTATCACAGATTTTTGTATGTGAACTGTCCAGAACCCGGACAGCCTCACTTGTTTTTGTTGCTATTCCGCTCATTCTTTGGAGCAGATTCAAAATAACTCTTTCTCCTTTTAATAAATCCGATACTGGCCCTCGGGCTTCAGCAAGGATTTGACCTTTCTCAATCCATTCTCCATCCTTTACTTTTATATTGACTTCAGCCGCCGGGTTCAGCACCTTAAATCCTGACCTGACTATTTCTTCACCGCAAAAAATCCCATTGTCTTTTGCCAGAAAAATGACTTTTCCTGTCTGGCCATCTCCAAAAATAAGTTCACTAGTCAGGTCGCGGTCACCAATGTCCTCAAGAAAATATTGTTCAAGTTGCAACCGCAGCTTTAATTTGTTCATTTTCACCATTCCTTTCAGCTTTTCGGCAGTGTATAATCCTTTTTCCAAGCCATTCAGGGCTTTCTAAAGGATAATCCTGCCGAAAATGACCACCCCGGCTCTCTGTTCGCCTTAATGCAGAATCTGTGATCAGATAGGCTGCAATCAGCATAAAAGCCCGTGTTATTTCCTCTATTGATAAATGTTCAAGATCTGCTTTTATCCATTCTTCAATTTTGCAGCCTTCAAGCCAGGCCATCTGAGCGAAGAGCCCTTCCTTTGTTTTGATAATCCCGGCATTTTTCATCATGTTCATTTTAACTTCTTCAATTGAAGGTAGATTTTCTTTATATGGCCACCTTAATTCCGGGTTATGAATTTGCTGTTTTTCAACAGGATCACTATAAGGCTGTTCATTAAGCCATACCGCAAGCCGCTTGCCGCAGTACAGCCCTTCCAGCAGGGAATTGCTTGCAAGCCGGTTAGCGCCATGTATGCCTGTGCAGGCAGCTTCACCAATCGCATACAGACCAGGAATGCTGGTGCGGCCCAATAAATCAGTTTTTATTCCCCCATTAAAAAATGGCTTCCGGGAGAAACCGGAATTTTCCCAGAACCTAAATCTACGCCGTTTTCTTCACATATTTTTGTTATAGTCGGAAATCGGGATTTAAAGTTTTCGATTGAAGAGATATCCAGGAACACGGTTTTCCCTTCCTCCAGCGAATGATAAATGGCCTGTGACACTATATGTCTAGGAGCTAAATCCCCCTGTGGGTGAACACCTTCCATTACAAGGCTCCCGTCTTCTGTAATAAGACGGCCGCCCTCTCCCCTTACAGCTTCAGAGATCAGCCCCAGTGCTTTGCCGCTTTTATAGAGAAGTGTGGGGTGAAACTGTATGAACTCCATATCAGTTATCTTTGCCCCGGCCCTGTATGCTAAGGCAATCCCATCTCCAGTTACGGTGTCGGCATTGGAGGTATATTCATACAGCTGGCCGCAGCCCCCCGTAGCGAGCACAACATGAGAGGAAAAGAATCGATGAATGACACCAGCAGAATCTTTTCCTTTTAGCCCTATACACCTGCCATCTTTTTCATTTATGAGCAATTGGAAAACAAGGATATCTTCTAAGATTCGAACGTTGGGATTTTGCTTCAACAGCATAAAATCAATGACCGTTTTTCCTGTGCTGTCTCCGCCTCCATGGACAATTCTATTTTCTGAATGAGCCCCTTCCCTTCCTAACGCAATGGATCCTTCAGAATCCATATCAAACAGGCATCCCTCCTGATTCAGCTCTTTTATAAGGGATGGCGCCTCACTGGTCAGGGACAGCACTGCATCAGAATCATTATGAAACCTTCCTGCTTCGAGTGTATCCATGTAGTGCTTTGATGGGTGATCATTTTTTCCAGGGCAGCTGCAATGCCGCCCTGTGCCATATATGAGTTTCCATTTTTCACAGTCGACTTTGTGAGAATAATCACATTTAAGTCCTGGCGCAGCTTCTTTGCCAACTGCAGAGCGGCTACCCCGCTTCCAATAATTAAAACGTCGGCATTCATGTTTTTTACCTCCTGTTTTTACAGGTGTCTTGACACCTATATTTACACAGATTTAGAATTATGACAAGTGGTTTTCATAGTTTAAGAGGAACTTCTGACTTTTTGAACGATTTTTATTAAGAAGAGAAAGCAGGTGGGGAACATTAAATATTTCGATTACGCAGCGTCATGTCCGCTCGACCGGGAAGCGGCAGATGCCTATATAAAAGCCTCAACTGAATACTTTGGCAATTCCCGCAGCCTTCATGATACCGGAAGCGCAGCAGAAGGGCTCCTTGAAAATTGCAGGAGGGAATTGGCTGGAATTTTAGGCGTTAAGAGTGAAGGAATCTATTTTACCAGCGGAGGTACGGAAAGCAATTTTCTTGCAATAGCTGCGTTGCTGTCTGCTTCTGAAAAATCAGGTAAACATATCATAACGGGAATCGCTGAACATTCATCCATTCATAGCGTTTTAGAGAAATTGCGTCTTGAGAAAGGCTATGAAATCACAAAAATCCCTTTTGGCTCAGATGGCCGTATAGACCTGAAAAAATTAAGTTCCGCCGTCAGGGATGATACCGTCTTAGTTACCATACAGCATGGCAATTCTGAAATCGGCACATTGCAGCCTCTCCTTGAGATCAGCGGGATTTGCAGGGATAGGCAAATATTGCTGCATAGTGATTGTGTCCATACGTTTGGCAAATCAGATTTAAAAGAAGTCGCCCGCTTTGCAGATAGCCTGTCCTTTTCTGCACATAAATTTTACGGGCCAAAAGGGGTCGGAGGGGTTTACTTAAAACCAGGTATGCGGTGGAGCTCCTTCATACCCGGAGTTTCACATGAAAAGGGATTCAGGCCTGGCACCGTAAATCTTCCGGGGGTTGTTGGTATGACAGTGGCTGCACAGAAAGCTTATGTAAATATAAGCAAGCATAACAGCCATTTCCAAATGCTGCGGGAAGTTCTGCTGAAGGAAATTGAACCTGCACAGGAGAAATTCGTAATATACGATTTTACAGGCTCTTACCAGCTTCCATCTACTTTGGGACTTCGGCTAAAAGGGGTGGAAGGTCAATACATCATGCTAGAATGCAATAGACTTGGATTTGCCATATCTACAGGAAGTGCATGCAGTACTGGCCTGCAAACTGTCTCAAAAACGATGGAGGCACTGGGAGTTACAGATAAAAAAGGCAAAGAATTTATCAGGATCTCTTTCGGATGGAATACATCGCTTGAGGATGCAAAGGCATTGGGGAAAAACTTGCTATCATGGCCAGGGAACTCGTACCGCTCTAATTTTTTCTTCTGCCGTTCCTTATGTTAGAATGAGACATTATCGGATTATAAGGGTGAGAAAATATGAATGAACAAAAAAAGGTGCTCGGAGAAGAGCGGAGGACCTTTCTGCTTCAGTTGCTGAAAGAAAGCGGACAGCCCATTACAGGTGGCGACCTTGCAGCAAAAACAAATGTAAGCAGACAGGTAATTGTTGGGGATATCACCCTTCTAAAAGCAAGAAAAGAGCCAATCATTGCCACAAGTCAGGGGTATATGTATCTTCATCAGGCCTCTCCCGCATCAGCAGCGGAGCGGGTCATTGCCTGTCATCATGACCCCGCGAGGACTGAAGAGGAATTGAATCTGCTTGTCGATCATGGAGTTACTGTAAAAGATGTAAGAATTGAACATCCCGTCTATGGTGACTTAACTGCATCGGTTATGGTATCTACCCGCCAGGAAGTCAAGCAATTTATGGATAAAATCACTTTCACAAAGGCTTCTTTCTTATCAGAATTAACAGACGGCATCCACCTCCATACTCTATCCGCAGCCTCCGAACGGAAACTCGATGAAGCTGAGAAAATATTAAAAGAAGCGGGATTTCTTATTAACCTGGAATAGCTTTAAATACAAAAAGGACCCGGAAATGTATTTGCCGGATCCTTTTTGTTTATTCCTGCAGAACTCTGCTGTTCTTATTCCGAAGCTGAAAATACGGATAGCTGCCCAAAACCTTAACACTGCAGCCCAATGCCTCCAGTTCAGCAGCTGCTCCAGGGATCAGGACGTCATCCAGTTTCATATCCACGTCAATGATAAAGAAATAATTTCCCAATCCCGTTTTCATCGGTCTTGATTCAATCTTAGTCAAGTTGAGCTTCCTCCAGGCAAATGCCGAAAGTACCTGATGAAGAGCCCCTGACCTGTCAGCCGGCAGCGTCACCATAACAGTCGTCTTGTGCCCTGCAAATTCCTTGCGGTCTTCGCTGATTGACAGTTCTTTATTGGCTAAAACAATGAACTTTGTATGGTTATAATCAAAATCATGGATATCTTCTCTGACGATCGCCAATCCATATACTTCTGCAGCTAATTCATTAGCTATGGCGCCTGCCCGCATGTCTGGATTTTCTTTTACAAATTGAGCTGCGGCTGCTGTGGAAGTAGTACTCTCACAAGGGATACCTTTCAGCTCTTTATGCAGAAATTTATGGCATTGAGCAATAGCATGGGAATGACTATAAACCACATCGGTTTTATCCCACTCCTTAACATGAACTGGATGAACCATAAAATGCTGGCGAATCGGAGCTGTCAGTTCGCCGATAATCGGAAATTCCACTTCATGGATTAAATAGTCCAGTGTAATGTTCACTGAGCCTTCCAATGCGTTCTCAAGAGGAACTACCGCCAGCTCTATTTCATTCTCATTTAAAGCATCAAAACAGGCAGGTATCGTTGGGTAGGCAACGGCTGTCTCATTAGGGAACAAGCTCCTGGCTGCAATATCTGTAAAAGTGGCTTTAGGTCCTAAAAATCCTAACTTCACGGTAATTACCTCCTTCTTTATTCAGACTTATTTTAAATCACTGAAAATTCCCCTTATACTTTATTACTTTAACACATGTATGTGGTTTACAAAATAAAAAATGAAAAAAGGGCAGGGTACAGAGCACATTTTCTCATGCACCCGTTCCCAGCACCTCTACTTTTTCTACAAACTCCAATTTTCTAAGCCTTGCCAATAGTTCCTCAATCTCGATGCCCATTTCAGTTACATTCAGGGAAAGCGTGACATTTGCCCTTCCCTGAAGGGGAATAGTCTGGTGTATTGTTAAGACGTTGCACCCCGACGAAGCCACAACGCCCAACAAATGTGATAAAGTCCCCGACCTGTCTTCCAGGTGAAAGAATAAAGTAATCAGCCGTTCTTTGACAACAGTATGGAAAGGGAACACAGTGTCTCTATATTTATAAAAAGCACTTCTGCTCAAATCTACTTTTTGGACAGCATCCCAAACCGATTCGGCTTTTCCCCTTTCGATCATTTCCTTCGCATCCAATGTTTTCTTCATGGCTTCAGGCAAAACATCTTCACGAACCAAATAAAATTTCTTATCGAATCTATCTTTTCTCATTTCTCCACCCCGTCAATCGAGAAGGTTAGTCAATAAACTCGAATTCATAATCAAGCAGCTTAACGATATCACCGTCTTTTGCTCCTTTTTCACGAAGAGCATCATCCACACCCATGCCGCGCAGCTGTCTGGCAAACCTGCGGACAGATTCATCTCTTGAGAAGTCTGTCATCTTAAAGAGTTTCTCAATAGCATCGCCTGATACCACGAATACTCCTGCAGGGTCTCTCGTGATGACAAATTCAGTCTGCTCAGCTTCATGCTTGTAAAGAACGCGGTGGACACCTGTATCTTCCTCTTCTTCATGTGACAGCGGGAATTCAGGGGTTTCTTCAACCTTATCTGCAACGGTAAACAATAAATCCCTTAATCCTTGTCTCGTTATTGCGGATATCGGGAAAATCGGATAATCTTCATTAAGCTGTTCCTTGAATTTTTTTAGATTTTCCTCTGCATCAGGCATGTCCATTTTGTTAGCCACAATAATTTGCGGCCTTTCTGTGAGACGCAGATTATATTCTTTTAATTCTTTATTGATCGTTAGATAGTCTTCAAAAGGATCTCTGCCCTCAACAGCAGCCATATCGATAACATGAACAATAACCCTTGTTCTTTCAATATGCCGCAAAAACTGATGGCCAAGTCCTACTCCCGAATGGGCGCCTTCAATTAATCCAGGCAAGTCTGCCATAACAAAGCTTCGTCCATCTTCAGTCTCAACCATTCCCAGATTGGGAGCAATTGTCGTAAAGTGGTATTCCGCAATCTTCGGTCTTGCTGATGATACAACTGACAGCAAAGTCGATTTTCCCACACTCGGGAAACCAACTAAACCAACATCAGCTAAAAGCTTGAGCTCAAGCACAACATCTCTTTCCTGGCCCGGTTCGCCATGTTCGGACAATTCAGGAGCAGGATTAGCAGGAGTTGCAAATCGGGTGTTTCCTCTGCCTCCACGGCCCCCTTTTGCTATAACGGCTCTTTGCCCGTGCTCAGTCAGATCTGCGATTACTTCCCCTGATTCAGCATCTGTTACGACTGTTCCCGGTGGTACTTTAACAATCATGTCCTTTGAATTTCTTCCATGCTGGTTCTTGGACATGCCATGCTCACCGCGGGGAGCTTTAAAATGGCGCTGATAACGGAAATCCATTAACGTGCGCAATCCTTCATTCACTTCAAAAATAACATTGGCACCCTTGCCGCCATCTCCGCCGGCCGGGCCTCCGTTCGGCACATATTTTTCTCGGCGGAAAGCAACCATTCCGTTGCCACCGTCCCCGCCTTTAACATAAACTTTGACTTGATCGACAAACATATATAAATTCCTCCCGTCTGCAGTATGTCCCGATTGTTTGGCATTCCGCCAGATTACCGGCACTGACCGGATCCGCTTCTTACACTTAAGAAGTGCCCAGCCTGCAGAGTTTCACACTTAGTATTGCTTTTTTTGGCGGAAATCACTCTCTTCCATTCGCAATGAATGGCACAAATAATTCCAGTGCAAGCTCCTCTTCAGCTAATTCCTGAACAGCAGCCGTTATGTCTGTGTTCTTCTTTTTAAAGAACTTCTCCAATTGATCCATATCTGTTAGTATTCCGCTAAAATCAAAAAAGAAACGAGCCCCTTCTTTTTCATGCCTGATGGATACAGATAAATGATTATCATGGTAAGGCTTTACTGATGAGTCCAAAATGGCCAAAAAAGAGCCTGTCCACCCAGAAAGGACAGAGTCATCCAACCGTCCGGCAATGGGATCATCGAGCACCTCATATTCAAGCTGAAGGTAGTGGTTCTCCCAATTATAAGTTAATAAAAGCGAAGCAAAACCAGGAAGATTCAAATTCGAAAGTCTTGCCTCCTGCTGTGCTTCCACCACAATTTCATCTATGATTTCCTTAGCCCTGTCTATCTTATTAAGAGAAAGGTTACCTTTAATTAATTGTATTTTATTCAGCCAGTCATGCCGGGCATGACGCAGCACTTCAATCATATTCCAGTCTTTTTCCATATATGCACTCCTGTATGGTTATTAGGCTGTCAGAAGACTGTGCTTGCTGTAAGTATATCAAAAAACATAAGTACAGTAAGCAAATTTATGATAAATAAGAAAATATTGCTTATGTGATGAAGAACTGCAGTCTTCAGCTGCAAAAAATTCATCAGATACTATTTGAAGTGCACCAGCGGTTTTTTTGCCAAAAAAGAAAACCCTAACCTTGTGGGGCTAGGGTTTTCTCGAAAAGGCTTACGCCTCTTGAGCTGCAGGATATACGCTCACTTGCTTGCGGTCACGTCCAAGACGCTCGAATTTAACAACACCGTCAACTTTCGCGAATAGTGTGTCATCGCCGCCTTTACCCACGTTTACACCTGGGTAGATCTTAGTACCGCGCTGACGGTACAGGATTGAGCCGCCAGTAACGAATTGTCCGTCCGCACGCTTAGCGCCAAGACGCTTAGAGATTGAATCACGGCCGTTCTTTGTAGAACCTACTCCCTTTTTAGAAGCGAACAACTGAAGATCTAATTTTAATAGCATTTATTCCACCTCCTGCTTTTTGAAGGTAATTTGTATATACTTTCCGTAGTCTTCTTCAATCGTCTGCAATGAAACAACCATGCCTTCAAGCAGAAGCTGCACTTTCTCATTCATGTCATCCTGAAGATCAGGAAGAACACAGCGGAGAAAACCTTCTCCATGGCTGATCTCTGGTGTCACGCCGGTTAGGGCATGGACAGCATTAATGGCCCCGATGGAAACGGCAGATACGCCTGCACAGACAATATCCTTGCCTCTGTTTGCAAAGAATGCATGACCGCTTATTTCAAACGAATGAATATTTCCGGAATCTTTACGAATAATCATTACTTCAATCATCTTAAATCGCCTGATTAAGCGTTGATTTTTTCAATCACAACTTTAGTGTAAGGCTGACGATGACCTTGCTTCTTACGATAGTTTTTCTTCGCTTTGTATTTGAATACAGTGATTTTCTTTTGACGGCCTTGTTTTTCAACTTTAGCTGTAACAGTAGCACCTTCAACTACAGGGCTTCCTACTTTTACGCTGTCTCCGCCAACGAAAAGAACCTTTCCAAAAGTAACTGTTTCGCCTGCTTCAGCGTTAAGCTTTTCGATGTAGATAGCTTGACCTTCTTCTACACGTAATTGCTTTCCGCCAGTTTCGATAATCGCGTACATGAACTGCACCTCCTCTTAGACTAAGACTCGCCATCCCAGGCGCCGACACGAAATGCGGGCTTATGTACCTGTTCTGTGCGGTTGTAGCACGGGTGCGCTACAAACATAACATGAAAATACTATCATATAATGATTAATCATGTCAATAAGAATTATATGATTCTCTTTGTTTGCACCTGAAAGTAACTCTTTTGCGTGCCTTTACAATTATAATGCTTATGGGGCAATTAGGGAAGTGGGAAATACTGCACTAAGAAAAGCGAAAGCGCCTTGGTCAGCTTGCTTTGAACTATCCGAGCTCATTAGTACTGCCAAACTTTCGGATTTCATAAAACGGCTTGCTATTTTCCTTAATGGAAAAAATAATTTTCAAGCCAATGCTGTCTTCGATTCTCTTTTTATGGTCATCATTTTCCCCTGAGAATACCGCTGCTGTGTCTGTAGTGGTTTCGATCAGGACAGCTTCATGGTCTTTGCCCCGATGTTCCCACAGTTCTCTTTCCAGCCTGAAGGCAATGGTCTCAGCACTCAGCACTCTTCCGGTTCCCTCGCATACTTGGCACCTTTCAGTAAGTGATTCAGAAATGGCCGGTCTTGTTTTTTTGCGGGTCATCTGAAGGATCCCAAGAGGGGAGAATCCAACAAGATTCGTGCGTCTTTCATCTTTTTTCAGCGCGTTTTCCATTTTGGCAAGAATATGTTTCCTGTCGGATGCTTCTTTCATATCAATAAAATCGATTAGGATCATGCCGCCAATATCCCGGAGCCTGATCTGTCTTGCAGCTTCTTCGGCCGCCATTTCATTGGTTTTTAGCACAGTGTCCCTGCGGTCCTGTTTACCGGCGAACTTCCCGGTATTGACATCGATGACCGTTAAAGCTTCTGCTTCATCAAAAATAAGATATGCGCCATTTTCAAGCCAGACAATTCGTTTCAGCGCTTTATCAATTTCAGCTTCAGCATTAAAAGCAGCGAGGATATTTTCCTTGCCCGTGTACAGCTGAATTGGCAGGCCTGTGTTTTTCACGAGCACATTCTTCAGTGATAAATCGTCCACGTCGATTTCACCGTCAGCCAATTTCTTCGCCTCTTCGATTATTTCCTTAATAAAAGAATCCGCTTCATACACTTTTCCCGGCTTCTTTTTCATTTCCGCTTCCCTTAAAAGGTCCCTGTACTCAACCCTGAGCTTTTCCAGTTCATCCATAAGCTCATTCTCTTTCCTGCTGACGCAGGATGTTCTGAAAATCAGACCTTCATTCTCTTCTTTAGCGCGATATCCAAATTGACGCCAGCTTTCTCTTGCTTTACTATCCTCAATTTTCTTGGAAACAGCAACATATCGGCCGTTTGGCATATAGATCAGTGATTCTCCTGGAAATTCAATTAAACCAGACAATCTT
Source organism: Cytobacillus firmus (assembly GCF_023612095.1). Classification (GTDB taxonomy): domain Bacteria; phylum Bacillota; class Bacilli; order Bacillales; family Cytobacillaceae; genus Cytobacillus. The sequence continues at coordinate 1,181,641 of NZ_CP086235.1, read as the reverse complement.
GGTCCTTTCGTGCCCGCAGCATCCTTTTCAACTTGAACAAGTATTCTCTCTCCCTGATGGACAAAAGAAGAGATGCTCCGCTTTTCCTTTACATACAAATCCTCGGCAGAACATACATAAGATGCCAGTTTGTCCCTGTGAAGGAATCCGCTTTGATTTTCACCTATCTCTACAAATGCTGCATTCAACCCAGGCATTACTTTTGCAACGGTGCCTAAGTATATATCCCCAACTGATGAACGATGCTTCGGCTGGTCAATAAATAGCTTTTCGACCCTATTATCTTTTAAAAGCACAAACCGTCGCTCTCTTGATGCATAATTTACAACTAACTTATTCAAAACGATTTCCTCACTTTAAAACATTATTTATTCATGTTAATCAAAATTTGGTCTTCAGTAAACATAAAGCAAATCACCTATTTTAGCTGTCAGCACTTTTTCCGCAAAGCATGCATGCAGCAGTTCATTTTCATCTAATGCACCTTTTTCTTTCCCATCCTTTTCAACAATGATGGGGTGCTTGCATCCCCGCTGAAATCTTTCCAGCACGTCAATAACCAATTCTTCTTCCCGGACAACGATTGGCTTCAATGTCCGAAAGTCGCTGTGCTTCCCATAATACCTTTCGAGAAGAAAACGGATAAACACGAATCGGCTCTGCTTCCATTCATGATATAGCGAAAACACTAAAAAAGCGAGGATTACCCAAATATTCAAGTTAACCGGAGAGGTCAGCAAAGTTAGTATAATGAAACTGATTAGACCCGCAGCCGAAATGAAAAGTGTTTTTCTGTGCGCTTCCGGAAATGCCTGATTAAGAGAAAGCCATAAGAAAACAAGCTTTCCTCCATCCAATGGCCAGACTGGGAGCAGGTTAAAAATTAATATCATTAAATTAAATTGAATAAACAGATGAAACATATCAGCAGACAGCCAGGAAAACTCATAAAATAACAGCGCCGCCCCCATCATCCATATATGCTGAAGCGGCCCTGCTATAATGACTATAATCTCCTCTTTCAGCGGCCGGTTCCCGTGTTCATCCATTTCCGCTACACCGCCAAATGGCAGGAGGGCAATCTTTTTTATTCTCCAGGAATAAAGGGATGCAGCAGCGGCATGCCCCATTTCATGAACAAATATAATCAGGAGCAGCATGCATAATTCCACAAAATGAGCTGTCACAACAGACAGTCCGATAATCGCCCATAACAAAGGATGAATATGAATATGTGTGATTAACCCTGTTATTTTATTCAAATGGGATCACCTGGATCGGATCTATAAAATCATCATCTTTTTTAATCGCGAAATAAAAAGAGCCTTTTTCAGAATCGCCGGCGTCACCCGCCGTACCAATACCTGTACCTTTTTCGACGTATTGATATAAATTCACATTAATTTCAGCTAAATTGCCATACCAGGACTCACTTTTATCACCATGCTGAATAATGACGGTATTTCCAAAACCATCTTTCTTTCCGGCAAACCGGACAAGCCCTTCACTCATTGCCTCAATGGAAGCTTCCTTTCCTGTTTCGATTGTTATTCTCTGTCCATTATCATCAAATTCTTCCAGGATCTTTGCAGAAGCAGGCAAGGCATATTCGCTGTTTTCTTCAACGTTCTTCTCATCACTTTTGCCATTTGAAAATGGCAGCAGAGCAAGCGGTTTACCAAATTGTTCTTCATACCAGCCGGAAACTGCGGCGAATTGAAAATCCTTCTCCATGGCTGTCTTTACAAAATCTCTTGCAGGATCCAAAGTAGCTGCCTGGTTTTTAAAGAGAATGGCAGCGAATAAAAAAATACAGGCAGAAGCAAGCAATTTGAAAAGAAATAGTTCCTTGCGAAATAAAGGGTGGTTTCCCTCATCAAGCTTGCTCTCGTATGAGGGCAGCTTATTAAACCCGTACCGCTCTTCATCTTCTGTCCAAAGAACCGTTGAATCTTTCTTTTTCGAGAATCTCTCTTTGTCCTTTTTTCTCCGCTCGATTCTCTTTCGTATTTCATCCGCTCTTGAATTCATGATATCCCCACCATTTCTATATAACTCTATTTGTACAAGTTTATGAGTTGTCCAAATAGAGTATGACTTGAAGTGGTGTCCCGAATAAAAAAATAAACCGGAGATGGCTCCCCGGCTTTGGTTCAATAGATATTATTATTTTACTCCAAAAAACTTTTTCAGTTTTGAAAATACACCTTTATTCTCTTCTTCAAGAGGCTGAAGGGGTACAGCTTCACCAAGGATTCTGCGGGCGATATTACGGTAGGAAACCGAAGCTTTGCTGTTAGGGTTTAAAGCAATAGGCTCACCATGATTCGATGCCTTGATTACTTCATCATCATCTGCCACAATTCCGATTAAATCAATCGACAAATGCGCAGTTATTTCATCAACATCAAGCATGTCGCCATTTTTCATCATATGGCTTCTAATTCTATTTATTATCAGTTTAGGAGCCTCTACATTTTCTTCTTTCTCAAGCAAGCCGATAATCCGGTCGGCATCACGCACAGCTGAAACTTCCGGAGTGGTTACAACAATTGCTTTATTTGCACCGGCAACCGCATTTTTGTACCCCTGCTCTATTCCGGCAGGGCAGTCAATGACAATATAATCATAATCCTGCTTCAATTCATCGACCAGCTTTTTCATCTGTTCGGGTGTAACAGCCGTCTTATCACTTGTTTGAGCAGCAGGAAGCAAATACAGCAGATCTTCAAACCGTTTGTCTTTAACCACAGCCTGATGTATTTTACACCGGCCTTCCACGACATCGACCAGATCATAAATAATGCGGTTTTCTAGCCCCATTACCACGTCAAGATTTCGAAGGCCAATGTCTGTATCCACCAGGCACACTCGTTTTCCCTGAAGGGCCAGAGCAGTACCTACATTTGCGGAAGTAGTCGTTTTTCCGACTCCGCCTTTTCCGGACGTAATGACAATCGCTTCTCCCATCCTAGCTTCCCCCTTGCAATCTAGTTATATTAGGTCTCAGATGCATCAAAACTTGTAATCTATCTACTGTAATTTGATCATTTTCATCAATGTAAGCACATTCCATTTCCCGTTTTTCTTCCTCCTGATCATTGTCAGGGGCACGGTTAATACAATTGCTGATTCTTAACTGGGACGGCTTCATAAGCGAAGCTACCACCACGGCTTCATTATTTCCATGGCATCCGGCATGTGCAATGCCCCTTAGAGCCCCCATTACAAAGATGTTTCCTCCTGCCATAACAGTGCCTCCTGGATTTACGTCTCCGATGAGAAGCAAATCTCCAGGAGTTTCGAGAACCTGTCCCGAACGAATTACCTTCGCAACAGATACAATTTCGTTTTCTTCCTTCTGTTTTTCAGCTTCTTCTTTGGTAATGACATTGGAGCTTATAGACTCAACGATCAGGTTCTTCTTTTGCCTGATTAACTCCTTCAATTCTTCCTGCTGCTCTTCTGTGAGATAACGGTTGCCGACTTGCACCCTAACGGAAAGAAGCCGGTCTTCAACAGATCTGGAGTTTTCTGAAAGCTTTCTGTCAAGCTCTTTCTTCAGCTCTCCATAAGAGCAGGAATCATCAAGATGCAAAGTCAGTCCATCTTTCGTGCCTTTTATAGTAACGTTTTGGTTTTTTTTCATTTCAAGATGTTCACCTCAATGATAAGAAACACATTCGTGCTGATGCACTCTATTTTTAAGCAGGCATTTACTTCAATTACAGCCCGAGGAGAGATTTTATAAAAAATATGTCGATTTTCCTTATCCTTATTTGCCCATAAAGGTAGAATTCGACAGAAACCTTCTAAATCCCTTTTTTACTTAAAGGCTCTTTTTTCACAACTTTTTGTTTTTGTTTATGAATTCTGTCCGTTGATTTCCGCTCCAGGCACTTGCTTTCCGCGGGGAGGAATGCGAGCCTCCTCGGCTTCGCCTGCGGGGTCTCACACTTCCCTCTCTTCCCGCAGGACATTGAATAAGCTTCCTCGAATGAACACCGCACGAAGGAAATGTGTCAGCATTTTCGAGGATCAAGTGCCCTCCGCTCCAATCAACTCGGCAATAAGCTAAGTTATGAAAAAGCAACAAAATTCACAAAAACAACGTACTGAAAATTATTCATTTAAAAGAAACCGGATTAATCCGGTTTCTTTCTCTCATTGTGAAATTATAACACTTCAAACAATTAATCGTTTAAGCTGTCTGCAAATTTTTCAGAAAGTCTTTTAAATGGGTAGACAGCTATAATAATAAAAATGGCATTCAATATAAGAGTAGGCAGGAGACGGGCCGAAAGAAAGACTGCAAATTCCATATCTGTATGGTGAATTAATAAGTTCATCTGGTAAACACCGGCCTCAAGGAGGGTGATGCCCAAAAGCACAATTATGGAAGCCATCGCTATATTCGTCTGAAGAATTCTCATAAGTTTGGTTGTAATAAAAGCAATGACCGGAAATAGAAACAAATAAATGCCGATAATTTCAACATATACAATATCAAAAAGCAGCCCGAATAATAGGCCGTAAAGAATTCCGTGCTTTTTTGAGCCAAAAATAGTCAAAAAAAGCAAGGCAGCCATTAAAAAACGGGGAACGGCTATTTTTCCACTGCCTAATAAATCATGCGGAGTTACTTGAACAAATATGCTTTCACCAATAAATAAGGCCAGGAGAATGAGAGGAAGAAGGAATCTTCTCACAGTTCCTCCTCCTTCTCATCAATCATTTCCATTAGTTCAGGCTGGGATGCCCCTCTTTTAACGACCATTACATGTCCGATATCATAGAAGTCTGCTCCTGGCTTAATATATGCGGTTTGAGTCAGACCAAATTCATCCGGAACAACATCTACAACCTTCCCAATCGGAAGGCTCTCAGGGAAAACACCGCCCAGACCTGATGTAATAACGTTTTGATCCTTTTCAACCTTCGCATCATAAGGAATCTTCTTAAGCAAAAGAAGACCTTTATCATCATCATAGCCTTCAATCAGACCGAAAAAGTTATTCTCGCCTGCCTGAATCTTAGCTGAGATGCGATTGGTCGGATCCATTGAACTAAGAAGCTGGACGGTTGAAGTAAATGTATTGCTGCTTTTTACTTTGCCAATCAGGCCTTTTGAGGTAATGACCGCCATGTTCGGTTCTATTCCGGCATTTTTCCCCTTATTTATAATAAGCAATTCATGCCACCTGTCGGGATTTCTTCCTATTACTGTTGCCTGCTTTGGCTCAAATTCACTTAAAGAATCTTTCTTATCCAAAATCTCCCGCAGTTCCGTATTATCCTTTTTCAGCCTCTGAACCTCAGACTCAAGTCTTGCAAGTTCATCCAGCCTTTTTTTCAGATCTTTATTTTCTTTGTATGTATTTTGCAAGTCTTCGACATTTTCAAAGAATCCCGCCACATAATTCACAGGGCTGGAAACAGCATTTTGTATAAACCCAGTAGTATCTTTTAAAAATTGTTCAGGCCAGGTCAAATTTTCTCTATCCTTTAAAGAAAATCCAATCAATGCCACGAGAATAATAATGCTGACAAGCAAAATAATCAGGCGTTTGTTCAGAAAGAACTGTGGCATTCTTTACACCTCGAATAGTATTTTTTCAGGAAATCCTGCGCCATTTAGGCACTGCTCAACAAAATATAACATATATCTGCAAAGATATCATTTTATGCTCAATAAAAAACCAAACTTGAGCCCATACACTTGAGAGAAGTGAATGGGCTTTGTTATTTTACTTATTCAGAACTCTGTTACCTGGATTCTTTAGCTTTTGTTTTGAATAAATCGATATGGTCAAGCGCTTTTCCGGTCCCAATTGCAACACAGTCTAATGGATTTTCTGCAATAAGGACAGGCATTTTCGTTTCTTCGCTGATCACCTTGTCCAGATTGCGCAGAAGCGCTCCTCCGCCAGTCAGGACAATACCCCGGTCCATAATATCTGCTGCCAGTTCAGGAGGGGTTTTTTCAAGAGTATTTTTTACTGCATCCACAATAGCATATACTGTATCATTCAAAGCTTTTGAGATTTCTTCAGCAGTAATTTCAATTGTTTTTGGCAATCCTGTTAACAGATCGCGTCCGCGAATTTCCATGTTTTCGACGCCTTCCGGATCTCCCGCAGAGCCTACCTCCACTTTAATTGTTTCTGCTGTACGGTCACCGATCATCAGATTGTAATTTTTGCGGATATAATTGATAATTGCATCATCCATTTCATCACCGGCAATGCGGATCGATTGGCTTGTAACAATTCCCCCAGGGAAATAATGGCTACTTCTGTAGTCCCTCCACCAATATCAACTACCATGCTTCCTGTAGGTTCCCAAACAGGAAGATTAGCTCCGATTGCTGCGGCGAACGGCTCTTCAATGGTATAAGCATCGCGGGCGCCTGCCTGGCGGGTTGCATCGACAACAGCGCGCTCTTCAACGGCTGTAATACCTGATGGTACACAAACCATTACATATGGCTTCCCTGAGAAGAAACTCTTATTTTTATTGGCTTGTTTAATATAATATTTCATCATGACAGCGGTGGTCTCATAATCGGCAATAACGCCATCCTTCATTGGACGCAGCGCAACAATATTGCCGGGAGTACGGCCGATCATATTTTTAGCGTCATTACCGACGGCTACAATATTTTTAGTATCTGTCTGCAGTGCCACTACTGACGGCTCTCTGACAACAATTCCTTTTCCTTTAACATAGACAAGCGTATTAGCTGTTCCTAAATCTATTCCAAGGTCTCTAGTACCGATTCCAAACATAAATGGTATCTCCCTTTCTGATACAAATTGCTCATTTTCCTAAGTAAGGTTTTTTAATGGAATTTTCTTTTATTTTTCTAGTACAATCCGCCTCCAAAAATGCAAGGCATCTCAAAAATCATAACCAATATTATATCTTAACGTCAAACAAAAACATAGTGTTATAAATACCCTTTTTCCTTTAAACTGACAAATTTATTTTCACCGATGATCAGATGGTCCAGCACATCGATGCCGATTATTTTTCCGGACTCTGCAAGTCTTTTGGTTACTTCAATGTCTTCCCTGCTTGGAGTCGGATCGCCGCTCGGATGATTATGAATACATATGATGGACGCAGCCGACCTGCGAAATGCCTCCTTAAAGACCTCTCTGGGATGAACGATTGAAGCATTCAAGCTCCCAATAAAAATGGTCTGCTTATGAAGCACCTGATTTTTTGTATTTAAATAAAGGCATACAAAATGCTCCTGAGACAAAAATCGCATTTCATGCATGACATAATTTGCCCCATCCTCAGGCGAACGGATACTATATCTGTCATCATATGTGAGCTTTGAAATTCTCCGGCCAATTTCAACTGCTGCCAGCACCTGAATTGCTTTAGCCGATCCTATTCCTTTAATGGACGTTATTTCATCCAGGGATGCATCCTTTAACAGCCGAAGTCCTTCAAAATGGGTAAGAAGCCTATTGGCTAATTGCAGAACTGATTCATCTTTCGTGCCTGTTCTGAGTAATATTGCTATCAGTTCGTGATTGGACAAGCTCTCTGGACCATTTTGGACAAAGCGCTCACGAGGGCGCTCATCCTGTGGAAAATCTTTAATTAAAAGAGAATCTGTTTGCATATTGTCCTCCCTAAACTCTGGGCTCAGGGAGCTGAAGATGAATGAAGTATATTAAGGAAGCGAATAACCCGCTTTCCTCAGTTCACGAACCGTTCTTGAGACAGGAAGACCGACAACAGAGAAATAATCTCCGCTTATACTTTTTACAAGCATGCTGCCAATGCCTTGTATCCCATATGCTCCTGCCTTGTCAAAGGGTTCACCGGTGCCAATATAAGAGTTAATTTCTTCATCTGTTAACCCCCAGAACACCACATCAGTTTTTTCGTAAAATGTAATGGCATTTTTTTCAGGCGTCAAGATTGATACACCTGTGTAAACAGAATGAATGGTTCCAGACAGACTTTTCAGCATAGTGAAGGCTTCCTTGCTGCTGCCTGGCTTTCCTAAAACAGCGCCGTCCTTAACAACCACTGTATCTGACCCAATAACATATGAATCAGGGTGCTTATTAAATACAGCATTTGCCTTTCTATGGGCAAGCTCCTTCACGATCTCTCCTGGTGTCAGCACTGGATCAAAGCTTTCATCGACATCACTGCTGGAGACTTCAAATTGCAAATGAAGATTTTCAAGAAGTTCTTTTCGCCGCGGGGAAGAAGAGGCTAAAATGAGGTTTTGCATGTAATCACCTTACCTTTATGTATCATATTGGGAGATACAGGTTAATCGTATCAAAAAATTGCCAGACAAACAATTTTAAAGAAGATATTTCGGTATTTTCATATCAAAAAATGACAAAAAGAAAGAGTCTGTCTAAATTTCCCGAACAGACTCCGCTTAATATGTGATATTTCCCAGAAAATATTCGAATCTTATAACCTTATGGCACAATATGCCGGGTCCTTACTGCCCGCCTGACTGAAGCAGTGACTGATAAGCGGCAAGAAACCCAAGCAGGTGCCCCTGAATTTTACCGGCTGATGCAGCATCACCTGACTGCTGGTAAGTTTCCAGTTGCTTTGAGGCATTCAATAGTTCTTCTCTAACCGAAATCAGGCTTTTATTTTTAATTTGATCCGCTTCCAGTTCATTCACTGTCTTTCTGTAGCTTTCTATTTTTTCAGCCGTTTCAGGAGTTATGGAACTGCCGAGAGTGGCACTGGCTGCACCTTCTGACAGGCTTTGATATAAAGCAGGAGCAATTTCAGCCAGTTTTTTCTCTTCGGCATTTACTCCTTCAATTGCTTTGCCTTCAAAGGTTACTTCTTTAGCAAATACCTCAATGCCCTTGCTTTTAAGATCCGCTCCTATTTCCTTCGCCTCATCAAGGCTGTCTGATACCCCTAAGAAAAGATAAGTCTGCTCCCCCATTGTTATGGATTGGCTATAAACCCCCTTTTGAGAGTTGGCATCCTTGATTTGCTGTGCTGCTTCGCTGTTTGAAAAAACGCCACCTTGAACTACATATGTTGCAATCGTTTCTAAACCCGCCGATCCTGCAGGAGTCTGCTGACTTGCTTCTGCCGGCTTTTCATTGATTGGAGGCGCCGCCACAGTTTCAGCAGCCTGATCTGTAAATACCAGCTTCAGCATGATGAATCCGAAGCTTGTCCCAAGAAGGACCGCAAAAAAGACAGCGAGAAAAATGGAAGTTAAGAATCCTTGCTTATTTCTTCCCCGGAATTTCCTGGCAAGTGTACTCAGACTATTTTTAGCTGGTGATTTAGGAGGAGCTGCTATTTTATATTCCTTTATATCCGCATCTTCCGTTTCCTCAGGCAGAATCCAGTCAAAGCTGTCATCCGCCTCTTTGCCGGCAGCTGTCTGTATGGAAGCAAAAAATTCAGTTTGATCCTGCTTTTTCTGTCTATCCAGCTGTCTCGGATCCCATGATTTTTCCTTCATTTCTTCCTTTTTCTCCTGAAACGGACGGTCCTTGCCATTAATCTTTATCGTGATTGTTTTTTCGCTTTTAGACTTGTCCACATCTCATCCTCCCTTCCGCACCGTTTCCTGAATTGTTTCCATCCTAACATAATGGAAAAAAAAATAACAAGACTTTTGTCGTCTTGTTACGTAAGGATTTCGTCAAATTTTTCATTCGGATTTTCGGCTAATTCTCAGTAATGAATTCGGGATCCAATTTATTTATGGGAATACCTTCATTGCCATTTGAGTAGCATAAACTCCGCTTTTCTCCTCTAAAGCAAACAGCGGCTATCGATTTCCCGCTGACAACAACATAGGTACTCTCAGAAGGCTGCAGCAGATTTTTTGTATCAGGGTCCCTGATTGGTTCAATGAAGTCAGCATCAGCGAGCATTGAATATGTTACTTTTTCCGGCAGCATACTTCCGCTGATGATTTCATTTCTTATATAAAGCTCCGCTGATTCCTTTAATGCAAGAGCATTTCCCACAAATGCCTGATCTTTCACTCTTTGAACGACATTATTAACTGAAATGACGGCAATTAAAGAAATGATGCCCAATATGACTATGACGGCCAGCACTTCAATCAATGTAAACCCCTTATTGTTTAGTCTAGCAGCAGTTATCATATACTAGACCTCTCTTCGTTTTTTGGTTAAGGTGTTTGATTATCCTCCTCAGCTTCCAGTTCAGAGAAGCTGCTTAATGGATTTTTTTTATTGGATATTCTCGGAGTATCCAAAGGAGGGAGCTCTTTCTGCAGCTCTGCCAGTTCAGGGTAGTAATAGGCCGCTATCGCCAATTCAAATTCAACCATCTGGTCCTCCTGCATAACACTCACAATTTCATCAAAGCCCGTATATTTCAAGCTTTCTACCTTTAGGACCCTTTTTAAATCCAATAAATTCTTAATAAAACTTTCCATTTCAAAATAAGTATCTGCCTGCCCGTTTAGGACAATCGAAACCTTTTTAATGCCATTTGGCAGCTTCTCTTCTATCAATGGATCTGTTTCTGAGATTTCTTTCGAATCCTCCGTTTCAGAATTTTCTTCTTGAGGCTGATGTTCTTCTTCTTCAGAAAGGTCGATTTCTTCATCACTTTCAGTACCATTCATCTTCATTTCTATGATATTAACATCTGAAATAATTTCAGATTTTTCGATATCCAAAAGAAGCTGATCCAGAAGCCTTTTGACAGGAACCTGCTTTTGAAGCTCTACCGTACTCAATACGGTCTGCTCATTCAGCTGCTGAAGATTATTCTCGATAATGGTTAATTGCTGAGTGGCCATTTGCAGCTCAGACTGCTTCCTGTCCATTTTTTCGTTCACCGGCTTTATAAAGAGATAATAACTTCCAAATCCTATTCCCGATATAAAAATCAATGCAAGCAAAACATATACAAGCTGTTTCTTGGAAATTTCCCGGTTCACGGAGAATCAGCCCCTTCCTCTTGCTGAGCGGAGGAATCCTTCTCCTCTGTACCTTTGGTTTCATCCATATCGGCGGTCTCATTAAGCACTGCCGGGTTAATTCTTAATTCAAATTCTGCATAATACCTCGGCTGTATGTTTGCCTGTTTTCTAAGTTCAGCTGCTTCGTCTTTTAAGATGTCTGCAGTTTTAGCTTCGCTTATAATCGCTTCATCAACCCACGGCAATTCTGTCAGACTATGCAAATAATAGGCAGCCTCGCTTTTCGCGTCAAATTGAACAATCTGATTGACCTTATTTTCTTCATCCAGCTCAAACTCAATCACGAATCCTCGTTCAGGAAGAAGCCTGGTGAACTGTTTCATAAGGAAGACCAATTCGAATGGCTGCTTTTCTGCCCATTCAATGGCAATTTTCAGCTCTTCTGCCGCATTGGAAGATTGGTAGTCTGCAAGCTTTGCCTGCTGAGCTTCAAGAATTTCATTTGTTTGGGTTATTCTCTTGTCAATTTGAAGAATCTCAGTGTTTTTCTTTTCAACTGTTAAATACACAAACAAGAATGCAGCAATAAGCAAGACAACAATAATACCCACAATAATATAGATGTTTTTGGTTCTTTTTTCCCTTTGAGGAAGAAGATTAATGTCAACCTGCATGCGCTATCCCTCTTTTAAGCCAAGTCCAATATTCACATGGAAAGCTGATTGCTTCAGCAGCTCATACTGTCCGCTGTTCAGGCAGTCCCGGAAAGAAACAACTGGCACTTCCATTCTGTTTTTTATATCCCTATGAATGTTTTCAAGCCATGGGTGATCGCCGGTTACAATGATCCTGCTAATTTGGCGCTGTCCCTGATTTAATGAATACCGGTAAAAATTCATTACTTTTTCAATATCATTGTAAATATCCAATAGGGGATGCAGCACTTCTGCTTCTTTGCCGCTGTATTCCAGCTTCTTTTCTCCATTAGGCATTGCTGCTGTTACCCACTTGGTTAAGTCTGTCTCAATCGCAATGTTTCTCATAAATACCGGGATTTCTGATTCAAAAATGCTGCACACTGCAGAATTCAGGTCAATCTGAATGAGCATAATAGCTTCTGATTGCTGTTCTTCAAAATAGCTGCAATAAAGACGAAACAGTGCGAGAGAAGAGATATCTGCAGCTGCGGGACGGAGTTTTGCATCCTCGAATAGTTCGGTATATTCCATGACAATCTCTTCAGGAGCAGCGAACAGCAGGATTTCGGATGAATCCTTCCGATCTGAACTGAGAACATGATAATCAAAAACAGGCTCTTCAAAAGGCAGATGTATGCTGGTGCCAAGTTCCATATATAAATAGCCTTTAATCTCATCCTCCTGGACATCCCCCGGTATGGTCAGCTTTCTCAATACAATAAAAGGATCAGGTACAGTATAATATACCTGCCTGTTTTTTATTTTCCACTCATTGACGCATTCTTCAAGGATAAGAGCAAGTGTATCATAATCCAGGATCTTCCCATCCTTAATAATCCCCGGCGGCAGAAACCGTTCATCCCATCTTGCCAGATCCAAATCACGCTGACTTTTAAGTTCTGCATACCGAATAACATGGTCTTTGATAATTAAATTTACATGCTTCTTTTTTCCGGGAAGAAATCGCATTGCCATGATGAAAAACTCCTTAATTATGTTAGATTTGCCTAGGGAAAAATAAGAGCCGGAATAGTCCAGCTCTTATTTCAAAATGCCATCCCCTTTATAAGAATGAATGAAAGTACCACTCAATTATTTCTCTGCCATAAAAATAAGCCAGTAAAGTCCCAATCCCAATGAATGGGCCAAAGGGGATAGGCTTGCCTTTTTGAACAATTCCCAGAATCATGCCAAGGCCGCCAATGGCGGCACCGAATAATGTAGCAAGGAAGAATGAAAGCAAAACAAGCTTTACACCTAAAGCAATGCCAATGACGGCATACAGCTTGATATCTCCTCCGCCCATGCCGCCTTTGCTGATGATAGCTATCAGCATAAGAAGGAAGAAACCAAGTCCTGCACCTGCTAAGCTGTCCCACCACGGAGAGAGCGGTATGAAAATGCGTTCTGCTATTAAGACAGCAGCAAAAAACAGCAAAACCTTATCTGGAATAATCATATATTTGAAATCTGATACAAACACAATGATTACAAGCGAAATTACCGTCCAGGCAACAAACAATTCAGCAGTCCATCCCATAACCAGCGGTGCAGCAGCAAACAGGATTCCTGTTGAAAGCTCAACAGCCGGATATAAGGCTGAAACCGGCGCTTTGCAGCGCCGGCACTTTCCTCCTAGAAATATATACGATAAGACCGGAACAAGTTCCAAAGGTGTTAGAGTATGCTTACAGTGCGGGCAATGGGACCGCGGTACTGCGATAGACTGGTTCTGCGGGATTCTTAGGCCTGCTACGTTGTAGAAGGAGCCTAAAAGAAGTCCGATTAAGAGCAATATTAAGTTCATGATTTATTAACTAGTTATTCGTCAGTGTCTTTAGATAATAGTTCATCTTCAGAAACTGATGTAGCATCTTTGCCACCTACCAATTTTACTGAATTGTGGTTGCTTAAGGAATAAGAGTATTTACCAGTTGTATCATGCTTAGTAATTGTTACTTTATAACTATCATCATTAATGTTGTCTAGATAGTCAGAAAGCTCAGTTTTCGTTAACTCTTCCCCGCCCTTCGGAGCATTTGAAGTGGTGTAAAGCTTAGCTGCATTAATAATTTGAATACCCTCAGCAACCTTTGCATCATCCTCCGTTTTATTAATTAATCCTCCAATACTAGGAATCGCTATCGCCGCAATAATCCCCAAAATAACAATAACCGCAAGCAATTCAATTAACGTTAAACCTTTTTGATCTTTAAGTCGTTTTCTTAAATTCTTAATCATTTTTACTCTCCCTCTCAAACTAGTAGTTTATTTTACCTATTATGGTACTATTATACTAAATACTATAACTATGAACAGTCGAATTTTTTAATATTTTGTAAATTTTTATCCAACATGCTGGAAGATTTCAAACATCGGCACCATAATAGAGGTGACTATAGTCCCGACGATGCTGGCCAGAAAGACAATCATGAGCGGTTCAATGAGTGATTTTAATCTGTCTGTGGCGCTTTCTACTTCTTTTTCGTAAAAGTCAGCTACCTTCCCGAGCATCGCATCCAGTGATCCGGACTCTTCCCCGATCGCAATCATTTGCGATACCAGCGGCGGGAAGACCCAGTGTTTCTTCATTGGTTCCGTCAGAGACTTCCCCTGCTCAAGTGAATCTCTTGATTTTGCAATCACCTTTGCCATTACTTCATTTTCTACAATGCTTTCGACAATGCTTAGGGCCTGCAGTATCGGCACAGAGCTTGAAAATAACGAGCTTAAGGTTCTTGTCATTCTTGCTATGGCTGCTTTCTGAAGAATCTTCCCGAAGATCGGCATCCTCAGCAGGAAATAATCCAGATAATATTTACTAGCTTTATTGTTGCGAATAAACACAATGCTCATAAAGAAAGCCAAAAATAAGATGATGACAAACCACCAGTATTGCTGCATAAACTCACTGGAGCTGAGAACAAATTGTGTAATGGCAGGGAGTTCTCCTCCGAAATCCTTAAACATTTCCACAAAAGTAGGCACAACAGAAACGAGCAGAAAGATAACTACTGCAACAGCTATTATGCCGACAGTTATCGGATAGGCAAGCGCTGATATGATTTTCTGCTTTGTGTAGTGCTGCTTTTCAAAATGGACTGCAAGCCTTTCAAGCGTTTCGTCCATGTTTCCGCCTGCTTCCCCTGCTTTGATCATATTGACGAACATTCCGCTGAAGATTTTTTTATGCCTTGATGCAGCATCTGAAAGAGGAAGTCCATCACGCAAATCCTGTTCGACAGCTATTAATGCCCTCTTAAGTGCTTTGCTTTCAGTTTGCTTCGCAAGTATAGCGGTTGATTCTACCACTGTGACCCCCGCTTTCAGCAAGGTGGCAAACTGGCGCAGATAGATGACAAAGTCCTGGAGCTTGACCGGATTGCCAATAGTTATTTCTTTTGTTAAAAACGTCTCCGGTACTTCCTGAACATCCTGAATCCTTATACCGCTTTCCTTCAGCTGAAGCATGGCTTCCCTTTTAGAAACAGCTGTCACGATTCCAGTTTTCTTCCCTTTGCGGTCACGCCCGCTGTATTTATAGCGGGGCATGATCAGTCACCTTTTCCTGTATATACGGCAATGCTGATTCTTTGGCGATTTTTCCGCTCTCCAATAGAGAAGTAATACTTGTCTCGAGTGTATGCATTCCCTGGGCACGTGACGTTTGCATCACATTGATGATCTGGTAGATCTTTTCATTTCTGATCAGGTTTGCCACAGCAGAATTATTCATAAGCACTTCTGTAGCTGCGTGACGGCCCTTCCTGTCTGCTGTGAGAAAAAGCCGCTGCGATATAATCGACACTAATACAGAAGCAAGCTGTATTCTGATTTGCGCCTGCTGGGAGGGCGGAAATACATCGATAATTCGGTTAATCGTAGCTGGAGCACTTGAGGTATGCAGTGTGCCAAGCACCAAATGGCCAGTTTCGGCCGCTGTTATGGCTGTCTGGATGGTTTCCAGGTCACGCATTTCCCCTACAAGAATCACATCCGGGTCCTGGCGCAAAGCAGCTCTTAATCCATTTGCAAAATGCTTTGTATCAAACCCAACTTCCCGCTGGTCAATAATACAATTTCCATGCTTATGAAGATATTCTATCGGGTCCTCGAGCGTAATAATGTGCTTTCTCATCGTCTGGTTCATGTAATGAATCATTGAAGCCAATGTCGTTGATTTTCCGCTTCCCGTCGGTCCTGTCACCAGGACCAGTCCCTGAGGCTTTTCCGCCACTTTCTTTAAGACAGGAGGAAGCCCAAGCTCTTCTAAAGCAGGAATTCGTGTAGGAACAACACGGATGGCCAGTGAGATGCATGACCGCTGAAAATAAGCGTTGACTCTGAAACGGGATAACCCGGGTATTCCATAAGAAAAATCCAGCTCGCCGTTCTCCTCAAACTTCTTCCATATGTTCGCAGGAATGATGGCTTTAGCCATACCCTCGGTATCTTCCGGACGCAAACTATCTTTCCCATACTTTTTTAAATCACCATTAATCCGTATGACAGGAGGAACCCCAACGGTCAAATGCAGATCCGAAGCCTTCAGCTCATACGCTGCCCTCAACAGATAATCTATTTTTGTCTTCATACATTACTCCTAATCAGGTATAGCTACCCGTAATACTTCTTCGGTAGTTGTAATGCCCTGTTTTACTTTTAGCAATCCATCATCAATAAGAAAAACTGTTTTATTTCTTATTGCGTAATCCCGGAGTTTTGTAAATGATTCACCATTCATAATGATTTTTCGCATCTCATCATTAATAACCAGCACTTCATGAATGGCAATTCTTCCTTTATAACCAGTCATATTGCAGGAGGAACAGCCTTTCCCCGCACAACCTTCTCCAGTTTTATGCCTCTTTTTGCAAAAATCTCGATTTCCCGCTTAGCCGGCTGCTGCTCCTCGGAACAATCCCGGCAGACTTTCCTTACGAGCCGCTGTGCCACAATTCCGCTCAAAGACGATGCAACAAGGAACGGTTCAACACCCATATCCAGAAGACGGGTGATGGAGCCTAATGAATCATTTGTATGAAGTGTACTTAGCACAAGATGTCCAGTCAGTGATGCTCTAATGGAAACTTCCGCCGTTTCCCTATCCCGGATTTCCCCTACCATAATGATATTGGGATCCTGACGCAGAATGGCCCGCAAACCTTTTGCAAACGTCATCCCGACATTGGAATTTACTTGAATTTGATTAATTCCTTCAAGCTGATACTCAACGGGATCTTCAACCGTTATAATATTTACTTCTTCACTGTTCAGGCGATTTAAGGCCGCATATAAAGTAGAAGATTTCCCGGAACCGGTAGGACCGGTTATTAAAACAATGCCTGTAGGCTTTTCAATCATTTCTATGAATCTCTGAAGATTTAATTTATTGAAGCCAAGTTTATGGATATCATTTAAAGCACTGCTTAAATCCAGCAAACGCAGCACAATTTTTTCGCCGTACACCGTGGGCAATGTGGAAACCCTCAAGTCTACCGGATGAAAATCAATATTAATCTTTATTCTTCCATCCTGGGGAATTCTGTGTTCAGTAATATCCAGATTGGACATGATTTTAATGCGGGCTGAAAGCACACTCTGCATATGTTTAGGAAGAACACGCTCCGTTCTTAAAACGCCATCGATCCGGTATCTGATCAGCATCTTTGTTTCCTGGGGATCAAGATGGATATCACTTGCCTTTAAAGCAGCTGCACTGGCAATGATCTGATTGACAAGCCGGACGACAGGCGAATCTTCATCAGCCATCTGATTATCTTCTGCTGCATCCAGATTCCCCGCTGTTCCCAGCAGTTCCTCAAACCCTTCATTCATATCGTAATATTTATTGATTGCCCTGAGAATGTCATCTTTTGTGGCAATGGCTGCTTCAATTTGAAAGCCTGTTGATAACCGCAAATCATCAATTGTGTAAAAGTCCATAGGATCTGCCATTGCTACAAATAGCTTCTCTCCGTCTTTCTTTAATGGAATGAGGAGATTCCGCTTTGCCACATCTTTTGGCACAATGCTGAAAAGCTTTGTATCAAAGGGATAGCGATATAAACTGACATGGGGAATTCCAAGCTGAAATTCAAGAACCTCAATCAGCTGCTGTTCTGTAATAAATCCTTTTTGAAGCAATACATCACCGAGCTTTTGATTGGAATCCTTTTCTCTTAAAGATGTTTGAAGCTGTTCCCCGGTGATAAGGCCGGTGTCAACCAGCAAATCTCCCAGTCTCTTGCGCATCTGCTTCATACCCACCACTGCCTTACCTTTTTATTTGACGGCTTCATTATCCAGTCCCCAAAGATCTTCATCATTTTCATTTGCATTCTTACCGGTTTTTTTATTGCTGTCTGTTTCATTTTGCTTATTGTCAGGTTTCTGTTCAGCTGACGATTTTTCATCATCCGATTCTGATTTCTCATCCTCAATGCTTACACTGTTTTCAGGCTCAATTTCCGCCGGATCAGCGTCCGCCTTATCTTTTTTAATAGCCAGACTGTATATGAGAACCTCATGTACTGGTGGATAGAAGTCTTCCGCAATTTTCTCGGTGCTTATTATTTTTCCAGCCCCGTCCAACTGATCGCGAAATACATTTATCAGGATGCCCTCTTTGCCTTCAGCTCCGATTCGTTTTTGTCCAAATGGCAGCTTGGCATCTATTTGAATAATCGTTTTCGGCTTAAAAGTCTGCTTATCTTTAAGAGAAGGCTGATACGTGTAAATCGTCTTCGGCCCCTTAACAGAAACATACAAAAGCTTATCAAGCTGCTGAAAATTAATCACATACTTATGATCATTTGGATTAGTAAAAATGAAATCCATTTGTTTCTCAGAGTCCACTCTGGCCTCAAAACCCGGTTCAATATACCCCGGAAGCAGCCTTCCAATATGCCTTTCTGTAATCATAAAGTTAGTGTTCAGAAGAGCTTTGTATAGAGCAGATGAGATGATGCTCATTTCGTCTGCCTCAAACTGCAGACCTCCTCTTTCTTCAGCCAGATCAAGAAAAGAAATCTGCGAATGCGGAGCAACTTCGATGCTGGCCTCATTGCCAGCCCACATATTGATAACACTTTCTTTTCCGGAGATTTTAGTTGATGATTCAGCAATCACCTCATCCTCAATAAGGTCTCCGGGTAAATAGTTTTGCAGTTTTATCGTATGATTGCCGCTTTCAAGCAGGGACGCATACATCAGAAGGTCAGCTATAAGTGTCTCGCGGTCGAGGCCCTCTGCAAAAAACTCCGGGAGTATTTCTAACAGAATAGCATTAAGCTTTTCTTCATCTATTTTTGCGATAAGCTGATTTTTTTTGCCTGACAATGCCAGAGAGATACTTTGTTCTACATCAAATTGATAAAAAGACGGGATGTCCTTGACTTCTTTTGTTACTTCCTGAAATTGCATTGACAAAGCCGTTTCATTAACCCATTGGGCCTGTTTTTCAGATATATAGGATAACGCCCGGGACTTGTCCATACCTGTTACATCTTCGTTTCCGATAAAAGTTCCGGAATCAAATTCGCTTTGATCAGAAAAAATCTTTCCGTATGCTGCAGTTCCAAAATATGAAAAGCTAAATATAAACGAGGTACAGAGTGCCGTAATCAAAAACAGCTTAATAATCTGAGGATTCCTCACATTGAGCTTCCTCCTTCAATTATGCGTTCACATTCATTGACAGGTTTACAAACACATTAGGGCCTGCTTCTTGTGCCTTTTGTACATCCTGCTCGGATAAAACCCGGCCGGACGGAAATAGTATATTTCCATTTAAGTCATAGATATCTGCTTCTAATTCTTTGCCTACTAATAATTCCATTTGTTTGTTTTTCAATGATTGGAGCTGATCCATGTTTTCGCCTTCACTTGGAAGAGCTTCATTGCTCATTACAGGGTCCAGCAATGATACACTGTTTAGAAATCTTTCAGATGCGTCTTCTTTTACAATAAGAATATCCTTACCGTATGTTAAGATTTCTTCAGCAGCTAATACTGCGGAATCATCTGAAAGCTGAATTTCAACACCCAGTATATTTCCTGTATCTTCATCTGTGTAAAACTCCGCTGTTTCCCCCAATAATTGGCCTTTTCGTGTCATCACCTTAGTTTGGGTAATACGAATCTTTTTGTTTACCAGCTGATTTGCAATTGGGATTTCATTTAAATCAATTACCGCACGGTCACTTTCTACAGTTACCGCGTATTCTCCAATACCAATAATTTTTTTGAATGGAATGGCCTTTACACTGACTTGCCAATCTTCGTGCTCGATTGTTAAGAAATCGATTGAACCTTTTTCAGGATTTATGACTAATGTTTTCACTGTCCCAATTTCCTGGCCTTCCTGAATAGAGATAATAGGCAGACCTGTAATTTCTGTGCTTTTTTTCATCTTAACATCACCTTATTTATAGTTTTTTATCTTGGCTGCAGCATAGGACTTCTGGATAAATCTGATTTCCTCAACAAGGACAGGATAAGCAGAAAATCTGGCTTCAAGACCTTCGGTAAATTCCAATAATTTATCAAACTCTTTATGAATGATATAGTGATCAAATAGTAATCTCGCAAATGTGTAATAATCAGATGGCTGCATATTAGGATTAAGGCAGCCAATCACTAACATTTCGTAATTATCTTTATCCAGGTTATTCCGGGCCAGCTCAAGCTGTGGTGCAATCAGCTGGAACATCTGATTCTGGAATCCTGCTCTGTTTTCCTGATCAGCAGCCTGCGCTTTCTCTTCCAATGCC
This sequence comes from Cytobacillus firmus, assembly GCF_023612095.1. Lineage (GTDB taxonomy): Bacteria > Bacillota > Bacilli > Bacillales > Cytobacillaceae > Cytobacillus. The sequence goes on along the minus strand of NZ_CP086235.1, from coordinate 1,161,239 downwards.
GTTTCCCGCTTATGTTCATCGTCTATTCCGATTTCGGTTTCAGCAGCAGACGCTGCTTCATCAATATATAAGGAAGAGTCATATTCACCTGAATCCTCCGAATCGAATTCATGCACTCCAGCCGGATTTACAGATCTGGAATCATCTGAATCGTCCATCGGATTAAGACTTTCAAAGTATTCTTCAAGTACATTATCGGAAACCTTTATCTCATCTTGAACAGCCAGATCTTCTGTTCCATAAATTACCACAACAGAATGAACAGAACTTCCCATTTCTTCATTCATCATATCTTCCAGTTCTGCCAGATAATCGATCTCCGGCATGGCTGAATCCAATGTGTCTTCCTCTGTATCTTTTTCATCTATTTGCGGAGCATGATCCTCATTTGCTCCTTCTAACAGCATAATTTCAATTTCATCCAAATTTAGATCATCGTGATTACTTTCTTCTTCTGAAGGATCTGCAATAATACTTTCTATAACTAAGTCAATATGACTATTCGTATCCTCTTCGCTGCTAAAATCTATTAAGTCTAATTCCGCAGGACCTTCTTCTGATTCCTGCTGAACCAGTATAGGCAAAGCTGGTTTATCAACCTCCTGGTCAGATGCATTTTTTTTATTCAAATTCTCATTCCCAATTCCTGTTTCCATTATGACTGTAGAAAAAGCACCTGTTTCTTCACCTGTATGAAATAATCCTGTGATTTTATTATTGGCCAGATAGGTACCTGTCAATAAAAGCAGCAAAAGAATAAGTGCTGCCTGCCATTCAGAAAACAATTCTTTTGCTGTCAGCCCAAACATGCCCAGCAAAATGGAAACCACAATGACATACATTTTTCCTTTTTTAGTTAAGCCCGAAGGAATGAAATAAACAGCAGGAATAATGAAAACTAAAGATGCCAATGCAAAACCAAGGGTGACCATTCCATCTCTCCTTTCTTTTTAAGACTTAACAGATAAACTTTTCAAAAAATGCATAATTCGACCTATAAATACAAATCTTGCTATTAAATATTGTATAATACAAATAGGTATTTTGAAAGAAGGAGTGGGCTATGAAATTTAAAAAATTGCTTACTAGTTCAAAAGGCTTAACTCTTGTGGAAGTACTTGTTTCACTAACAATATTAGGGATAGTTTTAATGGGAACCATGAAGTTTTTTTCTCAGGCTTACACTTATACTAATATGAATGAAAAGAAAACGGCAGCTGTCAATGTTGCAAGAAATGCTTTAATGCATATTGAGAAAGAAAATTTTATAGACGTAAGAGAAGAGTTTAGAAATGATGAAGATGCTTACCTTAATCTTCTGATTTGTGATCGTGCTTATAAAATATTTTGGAATGGGGAAACTCCTGAACAAACCTGCAGTCCAATTATAGTTAATAATATTGAGTACAATGTAACTATTAATTTACCAAAAACCGAAGTTGAGAATACAAATCCCGCCAAAGAGGAACACTCTTCCTTTTTGTGCCTCTGGAAGCGACAGTGACCTGGGAGATCAACGGAAATGAAGAATCTACAGATATAGAAGGAGAAATAAAAAGTGAAGATCTTCGATGAGCGCGGTGCCACTCTTTATGAATTGCTTGCCGTTTTGGTTATAAGCAGCATTATCCTTCCGATTATTTATGGAGTATTTACTTCTGGGTACAAGCTATACAATAAGATAGGCATTGAAGGGCAGCTTAGGGATGATGCCGATTATACAGCAACAATGATCATGAACACATTTTATTCTTTTCCTTTTGACTATGTCAGAGAATGCGGCGAAAAAAATTGCATTGAGCTGGTAAATTCATCAAGTACATCTTTAACTAAACAAGAGAAAGAACAGCAGACTTTTTATACCATAAATCAAAACACTGCGAATGAAGATGAGCAGGTAATCAGGATTGAAATAACTGATTCTGAAAATGACAGCAGCCGGAAATCAATCTCAATTGATAGCGCAGAGATTACTTCTGCAGCTGATTTCAGCGAATCCGCATTAGAAATCTCTTGTTCTGAGTCTACTAATAAAAATGAGGAAGAATGTACACAGGGGATGATTGATTTAATGCTAAAGCTCGATCATGAAAGGCTTGAAGAAAAATTAGAGCTTAATAGTAAGTTTGGATTTTAAGAGGTGATCATTTGCTGAAAAATGAGCGGGGCAATACCCTTATTACTGTTTTATTAATGTCGCTTATATTTACTGTTTTGGGAATGAGTATTCTGGCAGCTTCTCTGGGAGGGGCCAAAAGAACGGAAACGAGGGAACGTGATATTTCCATAACATATGATTCTGTAAAGCTAATCGATCAAATGACCTCCGAATTGGCAGGAATACTGCCGAACCTTCCTCTTGAAGATTACCGGAGAAAGAACACTGAAGGAAAACTTTATGTACGGAGTAACTTTGATATAGACCTGAAGAATAAGCTGAAAGATGATTTAATCGCTCCTTATAGGACAAAGGAAAATATAAGCTGTTTGAATATTATTGACCTGTCAGGAAGCAGTGCAAGCTTTATCGATTCTTCCGCACCTTGCATGGATGACATATCTGATTATGATACATTTAATATTGAACTGGAAAATGATTTCACAAGAGTATTAGACATCATTATAGTTACTAAAAATCCTGTCGAAACAGAAGGTAAGATTACACGGACTCTCAGGAAGAGGCTCATCCTGTCTCCCCTTCCTAGTTTTTTGAAATATGCTGCCGGCTCTTTTTCTGATGATAATGGCTCCGGTCTATTTTTAAATGGTTCAGCAAACTTTTCCGGGAATGTGTATGCTAACCGATTAACATTAAACGATGATGCTGAATATGATTTGCGTGATGGAACCAAGAAGAAACAGGATACGAATATGTCCTCAATTAATGGGGATTTATATAGTTCAACTGCGAACCTTCTTCCGTTGCTAGAAGAAAAGAATTTTTATAAAGACCATGTACCAGAGCTTAAGCATGACAGCCAATTTATTAATATCGATTTTGAAAGAACGATGAATGAAGCAGCCAATGAATTCCTATCATCGAATGGGATTCCTGCCTTCAGAACCGGAAATGGCAGTACTTTTTCTGAAGAAATAAAATCCGGAATTCTTTCTTCTTTCGCTATAAATACTGTGATTGCGGAACAAGTAAAAAAGCAAGCCGGGCTTCCAGAGATTTTGCAGGAAATAGGCAATAATAATGAAGATGATTTTAAAAGTTACCTTATAAACACACTAGAAGATGCTTCCCTGCTAAACGGTCTTATTCAGGGGGATGTGGTGATCATGGCAGAGGATACTTCTCTTGAGTTGAATGAAAAACTGATTGTTGATGGTGACCTTTATCTCGTGAATTTTGAAGATTTAACAATAAATGAAGATATATTAGTAACCGGGAGAACTCACCTTGTCAATTTTAATGGCAAGCTTGAGGTCAATGAAAATATTATTTCGGCAAAGGATATAATTATAGAATCCTATGTTCATAATAGTGGCGCACTTTCCAGTAAAGGCATTAAGGTCAACGGTGATATATTGTCAGGCAAAAACACAGCTATTAATGCTCTAAATACTTCGATTGAAATGACAGGAACCATAATCTCCAACGAATCTTTTACAATAAATGGGGATGAAACCGGAGAGCCTTCAGAAAATGATCAGGTAATCTTTGATTCTGTTGTGTACGCAGGCAAGCGTGCAAATATATCGAATGTAAATGTTTTAGGATCGGAAAACAACACAAAACAGCTTGTTCTGATGGCTAAAGATAATTTGCTGCTCACACGCATAAATGAATTCGGCAATTTCGATCCTGATGATGAAGAGGGAATGCCATATATCCCTGAAGATGAAAGAATAAAACCTTTAAAAGGATTTTTCTATACAGAAAAAGAGGCAGAATTATATGGGGTAGGTTCGCTGTTTTATATCAATGGAGGCATTTTTGCCAAAGAAAAGCTGATAATTAACGCTATTCGCGGTGAAACAGACTCCATCGAAAATCTTCCATCGAAATCTTCACAGCTGGATAAGTATTCCCGTTTTATCGTGAACTACGATCAAAATGTACTTCTGCAGCGAATAGATACCCTTCCAATTGTACAACATCTTCAAATATTTTCTGATGAACTATTAATAGAATGAGAAAAAGGTGCTGAGCACCTTTTTCTTTTACCATTTACCCTCTCCAGAAGGACCATCATCAGTTTGTTCATCCTTATTCACTACTTCAAATAGAGCTGAAGCTTTCGGCTGCTTTCCGTCTTTTTGTTTTTCAGCAGCTGCAGTTACCCTGGAGTATCCTATTTCCACACCCTCAATGTACCAATCAGAACCCTTTTGAACTGCTTGGACTTTATCAGGCATCTCAGAGAGTAATTCAACAATTTCCTGATCAGTGGCATTAAAAGGATTGAATATCAGTATTCCTTCTAACGCGATACTCTCTCCACTGGCAATCTTATATACACCTTTATTAAACTTTATTTCTTCTAAAGCAATGTAAGGATCGGTGACAATCACTTTTATTTTCTTTTCAATGTTGGAGCCGTCCTTTGTTCTGACAGTTAAATACGTTTCACCCGCAGATTTCCCAAAAATTGAATAACCATCGGTTAATGCAGCTATAGAGGTATCTTCAATGAGCACCTCGAGTTCTTTATTGGATGCATCAGCTGGTGAAATTTCCACGCTAAAAGATATTGACTTTTCGACATCCACTTCAATTGGATCTGGAGCTACTGATATGCTTTCAATTCTTTTATTAACTGTAATTGTCTTTGAGATTTCATTTCCAAACGCGAATCCTCCAGTTGCTTTAACCTTAATTATATAAGTTCCTGGAGCATCTAAAAGCACACTGTCATTAGCGGAAAAAGACCTCCATTCTTCTTTCTCCCCGTCTTTCTCAACTTCGTAGTAATAACCTACATCTTTACCTGCAACCAGTTTACTTAAGTTGAAAGAAATCGGTTCGAATACAACATCCCTATGGGACAGGACCTTTCCTGTAACCTGGCCTTTCATCTCAAAATCCGGTTCAAAATATAGCATTGCAATACTATCATCGCTATATTCAACTTTAAGGCCTGATACTTGAGTTTCTGTAAGAAAATATAAGTTCTTTACAGGTTTATTCTTCAGACCATAATTATTCGGAAACTCCGTCTGCGTCAGTTTTTTACCGTTATTATTTAAATCAATTTTTGAGATGATGCCTGACGCATCTCCATCATAAGCAATGTTGTTAAAACCAATTAATCTCACCTTTGCATCAATTACTTGGCTGGAAGCAGCTATGCTGGTTGATTGAGGCTTGTCCGGGAATCTGCTGTCAGTATAAAACACTTGTGCACGCGGCATTGTTAATCCATAGTAGGCTCTATCTGCTTTTAAAGCTATTTTTGCAGAAAGAAGATCCGGTGTGAAAGCACCATTTTTATAGCTGGTTTGCCTATTTGCCAGAATAAGAACTGCATGCCTTTGTCCATTAATCATCTCTTCATTAACAGAAGAGTCCGCAATGAGAATCCCATCTGGAAGCGGCTGTTTAATCACCACATTCCTGAGGCTGCCTTCCACTCTGCTATCTGGAATACCTGTTGGCTCCAAATTATATTTAATATTAAAATGGTTTGATTTTGTATTTGAATTCATTTCCTTGACTAAGTCACGTAAATCATTTTGCACTTTTTCCAGCAGCATGGTTCCTTTAAATGATGCAGGTGCATCATCTTTCACTTCAATCTGCAGTTCAGGATGGACTAATACTTGTTCTTTATTATTCAAATCCTTGTATTTTAACTTTATATTATCATTAAAAAGATACTTTCCCTCTTGCGCAAAATTTAGTGGAATACTGAAATCCAGTTCGCTTATTGTTTCTTTGCCAATATCATATTTGAAATTGACCTGTTTGGTTATAATGTTATTTTCAGTTTGGATGGCATTCGAGCCTTCTGCCAAAGTAACCTTTCCATTAAAAGGATTTAAGTCAATTTGTATCTCTGCAGTAATTGAAGGTTTCAGGACACTGCTTGAAATTCGTTCGAGTATATCCCCAATATTTCCTGTGCCTGCCTGAATGGCTGTTTCTCCAGTATAGTTGGACATCTCGTTTAGGAAGTTCATATCGATATCTTTATCACTGCCAAATCCGATCGAATATAGCTTTATATTACTAACAGTAAGTTTTTTTACTTCATCAATAATAGCTTTTCTAATAGAGGTTTGAGTCGATGCATAGTTTTCACTATTATCTTTCAGAGTATAACTCCGATTATTATTATCTAGAAAATATTCATCGGCCAAGTATTGATAAGGGATATAAGGATAAAAAGTCCCATTTTTTGTATAGCCTTTCGTTAGAAGTTCTTCGATATAAGTTACCTCTTCTGTTACTTTATTTGTGTCGCAAAATATTAAAAAACAGGATTTTTTATTAAAAGTTCTTATTTCTTTATTCTCAGAATATGTAGGCACACCATCAGTCAGGAAGATAATATTATTATTCGTATTCCCGCCTTTTAAAAGCTCTTCCGCTTTTTTTATCGGATCCTTATAATTTGTTCCATTGATTGCTGACAGAGTCCTGACTTTTTCTTTTATCATTCCAAGATCATTTAGTGCATTTCCAGTTGGGTAAAAGAATCCCTCTTGCTCGCTGATTTTTTTATTGAAGGGGATTAAATAGTATCGGTCTTTGGAATTTGCAGTCTCTAAAAAATGGTCGAGAGCATTTTTCATTGCGGCTTTAGCGCTGTCAAGTTTACCGGCATCATTCATTGAACCGGAAATATCCATAATAAAGACAACATCCATTGGTTCTCTATTACTATCAGACGCAGTTCCGCTCTGCTTTACTCTGAAATCCAGATTGGCTGCTGCCGGCTTGCCGGCTGGTTTAACGATTATATTCTGGGAAGGCTGCACGGTGAAGTTTAACTTGGCATCATTCAATTTAGATGCCATTGAAGGTTGAATAGATAGGGAGCATATAATAAGAGCGGTTAGTAAACTAAGCAGTATTTTCTTTGCCATATAGTTAAATCCCTCCTTTACCAGTATTATGCATTACTCCCATTATACCAATTTACCTATAAAAACTATATATTTTATAGGTCCAAAGATTTGTTTTTTCATAAAAAAATCCTTTTGACAGGCAAAAGGATTTCACTTCACATATTCCGCAACCCTATTCCTCCCAGCCTGCTTAGCTCCAACATATAAAGCTCTGTCAGCATGGCGTATGAGGGCCAGAGAATCATCGGCATCTTCTGGTGCAGCAGCTACCCCAATAGAAGCGGTAATATAAACTTTTGTACTGCTGCTGCTTCTTCCATCGATGGTCTGTTTGAGTATGAAAGGCCGATTGGCAATGGTCTGTCTGATAAGCTCGGCCCAGCCTATTGCATCTTCTTTGCTGGTATCAGGCATTAGGACAATAAATTCCTCGCCGCCATATCGGGCAGCAATTCCAGCCGTATCAATCAGATTTGTCAGCCGATCAGCCAGTTCGCAGAGGATTTCATTTCCGCTCTGATGTCCATACGTATCGTTCACTTTTTTAAAATGATCGATATCGAGTATGATGAGGGAGAGGAGATGCCTTGAACCATTTTGCAATCTGCTGAATTCTTCATTTAGTTTCTCTTCTATATAGCGGTAATTATATAGTTTCGTTAGCGCACAGCGCTCGCTTTTGGCTTTTGTTTCTTCATAGTGCCTGGCATTCTCAATGGCTATTGCAAAATGCGAACATAATATATCGACAATCATGAGCTGCGACTTTTCATATGCCCTCTTTTTCGTGGATGAAAGCAGCAGAATCCCCAATATTTCATTACTTCGGACTATTGGAACACAAATGATGCTCTCCGCATCTTCCGGCAAAAATTCCTTAGCAATGTTTTTCCATTTCCTTTTCGAATGAAAAAGGACCGATTTTCTGGTCTCTAAAACCAATCCGCTGATTCCCTCATTTTTATTTGTTGGCATAAGATCATTCGGCTTAATTAGTTCATGCTCTTTCCGGAAAAGGGAGTGAAGTTCATCATTGTCTTTGATATCAAGGATATAGGCATAATCAACAGGAACCATTTCGCTCAATTTCAAAATAAAAAGCTCCATAACCTCATTAACATCAAGGTGCTCAGCCATTTTATGACTAATTTCTGAGGCTTTTTGAAGGTAATCAATCACCTTCTCACTGGAGTAATAAAGATGAAGTATGATTGAAAGACTTACAAATGGCACACCTACAATCAGGAGTGCAAGAATTCCCACTTCAGCATAAAGAATGTAAAGGATAAGGCCAATCGGGAATGTTATGAGTGAAGTGACTGTTTCCCAAATCAGGTCTTTTTCCAGAAAGGAGATTCTCCTGCCGTACAATGCAGCCTGAATTACACTGATTAATATCTGATTTAGTGTAAAATGAATGACCGGATAGGCGGCAGCAACCCAGAAATACTGGGGTTCAGCAATCAAATCTATTCCTGTTTTGCCTCCCATTGCAAAATAAGCCAGCCCGCTCAATAAAGAGACCGTAAAGAATAAAAGTGAGTTAAGCGGCAGACGGAACAGCTGGTCTTTTTGTACTTTAAGTCTTATGAGAAGTACCAGGACACCCACCTGAACCATAATAATTTCAGCAAGAAGACCAAAAGTTAAGAAGACTGCCATGGAAACCCATTGTATCAAAAAAATTGGTGTATTATTGACAACCATCGGCATGGAAGAAACGAGAAACATTAAAATAAAAAAGGCAAATAAACTGATTCCCTGTCCTGAAAGATCGGGAGGGTAAAAATGATAGGTTAGCATGAAACCTGCGGGAAATAACAGTATCCATAATAACCATATTGAATTTTTGGCTCGTGAACTAACTATCTTTTTTCCCCTCCTCCAATTTATTCAGGAAAATAGTCTGATAATAAAAATATTTTATCAAATTTTCTAACTTTTGTCATTTTTTCATTGTCTGTTTTCCAAAAGTTTCAAAAGAGCTGGCTTCACTTCTGATAGGAAGTAAAGGGATCCGGTTATGACAAGGACGCTATTTTTTCCTGATTCGCACACTTCTGTCTTCAATAGCTCTTTCCAATCTTTATTAAATAGTTTCCTGCTGTTTTCACTGAGATTATATAAATCTTCAGCTGATGCTGCTCTCGGAAAGTGAAATTCTGTAAAAATGATGGAGTCTGCTGCAGAGTCAAGCTTATTGATCATTTTATCAAGCTTTTTATCAGCCAGCGCAGCAAATATAATCTTTTTGCTTCGATCTCCAAAACGCTTCTCCAGCTCAGCAGTTAAAGCAGATATCCCTTCTTCATTATGTGCCCCATCTATTACCACCAGCGGGTCATGAGACACAATTTCAAATCGGCCGGGCCAGAAGGCTGTTTTCAATCCGGCTCTAATGTGTTTCTCCTCAATAATGAAAGAATAAAACTTATTTAATAGCTCTGCTGCCATTACAGCCAGGGAGGCATTTTCAGTCTGGTGTTTCCCGCTCATTCCTGTCTCAAGATCACAGAACTCCTGAAAGACTGTCTCAAGGGAGAAAAACTCACCCTGAACCAGGGGTTTATGATCCAAAATAGCAAATTCCTTCCCCAGCTGATAAACCGGGGACTTTAAGCCTGAAGCTTTATCATGGATAACTGCGAGTGCTTCTTCCTGTTTGACAGCTGTAATAACACTGATCCCAGGTTTAATGATTCCCGCTTTTTCATAAGCGATTTTCTCATAAGTATCCCCAAGTATGGCTGTATGATCGAGCCCGATGCTTGTTATGATTGATAACACGGGATAAATGATATTAGTGGAGTCATATCTGCCGCCAAGCCCCACTTCAAACAATACAAGATCCACTGGTTTTATATGACCAAAATATTGAAAAGCCATGGCGGTAATGATTTCAAACTCAGTTGGACCGCCAAGTTCGGTCTGTTCCAATTCAACAGCCAGCGGATATATATCATTGGCAAGCTGAATGAGATCCTTATCCCCAATTGGGGTTCCGTTGAGAGAAATACGTTCATTAAAATTCTCAAAATAGGGCGATGTAAAGGTCCCGACTGAATAACCCGCCTCTTGAAGAATGGATCTTAAAAACGTAACTGTTGAGCCTTTTCCGTTCGTTCCGCCAATATGAACAGACTTAATTCTTCTCTCAGGATGGCCGAGTTTTTCCATCATCCATTCCATTCTCTGCAGTCCAGGCTTCATTCCCAGCCTCAGCCTTGAATGAATCCACTCCAGGGCTTCCTCATAAGCAGTAAACATATATATGCACCTCCGTTATACAGGAAGGAAGACGAATCCTTGATATGGACCCGCCTTCCCAAACTTTAATTATTCTCCTTTTAGCTCTCTAATGCGAGCTTCTACAGCTGCTCTCTTCTCGCTGTAGTCTTGTTCTTTTGCTTTTTCTTCTTCAATTACTTTTTCCGGCGCTTTTTTAATAAAGCCTTCGTTTGAAAGTTTCTTTTGAACACGTTCTACTTCTTTATTTAATTTATCCCATTCTTTCTGCAGTCTGGCCACTTCTTCTTCAATATTAATCAGACCCTCAAGCGGCAGGATAATTTCTGCTCCACTCACAACTGCTGTCATCGCCTTATCAGGTGTCTCAACCTCTAAAGCCAGCACCAGTTCCTCAGGGTTACAGAAGCGTTCAATATAGCCACGGTTATTTTCCAGTGTAGAAAGAATTTCCTGGTCTTTCGTCCTAACCATCATTTTAATCTTCTTGCTCATTGGCGTGTTCACTTCAGCACGGCTGTTGCGGACAGAACGGATGATTTCAACAAGCAGCTTCATTTCATTTGCAGCCTGGTTGTCTGTGTATTCATCCTTTACTGCCGGCCACTGGGCAACCGTAATCGATTCACCTGAATGAGGAAGGTTCTGCCAGATTTCCTCCGTAATGAATGGCATAAATGGATGAAGCAGGCGCATTGTGTTATCCAGAACATATGCCAGAATGGAGCGCGTCGTTTTCTTGGCAGCTTCATCTTCTCCATAAAGCGGCAGCTTCGCCATTTCGATATACCAGTCGCAGAAATCATCCCAGATGAAGTTATACAGCACCCGGCCAACCTCTCCAAACTCATAGCGGTCAGACAATCTTGTAACAGTCTCGATTGTTTCATTCAAACGGGTTAATATCCACTTATCAGCAACAGACTTTTCACCGCTTAAATCAATTTCTTCGAATGTTAATCCATCCATATTCATTAAGGCAAAGCGGGATGCATTCCAGATTTTATTGGCAAAGTTCCAGGTTGCCTCTACTTTTTCCATACTGAAACGAAGATCCTGTCCCGGCGAACTTCCTGTAGAAAGGAAATAACGGAGTGAATCGGCACCATACTGGTCGATAACATCCATTGGATCAACGCCATTTCCAAGGGACTTACTCATCTTGCGTCCCTGTGAATCACGAACAAGACCATGAATTAATACATCCTGAAATGGACGCTCTCCTGTAAATTCGAGACCTTGGAAAATCATTCGTGATACCCAGAAGAAAATGATGTCATAGCCTGTTACAAGAGCTGCTGTCGGATAGTATCTCTTAAAGTCAGCAGAGTCAGTATCCGGCCAGCCCATCGTTGAAAACGGCCATAATGCAGAACTGAACCATGTGTCTAATACATCTTTATCCTGTTCCCAGTTTTCACTATCTTCAGGAGCTTCATGACCTACGTAAACCTCACCAGTCTCCTTGTGATACCAGGCCGGGATCCGGTGTCCCCACCAAAGCTGGCGTGAAATACACCAGTCGCGGATATTTTCCATCCAGCGCAGATAAGTTTTTTCAAATCGGTCCGGAACAAAGTTCACTTTTTCTTCTTTATTTTGAAGTGCGATGGCTTCATCTGCAAGAGGCTGCATTTTTACAAACCATTGTGTTGAAAGGTATGGTTCAACTACTGCACCGCTGCGCTCTGAATGGCCCACAGAATGCATATGCTCTTCAATTTTGAAAAGAACTCCTTCTTCCTGAAGATCCTTTACGATCTGCTTGCGGCATTCAAAGCGGTCCATACCCTGGTAAATACCTGCTCTCGTGTTCATCGTGCCGTCTTCATTCATGACAAGGATTCTTTCAAGATTGTGGCGGTTTCCGATTTCGAAATCATTTGGGTCATGAGCCGGTGTAATTTTTACTGCACCTGATCCGAAATCCATTTCTACATAATCATCCGCAACAATCGGAATTTCCCTTCCTGTGATCGGCAATTTAACTGTCTTGCCGATTAAATGCTTATAGCGCTCGTCTTCCGGATGTACTGCAACAGCAGTATCCCCAAGCATCGTTTCAGGGCGAGTGGTGGCAATTTCGATATGTCCCGAACCGTCTGTCAGTGGATATCTCATATGGTAGAATGCGCCTTGAACATCCTTATATATAACTTCTATATCAGAAAGGGCTGTTTTCGTAGACGGATCCCAGTTGATGATGTACTCTCCGCGGTAAATCAGTCCTTTATTATAAAGTGAAACGAAAACCTCTCTGACAGCTTTTGAAAGGCCTTCATCCAGAGTAAAGCGTTCACGGCTGTAATCAAGCCCTAATCCAAGCTTTGACCATTGCTGGCGAATATGGCTGGCATATTCCTCTTTCCATTTCCATGTTTCTTCCACAAATTTTTCACGGCCCAGATCATAGCGGCTTTTTCCATCATTGCGAAGTTTTTCTTCAACCTTTGCCTGCGTGGCGATACCTGCATGGTCCATTCCAGGAAGCCACAAAACATCGTACCCTTGCATACGCTTCATACGGGTGAGGATATCCTGCAGGGTCGTATCCCATGCATGGCCGAGATGAAGCTTTCCTGTTACGTTCGGAGGCGGGATTACAATTGTATACGGCTGCTTCGTTTCGTCATCTTTTGCTTCAAAGAATTTCCCTTCCAGCCACCAGTCATATCTACCTTTTTCAATCGCCAGCGGATCATATTTCGTCGGCATTGTTAATTCATTGTTATCCATATGTCATTCTTCCTTTCTAAAAGCAATCAGCAAAAATAAAAAACTCCACTCGCCATAAAAGGACGAATGGAGTTTGTTTCGCGGTACCACCTTTTTTCAATCACTAAAGAAAAGCCCAAAAGACATTCGTATAGTGATTGACACTTATGCAGATAACGGATTTCCCGTCTTTTACTACTTGGCTTAAGCCTTTCGCAAAAGATGCTCTGGGGCGACCTTCCAACGGTTCTGCCTGGATAACCTTTCAGCTGCTGGTTTTCCTCTCTAAAAGGCAAATGGCCATTGTACTCTTCCCTGTCTTAGCATCGATATAAAGTTATATATAAAATATACTACCGAAAAAAGACTGTTATAGTCAATAAGGATATCCCAGTTTTTTATATATTATTCACTGTCTCCATTGAAGTGATGATCAATCTGCCCTTATTCATTGCCGGGTGCGTGAACGTTACAGGGGAAAAAATGAAAATAGGCACTTTACGGAAAAGAAAATCATAGGATATATATAAGAACATTGTAAAAAGGGGTATGCATAAATGAGAAGAAAATATAATCCATACACACTGCCTCCATGGTTAAGAACTTTCAGGAATATATGTGCACAATTCATTATCCCGTTCTGTGTTTTTCAAGGCATAAGAACCATATTATTGCCTACTACCTTCGACGTACTGCTGCTCTCGCTGTTCATCCTGATCGCTATCGCCTTTCATCTAAAATTGGTTTAGGAGCCCGCATTCTTCAGCTTTGGGCTCCTTCCTGTGCCTGAGCTTCTGCTGCCGCTTTTGCTTCCTGCTTTTGCCTCTCAATCTCATCAATTCTCATAACGGCATATTCAATATTTTTTAAAAGCCAGTACTGCCTTTGCAGATGCTGAACCGCCTTTCTTTCTCCTCTCTTTCCTTCCCCTTTATAATATTGTTCGCAAGCTTTGATAATCGGACCCGGATGAGCAAAGTAGCTTAGAAACAGCAGCATCTCGTCGTCCCTGAAGGGAAAGTATTTCATATAAGTATAAATCCATTCTACACACTCCTCCGATCTTTTTGGATATGTTTTCAGTGTCCTTGATAAAAACGGGAGTAAATCATGGAGCGGCGATCCCTGTCTTGCATTCTCGAAATTTGTGAAGTAGCCATATCCCCTATCATCGTATAAAAAATGTTCGGTGGAAACTTTTCCATGAATAATGACCGTACGTGCTTTTTCACTTTCCTTTGTTTTTTCATACCAATCCTTAAATTTGTTTGTGGAGAATTTCAGTGCCTGGCTGACATCATGGTAGTATAGAGAAAACATTAGCTCAAAAGGTGACATATACTCTTTTCTTTCGCAGGCCTCGATGAATCCCTCCAAAAACTCCTCTTCCTTCCCCCATTCCTGAAGGGTGTTTTCGTAATGTTCAGTACGGTCTTCTTTTTTTATAGGAACTTCCCGTGAGGACAATGTGTGGAGTCTTGCCAATTCCCTAATCATCTGCTGATGCCGCTCAAATCTGTCCTCCTTTTCTTCATTAGACATCCAGGGCATTAAATAAAATAATTCATTTTGATGGAGCACCGCATATCTTCCGTCCACCGTTGGGTAAATAGGCACTATTCTGTTATAGCCTTTTTGAAAGAGTGTTTGTACATGCCTGATAAAATCTGCTCCACGCTGAGGCTTTATTTTCTTCAAAGCAAACACGCCTTTGCTGCTGTAAATCTTCTGAACTCTCCCAAAATCCTCTACAAAATGCGGCTCTAATGAATAATGTATTAAAATGGGAGAGACTTTCTGCAGCCGATTTTTTTCTTCCACCTTAACCACTCACTTTCCAGAATGAAAAAATATAAAGTGAAACTTCAATCAGTGGGGGTTTTCCTTATCCCCCGCTGATTGTTAGTTGAACCAATCGGGCCTTTACGGGCAGTTTGACCCCCACTTTTCCTCCTTTGATTCCTCTGAGTCTTGAAGTGGGGGTCTTACTGCCCGTTAGACTGCGATATATTGGTGAAACGAAAATAGCTGAGCGGGTTATCAATACCTGCTCAGCCTTATAACCATTTAATGGGCTACCGCAACAGGAATGTACAGCACTTGCCCTTCATAAATATCCTGATTAATTTCCAGATGATTCACCCTTAAAAGCTGCTGGGACGGTATGTCATACCTTTCAGCAATGGCATCAATTGTATCGCCGTTCTGCACAATGCAAACCTTGAGTTTAACATGTTCTTCTGACTCTTCCTTGCGCGCAAAAAACTCAGTTAACGACATGCTTTTCTTTTTGGAGAGTTTCTTTTTCTTAGCTTCCTGTTCTGATGAGGATGATTCCTCGGTTTCCTCACCAGTTTCCTGTGCAGCTGCCTGGACAGGTTTCTTTTCAAAAGAGGGGCTATCCGATTCGGATGCTTCCGTCATTTGATAAATTTCCTGTGCAGTTGGCGGTTTTTCCTCTTCACTTCGCTGAGAAGAGAAAGATACTTCCGGCGCAGTTTTCTGCGTCTGTTCTTCTTGTGGCTGCTCTTGAGTTACTTCAAGCGCTGCCGGCACTGCAGGTTTGATGACTTCCTGCTCTTCCGCTTCAGGCTGCTTTCTTGCTTCTGCCTCAAATGGAATATATACCTCAGCTGTTTCCAGCTGCTCTTCCTGCTGTTCCTCTTCCCGTATATCTTCCTCGGCAACAGCGAATACCTGTTCAGCGGAAACCTGTTCCTCCCTTTCTTCCTCCAGCTCCTGTTCTTCCTGCTGATAAGACGGCCATTCCTGCAGAATCGGCTCTTCTTCCTCTGTCTCCTCCACCGCTTCAGGAGATCTGTACAGAGGCTCTAATTCTTCAGTTTCAGGTTCAGTTTCTTCCTCCCATACTTGAACAGGCACATGCTGCTGATCACCATATAATCCTGTTATGGTTAAATTAGCTGTCAGCTTCATACAGCTTCTTTCCGGCAGAACATAATCGAAGGACTCTACCGCAACGTCAATATCGTAAATGCTTTCGATTCTATTATTCGGAATGGTGATATCGACAGGAAAATAGTGTTTGAATTCACAAATTCCTTCTCCCCGTTCTTCGATTGTCTGAACGAACTTGGTTACTGCAAAATCCTCTTGTTCTTCCTCAGATGCTTCTTCTTCGCTGCGTCTATACTCACCTCCCAGTTCCAATGCTCCCTGGATTGTTACATATTGATCGCTTTCCTGAATTGTTATATTGGGGTCTAACGAGATGGAAATCAGGTCTGATACTTCCTGTCCTTTTTGAAACCATACTGATTCTTCTAAAGAAAATCGTAAGCACGATGGATTCCCCTGAGACAAAGCGACTCCTCCCTTCGAATCTTTGCGTTTAATCACTATGTCATTAACAATCCTATGAGGGATGAGGGTACTTTATGATTAGAAAATCACGCATTAAGGGAATACAAAAAACACTCATCTAAAATGATGAGTGTCAGGTTTTGCTTATTTTAATTTGGAGAATGCCTGTTCAGCAGCCAGGATCGTTTTTTCGATATCCTCATCTGTATGTGCAGTAGAGAGGAAGAGTCCTTCGAATTGGGATGGCGGCAGGAAGACTCCCTGGTTTGCCATTTCCCTATAATATTCCGCAAAAAATTCAAGGTTGGATGTTTTAGCTTTTTCATAGTTAATAACGTCTTCATTTGTAAAGAAGATGCCGATCATGGATCCGGCACGGTTGATGGTGTGCGGGATATCATATTTTTCAGCAGCTGCCTTAAGCCCTTCTTCCAGTCTGTCTGCTTTTCTTTCAAATTCTTTGTAGGAATCCGGTGTCAGCTGGCTTAAAGTCTCAAAACCTGCTGTCATGGCAAGAGGATTTCCTGATAATGTTCCTGCCTGGTAAATTGGGCCGCTTGGTGCAATCTGCTTCATTATTTCAGCTTTTCCGCCATATGCACCGACTGGGAGACCGCCGCCAATAACTTTGCCAAGGCATGTAATGTCCGGTGTCACCCCAAAATAGCCCTGCGCACAATTGTAGCCAACGCGGAATCCGGTCATTACCTCATCAAAGATAAGCAGGGATCCGTTTTGCTCTGTAATTTCTCTTAAGCCTTCAAGGAAGCCCGGCTGTGGAGGAACAACTCCCATATTTCCAGCTACCGGCTCCACAATCACACCTGCAATATCATCTCCGAATTGCTCGAAAGCATATCTTACACTTTCAAGATCATTATAAGGAACTGTAATCGTATTTTTAGCTACACCTTCAGGCACTCCCGGACTGTCTGGCAGCCCCAGTGTTGCTACACCGGAGCCGGCTTTAATTAAAAGGGAATCGCCGTGGCCGTGATAGCAGCCTTCAAATTTCATGATTTTATTTCGGCCAGTGTATCCTCGTGCAAGTCTTAAAGCACTCATGGTAGCTTCTGTTCCGGAAGAAACCATCCGAACCACTTCGATGGAAGGAACGCGCTCAATAACAAGCTTGGCAAGCTCATTTTCAATTTCAGTTGGAGCTCCGAAGCTTGTCCCCATTTCAGCAACTTTCTTAATACCCTCGACCACACGTTCGTTTGTATGACCCAGAATTAAAGGGCCCCAGGACAAAACATAATCGATATATTCATTGCCATCGATATCGTAGATTTTTGAGCCGCTTCCGCGTTCCATAAAAATGGGATCCATATTAACCGATTTAAAGGCACGTACAGGAGAGTTTACTCCTCCAGGCATCAATTCGCTTGCCTCTTTAAAAGCCTTGTTAGATTTTTCATAAGATCGCATGTCATCCCTCTTTTCTATTTAATAAGGAGTTTCATTAACTAATGATCTGCAGTTTTATTCTTGTTCTTTAATCCACCTTGCCGCATCTTTTGCATGGTAAGTAATGATTAAATCACTTCCTGCACGCTTCATGCCTGTAAGCATTTCCATAACTATTTTTTGTTCATCTATCCAGCCGTTTTGTGCCGCAGCTTTAACCATTGAATATTCACCGCTTACATTATAAATCACAATTGGCAGATTGATGTTGTTCTTAACGTCCCGTACAATGTCCAAATAAGGCATTCCCGGCTTAACAATCAGGAAGTCTGCCCCTTCCATTAAATCAGATTCAGCTTCGCGCATGGCTTCCATTCGGTTGGCAGGATCCATCTGATATGCCTTTCGGTCGCCAAACTGCGGTGTGCTGTCAGCTGCATCACGGAAAGGACCGTAGAATGCAGATGAATATTTAACTGCATAGGACATAACAGGGATATCTTCAAATCCGGCTTCATCAAGACCTGCACGGATGGCTGCTGTAAACCCATCCATCATATTTGATGGGGCAATAATGTCTGCTCCTGCTCTAGCCTGGCTTACAGCCGTCTGCACAAGCAGTTCCAGAGATGCATCATTCAGCACTTCCCCATTTTCAATTAAACCGCAGTGGCCATGGTCGGTATACTCGCAAAGGCAAGTATCAGCAATAATGATGACTTCCGGAAATTTAGCTTTAATAAATCTTGTAGCTTCCTGTACGATTCCATGATCATGATAAGCCTGCTGCCCGCATGCATCTTTCTCTTTTGGAATTCCAAATAAGAGAACGGATTTTATTCCAAGAGAAACGACTTCGTTCATCTCCTCTTCGAGATGATCCAGCGATAGGTTGAAGATGCCCGGCATTGAAGGTATTTCTCTCTTAATGCCTTCTCCTTCAGCCACAAAAATCGGATAAATTAAATCCTCTGTACGCAAGAAGTTTTCACGGATAAGCGCTCTCATATTCGGACTTTTACGAAGACGTCTATGCCTGTTAAATTGAAGATCCATTAATTTCCCCTCCTGGTTTCTGCTAAGTATCTAATAATGCTCTTAAGCATGCTATGTACTGTATATTCTTCCGGAACTGCATGTACCTGCAGGCCATACGCCTCTGCACGTTCTTTAGTCACAGGACCGATGCAGCCCACCACACTGTCTTTTACAGCAGTCAGAAATCCAAGCTCCTTAACAGCCTCCATAAAATGATCCACTGTGGAAGGACTGGTAAAAGGAAGAATGTCTAACCCTTTTCCTGAAAGCTGATCTCTTAACAGACTGATGCTTTCACGTGGAAAAACAGTTTTATAAACAATAACTTCATCAACTCTTGCACCCTTTTCCGAGAGAGATGCTGCAATATAGCCACGTGCCAGATTTCCTTTAGGGATCAATACCTTCATCCCTTTTTCTACTAATGGCAAAAAATCTTCAGCAAACACTTCAGCAACATATTCTCCGGGCACAAACTGCACCTTTAATCCCTTGTCAACAAGCACTTTTTTAGTTTTCTCACCGATAACCGCTATTTTAGGGAAGTGGCTGCTTAGACTAAAATTATTGAAAAAAGCATCCACAGCAGTTTTGCTGGTGAATATCACCCAATCATAAGTATGAATTTCCTTATGGGCCTGAACTAAAGCTTTATTCCGTAAAGGCTCGAAAGCAATCAGGGGGATCTCAACCGGCATCCCCCCATAGCTTCGTATAAGAGCTGAAAAGGACTGAGCCTGTTTTTTCCCTCTTGGCACCAGAACATTCATGCCTTCTAAAGGGGAAGTCCCTTTCATTGCCCGTCAAGCTCCTCTTTTACCCTGTCGATAAGCGCTTTAGCTCCCTGGCCGGTTAACTTAACAGCCACCTTATCACCAAGTTCTTCAGGGTTTGAACCTTTTAGGGTCTCCTTATAAATCACTTTACCATCAGGGGAGCCTACAAGTCCTGTTAACTCCAATTCCCCTGTTTCATTAATTGTTGCAAACCCTGCAATCGGAACCTGGCAGCCGCCTTCCATCTTATGCAGGAAAGCACGCTCTGCACGCACAGTCTGGTTCGTCTCAGGGCATGTGAATTTATCCAGCAATGCCCGAAGCTCTTTATCACTTTCACGGCACTCAATGGAAAGTGCTCCCTGGCCCACAGCCGGCACACAGATTTCAGGCTCCAGGAATTCCGTAACAACATCCGATGCCCAGCCCATCCTGGATAGACCTGCTGCCGCAAGAATGATCGCATCATATTCTTCCGTTTCCAGTTTGGATAATCGGGTATCTATGTTTCCTCTGATCCACTTAATCTCGAGATCCGGACGCTGCGCCAGAAGCTGAGCCCCTCTGCGCAGGCTGCTTGTTCCAATTACAGATCCCGGCTTTAGGTCATTCAGTTTGATATGCCCTTTTGAAATGAGTGCATCCCGATGGTCTTCTCTTTCCGGAATGCTTCCAATTGTCAGACCTTCAGGAAGAACAGCAGGCATATCCTTCATGCTATGTACAGCCATATCAATTTCCTCATCAAGCATGGCCTGTTCGATTTCCTTTACGAATAAACCTTTTCCTCCGACCTTTGAAAGGGTAACATCAAGAATTTTATCACCTTTTGTGACAATTTCCTTTACTTCAAACTCAAAGGATGGATCAATGTTTTTCAATTGGCTGATCACCCAGTTGGTCTGAGTTAATGCCAGCTTGCTTCGTCTTGAACCTACAATTATTTTTCTCATGACAGCCTCCTGCAATTATGTCTGGCAGCGAACAGCCGCCTCCGTTTTTCTTTGTCCAGCTTCGGCTCCTAGCCCCTCGAGGTCATAAGCTGTTCTGCTCTGCGGCAAACTGCGCCGCGCCGCAGACCATCTTATGCTTGTCGGGGTTGGACAGTCGCCTCCGCTTTTCTTATTGTCCAGCTTCGGCTCCTAGCCCCTCGAGGTCATAAGCTGTTCTGCTCTGCGGCAAACTGCGCCGCACCGCAGACCATCTTATGCTTGTCGGGGCTGGACAGTCGCCTCCGCTTTTCTATGAATACCAAAAATGGAATGATGAAAGTTTGCCGAATAAAAAGAAGTTAATTAATACAATTAAAAATGAAGCTAAATTCCAGAGTGCTAAAGATTTTCCATATAAGCCCTTTCCGACTTTCATATAGAGATAAATACTATATAAAGCCAGGACAATGAATGAACCGATTACCTTGGAGTCATACCAGACCATATGCGGCAGCTTAATGTATGCCCACTGTATGCCTAAAATTAAACTTATCATCAGCATAGGTACACCGATTACATTTAATACATAGGACATATGTTCAAGCTTCGACAAATCCGTTATCCTGAGCAGTCTCGTTCCCCACTTTTTCCTTTTCAGCAAATCATATTGAATAAGATACAGCAATGAAAAAACGAAGGAGAGCGAGAACGCTCCATATGAAAGTATCGCAACTGTTATATGAATGAGCAGCAGTTCAGATATGAGCTGCTGCGCTTTGACAGCCGAATCAATCTGCACAGGTGCGAATGTATGGATCGCCATTATGATAAAGCCAAGAACATTTGTAAAAAAGACGATAAAATCAACTCTGAGCAGCCTGTTAATTCCCAAGGAAAGAGTGATAAGCACCCAGGCATAAAAATACAGGCCCTCAAAAATGGTCAATACGGGAAATCTTCCTGTATTAATCATATAAAGTATTAGGAACACCGTTTGAAGCACCCATACAAATGCAAGTAACCAGAAGGCAACTCTATTCGCCTTCCGGTTATGATGAAGAAAATCAATAAAATATAATAAGACACATAAGGCGTACAGAACCACCGTGAATTCATGCAGCCGTGTCATATAGATGTCAAACATGGACAGAACCCCTTTATGATTGAAAGGAAGTCTGCTGTGATTGAGCGAATGCGTGCTTTGGTTTAGCTGCTGCGTGCACGTTCTGCTGATCTGAAACAAGTTCTTCTATATTAAAGATTTTTACAAATAAATCTAATGCCTGTTCGGAATCTTTCTGCCCAGCCATTTCTTTAGCTTGTAAAATAGGATCTTTTAATAGCTGATTGATAATGCTCTTTGTATGCTTGTTCAGCACTTTTTTATCACGATCACTCAAATGCGGCAGCTTTCTTTCAATGCTTGTCATTGTTTCACTCTGTATAGCCAGTGCTTTCTCACGCAAGGCGGAAATGACCGGAACAACACCAAGCAGGTTCAGCCATTGCTTGAACTCAACAATCTCTCCTTCAATCATCAGCTGAATCTTTTCGGCTGCCTTTTTACGCTCCTGAAGGTTCGCTTCAACAATGCCTTCAAGATCATCAATATCATAAAGGAAAACACTGTCCAGGTCTGCGAGTTTCGGATCCAGGTCTCTTGGAACAGCAATATCAACCATAAATAGAGGCTTGCCTTTGCGCATTCTTTCTGCGTAAGCCATCATATCTTTTGTGACAACAAATTCTTTTGCCCCTGTAGAACTGATTAAAATATCAGCTTCAACAAGAGCACATTGAAGCTCATGCAGTGTTTTTGCCTGGCCCGCATAACGGCTTGCAAGATTCTGCGCTTTTTCAAATGTACGGTTAATAACCGTTACTTTGCTGGCTCCGTTGGCATGAAGATTCTGGATTGCCAGCTCACCCATTTTACCGGCTCCTAATATTAGAACATGTTTATTTTCAAGTGATCCAAAAATCTTCTTAGCCAGTTCCACAGCTGCATAGCTGACAGAGACTGCATTTGCCCCTATTTCCGTTTCGGAGTGTGCACGCTTAGCAATCGTTACTGCCTGCTTAAACAAGTGGTTAAAGACGGTACCGGTTGAATTTTCCGATTGAGCTCCCAGAAAACTGGACCTTACCTGTCCTAAAATCTGTGTCTCGCCAAGGATCATGGAGTTTAGGCCGCATGCTACTTTGAATAGATGCTCTATGGCCCCATCCCCTTCATAAATGAATAGGAATGGCGAAAATTCATTCTGATCCATATTGAAATGTTCTGCCAAAAATTCCTTTATATAATAGCGGCCAGTATGAAGCTGGTCCACAACTGCATAAATTTCGGTCCGATTGCAAGTAGACAGAATGACATTCTCTAAAATGCTTTTTTTGTCATTTAAAGTCTTCATTGCCTCGCCCAAATGTGAAGGATTAAAGGTTAGACGTTCACGGATTTCAACAGGGGCAGTTTTATAGTTAAGACCGACGACTAAGATATGCATTGAAATTGACACCCCCAGAATTATTGCCTAGTTCATTAATATTAATTATATCATTTTTATTTTTTCAATTAATGCTTAAATGTGAACAGATAATGAACACATATGATACTATATTTTAAACAGGAGCCTTGTATAAGATAATCTTAAAATAGACAAATACTCCCTTATGTACAGTAACAAAAAATCTTGCCGGATTCAAGTGAACCTTATTGGAAGTGGTGTTTTTCATGAAAAATCAGCGTATTTTCCCCGGAATTATTTTACTCGGATTTGGAGCCTACTTTTTTCTCCAGCAGAGCGGATTTACTGCCTTACAGTCTTTTTATTCCTGGCCGACTCTTCTAATTATCGTCGGAGCAGCCTTTTTAATTCAGGGATATGGCGCAAGGGATTATGATTCCATTTTGCCAGGGGTTATTTTAACCGGATTTGGCCTGCATTTTCATGTGGTGAACCGCCTCGAAATTTGGCCGGATCATATTGGTACATTCATTCTTATAATTGCTCTCGGCTTCCTCCTTCGGCATCAGAAAACAGGCGCAGGATTATTCCAGGGCATCTTATTCTTAATTCTTGCCGCATTGCTCCTGTTTTATGACAGAGTAGCTGAGTGGATGGGACTTCTTGACAATGGCGTTTCGGATGTTTGGCAGTTTTGGCCAATCCTGTTAATGCTAATTGGATTATATTTTTTATTATCAAAGAAAAAATAAGGCTCTTTTCGTATATATTGTTGTTTGCCTATTAATGTAGTCCGTTGATTTCCGCTCCAGGATGCTCAGCGAACCGCGGGGCGGGCGGTGAGCCTCCTCGACGCTGCGCGTCTGCGGGGTCTCACCTGTCCCGCTACTCCCGCAGGAGTCTCGCACCTTCCGCTACAATCAACTCAGTAAATAAGATACAAAAAGCAACAAACCTTTCGAAACTTGCCAAAAATAAAAGACAGGGATATTTTACTTTTCCCTGTCTTTTACCATTCAAACTGTTTAGAGAACCGAATCCAAGAAATTTTTGGTTCTCTGCTCTTTTGGATTATTAAACAAATCCTCCGGGTGTCCCACTTCTACAATTCTTCCGTCATGCATATAGACAGCCCAGTCTGCCACTTCTCTTGCAAAGCCCATTTCATGCGTGACGACGACCATTGTCATGCCTTCGAGGGCCAGTTCCTTCATTGTGGAAAGCACTTCCCCACCAGCTCCGGATCCAGTGCCGATGTCGGCTCATCAAAAAGCATGATATCGGGCTTCATAGCCAGTGCCCTTGCAATGGCTACACGCTGTTTTTGTCCGCCCGAAAGTTTTGATGGGTACACATTCTCCTTGTCAGAAAGCCCAACTTTTTTTAATAGTTCCTGGGCATCTTTTTTCACTTGGTCCTTAGGAAGCTTTTTCACATGCAATGGTGCTTCCATCACATTTTCGAGAACAGTCTTATGAGGAAATAAATGAAAATGCTGAAAGACCATTCCTACTTTTTCTCTTACTTTATTTAGGTCATGTGTTTCTTTCTCAACCTTTTCACCCTCAAAAATGATATTGCCGCTATCCTTTAATTCAAGAAAGTTCAGGCAGCGGAGCAGTGTGCTTTTTCCGGACCCGCTGGCACCAATCAGGCAAACAACATCACTTTCCTTTACTGTTATGTCAATATCTTTCAGGACATGGAGATCCCCGAATGATTTGTTCAATTTTTCTACCTTGATCATGTACGATTCACTCATTCCTCATTCCTCCTCAATCACTGCTTGCCATTCTTTTCTCAATCACATTTACAAGGATGGAGAAAATAAGCACAAGTACTAAATAGTAAACAGCTACGATCAGCAAATAGCTCATGTAGTCATATTCATTGGAACCATATGTTGTAGCCACGTTAAAGAGCTCGTACATGCCGATGAAGGAAGCCAGTGAGGAATCCTTCAATGCAATGATAAACTGATTCCCAAGAGGCGGCATAGCCCGTCGGAATGCCTGAGGAAGAATGATTCTTCTCATCGCAAGGCCGGCAGTCATACCCAGTGAACGTCCTGCTTCCATTTGTCCTTTGTCGATGGATTGAATGGAACCCCTGAAAATTTCGGCTATATAGGCACCGTTGTGAAAAGCAAGTCCTAGCACAACCGACCAAAACTGTGAAATATCCAGCGCTGTCAATCCGAAATAGAAAATGAATATCTGGACAACAAGAGGCGTTCCCCTTACAAGAAAAATATAGATGTCTGCAATCCATTCCAGAACTTTCACTCTTGATATCTTTAAAAAAGCAAAAAACAACCCTATAAAAATAGCAATAAACACTGATACAATGGTTAATTGAAAGGTTAAGAGCATCCCCTTTAAAAATACGGGATATGTATCAATAAACTTTGTAAATAAATCCACAAAAATCCCCCTTCAGATGGCAATTTCATTTTGTGTAAAAAAACAAAACAGGCGAATGTCTGATACACATCCGCCCGCAATGTTATTCCTTCTCAGGATCAACTGTTATATCTTCACCGATATATTTTTTGCTGATTTCTGTGAGTGTTCCATTCTCGCGAAGTGTTTCAAGAGCTTCATTCACTTTTTCGAGCAGCTCTTTATTATCCTTTGCAACTGCAATTGCCTGCTCACTGCGGCCAAGCAGCTCTTTGCCTTCAATTTTCATTCCGGCGCCAATTGCTTCTTTGCCTGTAACAAAATCAGTGATAACAGCATCATGTTTTCCCTTGCTCAATGCTTCCAGGGCGACCACATCACTGTCATAAAACTTAATGTTGTCTGTCACTTCCTCTGCATTTGAAGTATATGTAGATCCTTTTGATACTGCTATCTCCTTGCCTTCAAGATCTGACAGTGTCTCAATCGTGCTATCCGGTCGCACATATATTTGCGGGCCTGAATAGTAATATGGAGTTGAAAAATTGACTGCTTTTAAACGTTCTTCGGTAATGGTGTGGCTGGCTACCGCTGCATCAAAACGGCCTGACTTAACTCCCTCCACTATACCGCCGAACTTAAATTTATTCTGAACCGGTTCAAGTCCGAGTTCTTTTGCTACAGCCTCTGCTACATCAATATCAAAGCCGCTCATGCTTCCATCATCATTTGTGTAACTAAAAGGTTTGAACTCTCCAGAAGCCGCATATGTAAATTTGTCTTCGTCTACTAGATCCATTCCGCTTTTAGACGCTTCCTCTGATCCGCATGCAGCCAGGACCAATACAAAAGCAGCTGCCATGATTCCTTTTAACCAATGTCTCACTAGTCTAAATTCCCCCTTCAGTATCTCTCTTTTTTATGTGCCCTTTAACTCTATCACTATTTATGAATATTCTCAAAATTCATATTTTATGATAATTTATGAAATAAAAGTATATAAGCTGTTCTCATTAAGTGATCCTCTATAGACTCCAACATAACCCCATATTCTCCTGTATCCTTTAGATTCCTTACATTTCGACAAAATTAATATCCAATTAATTCCTAATGTATAGTGATATACAGGGTATCTCAAATACCCTTTTCCAGGACGAAAGACCTGAATGAAGAAAACAAAAAATCCCGCTGCAAATGCTGCGGGATTTTTTATTACATATAGCTTTTTAATGCCGACCAGGCCTGGTCTTTCCCATAGCCTGTTTCAGAGGAAAACATAATGATCTGATCATTCGGATCGATATCCAATGTTTCTTTCGTGATTTTCATATGTTTTTGCCACTTGGATTTCGGTATTTTATCCGCTTTTGTGGCAATCACCACACAGGGAATTTCATAATGCTTTAAAAAGTTGTACATCATAACATCGTCACTTGAAGGGGGATGGCGCAAATCAACAATCAGCACAACTGCTTTCAACTGCTCTCTGTTTGTTAAATATGTTTCTATCATCTTTCCCCAAGCTTCACGTTCCTTTTTGGATACCTTTGCATACCCGTAGCCCGGAACATCAACAAAGTGGAGTATTTCGTTAATAAGGTAAAAATTCAGGGTTTGTGTCTTCCCCGGCTTAGAGGATATTCTGGCAAGTCCTCTTCGATTAAGCATTTTATTAATGAAAGAAGATTTGCCGACGTTCGAACGGCCGGCCAGGGCAAATTCGGGCAAATGACTTTCAGGATATTGATCAGGCTTAACAGCACTGATGACTATTTCTGAGCTGGTTACTTTCATGCTTGTGCACCGCCATTCAGGGCATGTTTCAAGACTTCGTCCACATGTGATACCAAAACGAAATCAAGTTCTTCCCTGATGCTTTCAGGGATATCTTCAATGTCTTTTTCATTATCTTTAGGGAGGATGATCTTCGTCAATCCTGCACGATGGGCGCTCAAAGATTTTTCTTTCAAGCCGCCAATAGGAAGCACCCGGCCTCTTAACGTAATTTCCCCTGTCATTCCCACTTCTTTACGTATTGGTTTTCCTGAAAGAGCAGAAACCAGGGCAGTTGTAATTGTTATTCCGGCAGATGGGCCGTCTTTCGGGACAGCACCTTCAGGAACATGAATATGAATATCATGCTTTTCATGGAAATTCTCATCAATGCCAAGTTCTTTTGCTTTTGAACGAACATAACTGAATGCCGCTTGAGCAGACTCTTTCATTACATCCCCCAGTTTGCCTGTAAGAACGAGCTTTCCTTTTCCGGGAGAAAGGGATACTTCAATTTGAAGGGTATCGCCGCCAACTGTTGTATAGGCAAGACCTGTCGCAACGCCAACCTGGTCTTCAAGCTCAGCCTGACCATAGCGGTATTTTGGCTTTCCAAGAAACTCTTCAGCATTTTTTGTGTTGACAATCACTTTCTTCTTTTCCCCGGATACGATAATTTTAGCCGTTTTTCTGCAGATAGTAGCCAGCTGGCGCTCCAAACCGCGGACTCCAGCCTCACGAGTATAATAGCGGACTACCTTCTGAAGTCCATCCTCGCGAATCTGAAGCTGGGATTTTGATAGACCATGCTCTTTAATTTGCTTAGGCAGCAGGTGGTCTTTAGCTATGTGAATCTTCTCCTGCTCTGTATAGCCTGCAATCGTGATAATTTCCATTCTGTCCAGCAGCGGGCCAGGGATTGTGCCAAGATTATTGGCTGTGGCTATGAACATGACCTTTGAAAGATCATAGGTTTCTTCAATGTAATGATCACTAAAATTATGGTTCTGTTCAGGGTCTAAAACTTCCAGCATCGCTGATGAAGGATCCCCGCGGAAATCAGAGGACATTTTGTCGATTTCATCAAGCAGGAATACAGGATTAATCGTCCCTGCTTTTTTCATGCCCTGAATGATGCGGCCAGGCATGGCACCAACATACGTTCTTCTATGTCCGCGAATCTCAGACTCATCCCGGACTCCGCCGAGGGATACACGGACGAAATTACGGTTTAGCGATGTTGCAATAGAACGTGCAAGACTTGTTTTACCGACACCCGGAGGACCTGCAAGACAAAGGATTGGTCCCTTAAGGGAATTCGTCAGCTTTTGCACTGCGAGGTATTCCAAAACCCGTTCTTTTACTTTTTCCAGACCATAATGGTCTTCATTCAGAATCCTTTCGGCCTTAAGGATATCCAGGTCATCTTCTGTTGATTTTGACCATGGCAGTGTGACAAGCCACTCGATATAGTTGCGGATAACCGCGCTTTCGGCTGAACTGGATGGAACCTTTTCATAGCGATCCAGTTCTTTTAAAGCGGTAAGCTGGACATGCTCAGGCATGCCGGCGTTTTCAATCTTTTCCGTCAGCTCAGCGATTTCTCCTGTCTTGCCTTCCTTATCCCCAAGTTCTTTTTGGATTGCCTTCATCTGTTCACGCAGATAATACTCCTTCTGCGTGCGTTCCATTGATTTTTTCACACGCTGGCCAATCTTTTTCTCAAGGTTCAGAACTTCTTTTTCATTATGGATGATTTCAATAACCTGATTCATGCGCTCTTTAACATCAATGGTTTCAAGTATTTCCTGTTTTTCCTTCAGCTTTAAAGGCAAGTGGGAAGAAATGATATCTGCCATACGTCCCGGCTCTTCTATATCTGCTACAGAAGAATAAGTTTCAGCTGATATTTTCTTCGATACCTTTATGTATTGCTCAAAATATTCAAGCATAGTCCTCATCAATGCCTGATCTTCTACGTCCTTTTTCTCAGGATCCTCAAAAACCTTCACACTTACGGAATAATGTTCAGTTTCGTCCTGAAAATCAATGATTTCCGCTCTCTTAAGCCCTTCAACAAGAACACGGATTGTACCGTTTGGAAGCTTGAGCATCTGCTTGACACGTGTGAGCGTGCCCATTCCATATAGATCATCTTCTGATGGTTCATCTATAGATATATCCTTTTGTGTTGTTAAGAAAATTAAATGGTCATCTACCATTGCTTTTTCCAGAGCCTGAACCGATTTCTCCCGGCCTACATCCAAATGCAGAACCATGGTCGGATAAACCAGCAAGCCCCGAAGCGGCAGGAGGGGGACGATGATTTCTTTCTTTTTCGCCATTCCATTGCACCTCCAAAATGCATCTTTTTAACCCCATTATTGCTAATAATTTCTTTGTACAATTCTATCGCATTTAAATAGCAGTGTCTATTAAAGAGAAAAAGCCGTATTTCAATGATATTCATTTATAATTACACTTTATCCTTCTTTACGCAAATAAAACTTCGGTTTGTAGCCTAAACTGCAAACCGAAGTTTCTGACCGCGATTAGCGGAGGCGTTTATACAGCGGGCTTTCAGCAACTGCAAACCGGGCCACACATCATATGCTTTCTTTTTTCTTTAATTCGATTGAAGCAGTTACAGCCTGCTCTTTGAGATACTCTTTGTGAAGCGATGCCTCAAATACCTCATTCAAATGAGATACGGGGATGATCTTAATTCCTGTTATCTCCTTTAAGATGGATTGCATATTTTCTTTTGGGATGATTACTGTCTGTGCTCCCGCTTTCTTGGCTGCCTTCACCTTTGGATAAACGCCTCCTATTGGCTTGACATACCCATGAATGCTGATTTCCCCGGTCATGGCAACAGTATTGTCAACTGGCCTTTTATAAATGGCAGAATAAATTCCTGTCGCCATAGCAATGCCGGCAGAAGGACCGTCAATTGGAACTCCGCCAGGGAAGTTGACATGAATATCATATTCATCGGCCGGGACGCCCATCGATCTCAGAACGGTAATAACATTTTCAATTGAACCCCTGGCCATACTTTTTCTCCGGATTGACTTTCCCTGGCCGCCAATGCTTTCTTCTTCCACTATGCCTGTAATATTAATGCTGCCCTTTTCTTTTGCAGGAATCACAGTAACTTCAATATCAAGCAGAGCGCCTGTGTTCGGCCCATATACCGCCAGGCCGTTGACAAGGCCAACAGCAGAATGGGTATTGATTTTTCTCTCCATTCTCGGTGAAAGCTGACTCGATTGGACAACCCACTCAATATCTTCATCTTTTATGTAATCACGGTCCTCAGTGATTGCCAAACCCGCAGAGATTTGAATCATATTTACCGCTTCGCGTCCATTTCTTGCATAATTAGCAAGAATGCCAAGCCCCTTTTCACTAACAGCGACATTGACCTTTGCAGAAGCCTTTCCAGCTACAGCTATGATCTCTTCTTCAGCTAATTCCCTGAAAAATACCTCCATGCATCTGGAGCGAATGGCTGGCGGAATTTCATTAGGAGTTCTGGTAGTTGCACCGATCAGGCGGAAGTCCGCAGGCAGGCCATTTTTAAAAATATCATGAATATGGGTTGGTATTTGAGTGTTTTCTTCATTATAATAAGCGCTTTCCAGAAAGACTTTCCGGTCTTCAAGCACCTTCAGGAGCTTGTTCATCTGAATGGGATGAAGCTCGCCGATTTCATCAATAAAAAGGACACCGCCATGTGCATTTGTAACAGCACCCTGTTTAGGCTGCGGAATTCCCGCCTGTCCCATCGCCCCTGCCCCCTGATAGATAGGATCATGAACAGAACCTATCAGGGGATCCGCAATACCCCTCTCATCAAATCTCGCAGTAGTGGCATCCAGTTCGATAAAAACAGAAGCTGCCTTAAAGGGTGATTTTGCATTTTTCTTGGCTTCTTCCAGAACCAATCTGGCCGCAGCCGTTTTTCCCACGCCCGGTGGACCATAAATAATAACATGCTGAGGATTGGGTCCGCACAATGCTGCTTTCAGAGATTTAATTCCATCTTCCTGCCCCACAATGTCAGCAAAACTGGATGGACGAACTTTTTCTGATAAAGGTTCAGTTAATGAAATGGAACGCATCTTTTTTAATACATCCATTTCCTTCCTTGATTCACGGTCGATAGAAACTTTCTGTGTACGCTGGCTCCTAAGCAAATTCCAAAAATATAGCCCAATGACAATTCCAAAAAACAATTGGATAAATAAAGCGATCCCCGTCCAACTCATTGTGTTCCCTCCTGCATTATTGTTCTCGTTAATAATGCTAGTATCTCCCTGACTGAGTTGGAATAAACAAGGAATTCATTTAAAAGTAAGGTAAGAAAAAGGGTCGGAAAGGTGCAAAAAAATGGCCATGCCCCACCAGGGACTGGCCATTTTTTAAATTACGCTGAAGTCTTGCGCTCTTCTTCTACGACTGTACCGTCCTCCAAAACAAGCTTGGGAGAACCGTTATCGATAACCGTTTCTTTGGTAATAATGCATTTTTTTATATCTTCGCGTGATGGAAGATCAAACATTACATCAAGCATGATTCCTTCAATAATGGAGCGCAGTCCGCGGGCACCTGTTTTTCTTTCAATTGCTTTTTTAGCAATTTCTTCAAGTGCGCCTTCTTCAAAATCAAGCTCAACATTATCGAGTTCAAGCATTTTCTGATATTGTTTGACCAGTGCATTTTTAGGTTTAGTTAAAATCTCAATTAAAGCCGCTTCATCAAGCTGGGAAAGGCTTGCAATAACTGGAAGACGTCCAATAAATTCAGGAATTAATCCGAATTTCAGCAGGTCTTCAGGAAGCACTTTTGCAAGAAGATCCTTTGGCTCGATTTCTTTTTGATTCTGGTCGGAACCAAAGCCAATTACCTTTTGGCCTAAACGGCGTTTAATAATTTGCTCAATGCCATCGAAGGCTCCGCCGCAAATAAACAGGATATTGGTCGTGTCAATCTGGATAAATTCCTGATGAGGATGCTTGCGGCCGCCTTGTGGCGGGACGCTTGCAACTGTTCCTTCAAGAATTTTCAACAGCGCCTGCTGCACACCTTCACCTGATACATCGCGAGTGATGGACGGATTTTCCGACTTACGTGCAACTTTATCAATCTCATCAATATAAATGATTCCTTTTTCGGCCTTTTCCACATCATAATCTGCAGCCTGAATAAGCTTTAGGAGAATATTTTCAACATCTTCCCCGACGTATCCGGCTTCAGTTAATGATGTCGCATCTGCAATGGCAAATGGAACATTAAGAATACGTGCCAATGTCTGAGCCAGCAAGGTTTTACCGCTTCCAGTCGGCCCGATCATGGCAATATTACTTTTAGAAAGTTCAACTTCATCAATTTTGCTGTTGGAATTGATGCGTTTATAGTGATTATATACTGCAACAGACAGCGATTTCTTCGCCTGCTCCTGGCCAATTACATATTCATCCAGAATATCGCGGATTTCAGCCGGTTTTGGCACATCTTTGAACTCCACTTCTTCTTCTGTTCCCAGTTCTTCTTCCACAATTTCAGTGCAAAGTTCAATGCATTCATCGCATATATATACTCCAGGCCCAGCAACAAGTTTGCGGACCTGATCCTGTGTCTTGCCACAGAAAGAACACTTCAATTGCCCTTTTTCATCATTAAATTTAAACAAATCCTTCACCCCTTGAAAAAACTTCAAAACGATATATAAAGCTTGCGAAATCACATGCAATTAGTTCTTTATTCAGCCATAGAAAGGTTAGTAATTAAAGCGGATGATGTGCCATTGCACTTGAAGACAGGCCTCTTTAATCATTCACTCTTTTGAAAAAATCAAAACCTTCAGCAGTTATGTATTGCATTGTAACACATTTTTACAGTGGACAGGAAATGATAACTCTTAAAACATTTCAATTATGTATGCATGCATGTGATGGGATTTCCCAAAGATAAACCAGGCTGAATTTTATATGTACTTTCATAAGCTTAACCAAAAATGGCTAAATTAAGTCGGCCCTCTGGACCGATAATTAAATTATCTATTTATATGTATTTGTATTCCTGTCCATGTGCAATATGCCGTAAAACTTTTCACCAGGCAAAAGGTACAAGGGAGATTTTCATTATGTATGGTCTTGATGGTATAAAACAAGGCACGATAAACTCGCGCCTTGTTTCTTATAAAGGGAGAAAATTTTCTGCTTTCGAAGCTAGACTGCTGTCTAGCTCCGCCTCCTTGCCCCTCGAGGTCATAAGCCAAATTACTACTGAGGTTTAACAACCTCCTCCGTAATTCGTCTTATGCTTGTCGGGGCAGTGCAGTCGGCTCCGCTTTTCTTTTATTATGCAACAGTCTTGCTATTTTCCACAAGGAAATCTACTGCTTTTTTAATTTGAAGATCTGCTTTTAGGCCTTCAAGGCTTCCAAGAGCTTGTGTGATCTGCTCAGCAGACATGTTGTACATTTCTGTCATTTTGTTCAGTTCTTCTGAAACTTCTTCATCGCTTACTTCGATGTTTTCAGCTTTTGCTATTGCTTCAAGAGTCAGGTTAACGCGAACGCGCTTTTCAGCTTCCTCTTTCATTTGCTCGCGTAAAGCTGCTTCATCCTGTCCGGAGAACTGGAAGTATAGTTCAAGGTTCATGCCTTGCATTTGAAGACGCTGTTCGAACTCCTGCATCATGCGGTTAACTTCAGTATCAACCATTGCAGCCGGGATTTCCATTTCTGCATTAGCAGCTGCTGCTTCAACAACAGTGTCGCGGACATGGTGCTCAGCTTCATGCTTTTTGCTTTCTTCTAAGCGAGTTTTAATTTTTTCTTTTAATGCATCCAAAGTTTCAACTTCTTCGTCTGCATCTTTAGCAAACTCATCATCCAGCTCAGGAAGCTGTTTTGTTTTGATTTCATGTAAAGTTACTTTGAAAGTTGCAGGCTTACCAGCTAGCTCAGCTGCGTGGTATTCCTCTGGGAAAGAAACTTCGACATCCTTAGATTCTCCAGCAGCAGTACCAATCAGCTGCTCTTCAAATCCAGGGATGAATTGTCCTGAACCAAGTTCTAAAGAGTAGTTCTCAGCTTTTCCGCCTTCGAAAGCTTCACCATCAACGAATCCTTCAAAGTCCATAACAACTGTATCGCCGTTCTCCGCTTTGCCTTCTTCTTTAACAGCCAGCTCAGCTTGTCTTTCCTGAAGGGAAGTTAACTCATTGTTAACATCTTCTTCTGTAACGCTTGTTTCAAGCGGTTTAACTTCAAGGCCTTTGTATTCGCCAAGCTTTACTTCAGGCTTAACAGTTACTGTAGCTTTGAAGATAAGGCTTTTGCCTTTTTCGATTTGCTCAACATCGATTTCAGGGCGATCAACAGGCTCAATGCCAGTTTCATCAATTGCATTAGCATATGCTTCCGGAAGAAGATAATCCACTGCATCCTGGTATAAAGATTCAACTCCGAAACGCTTTTCAAACATTCCGCGAGGCATTTTTCCTTTACGGAATCCCGGTACGTTTACTTGCTTAACTACTTTTTTGAATGCAGCGTCTAAACCTTCGGTTACTTTCTCTGCATCTACTTCAATTGTAAGAACCCCGCGGTTCCCTTCTAACTTTTCATATTTAGCAGACATACAATCATTTCCCTCCAAAAATCTATTATCATTTCATTCATGACAGAATGTTATGAATATCTCTTGTTTTTCAAGCCATATCCATTTAATAAAAATGTATATATACACATAATACAACCATTATATTATAACATACACTCCCTGTCTTTCAACATTGAAGGCTAAATATTGGGATAAGAAATTTCTTCTATCTTTCTTATAAAGGCAAGAGCCTCTTCAATTTCCTCTTCAGGAGCATCATAAATATC
The DNA here is from genome assembly GCF_023612095.1 of Cytobacillus firmus. Lineage (GTDB taxonomy): Bacteria > Bacillota > Bacilli > Bacillales > Cytobacillaceae > Cytobacillus. The sequence continues at coordinate 1,126,232 of NZ_CP086235.1, read as the reverse complement.
ACCAAGCTTGCTTATCGAACTGTTTAAGCCATGATACTCATTTGAAAGCATATGGTATGCCGCAGCCCAGGACACAGCATTCTCCGGCGGGGCTTCATGCGGATAAAGCAGGAAGAAGTGTCTTTGTGCAATGCTCTTTGTATTTTCAAATAGTACCGGATCTTCCTGTTCGAGCTGATTCTCCAGTTTATTGACTATCTTTAACAGCATGGGCTGCTGATGAACAGGTGGCAGTTCAGCAGGATTTACCCGCAGGCTCTTATCAAACTTCCGAATCGTTACATATTTTTCATACCCATGCTCAGAAAGTACATTTAACAGCATCGTTTTAAAAAAAGGATTTCCATCCTCCGCTTCCAAATAGGCTTTAATATCTTCGAGATAAGGCCTGATGTTATGTTCTGCCAGCTGTGCAGCAATCTGCATTTGTTCATGCTGATCCTGGTAAGAAAACAGATTGAGTTTCCTACTGTTAAATTCCTCCAGATCGGGTGCTTCGATCTCAGTTTCAGAAGGTGAAGCAGCCATTTTTCTGCTGAACTCAAGCATTCTGCTAAAATGCTCAAATTTCTCCTTCGGGATCTCCCTTTCTTCAAGCAAAACCTCGATCGTTGCTGCAATCTCCCTGTATTGATGCAGCTGCACAAGGATCATTAAATAAAGATCCATTACTTGTATGTAATCCCCAATGCCTGTCTGGAGCATTTTATTGGCCAGTTCTTTTGCCTTTTCCAAAGCTCCGGCTTCATAATATGCCAAAACGAGCCCAATATGAACATCCGTATTCTCAGGCTCCATATCCAACGCTTCTTCAAAGAACCGGATTGATTCTTTATACCTTTTCTGCTGAAAGGACTCAAGTCCCTTTTCCAGCAGCCGTTTTTCAAGGCCGGGAAATAGAATGATTTTATTTTTTTGTTTTTTCTGTTCCCGCTTTCCCATGCTAAAACCGCCTCAACTATTATTTTTGAAGTTAGTGTAGCATGAAATAGCTCAAAAACAAAAAGATTCATGGTTTCATGCCATGAATCTTTCACAGGTGCCTACTGCACCGCAAACTGTTTTTCTTCGAAACTTGAAATGCTGCTTTCCAATTGAAGAGTAATCTCTATTTCATCCCAGCCGTTTATCAGCATTTTTTTCCAGTATTCATTAATTGTGAATGATGCTGAAAAATTATATTCATCTTCAACTATTCCATTCTGCAAATCAACCTTCAGATCATACGGCTGGTTTTGGGATCGTTCGAGCAAATATTCGACCGTTTCTGCCGGCAGAGTGATTGGCAGAAGTCCATTTTTTAAGCAATTTTGATGGAAGATGTCCGCAAACGAAGGGGCAATAATTACTTTGAATCCATAATCCCCTAAAGCCCATGGCGCATGCTCCCGGGAAGATCCGCAGCCGAAATTTTCATTTGCAATGAGGATGGAAGCACCCTGATTTTCAGTCTTATTCAGCTCAAACTCCGGGTTAGGCAGCCCTTCTTTCGTATATCTCCAGTCATAAAAAAGATATTGTCCAAATCCTGTTTTCTCAATTCTTTTTAGAAATTGCTTGGGAATGATCTGATCAGTATCCACATTGGCTCTATCCATTGCAGCTGCTTTCCCCTGAAGTGTTTTGAATCCGCTCATTTAGTTCTCCTCCTTCTTAATGGACAGTCTCTGCACTTAGCAAAGCACCTACGTCCACAAAATGTCCGTATATAGCTGCCGCTGCCGCCATTAAAGGGCTGACAAGGTGTGTTCTGGCCCCTGACCCCTGTCTTCCTTCAAAATTACGATTTGATGTCGACGCACAATGCTCGCCGTTTGGCACAATATCATTATTCATGCTCAAACACATGCTGCAGCCTGATTCCCTCCATTCAAACCCAGCCTGCTTAAAGATAAGGTCCAGCCCATCTGCCTCTGCCTGCTTCTTGACCTGCTGTGAGCCTGGTACAACAAGTGCGCGGACATGGGGATGAACCTTTTTCCCTCTAATGAGTTCAGCTGCCAGTTTCAGGTCTTCCAGCCGGGAATTCGTGCAGGACCCGATAAAAACGTGCTGAATTTGAATGTCTTCAATTTTTTGGCCTTCCTGCAGTCCCATATATTCCAAAGCTCTTGATAGTGATTTTTGTTCAAGCTCGTTTTTGCATTCCTCAAGTTTTGGAATTTGTTCATTCACCTTGGAAGTCATTGATGGATTTGTGCCCCAGCTGACCATAGGCGCAATATCTGCAGCATCAATTTGAATGGTTTTATCGTATTGCGCATCAGGATCAGATACAAGCTCCTTCCAATTCCCGACTGCATCCGCAAATCCGGCTCCTTTTGGCGCATACTTTCGTCCTTGAAGATACGCAAACGTTGTTTCATCAGGACTCACAAGCCCCGCCTTTGCGCCTCCTTCAATGGACATATTGCAAATCGTCATTCTTTCTTCCATTGACATTTTTGCAATTGTCTCCCCGCAATATTCAATAATATGGCCTGTGCCAAAACCAATTCCTTTTTTAGCAATAATATAAAGGATGACATCTTTAGCAGTGACACCTTTTTTTAGCTCGCCGTTTATCTCCAGTTTTAATGTTTTAGGCTTGCTCTGCCATAACGTCTGGGTAGCCAGGACATGCTCAACTTCACTTGTGCCGATGCCAAAGGCTATTGATCCAAAAGCTCCATGAGTGGATGTATGGCTGTCCCCGCAAACAATTGTCATGCCTGGCTGAGTAAGCCCCAGCTCCGGCCCAATCACATGAACAATACCCTGTTCAGGACTTTCCAGCCCGGCAAGAGGGATGCCGAATTCCAGACAGTTTTTTTCCAAAGTGGTCATTTGATTTAATGCAACAGGATCATTGATGACTTTTCGGTTATCAGTAGGAACATTATGATCAACTGTAGCAAACGTTTTATCAGGCTTTCTCACTTTCCTGCTTTTCATTCTTAAACCGGAAAATGCCTGAGGGGATGTAACTTCATGTACTAAGTGGAGGTCTATGTACATCAAATCCGGCTTTCCTTCTTCCCTGTGGACTACATGCTTTTCCCAAATCTTATCTATTATTGATTTTCCCATTCTGCTCGACTCCTTTTTAAAAGAAACACGGCCGATGATGGCCGTGTCTCAAGTTTAAAATCAGCTGAACCAGTGCCCAGCAGTCAGCTCTTATGCATAAGCCCCCATAATGTTAAGAATAGCCTCGTTATCCAAAAGGGTAGCCTTTACCTCTTCAATCATTTCAGAAGTAGTGACAACCTTTTTTCCAAATGAAAAGATATCTCTCGTACGATAGCCGGCTTCAAGAACTTGATTAACAGCATTCTCAACTGCTTCAGCTTCCTCTTCCATTCCGAAGGATAAACGGAGCATCATGGCTGCCGATAAAATCATGGCAATTGGATTAGCTGCATTCTTCCCTTGAATATCCGGTGCTGAACCATGAATAGGTTCGTATAAGTAAGGCCCGTTTTCCGAAATGCTGGCAGAAGGAAGCATTCCCAGAGAACCGGTCAATACAGAGGCTTCATCGCTCAGAATATCACCGAACATATTCTCTGTTACGACAACATCAAATCTTTTCGGGTTTTTAATCATTTGCATAGCGGCATTATCAACAAGCATATGTTCAAGAACCACATCAGGATATTGCTTTGCAATGTCCTCTGCAACTTCTCTCCACATTCGGCTGGATTCCAGGACATTGGCCTTGTCAACAGAAGTCACCTTGCCACGCCGCTTTCCTGCAAGTTCGAATGCCAGCTTAATGACACGGCGCATTTCTTCTTTTTGATAAAACAAAGTGTCCACGACAGCATCTTTTCCGTTTTGCTGTGTCCTTTCGCTTGGCTTTCCAAAATAAAGTCCGCCGGTTAATTCTCTGACCATCAGCATATCCACGCCTTCAATTACTTCATTTTTTAACGGAGACGTATCGGAAAGGCTTGAATAATATTGAGTTGGCCGCAAATTGGCATATAGATTTAATTCCTTGCGGATCCTTAATAGACCCTTTTCCGGACGAAGGTGGGGAGGCTGCCGGTCCCATTTAGGTCCGCCAACCGCTCCCAGCATGACCGCATCGCTTTCTTTGCAAAGCTCCAGCGTTTCATTAGGCAGCGGAGTTCCGGCTGCATCAATAGCAGAACCGCCGATTTTGCCATATGAAAATTGGAATTGATGTCCGAACCGTTCACCAACAGCCTGCAGGACTTCAATTGCACCCTTCACCACTTCTTTGCCGATCCCATCTCCTGGAAGTACTGCGATACGTTTTTTCATTTTTAATCCCTCCGTCTGATTTATTGTTTTATAAATTTTCTTCCTATTATATTTCTGCCGCGCATTTGCTTTTCGGGGGAACGACAGGAGACTTTCCGCATTCGTGTGCAGAATCTCCCGCTTCAGATCAATTTACCTCTACCGCCTGCGCTTTTTCTCTCATATATATGACTCTATTAACGGCATTCAAGTAAGCTTTTGAGGAAGCCTCAAGCACATCCTGGGCCAAACCGCGGCCGCTTGTTTCCATTCCTTCATAGTTCAGCTTTACATAAACCTGGGCTAAAGCGTCTCTTCCGGCCCCTACGGATTGGATACGGTAATCCAAAAGGTTAGCTGTTCCATTCAGGCATTTTTCCAATGTGTTATACAGCGCCTCGATGCTTCCTGCTCCAGTCCCGGCTTCCTGGATTACTTCGTTGTTTGACCCTGACAGAGTAACAGTTGCTGTTGGAACAGAGTTCGTGCCATACTGGATTTGGATTCCGATCAAATCATAGAATCGCTGCTCCTTGGAGAGCTTCTCTTCAAGTACGATGGCTGCAAGGTCGTCGTCTGTCATCTCTTTTTTGCGGTCGGCCAAATCTTTGAAAACTGTGAAAAGCCGATTTGCTTCTTCATCTGCTACTTCAAGCCCCAGTTCACTCAGGCGGTTTTTAAATGCATGGCGCCCGGAATGTTTTCCAAGCACCATGGAATTGGATTGAAAACCGACTAGGTCAGGGGAAATAATTTCATACGTTGATTTTTCCTTCAATACCCCATCCTGGTGTATTCCTGATTCATGTGCAAAAGCATTCCTGCCAACAATTGCTTTGTTGGCTGGCACCACCATACCTGTCAGCTTGCTGATCAAACTGCTCGTTCTGCTGATTTCCTGAAGATTCAGACGGGTTGAAGCCTGATAATGATCATTCCGGATATAAAGGGCCACTGCCAGCTCCTCAAGTGCCGCATTCCCGGCTCTTTCACCAATTCCATTTATCGTGCCCTCAATCTGTGTTGCCCCATTTTCTATAGCTGATAGTGAATTCGCTATGGCCATTCCCAAGTCATCATGGCAATGTGCTGACAAGGATACTTTATCTATAGAAGGAACATGATTTCTTAAATATTGAAAAATTTCACCGTACTCCTGTGGTGATGTGTATCCAACTGTATCTGGTATGTTAATGATTCCTGCACCCGCCTGGATGACCTTTTCTATGATCTCTGCAAGAAAAGGCAGTTCTGTCCTGGTAGCATCCTCTGCAGACCATTGGACGATCGGGAATTTGGAAGCAGCATACTTAACAGTTTCAACTGCTGTTTCAACCACTTCTTCTTTCGTCTTTCTTAACTTATACTGCCTGTGGATTGGAGAGGTTGCCAGGAATGTATGTATCCTTGGCTCAGCTCCATCCTTTAAAGCTCCCCATGCAGCATCTATATCAGAGATAACTGCTCTCGCCAATCCTGTGACCGAGCAATTTTTAATCGTCTGGGCAATATTCTGTACGGATGCAAAATCCCCTTTCGACGCTGCAGGGAAGCCTGCCTCAATAATATCAACGTTCAAACGCTCCAGCTGCCTGGCGATTTCCAATTTTTCCGAAAAATTAAGGTTTACACCGGCAGATTGCTCGCCATCTCTTAGTGTAGTATCAAATATTTTAATTATTGCCACTTACGACCACTTCTTTCTTCTTGCTGCTATTAACAAACGGCATCATTTTGCGGAGTTCTCTTCCCACCTGCTCGATCGGATGCTCATTCTCTCTCTGATTTACAGCATTGAATACCGGTCTATTTGCCTGGTTTTCCAAAATCCACCCTTTTGCAAAATTCCCTTCCTGGATATCTTTCAGCACTGCCTTCATTTCTTCTTTCACTCTTGCGTCAACTACCCGCGGGCCGCTGACAAAATCTCCCCATTGAGCTGTATCTGAGATGGAATAGCGCATTCCTTCAAGACCGCCCTCATACATAAGGTCAACAATGAGTTTCAGCTCATGTAAACATTCAAAGTATGCCAGTTCCGGCTGATAGCCTGCTTCTGTCAGAGTCTCAAATCCTGCTTTCACCAAGGAAGTCAGCCCTCCGCACAGCACTGCCTGTTCGCCAAACAAATCTGTCTCGGTTTCTTCCTTAAAAGTCGTTTCCAGAGCACCTGCACGAAGAGATCCAATGGCTTTAGCGTAAGCAAGAGCCAGTTCCTTTGCTTCCCCTGTAACGTCCTGATGGACTGCAAACAGGGCTGGAACACCTGCATCCTGTTCATATGTTCTTCTGACTAAATGGCCAGGTCCTTTCGGTGCTACCAGCAGTACATCACACTCTTTTGGAGGCACGATCTGATTAAAATGAATATTAAATCCATGGGCAAACATTAATGCCTGGTTTGATAAATTAGGTTCGATTTCTTCCTTGTATACTTTTGGCTGCAGTTCATCCGGCAATAGGATCATCACTACATCAGACTGCGCTGCTGCCTCACCGACCGGATATACCTGGAAACCGTCTTCTTCTGCTTTTTCCCATGACTTCCCTTTCCGAAGGCCGATGACAACCTCAACCCCGCTGTCCCTCATGTTTAACGCATGTGCATGTCCCTGGGATCCATATCCGATGACCGCTACCTTCTTCCCGTTTAAATACGCTGCATTTGCATCTCCGTTATAATACATTTTCGCCATGTTTTATCTCCCTCTCCGAATAAGTTTTTTATATTTATAATAGTTTATTTAAACGATAGAGTATGACTTGGACTGCTGGGAAGTACGCTGTGTTCCTCTAGGGAATGCCGTTGTTCCTGTCCTTGCAAGCTCTTTGATTCCATATGGTTTAATGAGTTCAATGAATGCTTCAACTTTATCAGATTCACCTGTAATCTGAATGGTCATGCTATCCTTGCTGACATCTATAACAGAAGCTCTGAAAGGTTCAATTAATGAATAAATCTCATTTCTTGTATATGGGACTGCCTGAACTTTAATAAGGGCAAGCTCTCTAGCGACAATTGACTGGTCCGTGATATCCGTTACTTTTATCACATCGATTTGCTTATTCAGCTGTTTCGTAATTTGTTCGCTGGCACCGGAGTCCTCAACATGGACCACACAAGTGATTCGCGACATTCCTTCATGTTCAGACAGGCCGACTGAAATGCTTTCAATATTAAAGTTTCTTTTGGAAAATAGATTAGTAATTCTGTTTAGAACACCCGGCCGATTCATCACAGTCAGGCATATGATTCGTTTCATGGTTTTACACCTGCCATTTCATGAAGTCCTTTTCCTGGTGCGATCATCGGATACACGTTTTCATCAGGATCCACCCTGAAATCGATAAGCACAGGTTCGCCGTTATGAAGCACTTCATCCAATACCTCTTCAGCCTCTGCTTCAGATTGGATGACATATCCTTTTATCCCATAGGCTTCTGCCAATTTCACGAAAGAAGGCTGTACCGGGATTTTGCTGTGAGAGAAACGGGATTCATAAAAGATCTCCTGCCACTGCCGGACCATGCCCAGGGCCATATTATTAAAAATAATAATTTTCACCGGCAGATTCAGTTCCTGAATGATAGCAAGCTCCTGAGTTGACATTTGGAATCCTCCATCTCCGCAAATGGCGAGTACGCATGCTTCCGGGTCAGCCAGCTGAGCTCCGATGCTTGCCGGGAAACCAAATCCCATTGTTCCAAGTCCTCCTGATGTCACCCATCTGTCTGCTTTATTAAAGCGATAGTATTGGGCTGCCCACATTTGATGCTGTCCTACATCTGTTACGACGATGGCATTCCCTTCCGTCTTCGAATGAAGCATTTCCATGACTTTCTGGGGTTTCAGCTGTACGGATTCTTTATCATAGTAATATGGATATTCCTCCTGCCACCTCAAGATGGTTTCCATCCATTCTTTATGGGCAGGCGGCTTTCCATCCTGCAGAATCAGCTGCTCTAGAGCTTCTTTTGCATCTGCCACAATCGGGATGGACGTTGGAACGTTTTTGCCGATTTCAGCAGGGTCAATATCAATATGGGCGACTGTTGCATGTGGTGCAAAATGCTGTAAATTCCCTGTTAATCTGTCATCAAAACGGGCTCCAATATTAATCAGCAAATCGCATTCTGTAAGGCCCATATTGGCTGCATAACAGCCGTGCATACCGGCCATACCGATGAATAATGGATGACTTGCAGGAAATCCGCCGAGGCCCAGAAGTGTGTGGATAACAGGTATTTGCTGCTGCTCCGCGTATTCTTTCAATTCTTTGGATGCTCTTCCATGAAGCACTCCGGCACCAGCCAGGATGACAGGCTTTTTCGATCTGCTGACTGCTTCAGTTAATTTTCTTATTTGAAGGTAATTTGGTTTTAATGTCGGCTGATACCCCGGCAGATTCACTTCCGTTTCTTTCTCAGGCTGATCTGAAACTCCTGCAGCGATGTCTTTGGGGATATCAATCAGCACTGGTCCTGGCCTGCCGGTTGAAGCTATATAAAAAGCTTCTTTAACGATTCTCGGAATATCTTCAATGCTGCGGACCTGATAATTGTATTTTGTAATTGGAGTGGTTATCCCCAGGATATCTGCCTCCTGAAAGGCGTCTGACCCAATGACTCCCGTTGCTACCTGGCCTGTAAATACAATCAGCGGAAGTGAATCCATCATTGCGTCTGCAAGACCGGTAACAATATTAGTGGCTCCTGGTCCTGAAGTGGCAATTACGACACCAGGCTTTCCTGATATACGGGCATACCCTTCAGCAGCATGAATTCCTCCCTGTTCATGACGCGGCAGCACATGAAGAATCTTTGAATGATACAGCTTGTCGTAAAGTGGAAGAACAGCTCCTCCAGGATAACCAAAAATCACTTCAACATTTTCTTTCTCCAAGGCTCTTAATAACAGATCAGCGCCGGTGACAGGATATGTCTCCGTTTTTGTTTCTGTTAAGGCAGCTTCCTGCAGCATTTGTTGATAACCTCCTCATGTTTTTAAACTCCAATATAAAAAGCCCTTCCACCCCTAAAGAAACCTAACGATTGTAGGTATAAGGGATGAAAAGGCTTTGATCACCTGTTCCACGGTACCACCCTGATTCACGCTTATGATGCGTGCACTCATGAACAGCGGATTTGCTGTTCGTTTTGATAACGGGTGAAGAACACCCGGCAGCCCCTAGTCGATTCACTTTCAGGACTGCGCTCAGAGGTGAGTTCATTTTAAGAGGGCATTACCGGGTTTCAGCAGATCCGGCTCTCTGGGAATGCCTGTCATAAAACTACTTATCCTCTTCTACGCTTTTCCTATTCTAAGATTTAAACTCAATACACTAACGCTTTAAATCATTGAATTGACAGATTAAAAAAAACCCAAATTTCTATATTGCGAGATAGATTTCACTTGGTTGAAGTTTATAGTTGCTGGTGTGAATTTCTTATATTGAGGACTATCTTACGCCCATTTTAATCGCCCGTCAACACCCTTTTTATGAATTATTTGATAATTTAGATTAATCTGTTTTTGTGTATCCGCTTACATTGTTGATATATTCACATTTCATAGGACAAAAAATTTTTTATATTTTTTTGATGATGGAGATAATATAGCTGAAGAGGTTTAATGAGGCAATCTAAAGACCGCTGGCAGGTTCCTGCCATTAAAAATTAATATTGAAAACAAAAAAACCCACCTGAAAGGTGAGTAAAATTCGGTAAGATATGTAGTGTTTCCAGATGTGTAAATGGCGTCCCAGGAGAGATTCGAACTCCCGACCGACGGCTTAGAAGGCCGTTGCTCTATCCGGCTGAGCTACTGGGACATTTTGAAATTATTTACCTGATTGAGATTTATTAACTCAACGACAAGATTTATTATATTAAACAAATGTTAAGAAGTCAACACTTTGTAAATTTTTTTTTATTATTATTGAGGGAAGACTGGCTTCCCTCAGTTATTATATTCAAATTAATCGCTTTTTACCAGAGAAAATTTTTGTGTCAGATCAGGAATTTTCCCATTGGAAACGTCATACACATCCAGTGTAACATCTTTTCCCCGTTTTTCCAGTATGATATATGTCTTTTCGTTTCTTCCTCTTGGAAGCCTTATGCTTCCAGGATTGATAAATAATATCCCCTCAGACATTTCAGCTCCCAGACTATGTGAATGGCCAAAACATACGATATCTGCCTTCAATTCACGCGCCCTGTATGACAGATTCATTAATGTGGACTTAACGGAATATTTATGACCGTGTGTGACGAAAAAGCGGAATCCTCCAGCCTCTTCTATTCTGTCCTCCGGAAAGTCTGCGTTAAAGTCACAATTTCCTCTTACTGCAGCGTAGCCCTTTAGTGATTCATCACCTGCTTGAAGCTCCGAATCTCCGCAGTGAATCATTAGATCCATATCAGGATGTGTATCACGAATTTGGCTGAGTTCAGAAGTTAATCCATGGCTATCGCTGACAATCAGAACTTTCATGAGTTTTCAGCTCCTGCCACGAAAGAAGGCAGCAGATCCTCAAGTTTTTGGAGAGCATTCGCTCTGTGACTGATCTGGCTTTTTTCCTCAGGCATTAATTCAGCCATTGCTTTGTTTTTTTCTTCTGCAAAGAAAATAGGATCATAGCCAAATCCATAAGTCCCTCTTCTTTCTCTTAAAATATGCCCTTCACAAGTTCCTGCAACGGTTTCAGTCGTTTTACCGGGAGCAGCGATGGCAAGAGCGCAATAGAACCGTGACCGCCGTTTATGATCCGGAACGCCTTCGAGCTCACCGAGAACTTTGTCCATATTTTTCTGATCATTTTTTTCCTCGCCTGCATAGCGGGCGGAATAGATGCCCGGCTTCCCTCCAAGCGCATCAATGATCAAGCCTGAATCATCGGCAATGACCATTCTTCCAAAAGCTTTAGACACGGCTTCCGCTTTAAGAATGGCATTCTCTTCAAACGTGCTGCCTGTCTCCTCAACATCCTGAAAATCCGGATAATCCAGCAGGGTTTTTACTTGATAGCCAAGAGGCTTGAACATCCGCTCAAATTCTCTCGCTTTGCCTGCATTTTTAGTTGCAATTATGACTTCCTGCATACTATATCCTCCCCGCAAGCTTTTCTTTTTTGCTTTGAATGCTTCCTGAGATATTCTCTCCCAGTGCCGATTTCTGAAGTTCAAGCAGCTCTGATATCCCTCCCTGTGCGGCACTAAGCATTTCCTGCAGCTGCGCATAAGAAAAAGTCGCTTCTTCTCCAGTTCCCTGAAGCTCTACAAATTCCCCGCTGCCGGTCATGACGACATTCATATCCACTTCAGCAGAGGAATCTTCAATATAATTCAAATCCACAACAGCCTGCTTATCAGTAAGAATCCCCACGCTTGTGGCAGCAAGGAAATCATTGATTGGATAGCTTGAAAGCTTCTTGCTGCTGTAAAGCTTATCCATCGCCTGCGCCATTGCAATAAAGGCTCCTGTTATGGAAGCAGTCCGTGTCCCTCCATCAGCCTGTATCACGTCGCAATCAAGCCATACCGTTCTTTCGCCAAGTGCATCAAGATCCACTACTGCGCGGAGTGCACGGCCGATCAGGCGCTGAATTTCCATTGTTCTCCCTGAAATTTTTCCTTTTGCTGATTCCCTGATGTTTCTCTGTTCTGTAGCCCTCGGAAGCATGGAATATTCAGCTGTTATCCAGCCTTTCCCCTGTCCTCTCATAAAAGGAGGGACCCTTTCGTCAATGCTTGCTGTACAAATCACCTTTGTGTCTCCCACCGTAATGAGTACAGAGCCCTCAGGATGCTTTAAATAATCAGTTTCAATATGTATTGGCCTAAGTTGCTTTGGTTCACGTCCATCTGCGCGCATAAGCTGATTTCCCCCTTCATTTCCTTATATTGAACCTGGGCATTTGCCCAGTAATATTGGCATGCCTATTTTACCAACAAAGAAGAGGCGGCATTATATGCCAACCTCTTTTTCCCGTTACTATATAGTATAACAAAATCTGATATATTAAAAACTTCCTGTATTCACATTTTCAGGGCGTGTTACAGGCTCTGATAGTTTTTCCCCATCTTCATTAACAATCTCTGCTTTGCCATCCACAGTAACAGCCACGCTTTCGATGCCCTTTTGTTCAGTTAGGGAAAGGACAAGTGCGTTCAGCAAATGCTTGGAGATCATTTTCTCTTCGAAGCTGCTGAACACATTTTCATTGAAGTTTAATGTGACTTTTCCTTCTTCAATTTTTGGAGCTTCGAGCAGCTCTACATCCGGAAGGAAATCTGTCACCAGATTGGAAGCATAGTTCGGCCCTTTAATCAATTCGGATACAACCGCTTCAACTTTATTTTCCATCTCGTTGCTTACACGCTTGGTAACGGGCACGTAATAATAGTTTTCTTCATCCCCGCCCAGATAATAGACGGTCACCGGCTTTGTATTCGTGATATCTACTACTTCCGTTGTATCCATGTTTATTCCATTGGCTCTCGTTAATGCCGAACTGACCGGAGTTCCATTCACTGGCATCTCTTTTAGTTCATGTCCGTTTAATGTCAGCTTAACTTTATCAATGGAATCAAATTGTGTGAGTGTCCAGGTAACGGATTGGAGAATTTTCTTTTCATCCTCTTTAGCATATTCCTGAAATTCTTTTGAAAAATCGACGGTTGCCACTTTATCTTTAATATTGACAGAAACTTTTGTATCAGCCGGAAGGACTGCTCTGAAATCATTAGGGAGAAGCTCTGTAACAGGTCCGTTCTCCACCAGGTACTCCAACGCCTGTGTAGCAACTGAGTTCGTTTTCGGAAGATCGATTGTCTGGGGAACAACATACCCATTTTTATCAATCAAGTAAAGCTCTGTTTTAAGATTTGCCGTAACACCCTCTTCATTTTCAGCTGTTTCTTTTCCTGTTGTTTCTTCAGCAACACTTTCGCCTTCATCGGTGTAAGATACTGCTTTTGGCGGATCGACCTTTTCTTTCCCCTGGCTTCCGAACAATCCGCAGCCTGATAATAATACAGATGAAACCAGCACCGCTGACACTATCGACGTTTTTTTATTTATAGACATACATTATCCCCCCTGAGACAGTTTGTACTACATGTATACGAGCCTATCTGTAATTTAGACCGTCTTTTGGGATAAAAGTGTGAATAGATTTTTGACAAATTTGGACAATCTGATGTACGGCTGCCATAAAAACATAGAAAAAAAGCCCCAATAAGGAGCTTCAATATTGCTTCTGCAGTTCGTCTTTTACCAGGACAGCTTTGATTTTAAAATAATCTATTTCATCCGGAAGTTCTTCTTTAATTGGCTTAAGCATATCCCTTCCAGTTTTTTCAGCTGCCTGTAAAATAAGCTTTTCTTCCGTTTCATTGAAAATATCTGACCAGTCAATCGCATTGCCTTCTTTGATCGAGCGGAAGATATGCTCCTGAATCGTTATAGGGGAAAAGTTTCGCTTTTTGGCTATTTCCGTTATAGTATTTCCATTCTTATAATAATCAAAGGAAATCTGATAGCTTGGACGGTCATCTTGTATTTCCTCTGACATTGAAGGCATACCTGCTGCAGGCATAGGGCGAATATTATGTTCTTCAGCAAATTCTTTGATTGCCTGAATAAAATATTCCCCATACTTATCAAATTTCATTTGCCCTACACCTTTAATATTTAACATCATGTCTTTGCTCACGGGAAAATAACGGCACATTTCTTTTAATGCGGTATCGGCAAACACAACAAAGGGAGGAACATTTTCTTCATCTGCAATCTTTTTCCTGAGCTTCCTCAGGATCTCAAAAAGTTCGATATTTTCATCTTCTTCCTGAACAGATACAGGCACACTAATTTTCATAGATAGTTTTTTCTGTCCTTTTAAGACAGGAATTGCATTTGCTGACAGCCTTACGGTCGGATATTTTCCATCTGTTAAAATCAGATAATCCTCAGCCAGCAGATAGTTGATCATCTCGGCAATCTCTTTTTCTTTGCGATTTTTCATCAGCCCAAATGTGGAAAGTTTATTAAAATTAAGCTCGCGGATTCTTTTATTATTTGATCCTTTCAAAACCTGTGCAGTCAAAGTAACGCCAAATCTTTCTTCCATCCGCTTAATGCACGAAAAAATCATTAAAGCTTCCTGAGTAATATCGATGCTTGTCCGTTCATCCAGACAGCTGCTGCATTTGCCGCAGAGGATAGGTTCGGCAGTCTCATCAAAATAATCAATGATATAGGATTGAAGGCATTTCTCTGTGTGGCAGTAATTAACCATATCCTTTAGCTTGCTGTATTCCTGCTCCATTTTCCGCGGATCCAGACTGCTCTCCTCAATCAAAAATTTCTGCAGCTGGATATCCTGAGGAGCAAACAGCAAATAACATATGCTATCCTCTCCATCTCTCCCTGCCCTTCCCGCTTCCTGATAATAAGCTTCAATGTTCCGCGGAAGATTATAGTGGATCACATATCTGACATTGGATTTATCAATCCCCATTCCAAAAGCATTTGTTGCGACCATAATATTTGATTCGTCATATACGAAGGCATCCTGTGCTTTTTTTCGTTCTTCTTCCTTTAAGCCTGCATGATATTTGGCAACTGAGCAGTTCTTGCCTTTTAAGAACTGGTACAGCTGGTCTGTCTCCCTGCGGCTTGAAGTATAAATGATTCCCGCTTCGTTTTTATGTTTGTTTATGGTCTGCAATAGAAAATCTCTTTTGTTAACACCTTTCACTACCTGAAAGGAGAGGTTGTCCCTTGCGAAACCAGTTATAAACGTATTTTCCCCGCCGATGTTTAGAAGCCTGCGGATGTCCTCTGCGACATCCTGTGTTGCTGTTGCAGTCAAAGCAGCAATTACAGGTTTCTGATGCAGATTGCTAAGCTCTGAGACAACGGAACGATAACTCGGGCGGAAATCATGCCCCCACTGTGAAATGCAATGGGCTTCATCAAAGACGATCGCATTGATTGAAATATCGTTTAATAATTGCAAAAAGGCAATGGACCCAAATCGTTCCGGCGCCACATACACGAGCTTATATTCTTCATTGCGTATTCCAGCCACAATGTGCTGATACTCGGCAGAAGACAATGTGCTGTTTATATAAGCAGCCGGGATGCCTGCAGTGCTAAGGGCATCTACTTGATCTTTCATCAGGGAAATTAAGGGAGAAATCACAATGGCCGTTCCGGGGAGTACAAGAGCGGGTATTTGAAAGCAGATTGACTTTCCGCCTCCAGTTGGAAGAATTCCAAGAGTATTGGTTTGTGAGAGGATATTTTGAATAATCTCCTGTTGGCCTGGGCGGAAAGAAGTATATCCAAAATATTTCTTTAAATAGTTTTCGGCTTGTGCCAGCAAATTGACCACCAACTCAATTAAGTATAGTTTTTCTTTCAATTACATGATACCAGAGCTTTTTTAAAAAGTAATCTAAAAGTATCGTGCAAATTTCTTTAAAAAACACCTTCTGAAAAGGTTCAGAAGGTGTCTGCAATTATTAAAGCGAAATTTTTTCAACATCATTTACAAACAATCCAAGCCACTTTGAGGCAATTTTAGAAAAAATGGCCGTGGAGCCAGTTGTACAGAATTTATATTCCGGATTTTCATCTACAGCTTTAAGCAGGCCATGATGGTGCAGAATGGTACTGGCTTCCCTTGCTGTTTCCTCACCTGAGCTGATGACCTTTACCTCTTTACCCATTACATTCTTAATAATTGGTTCTAATAAAGGATAATGAGTACATCCAAGAATGAGTGTATCCATTCCTTTTCCTTTTAAGGGCTGAAGCGTCTCAGCCACTATTTTTTTGGCAACTGAGCCTTCGTACTCCCCGCTCTCTACCAAAGGAACGAATTTTGGGCATGCCAGACTATGCACGGCAGACCTGCTGTTTATCTGGATCAGCGCATTTTCATATGCCTTGCTTTTGACGGTGCCCTCTGTGCCAATGACACCAATTATATGATTTTTCGTCACTTTAATAGCTGTTCTTGCGCCTGGGAAAATGACACCGATAACCGGTATCGGCAGTTCCCTGCGTATTTCCTCCAGAGCGACAGCAGTAGCTGTATTACAGGCTATAACAAGCATTTTAATGTTTTCTTTAAGCAGGAACTCCGTCATTTGCCAGGTAAAGGATTTCACCTCTTCACCAGGCCGCGGGCCATACGGGCATCGTGCTGTATCTCCGAGGTATACAATATCTTCATTTGGCAGCTGCCTCATGATTTCTTTTGCAACCGTTAAGCCCCCCACTCCGGAGTCAATTATTCCTATAGGTTGTTTCAAAAGTACCGCCTCATTCTCCGCGCATATCATGGTGTAATTTCATTAAGTTATCTTTTAAGAACAAGACCTCATTATGTGAAGAATTTTTAAGGACCTCTTTTAGGTAATCCTGGCGTTTTTTAATAACTTCTTCAATAATCCGTTCTCCTTCATCAAGCAGATGAATCCGGACTACTCTTCGGTCATTTGGGTCTTTCACTCTTTTCACAAGGCTGTTTTTCTCCATTCGGTCAACAAGATCGGTTGTCGTGCTGCAAGCAAGATACATTTTATTTGACAGCTCGCCAATGGTCATATCGCCTTCTTCAAACAGCCATTGCAATGCCACAAACTGAGGAGGGGTAATAGTAAAGTCACTTAGAATTTCCCTTCCTTTTTGCTTAATAATGCCGGATATGTACCTTAAGTCTTTTTCAATATCAGCTACAACATCATTTATTTCATTTGTTTTAGGATCTTCCAGCTTCATTCATAAACACTCCCATTTAAGCTTTTACGATGTTTTCTGCCCTTGTGCATTTATTTTCACCTTTTTCCGTACAAATTTCAAGACAGAAATAAATCCAATAATGAAATATTCCTTATATAAATGTGATAACCGGCCTCCCAGAAGGATAGCCGGTCTAAATTAAAGTTCTAGCTCTCCCATTCGAAGGAGCTCTACAACAGCTTGTGATCGCCCCTTTACACCAAGCTTTTGCATGGCATTAGAAATGTGGTTCCGAACCGTTTTTTCACTTATAAACAATTCACCAGCGATTTCCCTTGTTGTTTTATCTTGTACTAACAATTCGAATACTTCTCTTTCTCGTTTGGTGAGTAACGGCTTGTGAGTATATTCATTCTCCTTCAAGTATTGTAACCCTCCTTGCCTTTCGCCAGCTATGAACCGCGGGATGGGTATATATTTAGTCACCATATCATATGTCAGCAAAACAGCCGAAGTGACTATATTTAGTGAAAGGAGAAAGTTATTTTCAGGAAATGTGCTATTGTGCCGCTAGGCTCGGACTTTAACCCTGCTTTTCAGCATTTCTTTCATATTTTCGGTCCAAGGCACACCCTTGCCCGTCACCTTTGATATCTGCACCATCGTCCCCCTGCCGGTGAAGCAAACTGAACCGTCTGATTTCCTGCCCATATAATGAAGATCAACAGAAGAATTCCCTATTGAAGCAGCTTTTACGTATATTTGTATCTCTTCATCAAAGAAAACCTGGCTGATAAAATCGCATTGGAGGTCTGCTACGACTGGTATGGTTCCACTATCATGCTTTACCCAGTCCTGCATAAAGCCATTGCTTTTGAAAAATTCTATCCTTGCTTCTTCATAGTATGTAAATGGAATGGTATTGTTCAAATGTCCAAACATATCAGTTTCGGAAAATCTGACTTTTACTGGATGAAAAAAAATGAATTCTTCTTCCCATTTTTTAAAATCGTCTATATAGCTCAATTTCTTCATGCTGGTTCCTCCCAATTTTTTATGAATGAGCATTCACTCTGTTGAATTTCATTATAGTGTTTTTCGAATTGTTTGAAAACCTTTCCTCATGTAAAATAAAGGATCTTTTTTTTCAATGATTGTTGTTTTTGGTTTATGAATTCTGCCCGTTGATTTCCGCTGCAGGCACTTGCTTTCCGCGGGGAGGGATGCGAGCCTCCTCGGCTTCGCCTGCGGGGTCTCACACTTCCCTCTCCTCCCGCAGGACATTGAATAAGCTTCCTCGGATAAACACCGCACGAAGGAAATGCGTCAGCATTTTCGAGGATCAAGTGCCCTCCGCTCCAATCAACTCAGCAAATTAAACTAAGCTATGAAAAAAGCCATAAACTTTACGAAAACAGCCTAAATAAAAGATTATGCGAATATAGACTAAAAACCCCTCTCCAAAAGGAAAGGGGTTTTATCAAGTTTAGATCTGGTCGCTTCCAAAGAAGTTTTTGAAAGACTGGAATGTTGTATCACGGTTAAGTGCCGCAATGGATGTTGTTAAAGGAATGCCTTTCGGGCAGGACTGTACGCAGTTTTGAGAGTTCCCGCAATTGGCAAGTCCGCCATCACCCATGATTTGCTCCAGACGTTCAGCTTTATTCATTTCACCAGTTGGGTGAGCATTGAACAAGCGAACCTGTGATAAAGGAGCCGGTCCGATAAAGTCAGATTTGCTATTAACATTCGGACATGCTTCCAGGCAAACACCGCATGTCATGCACTTTGAAAGTTCATATGCCCATTGGCGCTTTCTCTCAGGCATACGCGGTCCAGGGCCCAAATCATACGTGCCATCGATTGGAATCCATGCTTTAACCTTTTTCAGGGAATCAAACATACGGCTTCTGTCGACCTGCAGGTCACGGACTACAGGGAACGTGCGCATCGGCTCTAGACGGATCGGCTGTTCCAGCTGATCCACAAGTGCTGTACATGACTGGCGCGGCTTTCCGTTAATAATCATTGAACAAGCACCGCAGACTTCTTCAAGGCAGTTCATATCCCATGTGATTGGAGTAGTATCTTCACCCTTCACGTTAATCGGATTACGGCGAATCTCCATAAGGGCTGAAATAACGTTCATGTTCGGACGGTAATCAATTTCAAACTCTTCCTGATAAGGGGCTGAATCAGGAGTATCCTGGCGGCTGATTACAAAACGGACTGTTTTAGTTTTTGTTTCTTGCATGGTTTAGTTCTCCCCTTTCTTTTTGGAATAGTCACGCTTACGCGGTGGAATTAAGCTTACATCAATGTCCTCGTAATGGAATGCAGGAGCGGAATTTGCATCAACAAACTTCGCCATTGTTGTTTTCATGAATTCTTCATCATTACGCTCAGGGAAGTCCGGCTTATAGTGTGCACCGCGGCTTTCATTACGGTTATAGGCACCAATTGTAATAACACGTGCCAGTTGAAGCATATTCTGCAGCTGGCGCGTAAAGCTTGCACCCTGATTGCTCCACTTCGCAGTATCATTAATATTAATGTTTTTATAGCGCTCCATAAGTTCAACAATTTTTTCATCTGTTTTCAACAGCCTGTCATTATGGCGGACAACCGTTACATTGTCTGTCATCCACTCACCAAGCTCTTTGTGAAGGACATATGCATTCTCTGTGCCATCAAGAGACATGATATTATTCCATTTTTCTTCTTCCTGTTTTACATGGCGGTCAAATAGTGATGATGGCAGATCTTCTGCACTCTTATCCAATCCGCTGATATACTTGACTGCATTCGGGCCAGCTACCATACCGCCATAAATGGCTGATAGCAGTGAGTTGGCACCAAGACGGTTGGCACCATGCTGTGAATAATCGCATTCGCCAGCTGCAAACAAGCCAGGAATATTTGTCATCTGATCATAGTCAACCCATAATCCGCCCATTGAATAGTGGACAGCAGGGAAGATCTTCATTGGCACTTTACGAGGATCTTCACCCTGGAATTTCTCATAGATTTCAATGATTCCGCCAAGCTTTATATCAAGCTCTTTAGGATCTTTATGGGAAAGATCAAGATATACCATGTTCTCCCCATTAATGCCAAGCTTCTGGTTAACACAAACGTCAAAAATTTCACGTGTTGCAATATCACGAGGCACCAGGTTTCCGTAAGCCGGATATTTCTCCTCAAGGAAGTACCAAGGTTTGCCATCTTTATATGTCCATACTCGTCCGCCTTCACCGCGTGCAGATTCACTCATTAGGCGAAGCTTATCATCTCCAGGGATGGCGGTGGGATGAATCTGAATAAATTCTCCATTAGCGTAATAAGCGCCCTGCTGATAAACAATTGAAGCCGCTGAGCCTGTGTTTATGACAGAGTTAGTGGATTTTCCGAAAATAATTCCCGGTCCGCCGGATGCCATAATAACTGCATCTGCAGCAAAAGACTTAATTTCCATAGTAGTCAGGTTCTGGGCAACGACACCCTTACAAGCTCCGTCATCATCAATGACAACCCCTCAGGAATTCCCATCCCTCATACTTTGTCACTAATCCTGCCACTTCATGGCGGCGGACCTGCTCGTCCATTGCATAAAGCAGCTGCTGCCCAGTTGTAGCACCGGCAAACGCAGTACGGTGATGCTGTGTTCCGCCAAAGCGTCGGAAGTCCAGCAGACCTTCAGGTGTACGGTTAAACATAACACCCATACGGTCAAATAAATGAATGATGCCAGGTGCAGCCTCTGCCATTGCTTTTACAGGCGGCTGGTTTGCCAGGAAGTCCCCGCCATAAATTGTATCGTCAAAATGAATCCAAGGAGAATCGCCTTCCCCTTTTGTATTTACCGCTCCGTTGATGCCGCCCTGGGCACAAACAGAGTGAGAACGTTTAACCGGTACCAGAGAAAATAATTCAACCGGAGTCCCAGATTCTGCTACTTTAATTGTCGCCATCAAACCGGCTAGTCCGCCGCCGACAACTATAACTTTTCCTTTACCCATCGTGACTCACTCCCTTAATACTTGTAAGAAAAGCGCCAGCACCCGCTTACCGGTCCCCTTGAGGCCTTCCGATGGCGTTTATTCTGCCAAAAGTGCTGATTTTGCCTATGCGCTTTCAATAATGCGGAGCCGGGCAGCTGCCCAATTCCCTTTTTATCCGATCAAGTCTAATAATCTCTTGTCTATTAAATAAATGCTGTAAGAGCACGTACGCCAACAATAGATAGTGCAATGAAAATTCCGATTGTTACGTAAGTGGAAATAACCTGTGAACGAGGAGATACTGTAAGTCCCCAGCTGACAAGGAATGACCAAAGCCCGTTAGCAAAGTGGAAAATTGCAGAAATGACTCCAATAATATAGAACCAGAACATAAATGGATTCGACAGGATATTCTCCATCATCTGAAAGTTAACTTCTGCTCCAAAGGCAGCCTGTACGCGTGTTTCCCATACATGCCATGCAACAAAAACCAGCGTAATAACACCTGAAACACGCTGAAGCATAAACATCCAGTTGCGGAAATATCCGTATCTGGTTGTGTTATTTTTCGCAGTAAAAGCAATATAAAGGCCATAGATTGCGTGGAACAGTAAAGGTAAATAGATTACAAACGTTTCAAGGAATATTCTAAATGGAAGACTTTCCATAAAATGCGCTGCATTATTAAAAGATTCCTCTCCCCCTGTTGCAAAATGGTTCACTACAAGGTGCTGCACCAAAAACAATCCAACTGGTATTACGCCAAGCAATGAATGCAATCTGCGATTAAAAAACTCACGATTACCTGCCATAAACTTTCCCCCCTGATTTTAAAAAAACGATGCTGAGCCCCCGCTCAGGACATCATCTCGAAAATGTTATTCATTTTCTTACAATTATGTGACATGTCCATTTTACTCCCAAGATAATAGAGCGTCAAGAAAACGGATACATAAAATGTTCCATATTAATAAAATTTTTAAAAAATATTTGCCGGTTAAAAACATATATTATTCTGCGGTTCAATATGACCTAATTGCCGGTCTCCAATATACTGAAATAGTAATTATTTCTATGCATATCGTTCTATTTTTTCCCGAATTGATATTAACTCTCCAAGCATATTGTATATAATATAATCATAGAAAGAGGGGAGACTATTGAGCGAATTAGCATCTGCGAAATCTAATGAAGATCACATACAGTCAGTACCGGTATTTGGCTATGAACTGATCCGGGAAGTTCTTTTGCATGACCTTTTAGGAAATGAAGCACCCGAAATTTTATATTGGGCCGGCAAAAGGCTTGCACGCATGTATCCTCTGGAAACAGCCGGACAGATTGGCGAATTTTTTATAAATGCCGGCTGGGGCAGCCTTTCGATCGCAAACGAATCTAAACATGAACTTGAAATGGTATTATCAAGCCCGCTGATTGCTGGCCGCCTGCAAAAAAACAATAACTGCACATTTCAGCTCGAGGCTGGTTTTATAGCCCAGCAGATTGAATTTCAAAAAGAAGTTATTTGTGAGGCTTTCGAACATCCCCGCAAGAAAACCGGCAAAATCCTTATTACTGTGAAGTGGGATAAAAAGGACCCTGCTGAGTAACATCTAATTTGTATAAACAATAAGCTATCAATTTCTGATAGCTTATTGTTTATAGCTTCGAAATTAAGCCTTAACCGCGGAAACAGACAGCTTGAATGCCTCATGTAAAGCGTCAACAGCATCGATCATTTTACTGTTTTCCACAACCGCTGATACTTTAATTTCTGACGTGCTTACCATTTTCACCTGAATTTCATTCGATGAAAGCACTTCGAACATTTCTGCAGCCACACCCGGATTGGAAATCATGCCTGAACCGACAATTGAAACCTTTGCAAGCCCGGATTCCCACTCAATGCGGTCATAATTTAATTGATCTCTATGCTTTTCCAGAACTTTCACTGTATCCGTCAGATCTTCATTCTTAATTGAGAAGGACAGGTTAGCAGTCTGGGCTTCTGTCATGCTCTGAATAATGATATCGACATTAATGTGGTTTTTGGCGAGCGCCGAGAAAATAGTAGACAGCCCAGTCAGTGAATTAGGAAGACCAATGATTGTTACCCTTGTTATGTCATCTTCAAAAGCCACACCGCGCACCACTAAATTTTGTTCCATTTTTACTTCCTCCTCAATGATTGTTCCGGCTTCCTTTTCAAGGCTTGAGCGCACTTCAAGCGGAAGTCCATAGTTTTTAGCGAATTCAACTGCTCTTGGATGGAGCACTCCAGCCCCCAAATTGGCCAGCTCAAGCATTTCATCATAGGACACAGAATGTAACTTTCTGGCATTCTTTATAAATCGGGGATCGGTTGTAAACACACCTGTAACATCCGTATAAATATCACATTTGTCAGCTTTAAGTGCTGCAGCCAGTGCAACAGCAGTTGTATCAGATCCGCCGCGGCCAAGCGTGGTTATTGAACCATCTTCTGTCATCCCCTGAAAGCCTGCTGCAATCACAATTTTCCCCTGATTCAATTCCCCCTGAATGGAGGCTGGATCAATATTGACTATCCTCGCATTGCCATGGACTGCTTCTGTTTTAATACCTGCCTGCCACCCTGTAAAAGAAACGGCGGGATGTCCTTTTGCATTTAATGCCATTGCTAATAAAGAGATGGTCACCTGTTCGCCGGTTGTAAGCAGCATATCCATTTCCCTTTTATCTGGTGATGGGGAAATCTCCCTTGCCATGCCAATCAGCTGATCAGTCGTTTTGCCCATTGCCGAAACAACCACAACAACATCGTTTCCACGGTTTTTTTCCTCAATTACCCGATTAGCGACATTTTGTATTCTGTCTACAGTCCCCACGGAGGTGCCTCCGAATTTCTGCACTATGATTCCCACAGCTTTCCCTTCTTTCTAAAGAACTCGTAATTTTATGATTTGCCGTCCTATGTAAGTGAAGCAAGACATTCCACTCGGCTGTATTTGACAATGGCCTTAAATCTAAAAATACCCCTTTTGGGCAATAAAAAAAGCAATGGAATAGTTTAACTATCCCATTGCTGTGCAGCCAAAATGTATAAGTGAGCAAACACAGTGAGATAGCTCTCCAGGACGGCAATGTCCTGACAATCCTGCATTTATTCAATGCAAAACCAGCAGAAAAAATGATGAGATTTTCCCCACTTCGGCGAACATACCCTTTCAAAGCTTTTCATGGAAGCTCATTCTTCTCCAAGCTTTTACTGATGAAGTTCGCACCTCTACCTTCACTTAACGATTATGTCCAATAGTTCAGTTTAACTATATGGACATGCGCTTTATCGCTATAAAGTGATATTGATTTAAAGTTTCAATTAGTATAACATGTCTGAATTTTTCTGTCTATATCCATTTAAGACTTGGAGTTTCCATTTTGTTCCTCAAGTCTCTGCATTAACTCCTCAGCAACATTTGCAGGAATGCCTATTTTTCTAAACTCCTCAATTGGTGCCTCTTTCATTTTCTTAACAGATCCAAAGGCCTTCAGCAGCTGTTTCTTTCGCTTTTCACCTATGCCCGGAATTTCATCCAGAATAGACTGAAAGGCACTTTTTCCGCGAAGCTGGCGGTGAAAAGTAATCGCAAAGCGATGAACTTCATCCTGAATTCTCTGCAGCAGGTAGAATTCCTGGCTATTCCTTGCAAGCGGAATAATTTGAAGCGGATTACCATATAAAAGCTGTGAAGTTCTATGCTTCTCATCCTTCACCAGGCCTGAAATCGGAATATCCAGACCAAGCTCATTTTCAAGCACATCCCGTACAGCTTCAACATGCCCTTTTCCTCCATCAATCAAGATTAAGTCAGGAAGCGGCAATTCTTCTTTCAGTACTCTTGTATATCTGCGGCGGACGACTTCTCTCATGGATTCATAATCATCAGGACCTTGGACGGACTTTATTTTATATTTTCGATACTCTCTTTTCTCCGGTTTGCCATCAATGAAGACGATCATGGCAGAAACAGGGTCCGTCCCCTGGATATTTGAATTATCAAACGCTTCAATCCGGTGAGGAGTATAAATTCCAAGCTGATCACCCAGATTTTCAACAGCTTTAATAGTCCGTTCTTCATCACGTTCTATTAAAGAGAACTTCTCCTGGAGAGCAATTTTTGCATTTTTATAAGCAAGCTTCACCAGGTCCTTTTTTTGCCCGCGCTGCGGCTTTAGCACTTTCACATCAAGAAGCTGTTCTGCCATGACTGTATCAACGGAATCGGGTGCCAATATTTCACGGGGTTTAAAGTGATTTGCTTTAGTATAAAACTGGCCGAGGAACGTTAAAATTTCTTCTTCCGGCTCATCATAAATCGGGAACATTGATACATCCCGTTCGATGAGCTTGCCCTGCCTGATGAAGAAGACCTGGACACACATCCACCCTTTATCAACCGCATACCCAAATACATCCCGATCTGTAAAATCTGTCATTGTCATCTTTTGCTTTTCCATCGTTGCATCTATATGGGCAATTTTATCTCTGAGCTCTGTTGCTCGTTCAAAGTCCAATTCTTCGGCAGCGGCAGTCATTTTGGCAGTTAGGTCTTTTTTAATCTCTTTGTATCCGCCGTTTAAGAATCTCGCAATTTCATCTGTCATTTGCTTATATTGTTCTTCACTTACTTCCTTTACGCACGGTGCAAGACATTGGCCTAAGTGATAATAAAGGCAAACTCTGTCCGGAAGAGTTGAACATTTGCGGAGAGGATAAATACGGTCGAGCAGCTTTTTGGTTTCATTGGCAGCCTGCACATTGGGATAAGGGCCAAAGTATTTTCCCCTGTCTTTCTTTACTTTTCTCGTTGTAATCAGACGGGGATGGCGTTCGGCCGTCAATTTGATAAATGGGTAGCTTTTATCGTCCTTCAGCATTACATTATATTTGGGATCATACTTCTTGATCAGATTCATCTCAAGGATCAATGCTTCCATGTCTGAAGATGTGACAATGTACTCAAAGTCCACAATTTCATTAACAAGTCTTAATGTTTTTCCGTCATGTGAGCCTGTAAAATAGGATCTGACCCGATTTCTGAGAATTTTGGCTTTCCCCACATAGATAATGGTCCCCTGCCTGTCCTTCATTAAATAACAGCCTGGCTGCGCAGGCAACAGCATCAGTTTATTTTTTATCGTTTCATTCATGGCACTCCACCTCCCCGATTAAAACTTATTGGAGTTCAATATATTTAATAGTTTGGCATGACAATGTTGGAATGCAAGCAGGTCATAAGGCTTAGTTTGCATTAGTAAGTTCTTAAATTGCAGGTGACACTTGATTCTTATCCTATTATATCAGCTGGGGAACATGCAGCATAACTGCTAAACACACATGATAAAAAAATCCCGATGTCCGCATGGGACACCGGGAAATTTCTTATAGATTAAGCATGCTTTGAAAGTAATTCAGCAAGAGCTTCTTTCGGCTGGAAGCCAACCGCTTTATCCACTACTTCACCGTCTTTTAGTACGATCAAAGTTGGGATGCTCATTACGCCAAACTTGCCGGCTGTTTCCTGGTTTTCGTCAACATCGATTTTTACGATTTTGACTTTATCGCCCATTTCAGAATCAAGTTCTTCTAATACAGGAGCGATCATTTTACAAGGGCCGCACCATGGAGCCCAGAAATCTGCCAATACTAATCCCGAACCAGTTTCAGCAGTGAAATTTTGGTCAGTTGCGTGTGTAATAGCCATTTGTTATGCCTCCTAAAATTTAACTCAAATACTAACGACAGTATATCATCGTTTATACTATGTTGCGAATAATCTGCTCGATCGTAATTTACCCTATGTAAAGCAGATTATTCTCTTTCTTTCTTATGGGCTTTATGTATAATGGGCGGCCATCTGCCGCCCATTTGTACTTTATGCGTTTACTTTAAGCTTTTTGAACTCTTCTGTTAACAGAGGAACAACCTCAAACAGATCTCCGACAATACCGTAATCAGCTACCTTAAAGATATTGGCTTCCGGATCTTTGTTGATCGCGACGATTACTTTGGAGTTGGACATCCCGGCTAAGTGCTGAATAGCTCCGGAAATACCACATGCAATATACAGATCTGGTGTTACCACTTTACCCGTCTGTCCAATTTGCAGTGAATAATCGCAATAATCAGCATCACAGGCTCCACGTGAGGCACCTACAGCTCCATTTAAAACAGAAGCAAGCTCTTTTAATGGCTCAAAGCCTTCCTCGCTCTTAACACCGCGGCCGCCGGCAATAATAACCTTAGCTTCGGATAAGTCAACGCCTTCACTCGCTTTGCGGACAACTTCCTTAATGATTGTGCGAAGATCCTTGATCTCTGCAGCAACAGAAGCAACATCTCCTGATCTTGATTCATCTTTCTCCAAAGGAGCTATGTTATTTGGACGGATGGTGGCAAAAAGGAGGCCATCTGTCACAATCTTCTTTTCAAAAGCTTTTCCTGAATAAATCGGGCGTGTGAAGACCAGATTGCCGCCTGCTTCTTCAAGGCTTGTTACGTCAGAGATTAAACCCGACTCAAGCTTGGCTGCAATTTTAGGAGCAAGATCTTTCCCCATTGCTGTATGCCCAAAAATAAGGCCATCCGGACTTTCAGAATCAATCACAGCCATTAAAGCCTGTGAAAAACCATCTGGCGTATACTGCTTCAGCTTCTCATCTTCAACAGTTACAACACGGTCAGCACCATAGTGAATCATTCCACTCGCTAAAGCGCTTACAGAATCACCAATTAAAACTCCTACAACTTCTCCGCCTTCTGATGCAGTCTTACCGGCTGCAACAGCTTCGAAGGATACATTACGCAATGAACCGTCACGGACTTCACCTAACACTAATACTTTTCTAGCCATATGTTTTACCCCCTGCGTTATTATTAATCAGTAATTGATGATCAGACAACTTTAGCTTCAGTATGAAGAAGTTTCACCAGTTCCTTAACTTGATCTTCCAATTCGCCTTCAAGAACTTTACCTGCTTCTTTTTTAGGCGGCATATAGATTTCAATTGTCTTTGTCTTAGCTTCAACATCGTCCTCATCAAGATCAAGATCGTCAAGCTCAAGCTCATCAAGAGGCTTCTTTTTCGCCTTCATAATTCCTGGCAAGGATGGATAGCGAGGCTCATTCAGACCCTGCTGGGCAGTGACCAATAATGGAAGAGATGTCTCAATTACTTCTGAATCCCCCTCAACATCACGTACTACTGTGGCAGAGCTGCCATTAATATCAAGCTTAGTAAT
This sequence comes from Cytobacillus firmus, assembly GCF_023612095.1. GTDB lineage: Bacteria > Bacillota > Bacilli > Bacillales > Cytobacillaceae > Cytobacillus. Next base: position 1,097,941 of record NZ_CP086235.1, on the reverse strand, counting down.
AGTTGTTACATAAGAAATCCCTAAAATTTCTGCTACACGCGGTCCAACCTGTCCGGAACCTCCATCAATTGCTACATTCCCAGCAATGATTAAGTCAGCATCTTTGTCTTTCAGGAATTCGGATAAGATTTTTGCCGTTGTGAACTGATCCCCATTCTCAACGTCATCTTCTGTATTGATTAAAACAGCTTTATCAGCACCCATCGCAAGAGCGGTACGGAGCTGCTTTTCAGCTTCTTCTGTTCCCACAGAAACAACTGTTACTTCTCCGCCATTCGCATCACGAACCTGGATTGCTTCTTCAATTGCATATTCATCATAGGGATTAATGATAAATTCAGCGCCATCTTCATTGATTTTACCGCCGGAGATTGTAATTTTTTCTTCAGTATCAAATGTTCTCTTCATTAATACGTAGATGTTCATGATTTCCCTCCTAGTAATTAAGCCTTGTCATAGTACAAAGCCATTAATAAAACATTTCTTCACTTCGAAAGATTGAAAATATTTAACGCGTACAGAAAGGTTGATCTGTTTCGAACTGCCCGCTTATTTTAAAATTGAGCGGGCGCTCGCTCACAGACCATAACTTAACCAATGAATCTTCTGAAGATTAAATTAACCGCTTACATGTCTATTATAATAGATTATTAAGATGAATGTAATCTTTCAGCTCAATTCTTTTAATTGCTATTTTCCGGTGAAGTTTGGCTCCCGCTTATTAATAAATGCAGATATGCCTTCCTTCCCATCTTCAGATACAAATACTTTTCCAAACAATTCTGCTTCTTTCTTTACACCCTCGTAGAATTGACCGGTTTTTCCAAAGTTTAATAGCTCAATAGCCGCCTTGATGGAGCCTGGGCTCTTCTTGGCAATTTTCTTTGCCATTTTATAGGCATTTTCCAAAAGCTGCTCCTCAGGAAAGGCATGGTTAGCCAAACCGTATTGAACTGCTTCAAGCCCGGTGATCGGGTCGCTTGTGAACAGCATTTCAGCTGCACGAGCAGTTCCTACATAGCGGGGAAGCCGCTGAGTTCCGGCAAAACCGGGAATCAATCCAAGCTGAAGCTCCGGAAGGCCGAGCTTTGCGTTTTCAGCTACAAGACGGAAGTGACAGCCCATCGCAAGCTCCAGGCCGCCGCCAAGTGCTGCCCCATGAATGGCTGCTATAATTGGCTTAGGGAACTTTTCCATCCGCTCAAAGAGATCCTGTCCATAGGTCGCTAAGTTTGAAAAATCCTCTCCGCTTTCAATAGTTGTAAATTCTTTTATATCAGCTCCAGCTGAAAAGAATCTGCCTTCTCCGTGAATTAGAATAACTCTAACTTCACTATTATCTTCAACTTCATCCAGGACAGCTGAAAGCTCTTTCAATACACCTGATGAAAGAGCATTCGCAGGCGGACGTTCAATTGTAATCGTCGCTACGAAGTCGCTATGGGACCATTTAAGGTATTCCATCGTATCCCTCCTACTATATTATTGAGCACTATAACATTCTCAAGGTTTTCCACACCCGCTGATTAAAAGTTTATGAACAGGTCCTGCCAATGCCGTAAGATCATATTTCTGCTCATTCATTACCCATGTGGTCACGGTTTCGTCCATGGTGCCAAAAATCATCTGACGCGCCAGCCTGATATCCAGGTCTGCTGAAAACTCACCGTTCTCCCTGCCGTCATCAAGAATTCTTTCCACTAAAGTGAGGTAGCCCTTGAGCACCTCATTAATTTTGTGGCGAAGGTCTTTATTGGACTGCCTCAGCTCGAGCTGGGTTACAATTGCCAGGTGCTTGTCTTCCGAGAGCATTTTAAAGTGCGATTCTACCATCATTAATAGTTTCTCTGCAGCTTTCTCTTTTCCTGCTATTTTTTCCTCAATTTTCTCAACAAAGTAGCCCATTTTATCCTGAAAGAGGGATATTAATATATCTTCTTTGTTTTTAAAATATAAGTAGATCGTGCCATCAGCGACACCAGCCTGTTTGGCAATCTTTGATACCTGAGCCTGGTGATAGCCATTTTCAGCAATCACGACTACAGCTGCATCAATAATCTGCCGGTATTTAGGCTTTGTTTTTTTCATGTTGGTCCCTCCTTTCAGAATAAACGGTGCATTGATTCTAACAGGCAGCAGTGCGGGAAAATTCCTTTCCTGCTGCCGGGGTCAGCCTGTCCACTTGGTTTATTATTTTTAAACTAAAATGAATGAATCATCATTCATATTTTTATAATAGTAGGACAATTCGTTTGTGTCAAGAATTTCCCTTTAAATATATTCTATTATTACATTTGCTTTATATCTGGACAAGCTTATTGATTCAAAAATAAAGAGCCGATTGAAAATCGGTCTCTGAAGCTAAGCCCGTTTTTCCTCTTCTTCTTTAAATTTCTTCTTTTCTTCATCCACTAACGCCCTTCTCAGTATTTTTCCAACTGCTGTTTTAGGAAGCTCACTGCGGAATTCATATAGCCGTGGAACCTTATAAGCTGCCAGATGCTTTCTTGCAAACTGATCCAGTTCATCTTCCGTTGCCTCTTTTCCATCCTTCAGCACAATATAAGCTTTTACTGTTTCTCCTCGATACGGATCCGGTATTCCGGCAGCAACCACTTCCTGTACTGCTGGATGCTCATATAGTACCTCTTCTATTTCACGCGGGTAAATATTGAATCCTCCTGCAATAATCATATCCTTTTTCCTGTCCACTACATAGAAATATCCCTTCTCATCCATATAGCCAAGGTCACCTGTGAGCAGCCAGCCATCTCTTAAGCTTTGCTCCGTTTCTTCGGGTCGGTTCCAATAGCCTTTCATTACCTGAGGTCCTTTAACCGCAATTTCGCCAACTTCTCCTGCCGGAAGTGCTTCTCCTGTCTCCAGTGAGAAAATTGCTGCATCTGTATCAGGCCATGGGACACCTATACTGCCTTTGACACGGGGGCGGTCCCATAAGAAGTTCGCATGAGTAACAGGTGATGATTCAGTCAGACCGTAGCCCTCTACAAGCTTGCCTCCTGTTATTTCTTCAAATTTCTGCTGGACTTCAACCGGCAGGGCAGCAGATCCGCTAATGCAGGAGTCTATAGAAGATAGATCATATTTTTTTATATCCGGATGGTTCAATAACCCAATGTAAATAGTAGGTGCTCCAGGAAATAAGGTCGGCCTTTGTTTATGAATGGTTTTCAGGGTAGTTTCGGGATCAAACTTAGGAAGGAGGACCATTTTATGCGCATCCATTACAGATAAAATCATGACTGTTGTCATTCCATACACGTGAAAGAATGGAAGTATGCCAAGCACCGTCTCCTCGCCGCGCCTGCACTTATAAAGCCAGGCCTTGCACATCGCTGTATTGGATACAAGGTTGCTGTGAGATAGCATGACACCCTTAGGGAAACCGGTCGTGCCGCCTGTGTACTGCAATAATGCCAAATCTTCTTCAAAATCAAATTTATGGATTCTAAGTGGCTCTGCCGGTCTTTTTAATATTTCTGTCAGCAAATGATTATGACCTTCATGTTTTACATTAACAACGATTCCATATTGTTTTTTCTGGATAAAAGGATATATTAAATTTTTAGGGAATGGAAGTGCATCTTTGATTGCCGTTACAATTATATGCTTCAATTCTGTATGCGGCATCACTTTGGTCACTCTGGGAAATAAGATATCCATTGTAATGATCGCTTTTGCTCCTGAGTCTTTCATTTGGTATTCCAATTCACGTTCCATGTACAGCGGATTTGTCTGGACAACAATCCCGCCAGCCATCAGAATTCCATAATAGCTGATAACGGACTGAGGAGTATTCGGAAGCATGATCGCTACCCGGTCTCCCTTTTCAATTCCAAGGCTCTGCAAATATGCAGCGAGCTTCAGGGAAGATTCGTAGATATATTTATATGTGAATTCCTTCCCCATAAAGTGGATTGCTATTTTTTCCGGAAATTCTTCTGCAGCATTTTTCAAATAATCCTGTACCGGCTGTTTTGGATATGACAAAGTTGAGGGGATTTCTTCCGGGTATTGCTTAAGCCATGGTTTTGCTTCTACCATTTTGTCCCTCCTTCATTCTTGCTAAAGTTTCAGAAAAGCGATGTACTCCTTCTGAACTTTTTGAACATTCCAACTGTTCTTTCTTATTATAATATAATGCTGGATCTATGACAATTAGAATAAGACCTTGCACTCAGGAAGAAATTTTCATATAGGCTGTCCACTCTATCTGTAATATTCTTCAAATGATTAAAGTAAAAAAAATCGCCATATGAATTGGCGATTTCCTCATTTCCCTATTTTACAAAAATATTATGCAATGAAAAATATATAAATGGCCCCAATAAGAACAAATACTCCGCTAAGAACCAGCAGAACCTTTGCTAACTTTTCCAATGTTAATTCTCTCCTTATAATAAACCTGCACCAATGACATAAGACAAACCGATTGACAGCACCATGGAAATAAAGCCGACAGCTTTGTTATTATTCTCAATTTCTTCGTCTATTCTAAACTTTGGTGTTAAAAACTCAAATATGAAATAGCCTATTAACAAAAGAAAGAAGCCAAAAACCCCCCAGGTAATCATTGTCAGCAAGGTATCATTATGCATAATGGAGTGCCTGAAGATATTGGCGATCCCAAAAATTTTCCCGCCGGTCGCCATCGCTACAGCAAGATTCCCGTTTTTTATTTCGTCCCAATTGCGATACTTGGTGACTAATTCAAAAACGGCTAAAAAAACAATCATACACAAAATGACAACACTGTAATAAGCAGCTGTCTGGATAAACTCATTTTCCCAAAATTCTTTCATTTATATTCTCCCCGCCGGTATTACATCCCCTTCCCCTTTGAATAATCATAAGGGGAAGGGAAGCTTATTTGAATTCAACGATTGTAACCCCTGTACCGCCTTCTCCAGCTTCACCAAACCTGATTTTCTTTACAGATCTGTGATTTCTCAGATATTCCTGAACACCCTGCCTCAATGCACCGGTCCCTTTACCATGAATGATGGAGACACGGGGATATCCAGCCAGCAGGGCATCATCTAAATATTTCTCGACTCTTAAGAGCGCGTTTTCATAGCGCTCGCCCCGTAAATCAAGCTCAAGGCTGACGTGAAAATCTCTTCCTTTCACCGTTGCCACTGGTTTTGTTTCCACAGGTTTTGGGCTTTTAATGTACTCCAGATCCTTTTCGGCCACTTTCATTTTCAGGATACCAATCTGAACCTGCCATTCATTTTCAGACACCTTTTCAAGCAGATGCCCTTTTTGCCCAAAACTCAGAACTTTAACCTCATCGCCTGCTTCAAAAACATGCTTAGTATTCTTTGGCTTTAGTTTATTTTTGGCTGTGCTCATCTGGGGCGCAGCATCGGACAGGCGTTTCTTTGCTTCTATCAGCTCGTGTTCCTTCACCTCAGCATGTTTCTCCATCCGCATCTTTCTTAAATCACGGATAATCTCTTCTGCTTCAGCCTTGGCTTTCTCAACGATATCGCCTGCTTTTTCTGCAGCCTTCTCATGCATAGCATCTTTTTGCTCATAAAATTCAGCCATTTGCTTTTGCAGATCTTTATGGAGTTTTTCAGCGCTTTTTAAAAAGTCATTGGCTTCTTCCATATCAGCCTCTGCCTGTCTGCGGCTTTCCTCCAGTGAAGCAATCATGTTCTCAACCTGATTTGTATCTGTTCCGATATAAGATCGTGCTGTCTCAATCACTTGATCATTGAGCCCAAGCCGTTTAGATATTTCAAAAGCATTGCTTCGGCCCGGAACCCCAATCAGCAGCTTATAGGTTGGGCTTAACGTTTCAATATCAAATTCTACACTGGCATTGATAACTCCTTCTCTGTTGTAGCCATAAGCTTTCAGTTCAGGGTAATGAGTTGTGGCAATAACTCTTGCACCCCGCTTGTATACTTCATCAAGAATGGAAATCGCGAGAGCTGCACCTTCCTGCGGATCTGTGCCTGCACCAAGCTCATCGAATAAAACCAGACTATTGAAATCAACCTGGTTAAGAATATCGACGATATTCACCATGTGAGAAGAAAAGGTACTTAAGCTTTGTTCAATTGACTGTTCATCTCCGATATCAGCATAAACATTTCCGAAGACCGCTGTTTCAGAACCATCAAGCGCCGGGATTTGCAGACCGGCTTGTGCCATCAATGTGCAAAGCCCCAGTGTTTTTAAGGTAACTGTTTTCCCGCCGGTATTAGGTCCCGTTATGACTATTGTTGAATAATCATCTCCCAGCTTAATATCATTTGCCACCACTTCTTCAATCGGAATAAGCGGATGCCGGGCTTTGAATAATGAAATTTTCCCTTGATTATTAATTTTTGGTTTGGAGGCTTTTATGCGTTTACTGTATCTGGCTTTTGCAAACGTAAAATCGACTTCTCCGAGCACATCTACAATGGTTTCCAGTTCACTGCTATTCTCAGCAGTCTGTCCTGATAGCACTATGAGAATCCGTTCAATCTCCTGCTGTTCTTTTACCCTGATGCCCTGTAATTCATTGTTCAGCTGGACAATGGACGCGGGCTCAATGAATAATGTCTGGCCGGAAGAACTCTGGTCATGGATTATGCCTCCATAATGGCCCCGGTATTCCTGCTTAACCGGTATGACAAACCGGTCATTTCGGATCGTTATAATCGCATCGGAAAGCATTTTTTGTGCGCTGGAAGACCGAATCATGCTCTCCAGCCGCTCCCTTACCCGCGATTCTTTTGTACGAAGCTGATTTCGAAGGGAACGAAGAGTCTCGCTCGCACTGTCAAGTACTTCCCCATTGTCATCGACCGCATTACGGATAGATGTTTCCAAATCCGCCAGAACAATAATTTTATCTGTATATCCCAATAGGATCGGCAGGCTGCTTTCTTCCTCGGCAAATTCCTCGATGAACCGTTTCATTTGCCGGCTTGCATGAATCGTGCTGGATATCTGGTTAAGTTCCTGGGGACTAAGCATTCCGCCAATAACCGCCCGCTTCACATGAGGTCGTATGTCAAAAATGCCCCCAAGCGGTACATTCCCTTTAATTCTAAGCACTGTTACCGCTTCATCTGTTTCTTCCTGCCTGCGGATTACTTCTTCATAGTCAGTTGAAGGAAGAATATTTAAGGCCTTTTTTCTTCCCAAGGACGAAGAAACATGTTCCAGCAGCTGTTCCTTCACTTTATTGAACTCAAGTATCTTCAATACTCTTTCTTGCATGAGGACTTTCCCCTTTCATGCCCAATTTTCCTACTGGCGTTCTCTCAGAAATTTGAGCAAATCTCCTGTTTCTAAGGCATTTAAAACGGATTCTTTCTTGATCCATCCTTTCTTTGCCGCAGAAACACCGATTTCCATATGATTTAAAGTATCTATTTTATGTGCATCTGTATTAATCACTATTTTCACACCGGCTTCCTGAGCTTGTCTGATATGTTCAGCAGCAAGGTCAAGCCGGTTTGGATTTGCATTCAGCTCAAGGGCTGTATTTGTTTCCCTGGCGAGCTCGATGAGCATTTCCATGTCTACTTCATAGCCTTCCCTGCGGCCGATCAATCTTCCCGTAGGGTGGGCAATAATGTCAACATGGGCATTCTGCAGAGCCGTTTTCAAGCGGTCCATGATTTTTTCTTTCGGCTGTGAAAAAGAAGAATGGATGGAAGCAATGACAATATCCAGCTCCTCCAGAAGTTCATCGTCATAATCGAGCGATCCATCAGGCAGAATATCCATTTCTACCCCTGATAATATGGTGAAATCATCGAATTGCTCATTTAGCCGCTTTATTTCTTCTTTCTGCCTGCGAAGCCTTTCGGCTGTCAAACCGTTCGCCACTCTCAGGTACTGGGAATGGTCTGTTATAGCCATGTATTTATAGCCGCGGGCACGGCACGCTTCGATCATTTCCTCTATGGAATAAGCGCCATCACTCCAGGTTGAGTGCATATGAAGATCACCCTTAATATCTTCAAGAGAAATGAGCTCCATGTCTTGCGTATATTCATCTACTTCTTTCCCATCTTCCCTAATTTCAGGAGGGAAGAACGGAAGCCCAAAATGCGCGTAAAATTCTTCTTCATTATTAAACGTAAGGATTTCACCTGTCTCTGTATTTTCGACTCCATATTCACTGATTTTTTCCCCGCGCTCTTTTGCGAGCTGGCGCATTCTGACATTATGGTCCTTTGATCCAGTAAAATGATGGAGTGTTGTGGCAAATTCATGCGTCTCAACTATTCGGAAATCAGCCGATATATCATAGGAATGCTGAAAGACAACAGAAACCTTTGTTTCTCCTGCAGCAATTACTTCTTTGATGCCGGCTAGACTTAATAGCTGTTCTTTGACAGAAGCAGGATTGTCAGTAGCTATGATAAAGTCGAGGTCTTTGATTGTTTCCCTCATTCTCCTTAAGCTTCCTGCCCTTGAATACTTTTCAATATCCTTCATTTCAGCCAGGGCTGCTTCTATGCCTTCTGCTATCGGCAGCATGAATGCAAGCGGGAGCCGTTCCGGTCTGGTTCCTGCATTTTCAAGGGCAGCGAGTATCTTTTCTTCAGATTTTTCTCCGAATCCTGCCAGTCCCCGGACCTTCTTATTGCGGCACGCTTCCTCAAGGTCTGCAGCATTTTCGACGCCCAGTTCTTTATATAGCTTGGCTATTTTCTTGCCGCCAAGCCCCGGGAGCTGAAGCAGAGGAATTAATCCGGCAGGGACTTCTTCTTTCAGTTCATCCAGAACAGAAGACTTTTCTTCTTTGATGTACTCCTCTATAACAGCAGCGGTGCCTTTTCCGATGCCGGATAGCTTTGTGAAATCATCAATTTCAGTCAAGCTTTCATCATTAGATTCAAGTGCGAGTGCCGCTTTTCGGAAGGCGGCTGTTTTGAACGGATTTTCTCCTTTTAACTCCATATAAACAGCGATTGTTTCTAAAAGTCTGACAACATCTTTTTTATTTATACTCATAAAAACCACCTGCCCGTAACTGTATTCGTATCCGTATTATCTCTTATTTTGCAGTGCAACTTCAAATCATGGCTATTTTCAAAAGACTGTTTTTCGCAATGTTTGCTGCTTTTTATATATTATTCACTGAGTTGATTGGAGCGGAAGGTGCGAGACTCCTGCGGGAGTAGCGGGACAGGTGAGACCCCGCAGACGCGCAGCGTCGAGGAGGCTCACCACCCGCCCCGCGGAAAGCGAGCAGCCTGGAGCGGAAATCAACGGACAACATAGTTGGCGAATAACAACATTTTTTACAAAAGAGCCTTTCAAAAAGAAAACTTCTCTAGAAATAGAGAAGTTACGCAGCCATATATTCAACCCACATTTCTTTGAGCTGGTTAGAGAGAACAGGCGTATTCTTAACCATTAATTCTGCCATAAAGGAATTATTGATCGGCCCCTGCAGGACTTCGATTGGAACGAGTGCTGCTATGTATAATAGAATAAACATGATAAGATAGACTTCGATAAATCCGAGAATTCCGCCAGCCCAAACGTTCAGCTGTTTCAGTACTGGAAGATGGGCAACAAAGTCGAGCATGCTTCCAATAATCTGCAGCAATATTTTTACCGCAAAAAAAATCACGACAAATGCAATGGCGCGATAGTAAGCATCTTCAAGATTCCCATTCTCAAATAACGTCTTAATCGCCGAGTCACTGCTAAAGCTTGGATATGGCACCCATAAGGTCAGCTTAGGCGCAAGCTCACCGTAATACATACGGGCAACAATGAAAGCAATAATGAATCCGGTCAAATGAATTAATTGGAGGATAAACCCTCTTTTCAAGCCTATTAAAAAACCAAAAACTAAAATAATGATAATTGCAAGATCCAGCATGACTACTTTCCGTCCTTTACTCTATTTAATTCGTTTTCCAGCCGTTCCAGACGGTCTGTTAGCTTTATATAATCATTAACTGCATTGACTGCGGTCAGCACGGCCAGCTTACTAATGTCGAGTGAAGGATTCTTCGAACTGATCTCACGCATTTTATCGTCAACCAGCGAAGCGACAAGGCGAACATGGCTGGAGCTTTCTGAGCCAACTATTACATATTGCTGTCCATAAATATCTACACTAGTTCGGTTTCTTTGTATGTCTGACAACGTCCATGCCCCCTTCTTTAAAGAATCCTAATCAATATCATAACACGAACGCATATTGGTGGGAAGTCAAAGCATGTCAGATGAGCCGTTAATGCAAGTGTTTTCCAAATAGAGGGAATAAATTCAACAGTACACTAAGATGAGGAGAATTAATATGAGCCAGGTAGTCCTTTTAAAAAAAGCAAGTGAAATCTCAAAAATGAAGGCCCATTATTCAGGCAGCCTAAATGACAAGCAGCCTCCTGGAAGTGTATTTGCTGCAAAAGTGCCGGGATGTTCGATCACTGCCTATAAATCAGGCAAGGTCCTCTTCCAAGGGAGCGGATGTGAAGCAGAGGCTAAAAAGTGGGGAGATACCGCACGCAGTTCACAGCCCAGCAAAAAAACCAGCCCTGCCGCTGCCAACCTGCCGGAAAATATCAGTTCTCTTTCTGTCATAGGTTCAGATGAAGTGGGCACCGGGGATTATTTTGGCCCCATTACGGTGGTTGCAGCTTACGTAAAGAAAGATCAAATTCCTTTGCTGAAGGAGCTTGGAGTTAAGGATTCAAAAAATCTGGGAGATGAAAAAATCATCGAAATCGCAAAGCAGATTAAAGATATCGTTCCCCACAGCCTGTTAACATTGCACAATGAAAAATACAATAAGCTTCAGCAATCAGGGATGTCACAGGGGAAAATCAAAGCATTGCTGCACAATCAGGCAATCGGGCATGTTTTAGGGAAAATCTCTCCTGAAAAGCCTGAAGCCATTTTGATTGACCAATTTGCCAAGGAAGAGATTTACTTCAATTATTTAAAAAACCAGCAGACCATACAGAGGGAGCGGGTCTTTTTCAGCACAAAAGCGGAAGGAATTCATCTGGCTGTTGCAGCAGCATCCATCCTGGCACGCTATGCGTTTGTGCGCCATTTTGAAAACCTTAGCACAAAGGCCGGTTTCCGGCTTACTAAAGGCGCCGGTCCGAAGGTTGATGAGGCAGCTGCCCGGCTTATTAAGGAAAAAGGGCGTGAAGCATTGCCTTCTTTTGTAAAACTGCATTTTGCAAATACTGAAAAGGCACTGAAGCTGTATAGCAGGAAATATAATTGATAATAAAGAAAGTTAACGGCCAGTTAAAATGAAAAAGGCAGCCCTCAGGCTGCCTTTTTCATTTTATCCTCTCAATACCGCTCCGGCTTTTTCCTTCACAGCTTCCAATACTTTGTCATGCGCTTTTGTTACATCTTCATCCGTCAGAGTACGTTCAGGATCGAAGTATTTAAGGGAGAAAGCAAGCGATTTTTTGCCTGGCTCCATCCGTTCACCTTCGTACAAGTCAAAAACATGTACGTCTTTTAATAATTTGCCGCCAGCTTCTTTAATGATTCCTTTAAGCTCGCCTGCTGCTGTTCCCTGATCTGCCACAAGTGCAATGTCCCTTGTGATGGAAGGGAAACGCGGAATAGCTTCATACTGTAAAGGTGAAACTTCTTCTTCCAGAATCGCTTTTAATGAAAGCTCAAATGCATAGGTTTCTTTCAAATCAAGCTCTTTTTCGACAGTTGGATGGATTTGTCCGACAAATCCCACTGACTCCCCGGAAAGCAATATTTCTGCTGTTCTGCCAGGATGCATTCCATCCTTTTGCGCTTGACGGAATTCAATCTTATCAGAGAGTCCCAGCTTTTCAAATAAACCTTCAAGGATACCTTTTACAACGTAAAAATCAACTGGCTTCTTTTCTCCCTGCCATGGATGGCTGTGCCAAAGACCAGTAACCGCACCTGCAAGATGCTCACGCTCTTCAGGCAATTCCTCTTCTCTATTCGAGAGGAACACTGCCCCAGTTTCATAAACAGCCAGACTGTCGTTCTGACGTGCCGAATTATATTTTAATACCTCCAGAAGCTGCGGAACAATACTTAACCGAAGCAGGCTGCGATCCTCACTCATAGGCATTGCCAGCTGCACAGGTTTGCGTTCTTCCAGTGCATATTGAGCCGCTTTTGCTTCATTTGTTAATGAATAAGTCACTGCCTGATAAAGTCCCGCACCTTCAAGGCAGCGGCGGACCATTCTGCGTTTATTCTGATATTGGGTAAGATGCCCTGGTGTAGATGAACCAACCGGTAAAGTTGATGCCAGGTTATCGTAGCCAAATAATCGGCCAACTTCCTCAATAAGGTCTTCTTCAATTGTGATATCGCCTCTGCGAGTTGGAACTGTAACAGTAATTGTATCGTTATCAGTATTCGTTGCAAATTGAAGACGGGCAAAAATACCCTCTACTTCTTTCATGGATAATTCCGTACCAAGGACACGATTGATTTTTTCAAGCGTTACAGACACCACAGCAGGCTCAACTTGCAGTGCATCAGCTTCCACAGAACCTTCAAGCACTTCTCCGCCCGCATATTGTGCAAGCAATTGAACAGCTCTTTCCGCAGCAGCTCTAACTCTGTTTGGATCCACACCTTTTTCAAAGCGTGCGCTTGCTTCGCTTCTTAATCCATGGTCTTTTGAAGCTTTTCTAACCGTTGCCCCTTTAAAATAAGCTGATTCGATAATCACATTTTTTGTGTCAGGCTGTACTTCAGAATTTGACCCGCCCATGACACCCGCAAGTGCAATTGGCTCTGTCCCATTTGTTATTAAAAGATGATCTGATGTTAACTCGCGTTTTGCATCATCAAGAGTGACAATCACTTCGCCATCATTTGCTCTGCGGACAAGGATTTGCTTTGATCCCAGCCGGTCATAATCGAATGCATGAAGCGGCTGGCCGTATTCAAGCAAAATGTAGTTTGTAATATCCACCACGTTATTGTGAGGGCGAATGCCTGCTGCCATTAAACGCGCCTGCATCCATACAGGAGATGGGCCAACCTTTACATTTTTTACAACCTTCGCAACGTAAAGAGGATTATCTTCTTTTGCGTCCACTTGAACATCGATGTAAGCAGATGCCCTCTCTGAAGAAGTCTCTGCTTGAGGTGCAGGAAGCTTTACTTCTCTTCCTAAAATAGCTGCCACTTCATATGCAACACCCAGCATGCTTAAGCAGTCAGAACGGTTTGGAGTCAATCCAAGTTCCAGAATCTGGTCGTCACGATTAAGCTGCAGAAGAGCATCCTGACCAACCTCTGTATCATTAGGAAAAACATAAATGCCTTCAGAGTATTCCTTTGCAATCAGCTTACTTTCAATGCCGAGCTCTTGAAGCGAACAGATCATTCCATTCGATTCCTCGCCGCGCAGCTTGGCACGCTTTATTTTAAAATTACCTGGAAGAACAGCTCCAACTGTAGCCACGGCCACTTTCTGTCCCTTATCCACATTCGGGGCACCGCAGATGATCTGTACAGGCTCACCCGCCCCTGTATCGACTAAACATTTATTCAGTTTATCAGCATTTGGGTGCTGTTCCCTTTCAAGGACATGCCCTACAACCACACCTTTGATACCTTCATTCAAAATCTCTACGCCTTCAACTTCTATACCGCTTTTAGTAATCTTTTCTGAAAGCTCTTCAGGCGTAACGCCTGATAAATCAACATATTCCTGCAGCCATTTATATGAAACGAACATTTGTGATCCTCCTTAGTAATTGTCAAGCTCCGGGCTTTCTAATTATTCATGAATTGAAAATTGTTTCAAGAAACGCACATCATTTGTGTAGAAATGACGAATATCATCTACACCATACTTCAGCATGGCAATTCGCTCAGGACCCATTCCGAATGCAAAACCTGTGTATTTCTTAGAGTCGAAGCCTGCCATCTCAAGAACATTTGGATGAACCATTCCTGCACCAAGAATTTCAATCCAGCCAGTGCCTTTACATACGCTGCAGCCTTTTCCGCCGCATATTTTACAGGAAATATCCATTTCCACAGATGGCTCTGTAAACGGGAAGAAACTTGGGCGAAGACGGATTTCCCTGTCATCACCAAACATTTTCTTTGCAAAGACCTCCAATGTTCCTTTTAAATCAGTCATTCGGACGTTTTCATCTACAACAAGTCCCTCTATTTGCATGAACTGGTGAGAGTGTGTAGCGTCGTCATTATCTCGGCGATATACTTTACCCGGGCAGATGATTTTAACTGGCCCCTTGCCTTCATGCTTCTCCATTGTTCTTGCCTGTACCGGCGAAGTATGGGTACGAAGAAGAATATCTTCTGTAATATAGAAGGAATCCTGCATATCCCGGGCAGGATGGCCTTTAGGAAGATTCAATGCTTCAAAATTATAATAATCTTTTTCAACTTCAGGACCTTCAGCTACCGAATAACCCATTCCAATGAACAGATCTTCAATTTCTTCAATAATTCTTGTCAGCGGATGGTGGTTTCCTGATTTAACAGGTCTTCCCGGTAGAGTGACATCAATTTTTTCTGCAGCCAGTTTTTCCTGAACAGCCGCTTCCTCCAGATGCTTTTGTTTTTCCTCAATTCCGGCAGCAATGCTGTCCCGCACTTCATTTGCAAGGGCCCCCATTTTGGGACGCTCATCAGCAGACAATTTCCCCATTCCTTTAAGCACTTCAGTAATCGGGCCTTTTTTGCCTAAATAAGATACACGGATATCATTTAGCTCTCTCAAATCAGCGGCTGTGCTGATCTTTTCTAACGCTTCAGTTTGCAGTTCTTTTAAACGCTCTTGCATCTAAAAATCCTCCTTGATATTAATTCATTTACTTTTTTGGCCAAAATAAAAAACCTCTATCCCCATAAAGGGACGAGGTTTCGCGGTACCACCCTTTTTAACACATATATGTACTTCATGCACGTGTTCTCTTCATTGGGATAACGGCTTATGCCGGTACATCTTTACAAAGAAAAGCGGAAGTGGCTCGTTCAGCCCCGACAAGCATAAGACGAGCCTCTTGGAAAGGTGTTCTTTACCTTTCTGAGAGGATTGGCTTATGACCTCGAGGGGCTAGCCGCTGCAGCTGGACAACTCAGCAGGGCGCGCCAAAGCATTACTTTTCAATGGTCCCGATGCCAACTCAGGAGGTGAAACTTCTCTTGCATTTCCTGTAAAAATGCTTTCAGTCTTAGGCATTTTCTCCCTGAAAAGGCTTAGTGCAAGGTACTGGTCTCCGTCATCGTTTTATTATTATAATTTTGCTGTTAATTATATTACATTCTTAAGACTGTTTCAAACGGTTTTGAAAAAATTGCCGCCCATTTTCTATTTTCTTAGATGATAAAGAAGAATTCCGGCAGCCACCGCCACATTAAGTGATTCGCTTTTCCCGAATATCGGTATATAAAGGTTTGCTGCTGTATTGGCCAGGAGCTCTTTATTTACCCCGTTTCCTTCATTTCCAACGAGCAGGGCGAAGGAATCAGATGACTCATACTTCGTGTATTCCCGGGCATCTTCCAAAGCGGTTCCATAGACAGGTACATTACTTTCTTTCAGTTTGAAGATCCAGTCGGAAAGGTTTCCTCTTAAAACAGGCACATGAAAGTGGCTGCCCTGTGCAGAGCGGAGTACCTTCGGGTTATATGCGTCAACGCTGCCTTCACCCACAATAACGGCATCGATTCCAGCCGCATCAGCCGTCCTGATCATCGTCCCCAGATTGCCGGGATCCTGGACGGCATCAACTAATAAAAATTGTTTTCCTTTCACTTCCTCAGTGGATGACTGCTGGCTGCAGACTGCAAAAATTCCCTGTGGTGTTTCGGTATCTGCCAGCAGTCCGATAATTTCATCTGTAACCATTGTTACAGGGATGTCGCCATAGTCCCAGCCGGGAGGCATATTTTTATTTTCATCAATGATTATTTCTGCTATTTGATTGGCTTTAAGTGCTTCTTCTACCAGATGAAAACCTTCAACTAAAAAGCTTCCTGTTTTGTCACGCTCTTTTCTGGCCAGAAGTTTTTTCCATTCTTTAACTTTTGGATTTTTTGCAGATTGTATATGCTTCAACACGGTCTCTCCTTTTAAAGAAAATCCCGTACAAACGGAATTTTTCTGTACAGTTTTTTCATTATAGCTTATTTGGAATACATAATAAAAGTAAAATTAGAGAAGATAATAACGAATTAAATCTGGAAGGAGTGCATTAAGGTGAATTTAAACCTGCGCAATGCCGTTTTACACAATGTATCAGGCAACTCTCAAGATGAACTGAAAGATACAATCGTAGATGCCATTCAAAATGGGGAAGAAAAAATGCTGCCTGGCTTGGGTGTTTTATTTGAGGTAATTTGGAAAACTCCTCTGAAGAAGACAAGCTTGAAATGCTTCAAACCTTGGAGAGCAGTCTTAAATAAAATGAAAAACTCCGGAAAAAAGCCCGGAGTTTTTATTTTATTCAAATGTAATCTTATCAACCGTTTCCCTGTCAAGCTTCTTAATCACTTCAGCAATAAGCTTAACTGCATTTTCATAGTCATCACGGTGAAGCATTGCTGCATGGGAATGGATATACCGTGTTGCGATGGTGATTGAAAGGGATGGAACTCCATTATGTGTAACATGAATGGCTCCTGAATCTGTTCCTCCGCCAGCGATGGCATCAAATTGATAAGGGATATTCAGTTCATCTGCAGTGTCTGTTACAAGGTCACGCAGGCCTTTGTGAGAGACCATTGATGCATCATAAAGGATGATTTGCGGCCCTTTGCCCATTTTGCTCATGGCTTCTTTTTCAGAAATCCCCGGTGTATCTCCTGCGATTCCCACGTCTACACCAAATGCGATATCCGGCTCGATTTTTTGCGCAGAAGTACGGGCTCCGCGAAGACCAACCTCTTCCTGAACCGTTCCTACACCATAAACTTCATTCGGATGCTCAGCATCCTTTAATTCTTTTAGCACATCTATAGCAATTGCGCAGCCAATGCGGTTATCCCAGGCTTTCGCCAAAAGCATCTTTTCATTATTCATAACCGTAAACTCAAAATATGGAACCACCATGTCACCAGGTTTTACGCCCCAGTCTTTTGCTTCTTCACGGCTGGAAGCACCAATATCAATAAACATGTCTTTAATTTCAACAGGCTTTTTGCGAGCATCCGGTGATAAGATATGCGGCGGTTTTGAACCAATTACCCCTGTAACATCTCCTTTCGACGTTACAATTGTCACGCGCTGTGCCAGCATAACCTGCGACCACCAGCCGCCAACTGTCTGGAAACGGATGAAACCTTTATCATCAATGTTTGTTACCATAAATCCAACTTCATCCAAGTGACCGGCTACCATGACCTTCGGGCCGCCTTCTTTGCCGGTTTTTTTAGCAATGAGGCTCCCCAGTCCATCTGTTGTCACTTCATCAGCATATGCTGTTATGTATTTTTTCATAACCTCGCGCGGTTCGCGCTCATTTCCCGGTATTCCTTTCGCATCTGTTAAGTCTTTAAGCATCGTTAATGTTTCATCTAATTTAGCCATCATTTCGACTCCCTTAATATTTATTTAATCCTATTATACCGAACATCGGATTCAATATAAAGAATTATCAGACGGATAATCCCTCAGGCTGCAGGCGGAAAAATCTAATATCCTTCAGCCTGCCTCTTATAATTTACTTCATTCTTGTCTATATATGCTTTTTCTATATGCGAAGAGTTAAATCCAAGTATTTCCCCCAGCTGTAAGTAGACTGCAATAAGGTCTTTATAATCCGTTAAAGAACGGCTGGTCCGAAACTTTCCGATAGCATCATAAACAGACAGGAACTGGTCATTCACTGAAACCGCCTTTTCCACCGGAACAGCAAAGTTCTTTTGCCCGTCAAATCCGCATTCAATTCCAAGCGATAAAATGAAATGTATACCGTCTACAAACTCCTCCAATACTGTTTCCTGAGGGGAGGAAGGCTTAAGGCTCCAGAACTTAAAGCATCTTGTCTCATTAGCAAGCTCTCCCAATTCAACAAGCAGCGCCAGTATCTTACGGTCAAACAAATCTTCTTCCTCTAAACCATGGTTTGATTCTATATGGCTGTCCAGCCCTTTTTGCATTTGAAATAATTGCTGATAATTCATTTTTTCACCGTCCTATATGAAATGATTAACTTACATTATAGTGCCCATCAAAAAAATTATAACAAATCGCAAAAAAGTTGAAACTTTTTTTAATCTAATCCGTATAGTAAGGAAAATAATAATGGAGGGCTGGTTACTATGTGGCTCCTGCGTATGCTATTGTTTGCTCTGATTCTTTTTCTTATATACACCGCGGTAAAATATCTGCTCAATTCCAAGAGAAAGCTAGAGCTTGCCCACGAACAGAAACGATATTATTTTTGGGATGACCATGAAAATGTCAGGAAAAACTTCCTGATTACGTATAAAGGGGTTTTATTTGAAGGTGAAAAGTATTTGGGTACCACTGATAATGCTTTTGATGTGGTCTCCATTTTCCTCTGGCCGCACAATACATCGGCCCTTAAAGGGATGGTAAGGGAGGATTTTCTTTTTATTGAAAGAAAAATAAGCGAGGCCTATCCTACTGCAAAAATTGACTGGAAAAGCCCTGTAAAGGAGTTCATGCACAAAACAGCTTCTCCAGGCGAGGAAATTAATGATCATCTTTAAAAAACGTTCGGCAGCCCCGAACGTTTTTTTATGCTGTTTTGAAGAATTCTTTCCATTTAATAACTGTAACCTTTTCCCTCAGTACAAATACCAAAACAGAAAGTGACAGCAAAATAAGGACAATCATTGAAGGCGTAAATCTGCTGATAAATTCCCCAAAAACGGTATAAAAAACAGCCAGCGGCAAATTGGTGATCCATGAATTTTTCAGATACTCATTAATTCCTTTATTTCTTTCCATCAGGCAAAAGCTCAATAAATGATAATGAATAAAAGGGATTAGCCTTAAAACTGCAACCTGGCCGACAGTTAAATTCCGATACTCCCCGAACCACCGCTTCTTTAATAAAGATAGCTTTTCATGTGTCCGCGGCATTTTTGTGATCAAAAAATAAAAAAGAATGCTGCTGATCATTAACCCCGCAAGAGAGAAAATAGAGCCAAAAAGACTTCCAAACAGAACTCCCCCTGTTATACAGACAAGCGGTACCGGAATAAATAGAAACTGCCGGATGATATGAAAAAAGATAAAAGCAATAGGAGCAAGAATGCCAGCAGTTTCTGCCATAGCAAACAATAAGGTCAATTGATCATTCATGCCTTCACCTCTCCCTGATGACTTTCCTGCTGTTCACTAAAGCTTATGGATGGCGCTGACCGTTTATGACAATTGAATAATCAGGTACATAAGCAAGCCTGCTTCAAGCAATGCCAAGAAAGGCAGTCCCCATTTAAACTGAACATGCTTCGTTTTATGCCTGAAGGTCTTCATGCCAAAAGCCATTCCCGCTGCCCCGCTCAAAAAGGCGGTGATCCAGAGGTTCTTCTCACTTATACGGAACTCACTCCGTTTGGCTTTTTCTTTATCAAGCTTCATCAGGTAAAAGCCAATCACATTCATCATCAGATAGATAAGAGCAATTGTTTTAATCATGAGCTTTCTCCTTTTTGTATGTATTAAGTCTGTATTGAGCTTAAACGAAACGGAAGCTTACTGTCCATTAAAAGCAAAATAAAAAGCCATCCCCATAGGGAATGGCTATTGTGAAAATTATTACTTGCTAAGCTGCTGCTTTGCAACTGATGCTAATTCAGCAAATGCTTTTTCGTCAGCGATTGCTAATTCAGAAAGCATTTTGCGGTTAACTTCGATGCCAGCAAGCTTTAAACCGTGCATTAAACGGCTGTAAGAAAGACCGTTCATGCGAGCTGCTGCATTAATGCGAGTAACCCAAAGTTTGCGGAAGTCGCGCTTTTTCTGGCGACGGTCGCGGTAAGCATACATTAGGGATTTCATAACCTGCTGGTTAGCAACTTTGTATAATGTATGTTTTGAACCGAAATAACCTTTAGCTAATTTGATGACTTTTTTACGACGTTTGCGAGTAACTGTACCGCCTTTTACACGTGGCATATTATTTCCCTCCTAATTTCGAGATATTACTTAAGATTTACTAATAAGTTACGGATGCGCTTGTAATCGCCTGAAGAAACAAGAGTTCCTTTGCGAAGCTTACGCTTTTGCTTTTGTGATTTGTTCGCGAACATATGGCTTCTGTAAGCGTGAGAACGCTTCAGTTTACCAGAACCTGTTCTTTTAAAACGCTTAGCAGCGCCGCGGTGAGTTTTCATTTTTGGCATTGGGAATTCCTCCTCTTACTTGTCGTTTTTCGGTGCTAAGACCATAAACATGCTTCGGCCATCCATTTTTGGATGTGATTCCACTATTGCAACTTCATTGCATGCTTGTGCGAATCGAATTAGTACACGCTGGCCAATTTCCTTATGCGTAATAGCACGTCCTTTGAATCGGATCGATGCTTTAACTTTATCGCCTTTTTCAAGGAATTTAATAGCATTGCGAAGTTTAGTATTAAAGTCATGCTCTTCAATAGTCGGGCTAAGACGAACTTCTTTAATACTGATAATCTTCTGGTTTTTGCGAGCTTCTTTGTCTTTCTTCTGCTGCTCGAATTTGAACTTTCCGTAGTCCATGATACGGGCTACCGGAGGCTTCGCACTCGGTGCAACCAGAACAAGATCAAGATTGGCACGAGAAGCAATTTCAAGTGCGTCGAATTTTGATTTAATACCTAACTGCTCGCCGTTTTGGTCAATAAGACGGACTTCGCGGGCGCGAATGCCCTCGTTTAACAACATATCTTTGCTAATAGCTAGACACCTCCAAGGTTTAATGCGAACACAACGTTTGGGTCAAGAAAAGCGCAAGCGCCTGCTTAGCAGACAACTTTAAAGCTGTAAGCTGCACCGGACCAAAGCTGAATCGCAAGTTATGAAACATTTCTCTTCCGTGACGGAATCAGAGCTGTTTTAACCAAATAAAAAAGTGCGGATGAAAACACCCACACTTACGTATATAAACAGAAAATGTTCACGTAAAACCTGCCAACTGCGCTTTGCGTCAATCAGGTGAGAAGCGGGTGCTTCTTCTTTTCCTCAAACTGTATTCAATTACCTTAGCTACTATATCACAAAGAATGATTCCGTGTCAAACGAATAACTTTTATCACAACGAAGAAAAGCATAACAAACTTAATTGATTTTGGCAATACAATTTTAATATTTTTTCATAATGAATTTAATGCCAGCTCTTTCGTTTGTCTCATCCGGCTCTTAAATGTTCTAATGAATAACTTATCAAAAAGGGCTGCAGCACGTGCAGCCCTTTTTGATTATTATCGTTTTACTTCAGCTTTTAGTGCTGAGATGAAGTCTTCAAATGATACAGTTTCTGATTTTTGCTCTCCATATTTGCGGACATTGACAGCTTTTTCAGCTGCTTCATTGTCTCCAACAACAAGCATGTATGGAGTTTTTTGCATTTGCGCTTCACGGATCTTATATCCGATTTTTTCATTGCGGTCATCCAGCTCAACGCGGAAGCCCTCTGCCTGAAGCTGCTCCTGGACTTTTTTCGCATAATCAAAGTGAATATCAGGAGAAACCGGAATGACTTGGATTTGAACTGGGGCAAGCCAGGTTGGAAACGCTCCCTTGTACTCCTCAATCAGGAATGCCACAAAACGCTCCATAGTCGAAACTACTCCGCGGTGGATAACGACCGGGCGATGAGGCTTTCCATCTTCCCCTACATATGTCAGGTCAAAACGTTCAGGAAGCAGGAAGTCCAGCTGGACAGTGGATAGTGTCTCATCCTTGCCAAGCGCAGTTTTAACTTGTACATCCAATTTAGGACCGTAGAAAGCCGCTTCGCCTTCTGCCTCAAAATAATCGAGGCCAATTTCATCCATCGCTTCTTTAAGCATCGCCTGTGCTTTTTCCCACATTTCATCGTCATCAAAGTACTTCTCAGTATCCTGAGGGTCTCTATAGGAAAGACGGAATGAGTAGTCATTGATATCGAAGTCTTTATATACTTCGAGGATCAAATGTACTACGCGCTTAAACTCTTCCTTGATCTGGTCAGGTCGAACAAAGATATGTGCATCATTTAAAGTCATGCCTCGTACACGCTGAAGGCCTGACAGGGCACCTGACATTTCATAGCGGTGCATTGTTCCAAGCTCTGCAATACGGATTGGCAGTTCGCGGTAGCTGTGGATGCCATTCTTATAGATCATCATATGATGCGGGCAGTTCATTGGACGCAGAACAAGCTGTTCGTTATCCATCTCCATTACAGGGAACATGTCTTCCTGGTAATGATCCCAGTGGCCGGATGTTTTATAAAGATCCACGCTCCCCATGATTGGAGTATAGACATGGTCATAGCCCAGTCTTTCTTCCTTATCCACGATATAGCGCTCGATATTGCGGCGGATTGTCGCCCCTTTTGGAAGCCACATTGGAAGGCCCTGGCCTACTTTTTGCGAATTCATGAACAGGTTAAGCTCTTTGCCGATTTTACGGTGGTCACGCTCTTTTGCTTCCTCAAGGAGACGCAAATGCTCTGCCAGGTCTTCTTTCTTGAAGAAAGCTGTTCCATAGATCCGCTGAAGCATCTTATTGTCACTGTCGCCTCTCCAATACGCTCCGGCAATGCTTAATAGTTTGAACTCTTTCAATTTGCCTGTAGAAGGAACATGAACACCGCGGCAGAGGTCAAAAAATTCGCCCTGCTCATAGATTGTCACTGTTTCATCTTCAGGAATAGCCTCGATCAGTTCAAGCTTATATTCGTCATCTATTTCCTTGTACATTTCTACCGCTTCATTGCGGCTGACCTCTTTGCGGACAATATCAAGGTTTTCATTAATAATTTTTTTCATTTCTTTCTCAATCACTGGAAGATCTTCTGGTGAAAGCGATTCTTCCAGGTCGATATCATAGTAAAATCCGCCTTCAATAACTGGTCCTACCCCAAGCTTTACATTTTTATATAAACGCTTGATCGCCTGAGCCATCAAATGGGCAGTGCTGTGGCGAAGAACCTCCAGCGCATCGCTTGAGTCCGGGGTTACAATTTCAATAGCTCCATCCTTTTCGATTGGACGGCGAAGATCATACATTTCTCCATCCAGCTTGCCGGCAATTGCCTTTTTCTTTAGGCCCGGGCTGATCGAAGCTGCAATATCTTCTGTTGTCGTTCCCTTGGGAAACTCCTTTACAGCTCCATCTGGAAACGAAACTTTAACAACTTCTGACATGATATTTCCTCCCTTTTTTATAAAGCGCAAGCGCCTCGATCAGCCCCGACAAGCACAAGGCGAGCCTCCTAAAAAGGCGTTCTTTCCTTTTTTGGAGGATTGCCCGAAATGTGGAGGCGACTGCCCAGGGACGACAAGCATAAGACAAGCCCTGCAAGAAGGCGTTTTCTCCTTCTGAAAGGGATTGGTTTATGTCTCGAGTCCCTAGGAGCCGCAACTGGACAAACTTGTGACCTCGAGGGGCTAGGCGCTGGAGCTGGATTCAGATTTTGCTCCTAAAACGCGTTTTACACAAAAAAATAAAAAAACCCGTCCCTAAAAAAGGGACGAGTTATTATTAACACGCGGTTCCACCCTACTTCTCGCCTTCATAAAGACAAACGACTCTGTAGTAAGATAACGGTCTTTTCCCGCCAGCCCATTTCCTGGCTGGAGTTCAGAGGCGGTAAGCATTCAGATCGTGTTAGGAAGGTTTCAGCCTTGCCTTCCCTCTCTTTAAACCGTATTAGAATACCCGTATCCTCATCGCAACTTTTGCTTGATTATTGTAATATGTACGTTATTATAGTTTGTTATTTCAGGAAAATCAAGGGTATCTTTTACATTTTTCATCAACGGCATAAGAATGGGCGTTTTGATAATGATAAAAAGCTGCAAGAGGGCTTAATTGAAGCCTTTCTTCAAAAATATTGCGGATTGTTCTGACCAGCGGCTGGTCAAAATCATCTGAATAGAGATAAATAGCTGAAGGCGCTATAGAGAGCAGCGGCGCAATTGTAACAGAATCCACATATACAGGATGATTGGACAATAGCTTGCGGTCAATCATCCTAATGAGCTCTCCGCGTTTAATTTCACACAATTGCTCATCATAAAAATAAATACCTTCATCCATAAGGACATGGATCGCACTCATTTTTGGCTGCTTGCCTGACAGGAAATCTCTCAATGTATGAATGAACATCTGATATTCCTGTTCCATTTTGTACTCATCGATGGAGACTTCCACATACTTGGTCATTTCATTCATAAGCGGGCGCATCCGGAATTTTACGAATGAATCAAAAGAAAAGGAAATGTTATTTTGAAACAGCTGATCAATTGCGCTTTTTAAGCTTTCTTTTACATCCAGTCCGCTGACAAACGCAGCAAGATCCTCACGGCTTCCTTCCAGGATAGAGTGAATAATTTCAAGGATCTGCTGCTGCTCGCCTTCATCATCATAATAATAATGCTCCATC
Organism: Cytobacillus firmus; assembly: GCF_023612095.1. Taxonomy (GTDB): domain Bacteria; phylum Bacillota; class Bacilli; order Bacillales; family Cytobacillaceae; genus Cytobacillus. Next base: position 1,073,382 of record NZ_CP086235.1, on the reverse strand, counting down.
AGTATCCGTTTAAACCAATCATCCTGCTTCTGGTTCACGATAAATTGAAAAAATGCTGTCTTAACAGTACTCAGGACATTGCCGCTATTTTCAGCAGAAACTCTGACTATATGTTGATCTTCAAAATGAAGAGTATTATTATCACATTGACAAAAAGACTGCAGCTGTTCAAAAAGATGCTCATAGAAGTTCCTCGCATCTGAGCTGCTCTGGAAAATGATTTCGATCAACCAAATCCCCCCTTTATACAAATCTCTGTTCTATGTATATGGCGGACTTGGCCAATTTAGAAGTGGGGTTTGGTCTAAAAAGCTGCCGATGTTTTTATCGGCAGCTTTCAGATTATACTCTCCTGTTCGGTCCTTCTACAAGCACCGGTTCAGCAAGGTATTTAATGCGTTCCATGATTCTTCTTGCCTTCATTTTCTCTTCCTCGCCGCGCTGGCTGTAGGATAAATGATGTTCGAGGCCCTGCAGGTCGAAATTGGAAGTGAAGAAGGTTGGGAGGCTTTCCTGCATGCGGAACTGCAGAATCGGCCCTAAAATCTCATCCCTTGTCCAGCTGGACATGGTTTCTGCACCAAGGTCGTCAAACATTAAAACAGGCGCTTTCTTAATGGTTTCCATCTTGCTGTTCAGAGTCTGATCTCCAATTGAATTTTTCAATTCCCTGAATAATTCAGGAACATAGACAATCATGGACGATACTTTCCGGCTTGCAAGCTTATTGGCAATAGCACCAAGCAAATAAGATTTGCCTACACCGAACTTGCCGTAAAAGTAAATCCCCTTTTGCTTGGACCCCGGCTGGTAGTCCATTACAAAGGATGCAGCCTTATCCACAGCCTCAATGCGGTCGTCATCATCATATATCGAATCAAAAGTGGCATGAAGGATATCTGTTGGCACATATAAACTCTGAATTAATTTTTCATTTCTCCGCTTTTCATCGTGCATGATCTTGCGCGGGCACTTATCATACTTCAGATCGATTGATCCTCTTTGAATCACAAGTTCCGGATGATAGCCCTGCATAAAATTCACACAGCCCTCCAGGCTCGGACATTTATTGCATTCCTTGCTCTGCTGCGTATATTCAAAGAGCTTGCTAAGACTCTTTTCAACCATTTCAGATGTCAATTCATCCCGATGAGTTTGGATAAAAGCCTTCACTTCAGGGTGATTAAGCGTTTGGTCCCTCATCATTTCATATCTTTTTTGAAAACCTTCATTGCCCGCAAGGCGCCTTAATGTCTCGTTAATTTTTTTCATCAATCAGTCACCTCCTGTGATCGCAGTTTTTTTAATTTTTCTTTAAGTTCCCTTTTTTTCAATTCCCGCTCATACTGTTCCTTCTCGCTGTTTTCCTGTTGGGCCTGTTCCTTCTTGGCGGCTTTGCTGCTATTTTCATCAAACCAGTCCGGAAGCATCTCTGTCCTGATCGGCTTCCTTTTGTTCCCCGTTGGGCCTGCTGTTTTCTTTCCTTCTGCCCAATCAAGGTATTGGCGATGTTCTTTTTTAGCTAATTCAATGGCTTCCTGGGGTGTCTTAATTTTCTTTCTTGCCCAGTGGCCTGCTATTTTTTCTACGTACCCTTTGGTCAGCTTCATATCTGTTTTGAGCATAACATATTGAATCAGCACATTAATTACCCCGGGTAAAAGCTTTTGCTGGAACATGACATCTTCTATAATCTGCAGATCGCCTTTCGAAGGTTCCGCTCCCCCGGATATATCTTTTAAAAGCTGCCTTGGTGAGGTAATTTCCAAATAACGGATCAATTCTTCCTCCTGTGTTTCAGGCTGTTTTTTTTGAGCCTGATGGATAGCAGGCTGAACCCTGTCAATCAGGGATGGAAGCATATCCTGGTTTTGGAATTGATACCAATCACGTGCCGATTTTCTTAATTCATCAATGTTTATCTCATTATCTTCATTCACGGCGCTGATGACAATGTTTTTCATCTGGATGGGGTCAATTCCATATAAAAAGGCAAGATTGCTGATGGATTCCTTCACTTTAATTGTAAGGGCTTTTTTTGGTACAAGCGATTCGTTCAGTCCTGCCTGAAGCAATTCAAAATTAAAATCTTCATTCCCGATTTGGATGCCTTCCTGCTCCCGCCTTCCAATATACCCTTCCTCATCTGTTTCATTCATCAGCTGTACCACTTCATCGTCAAACGAACCAGGGTGCCCGGATTGAAATACATCCTGGAAAGCTTTCGTTACTTCCTTATACCCTCTGGCCGGCTGCACCTTCTGATCTGAGAAGAAACGCTTGAGTCTCATAAATTGATTTTTGCCCAACTTCTTATAAAGATAGATATTGAGCATGCCGTCAAGGAAGAATTGTTCAGGTGTCAGCGGTGGAAGAAGTTCGTAAACGAATGACCTTGTTTCTTCATCCTTATTAACATATACCTTTAAGAGTCCTATTCCTTCAAGCTTGAGACGGGCTTCATAAATATCTTTAAGCCCCATCCCCATAAAATTCATTAAACTATGGTGTGAATTTGAAGATGACCATAGCCGGTTTTCTTCAAGCTCTGCCCATAAAGTCATATACAGACTGAAGCACACAGAGCCAATGAGCGGCTGGTATAACAGTGTCAGCACTTTCCGGTCATAATCATGCAAAAGCCCACTGGCTGCTACTGTATATCGATCAATGGGGAGCATCTCCTGCCAATGCTGGGCCATGGTGTTCACCTTTTTCTATTTAAAATTTTTTTCAGGCTGTTCATCAAAAGCATATCCCGCAAAAAAAAGAGCCAAAGAAAAACCTTCAGCCCATCAGCCTAATTCATCAAAAATCAGAGGCAGCGGCAAAACTGACCTGATTATGATTGTTGCTCTTTTTTAATAAGTTCCTTGAGTTCATTAATAAACACATTGATATCTTTAAATTGCCTGTATACTGATGCGAAACGGACATATGCGACCTCGTCCACATTTGCGAGTCTGTCCATGACCATTTCGCCAATTTCATCGCTTTTTATTTCAGAGACACCATTGCTGCGGAGTTCCTTCTCCACTTCAAAAGTAATGTCCTCCAGATCTTTAAGGGCTACCGGCCTCTTTTCACATGCTTTAATAAGGCCTCTCAGAATTTTTTCCCGGCTGAATTCCTCTCTCGTTCCTTCTTTTTTCACAACGATTAATGGAATTTCTTCCACTTTCTCAAAAGTCGTAAACCGGTATCCGCATTTCTCGCATTCCCTTCTGCGGCGGATGGACCGGCTGTCATCCACAGGACGGGAATCGAGCACACGGGTATTATTGTTTTGGCATGAAGGGCATCTCATACAATCAGCTCCGAATTTTTTTATAAGTTGGCTTTAGACTAATTACCGAATATTATTTGATACTCTTATCTTATAAAAAAGGAGTTGACAGTACAAGTAGAACTATTTATCTGCGTTTCTTGCAGAACCGAGAAAATCATGCCGTTTATTTAATTTTTCATAAATCGAAAGAACTTCTCTCTTAAGAATTGGATGCACACCTGCCGGTGAGGACTGCTCAGTTGAAATATTGATATCTACAGCCGTTTCAAATGGCCTGACAGTCACGACTGTCACAATGGCAAAACAGGATTTGTCTTTTTTAAGTTCTGCTGCAATCTCGCCGTGTTCTTTGGAAGTGCTGAGAATATTCACATTATGGTCTGCTTTGAATAACTCTTCAATCGTCTGCATCATTTGTGCTGTATTGGTTCTATAGTATCTTGTAGTGAGCTCAGGATCAGAGTGGTTTTCGTTTGTTTCACACTGCTTTTTATAGCGGCTGGCAAGCTGCCTGAAAATTGACATTCTCTTTCCTCCGTATATTATTTGTATCCTTATTGTACTATTTTTTATAGAGATACTAAAGGCAATGGGATTTTAGGCAAAATAAAAAGAGGTGTATTAGATACACCTCTGGATTGCCTAAGATTATTCTTTATTAAAGTACTTGAGCTTGTTTAACTTGAACTGGACCCATACCGCGAGGAATTTCGATATTCTCACGCGTTTGAGCTCCTAACGCTTCTGCAATAAAGTCTGCAGCGATGTTAGGGTCAAGATCTCCACACGTATACACATCAATGCTGGCATAGCCATGCTCCGGGAAGCTGTGAATAGTTAAATGAGATTCAGAGATGATCACCACTCCGCTTACACCCTGTGGCGCAAACTTATGAAATGCAACCTCGCGAATTTCAGCACCAGATTTTAATGCAGCATTTACAAATGTCTGCTCAATAAAATCCATATCATTTAACTTTTCAAAATCGCATCCCCAAAGTTCTGAGATAACGTGACGACCCATAGTTTCCATATTCAAATTTCCCCCTTTAAACTTTTAAGCTATTAATTAATGAAATTCCAGATTTATACTGGTCTATAACTACCACGGGGGAAAGTTAGTCCAGAGAGGTCCTAACCCTTTAAGTAGCTACCATACCAAAACCTCGGAGAAGTTCACGAGGATTAGTATACTTTGTTTAATTTTTTTTTGCAACACATTGTTTTACATTTTTTTCGGCAAAATTTCTGAAGACTTTTCCTTCTCAGGATTAATTTTGTCCAATAAAAGGAGCCTGCCGGGGAATGGCAGGCTTTAAGGGTATGGGTAGTTTTATATTAAAAGAGATTGGCAATTATCCAACCTTTACGGCAGATGCCTGAAAAAGTTCCTGTGCAACATATTTTGTCAAGTCTACGACACGGCAAGAATAGCCCCACTCATTATCGTACCAGGCAAGCACTTTCACTTTGCTGGTGCCGATTACCATAGTAGATAATCCATCAATGATGGCAGAGTGTTCATTTGTGTTGAAATCGATTGACACTAAAGGTTCGTCAGTAATATCCAGGATACCATGCAGAGACCCTTGTGAAGCTGTTGCGAATGCCGCATTCACTTCTTCAATTGTAACGTCGCGCTTTAAGTCTACCACGAGGTCAACTAAGGAAACGTTAGGAGTTGGCACACGCAGTGCCATTCCATGCAATTTGCCCTTTAAATGAGGCAATACCAGCGACAAAGCTTTGGCAGCACCAGTGGAAGTCGGGATGATCGACTGTCCGCAAGCACGTGCACGGCGCAGGTCCTTATGCGGGTTATCAATATTTTTTTGATCATTTGTATATGCATGAACTGTTGTCATAAGTCCGTTTTCAATGCCGAATTGTTCATCAAGGACTTTTGCAACAGGTGCAAGGCAGTTTGTTGTACAGGATGCATTTGAAATAATATCATGTTCTTCGATTTTTAATGCGCTTTCATTTACGCCCATAACAATAGTCACATCTTCATTTTTTCCAGGAGCAGTAAGTATGACCTTTTTAGCTCCGGCATCAAGATGTAGAGCCGCTTTATCACGGGAATTAAACTTTCCTGTAGCTTCAATAACGATATCGATATTCATTTCTTTCCAGGGAAGTTCTTCAGGATTCCGGCTGCTGACAAGCTGAACTCTTTTACCGTTCACAACAATAGCATCATCTTCCGGAACAACGCTTCCTTCGAATGGTCCATGGTTTGTATCATATTTAATTAAGTGTGCCAAAGTTTCAGCCGGATAGCTTGCATTTATGGCAGCCACTTCAAGATTTTCATCAAGGATGGCTTTTCTAAAAACCATACGTCCAATTCTTCCAAAACCATTAATCGCTATTTTCGCCTTCATGTTACGGCCCCTTCCGCATTAGTGTTATACTTTTTATTACCCTAAGATGTAATTAGTATAACATATTGAAGATCATTTGTGATGAATAAAATGCGGATTTTTTAATGTTCAACAATTCAGAAATATCAGCTCATACTTTTTCTAATTATTATAGGATTATGGTCTATCATACAGACGCATGCTGATTATTTTGTCATACTAATTGAGCTTTAAATGCATCAAAAAAAGAGCCTGTCACAGGCCCCTCAGATAGCATTCCATTTTTTAAAAATGCTCCATAATTGTTTTTCTGTTTCTTCAATTGTGCCATTATTATCGATTACAGCATCGGCCAATTCCTTCTTCTCTCTTAAAGGTAACTGGGATTGAATTCTTGCCATCGCTTCTTTCTCGGACAGCTGATTTCTTTGCATCAGCCTTTGCAGCTGTATATCTTCATCTGCATATACTAATAAGGTTTTGTCGCACATGTATTGTAATTTGCTTTCAAATAAAAGCGGTATATCAAGTATGATCAGTTGTTCATTGTGGCTGATTGCCTGTTCCTTTTTGGCTGTCATCCTTTTGCGGACTGCAGGGTGTACTATGCTATTCAGGACCTTCCGCTCTTTTTCATCGTGAAAAATAATGGAGCCCAGTTCTCCGCGATCAATTGAACCATCTTTAAGAAGAACCCTTTCCCCAAAATGACGGACAATTTCCTGATAAGCTTCCTCTCCTTTTTCAACAGCTAATCTGGCTTCTATATCCGCGTCTATTACAGTATATCCTTTTTCGATCAGGAGAGATGAAACGGTGCTTTTCCCGCTTGCTATTCCGCCTGTCAAACCTACAGTAAGTGACATAGTGTGTTCCTTTCAAAAAAATGCTAAATTTTTAGTATCCCGATTACGATCAAAATAATGCCAGGTATGAATGAAAATTTATGGACCCATCCGCTTTTTGAGAAAATAGACCCCACTTGCATTCCCATAAACACAAACAGAGAGCTCATAGCGGCGACCGTCATTGCCAGGTAGAAAGGCGAGTAGCCCAACATAGCTGCACCGATCCCAGCTCCAAAAGCATCAAGTGATAGGGCTAGCCCGAGCATTAGCGCTTCAATTCCTGTGATGGCACCGGATTTATCAAAATCGGCGGACATCGGCTTTTTCAGGATATTAATGACAAGCCCAAGAGATTTGATTTCCAGATTTACAATTGTCTTTTCATGCGGCAGGACATCCTTCACCTTTTCCGGCCTGAAAAATTGATATAGGACCCAGGCACCGAGAAAAATAAGAATGACTCCTCCTAAACTTTCAGCTAAAGCCGGAGATAAAAAGGCTTCTATTAAATGGCCGATTGTCATGGCAGCCATTAATGTAATAGCTGAACAGCAAGCGATTATACTGATCGATTTAAATGGTATGCTCATTTTCCTCAAACCATAGGTTAAACCGACACTAAAACTGTCAAGACTGACAGCAAAAGCAAGTATCAAAAGTGAGAAAATATGCGCCATAGAATAGAGCTCCTCCCTGTCAATCGCTACGATAGTATATGGAAGGAGCCCATCCAATGTTATTCGAAACGCAGTTAAGCTCTATTCGGAATTATTATTTTCTCTGGCAAGCCGGACAATAGACCGTGCCCCTGCCTCCAGTTATGATCCGCTCAAGTGTGCTTCCGCAGACTTTGCAATCTTCCCCTTTTCGCCCATAAACAAAAAGCTCGAGCTGGAACATGCCCATTTGTCCCTGGGAATTAACATAGGAGCGAATGGTGCTCCCTCCTTTATCTACCGCTTCTTTCAGGGTATCTGCAATTTCTTTGTGAAGTGTCTCCAATTCGCTTCTTGTTAAGCTATTTGCCGCTCTTTCAGGATGAATTCGTGAACGGAATAAAGCTTCATCCACATATATATTGCCAAGCCCTACGATCGTTTTCTGGTCGAGAAGCGCAGTTTTGACATGGCGGGAGGTCCGGGAAAGTCTAGCAGCAAGGTCTTCCACCGTAAATTCTTCTGCAAATGGTTCCGGTCCCAGATGGGCCAGCGGAAGTGTCTTAAGTTCTTCCCCCTTTGTATATAGGTGCATCGTTCCAAATTTACGGACATCTTTGTACCTGAGTTCAGTGTCATCTGTAAAGTGAAAAATCACATGAGTGTGTTTTTCCACAGGTTCTTCTTTAGCGTAAAGGCCGTACCTGCCCTCCATTCTCAGGTGGGATACTAGTGCATACTCATTGGTGTAAAGGATTAGGAATTTCCCTCTCCTGCCAATATCCTGAAAGGTTTGGCCTGCTAAAGCATCCTGGAATTGCGCAAGCTCTTCGGGATGCTTAACCATTTTTGGCCAGAAAACCGATACATGTGAAATGGTTTTGCCGACCACCAATTCCTGCAATGTTCTTCTGACTGTTTCAACTTCAGGAAGTTCGGGCATGGTTATCCCTCCTTTGTCATGCATTTTCTGCATTCAAAATACAGTTCACTGTTATTTCGCATCAAACCATGTCGGACCATAGGAGTAATCAACTTTGAGCGGAACTTTCAGTTCTACTGTATTTTCCATTACGTCCGGCACAATTTTTTTGAGTGTTTCTATTTCATCCTCAGGTGCTTCAAAGATCAGTTCATCGTGTACTGAGAGCAGAAGGCGTGCTTTGAGTCCTTCTTTTCTTAAGCGGTCAGCCATGTCAATCATCGCCTTTTTAATTATATCCGCTGCACTGCCCTGAATTGGTGTGTTCATGGCGGTGCGTTCTGCAAAGCTTCGCAGGTTAAAGTTTCGGCTTGTGATTTCTGGCAGATATCTTCTTCTGTGAAGAAGGGTTGAGACATATCCTTTCTGTTTTGCCTCATGGATGATATCGTCCATGTACTGCTTAACACCCGGATAGCTTTCAAGATACCTGTCAATAAATTTTCCGGCTTCTTTCCGTGTGATGCCAAGGCTTTGGGAAAGACCGTAATCACTGATTCCGTATACTATCCCGAAGTTAACTGCCTTAGCATGGCGCCGCATATTGGACGTAACTTCATCGGCATTAACGTGGAATACTTCCATTGCCGTTTTGGTGTGAATATCCATATCTTCCATAAAGGCTTCAATCAGCTTTTCATCATCTGCAATATGGGCCAGCACTCTCAATTCAATCTGGGAATAGTCTGCAGCAAAGATAGCCCAGCCGGGTTCTGAAGGGACAAATGCCTGCCTGATTTTTCGCCCTTCCTCCAGACGGATGGGAATGTTTTGCAGGTTCGGATCTGTTGAGCTTAATCTTCCTGTCTGTGTAAGAGCCTGATTGAACCTGGTGTGGACTTTGCCTGTTTCTTTGTTAACTACCTTCAGCAGGCCTTCAATATAAGTGGACTGAAGCTTGCCAAGCTGGCGGTAGTGCAGGATATCCCGGATTATTTCATGATCGTTCTCAAGTTTTTCAAGAACGTCTGCCGAAGTGGAATAGCCTGTCTTCGTTTTTTTAATGACTGGCAGCCCCAATTTTTCAAAAAGGATTACACCGAGCTGTTTTGGAGAATTGATATTAAAAGCTTCCCCGGCAAGATCATGTATCCGCTTTTCAATTTCATCCAATTTGGAGAGCAGATCCTGTCCCATCGTCCTCAGGCGTTCTAAATCCACTTTAACTCCAGTTGATTCCATATCTGCTAATATTAAAGAAAGTGGCATTTCCAGGTCATAAAACAGCTCGGATTGCTGGTTTTCCTTTAAATCACTATCAAGCTTTTCCCTCAATGTCATCAAGGTTGCTGCTTTTCTTGCTAAATGTCCGCCAAGTTCTTTTTCTTCCGGAATCCGCCTTTTTGCTCCTTTGCCGTAGAAAGCTTCATCAGATTGAATCGCATGATAGCCATGATTTTTTGCTATAGATGCTATATCCTCAATAGTTTGAGACGGGTTAATAATATATGAAGCAATATAAAGATCAAAGTCTGCTCCCTTTAGATGAATCCCATGATGCCGCAGTGACACTTCAGACCTTTTTGCATCATACACTGTCTTCTTTTTCGTTTCATCTTCAGCCCATCTTATAAAAACATCTGACTCCAGTGCCTTATCTTTGGAGAAGAAGAAATTCCCTTTTTCATTCGCAACGGAAAAACCAATGATGTCTGCATAGTGGTAATTATCCTCTAGAAGCTCAACATAAAATGCATTTTCATCAGAAAACATATCTTCTTTAATTTCGTCTGCAATGTTAAATTCAATTTCATCCAAATCCTCTTCGATTGCTTCAGTGTCCCCGCCGATTTTTTCAAGCAGCGAGTTAAAGCCAAGTTCTTTAAAGATGCCTTTAACTTTCTCTTTTTCAAAACCTTCATATTCAATGTCTTCAATTTTTATTTCAACGGGGGCTTCCCTCGTGATAGTAGCTAATTCTTTGCTCATTAAAGCTTGATCTCTGAATTCTTCCAGCTTTTCTTTCAGTTTTTTTCCATTCACCTTATCAACAGATTCCAAGAGCTCTTCAAGGGTCCCAAACTCTTTCAGCAATTTAAGGGCTGTTTTTTCGCCAACTCCCGGCACACCCGGAATATTATCTGAACTATCCCCCATCAGGCCTTTCATATCAATAATCCTGTCAGGTGTGATTCCGTATTTCTCATCTATATGAGCCGGCGTGTATTCTTCAATATCTGTAATTCCTTTGCGGGTGATGCTGACTGTGACAGAATCGGAACTTAACTGCGTTAAATCCTTATCCCCTGATATAACTTTAACTTCATAGCCATCTTTTTCGGCATGTAGGGACAGTGTTCCAATGATATCATCCGCTTCATAATTTTCCAGTTCATATCTGGAGATTCCGTAAGCATCCAGAAGCTCTCTTATATAAGGAAACTGCTCTGATAGCTCAGGCGGGGTTTTCTGACGGCCGCCTTTATATTCGCTAAAGGTTTTATGGCGGAAGGTTGTTTTTCCGGCATCAAACGCCACTAGGAGATGAGTCGGTTTTTCATCCTCCAGAATCCTCTGCAGCATCATGGTAAATCCGTAAACAGCATTGGTATGTATTCCTTTATCATTGTTTAAGAGCGGCAAAGCAAAAAATGCCCGATAAGCGATGCTGTTGCCATCTATCAGAACAAGCTTTTTTTTATCCAACTAATATCTCCTCCTTATTAGAAAAGCGGAAGCGCCTTGTCCACCCCCGACAAGCACAAGACGAGCCTCCCGGAAAGGCGTTCTTTGCCTTTTGGGAGGATTGGCTTGTGACCTCGAGGGGGTAGGCGCTGGAGCTAGACAATTGTCTAGCTTGAAACGCGGAAGCGCCTTGTCCACAATTAATAAGCCGTTATTTTCCTTTATTCTATCATGAGCAGATAGAGAAAGAAAAATAACGGCTTTCCATTTAAAGGCTATCTAATTAGTATTCCCCATCAGCAGACGGGCATATGGTGAATTAGAAGGCAGAACAATTACAGTCTCGCCATTGATAGTCTTTTTATAGGATTCAAGTGTCCGGAATAAGGAATAGAATTCAGGATCTTTTGAGAAGGCTTCATTGTAGACCTTCGCGGCTCCCGCTTCCCCTTCTGCCCGAATGACTTCAGCATCTGCCTGGGCCTTCGCAAGCATTTCCCTGACGGTCCTGTCTGTTTCAGCAATAATAACATTCTTCTGGGCATCACCCCTGGACAAATATTCCTGGGCTGTCGACTGGCGCTCGGAAATCATTCTGGTATACACAGACTGTTCATTTTCAGACGGCAGATCAGTCCTTTTAATGCGAACATCCGTTACTGTGATTCCATAATTATCATTTCCAAGCAGCTCATTCACTTTTGTGGTGATTTGATCATTCAATGATCCTCGTGAAGATTTTTCATCATTGATGATTTCTTCATAATTCAGCCGGCCCAGTTCGGAGCGGGTCACGGAGTAGATGAACTCTTCCATTCTGGCCTCTGCTCCCTCCAATGTTCTGGCGTTGGAGATCATTTTCTTCGGATCCTCAATCTTCCAGACAGCATAGTTATCGATTATCATGACTTTTTTGTCTTTTGTATTGATTTCAGCTTCAGACACGTCATAAGTCATTTGATATTTTGGGAGTGTGGTAACACTTTGGATGAATGGTATTTTATACGCTAATCCAGGTTCTTTCTCAATCCTGACCACCTCTCCAAATTGACGGATAACCTTGTATTCCCCTTCCTTTACAATAAACAGGTTGCTGAACAATATCCCTAGTCCTGCAATGATGAGCACCAGGATGATTCCCAGTTTGGTATAGCTTCTCCACTTGAAATTTCCGCCTCGTTCATTGATATTCACAATATTTTGATCACTCATTATCCGTGCCTCCCTCCTCTTTCGGTTTAGCCTGTTCTTTCTCCAGAGGCCTGATCGGGAAATACTTCATAGTGTTTCCATCGTCATTCATAATGTAAATCTCTGCACCTGGAAGAACCTGCTCAAGCGTTTCAATAACAAGACGCTCCCTTGTTATATCAGGATTATTTTTATATTCCCCATACAATTTATTAAAGACTGCTACATCTCCACGTGCTCTTTCGAGACGGGCTGCCTTTTCCCCATTTGCTTTAGAGATAAGGGCTTTCTTCTCACCTTCTGCTTCATTCATTCTCTGATTCTTATATTTATCTGCTTCATTTTTTTTAGTATTGGCGGTTTCCCTCGCATCGGTTACATCTGTAAAAGCTTTTCTTACATCATCATTCGGCAGCTCGACATCCTGAAGTTTTACTGCAAGAATGGATATGCCAATATCATATTTGCCAATTAAAGTGGTTAGGAGCTCTCTGACATCTGCTTCGATATCTGCTTTACCTGAAGTCAGCGCGTCATCTATCTTAGATCCTCCGATAATACTTCTTAAGGATGAGGAAGTAGCATCATATAGAATTTCTTCCGGCTCCTCAGCATTATAAAGGTATTTTTCCGGATCAGTAATTTTCCACTGTACAACCAGATCTGCAAGAACGATATTTTCATCCCCGGTTATCATCTTTGTCTCATCGGGAAAATCCTTTATTTTTCCATCTTTTTCTTCATATCCAAACTGCAGCGAAAAGGTTTCCTTCGAAAGCTTCTCCACGCTTTGGACAGGCCACGGCAGCTTAAAGTGAAGTCCCGGCTCCGTAATGCCTTCCTCAACTTTTCCAAATGTTAAAATGACTGCCTGATCTGATTCATCGACGGTATACCATGTTGTAAAGGCAACTATACTTAAAATAACAATTGCGATAATTAGCCCTGCGATTGTATAAATCCGCTTTAAGCTGATCATTTCTCTCTCCCCTTCCATGCACTTTCTATAACTTTTCATACGATTTATTTACGTAAAGGTTTCATAAATATGACAAAAGTTAAAAAAAAGGGAAAGTCGTAAAAAATGAAAAAGGCGAAAGCGGGGTCAGCTTTCACCTTTTTCTATGCTCCTTGGATGAAGGGGGTTTAACAATTATGATTTTATCAGCGGAATGTAAAGGGAACATAAATCTCCTGTAAAAATAATGTAAAGTTAATCCTGCCACTTCATCCATTTTTTTCTACATCTTTTTCGGAAGTTCAATAATAAAGGCGGTGCCTTTGCCGACCTCGCTTTTTACTGAGATGGTTCCCTTATGTGCTTCAACGAGATGCTTTACGATTGCAAGCCCCAGCCCTGTTCCGCCGGAGTTTCTGCTTCTGGCTTTATCAACCCGATAAAAACGTTCAAAGATACGCGGAATTTCTCCGGCTTCAATTCCAATCCCCGTATCCCTTATTTCGGTTATAACCGTGCTGCCTGTATCTGCAGACGAAATATAGACGACCCCTTGATTTGGTGTATATGAAATTGCATTTGATATAATATTTATAAACACCTGCTTAAGCCGGTGAACATCACCTACAATATATACAGGTTTATCCACTCTCTTATATTCCAAAACGATTTCCTTTTCCGCTGCTTTTCCTTTCATGATGGCTACCACATCCTCGAGCACATCAGCCAGATCCAGCTGCTGAATGGACAAACTAAAGCCTTGTTTTTCGATTTTCGACAGATCCAGCAATTCCTGAATAAGAGATTGCAGGCGATCACTTTCCTTTAAAATGATGTTAAGGAAATCATTAAGAATCTGTTTGTTTTCCATCGCACCATCCAAAAGAGTTTCAGAGAAGCCCTTTATAGAGGTAATAGGTGTTTTCAATTCATGAGAAACGTTCGCTACAAAATCCTTCCTCATTTGCTCAAGCTTCTTCAGTTCTGTAATATCATGAAAAACCAGCAATATCCCTTTCCATTCATCATTCGTGCCGATAATTGGAACTCCATATACTTCAAAATAACGTCTTTCGATATTGACGGGAATAATGAGCTGTTTTTTTACTTTCTGCTCGGTCATGAAAATTTCTTCAACCACTTCGGTAATACCTTTATGTTCTATCACTTCATAATAAAGCTTGTAAAGGTATTCGGAGGGATTGACATTGAAAACCTCTTTATATGGCCGGTTCACTAAATTAATATAGCCTCTGCTGTCAATTAGAATCAAACCGCTTCCCATGTTTTCAATAAGCGCCCCAAGTCTGTCCTGCTGCATTTCCTGGGATTTCACCATTTCCTGAAGATTCCTAGCCAGTACGTTAATAGACTTACTCAGCATACCTGTTTCATCTTCCTGATCTTCATAAGTCCTTGCCCGATAGTTCCCCTTAGTAAGTTCAATCGCAACCTGTGTTGCTGACTCGATAGGCTTTGTATATCGTGCCATAATTCTTGACCCGAGCAGAATAATCATAAATAAAGACAGCCCAAGACTGACAGCTAAAATCCACCAAATCTGCTGATAGGCCTTTTGGAATTCAGCCAGCTTTGTGCTTAAGAAGATATAGCCTTCCTTCTCGCCATTTACCATGACAGGCTGCCAATAATAGTGCAGATTAAACCCTCCGGCCACTTCCCATCCTGATTCATATGCAGATTTCTTTTTTAATACTTCAAATATGATTTCCTGGTGCCTGTTTTGCGTTGTCTCACTTTTTATGCTGCTATCCATTAATATTCTGCCCTTGCTATCAGTAGCAGTTACATGCACATCAAGTATGTCACCAAGCTCATTGATTCTCTCAATACTAATGGATCCAATTCCTCCATTGCCCTCAATATAGCTCGCCGCCATTTCAGTCTCTTTTTGAAGACGTGCATCAAATGTATTTAAATAATAGCTTTTAAAAAGCTGGCCTAAAAGAAGGCCTAATGCAATTAATACAACCAGAATTAATGAAAGCAATGCGAAAAGCAGGCGGGTGCGAAAGGTCGTCATTCTCCTTTAGGCTCCTCCAATTTGTAGCCCAGTCCGCGAATGGTCTTAATATATACAGGTTTTTTGGTGTTTGCTTCAATTTTCTCTCTTAAATGGCTAATATGTACATCAACGATTCTCGTGTCTCCTGCAAAATCATAATTCCAGACTGCACTAAGCAGCTGATCCCTTGTAAGGACACGGCTTTTATTCTTGGCAAGATATAATAGCAATTCAAATTCCTTAGGAGTTAATTCAAGGAGTTCTTCTTCAAAATAAGCTTCATAATGCTGTGGAAAGATTTTAAGACCGCCAATCCTAAAAGAATCACCATCTTCTGCTTTCTCTTCGGAAGCTTCAGGCACAAATTGTGTTCTCCGCAAGATCGCTTTAACTCTGGCAACCACTTCCCGCGGGCTGAAAGGTTTTGTCATGTAATCATCTGCACCCAGTTCAAGACCAAGAACCTTATCAAACTCATCATCCTTGGCCGTCAGCATTAAAATAGGCGTCGCTATTTTCTGCTGTCTAAGCTGTTTGCATACTTCTATTCCATCAAGCTTTGGCAGCATAAGATCAAGAACAATAAGATCCGGCTTTTCAGAAATGGCCAGATCTTTGCCCTCCTGGCCATCTATGGCCGTAAGTACTTCATAGCCCGCCTGCTGCAGGTTGTATTGAAGTAAAGTTACAATAGATTGTTCGTCATCTACAACTAGAATTTTCTTATCCATGCGATCCTCCGAGTGAATGAATTACCCCTCTTTGTACTTCAATTGGTTGACTCTCACTTATAAAAAGCAGGTATCCCTCCTGCCTATTAAACCCCTTTTGCCACATATCTTTATTATAATATAGTTCATGATTTTTTTCGGGTCAATTGCTGTAAAGGGAGGATTCATCAAAAAAGATGTGCATATGCTGCACATCTTTTGACTATCAGAAATTATCCAAAGCATTGCCATCCATAGGCTGAGGCTTGTATGGCGGGCATACAAGGAGCTGTCCATTAATAACCGTCTGGTCCTCTTCATTTGTTCCCTGGACCTTAATTTGCACGGTATGATTTGAGGTGTTCACTTCTGTTACTTCAAATAAAAATTGAACCGTACCATAATGATAGACAGGCTTCGTGTACTCGATTTCCTGTTTTAAAACATGGCTTCCTGGGCCCGGCAAATATTTCGATATGGCAGAGTTTATGATGCCATTCAGCATAACACTTGGTACAATTGGCTTTTTATAAGGTGTTTGTGAAGCATAATCATGCTGAATATATAATGGGTTTGCATCGTTTGTCAGACCCAGGTACAGCAATAGATCCTTATCTTCTATTTTTTCTGTTAGCGTCAATTTTTCGCCCACAGATATTTCTTCTATTGTTCTTCCCAGTTTTCTTTTCTTTCCAAGCAGCATAGCTAAGCACCTCCGAGTGTTGTAACCGTTTACATAATAACTGTAAAAAATAGACTGTTCAATATTTTAAATTATTCAGTCTATTCTCTCTATGATATCATTTTATACTATTTCCCAAAAGGGCTTCCAGTAAAAAAAATCCGGGAGAAATTCCCCGGATTTTCTTCACATAGATTAGATCACCCTAGTAAGCTAATACTTCCATTACCTTGCGAACTGAATCTGCCGACTTATCGAGGGCAGCTTTTTCTTCACTTGTCAGTTCAAGCTCTATTACTTTTTCGATTCCGTTTGCTCCAAGGATTGCAGGCACACCCAGATAGATTCCTTCGTAGCCATATTCTCCTTCAAGGTAAGCAATGGAAGGCAGTACGCGGCGCTGATCTTTAAGGATAGCTTCACACATTTCCACAAGGGAAGCTGCTGGAGCATAGTAGGCACTTCCATTGCCTAATAAGTTAACGATCTCTCCTCCGCCTTTGCGTGTACGCTCGACAATGGCATCCAGACGATCTTTTGAAATTAATGATTCTAAAGGAATGCCGCCAGCATATGAATAGCGGACTAGCGGAACCATGTCATCACCATGTCCTCCAAGTACAAATCCTGTAATGTCTTTAACAGACAAATTCAGTTCCTGCGCGACAAATGTCCGGAAGCGGGCTGTGTCAAGAACACCCGATTGTCCTATTACACGGTTTTTCGGGAAGCCTGATTCCTTGAAAACTGTATAAGTCATCGCATCCACTGGATTAGTAAGCACAACAATATAGCTATTTGGAGAATGTTTTGCAATCTCCTGGGCTACACTTTTCATAATCTTCTGGTTCGTTTGTACAAGGTCATCACGGCTCATGCCCGGCTTTCGTGCAATGCCTGCTGTAATAACAACAATGTCGGAGTCTTGTGTATCTTCATAGCTTGAAGTTCCTGTGATATTTGAATCGAATCCCTGAACAGGACTTGCTTCAAGCATATCAAGAGCTTTTCCCTTTGTAGGATTTTCCATTTGCGGAATATCGACCAATACGACATCCCCAAGTTCCTTTTGAGCCAGTAAGAATGCAGTTGTTGCTCCAGTAAATCCTCCACCGATTACAGAAATCTTTTTGCGTTTCAATGACATGAGCAGTTCCTCCTTTTGGAAATGAAAGTTCAGGATTTGCATCCTTTATGTAAGAGGCTGTTTCAAGGAACAGCCTTCCTATATACACAATTTCAGAGAATCGCCAGCTGCCCGGCAAAAGAAGTTTCCTCAGGGAAGTACACTAAATGTACTGCATGAATAGTATATTAATCAAAAGCGCCTTTTATTAAAGGCGCTTTTACTTTTTTATTCCATGTTTTTAATTAGTTCGTCGGCAAATTCAGAGCATTTTACTTCAGTTGCTCCATCCATTAGACGCGCAAAGTCATATGTTACGACTTTAGAAGCAATAGATTTCTCCATAGATTTAACGATCATGTTTGCAGCTTCGTTCCATCCAAGGTGCTCAAGCATTAATACACCTGAAAGAATAACAGATGAAGGATTAACCTTATCAAGACCGGCATACTTCGGAGCTGTACCATGTGTTGCTTCGAAGATCGCATGTCCAGTTTCATAGTTAATGTTTGCTCCAGGAGCAATACCAATTCCGCCTACCTGTGCAGCAAGAGCATCAGAAATATAATCACCATTCAAGTTCATTGTTGCAACAACATCAAACTCTTTTGGACGGGTAAGGATCTGCTGAAGGAAAATATCAGCAATCGCATCTTTAACAATAATTTTGCCGGCTGCTTCTGCATCTGCCTGTGCTTTGTTTGCAGCTTCAACACCCTGCTCATCCTTAATGCGGTCATATTGAGCCCAAGTGAATACTTTTTCTCCGTACTCTCTTTCAGCAAGCTCATAACCCCAGTTCTTAAAGGCACCTTCAGTAAATTTCATGATATTGCCTTTATGTACAAGTGTTAGGGATTTACGGCCCTCTTTAATGGCATACTCAATAGCAGCACGTACAAGGCGGCTGGTTCCCTCTTCTGAAACAGGCTTAATGCCGATGCCTGAAGTTTCCGGGAAGCGGATCTTATTAACACCCATCTCATCCTGAAGGAATGAAATCAGTTTTTTAACCTCATCAGAGCCTTTAGCATACTCAATGCCGGCATAAATATCTTCAGTATTTTCACGGAAAATAACCATATCAGTATCCTGAGGGCGTTTGACTGGTGAAGGAACACCTTCAAACCAGCGAACCGGACGCAGGCACACAAACAGGTCAAGCTCCTGGCGAAGCGCAACGTTAAGAGAACGGATTCCGCCGCCGATTGGTGTTGTTAATGGGCCTTTAATGGCAATAAGATATTCATTGATCATATCAAGTGTTTCGGAAGGAAGCCACTCGCCAGTCTGGTTGAAGGCTTTTTCTCCTGCTAACACTTCTTTCCAGACAAGCTTGCGCTCACCATTATATGCTTTTTCTACAGATGCATCCAATACACGGGAAGCTGCGGCCCAAATATCAGGTCCTGTTCCGTCTCCTTCGATAAAAGGAACGATTGGATTGTTTGGTACGTTTAGTACACCATTAGTAACTGTGATTTTTTCACCTTGCATTGTTATACCCTCCATTTTGAAAAGTGCATGCATCAGCCTTTTTATTTATATAGTCTTCGGTCGGCGCAATGCTGCATCAGTATATCAGATTCAAAGGTTAGAAGGCATTTGCCCCTAACCTTTTCCCTGCTCTCTCTATTACAGCAATTTTTTGATAAAAAGTAAAATGCTGAGTAGTAATTTTAGTTTTTAATCTGTTTTTTCAGCCTATTACAGACTTCTTTGCTCTACTGGCACGTATTTTTGCATTCCCGGGCCTGTATAGTCTGCACGCGGACGGATCAAACGGTTATTTTCATATTGCTCGAGAATATGAGCCAGCCAGCCAGATACACGGCTTACAGCAAAAATCGGCGTGAACAGGTCATGGTCGATTCCCAGGCTATGATATACAGACGCAGAATAGAAGTCGACATTTGGCGGAAGTTTTTTCTCCCCGGTAACGATCGCTTCAATTTGCGTGGACATTTCGTACCAGTGTGGTTCGCCGGTAAGCTCTGTAAGCTTTTTAGACATTTCTCTTAAGTGCTTGGCACGAGGATCGCCCTGACGGTAAACACGATGGCCAAAGCCCATGATTTTCTCTTTCTTTTCAAGCTTTTCACGAATATACGGCTCAACATTTTCAAGAGTGCCGATATCAGTAAGCATCTTCATTACCGCCTCATTGGCACCGCCATGCAAGGGTCCTTTCAATGCACCAATAGCCGCTGTAACTCCTGAATAAATATCAGACAAAGTAGCTACACATACCCGCGCAGTGAACGTGGAGGCATTCAATTCATGGTCCGCATGAAGAACCAGCGCTTTATTAAACGCTTCAATTGCGATTGCTTCAGGCTCTTCGCCTGTAAGCATGTATAGGAAGTTGGCTGCAAATCCAAGATCTGTTCTAGGAGCAATTGGTTCAAGACCTTTTCTTACTCTTGCAAATGCCGTTACGATAGCAGGCATTTTAGCTTGAAGGCGAATTGCTTTTTTATAGTTCGCTTCTACATCCATCTGGTCTGCTTCTTCATCATAAAGTCCCAATAGAGACACTGCAGAACGAAGGGCAGCCATTGGATGCACTTTGTCAATTGGATATGTTTTAAAATGGTTCAGAACTTCCTCTGGAAGAGAGTAGTTTGCTGCAAGCTGACTCTTTAACTCATCCAGTTGGGCTTGAGCAGGAAGCTTTCTGTGCCATAAAAGATAAATAACCTCTTCAAAGCTTGCATTTTCAGCCAAATCATCAATATTGTAGCCAGCATAGGTTAATGTATCGTCTATGATGGAGCTGATAGACGAAGTAGTAGCTACTACCCCTTCAAGACCGCGTGTTACTGTCATACCGAATCTCTCCTTTACATAATAAAATTTCCCCATACCCATTTTTGTCTGTACATTAAACATAAGTAAGCCGAACCTGATCTTTCATCTTTCAGAAAAGCTTCCTCGTCATGTCCACATTCTGCTTTATCTTTTTTGGGACACTTTTATAGGGCTGCAGGACAGCCATTAAAAGCCGGCTTTATCTGCCGATCTACAGACCAAATTTATGAAAGGTGAAACCTTCATTTGGCGAACTCCCGATATATGGAAGAAATAAACTGCATTAATCGAGCGGTTGCTCGGTACTCTCTTAAAAAAAAGAAAATGCTTACATTTTTCCAAAAATGAAAAAATAAATATATTAATAACATTTTAATAGGGCTTAACTGAATTTAATAGGTACCGTGAAATAGGTTACGCTTACAAGTCCTATTATAAACAATTATCTGACTTTTGTGAATGAAAAGCACTTAATTTGTTAAAAAATATTATTTTTCAAGAAAAGTTTATTTGCATTTTTGCCCAAAGGCAATGAAGGATCTAAGAACATTCATTTAAAAAGCTCAAAGACTTTCATTGCCATATATGCAATCCCTGCTCCTATCAGAGGACCAACGGCAATGCCTTTAAAAAGGGAGACAGCAAGAATGGTCCCCAGGACAAGAGCAGTTGTAATATGGGGATCTTCAGCCAGCAATACGATGCCGCCTTTTGCCAGAAGAGCAACTGCAATCCCTGAGACTAGAGCAACCCACGCATACGGGGATTTAAATGCCCCTCCTAAATCCCGGAAGCCGATTTCACCACTGGCTATAGGTGCAAGGACAGCAATGGTAATAATAGTTACACCCCAGTTAATTCCCTTGGACTGCAGGAATGAAAAGGCTTTTGAATCCAGGCCGACTGCTTTAAGGATAATCAAAACAAAGACAGCAATGATCAGTGATTGATTTTTTGCAATTAAACCTATCCCCAGCAATAGAAACAAAAAAATGAGTGATTGGGAAAACATCTGCTAATTCACCTGCCAGCTTTCTATATTATCGTAACATAATTTAAATCAATTTAATAATTTCCGGGTTCTTTGCCGGATATTTTAAAATAGAATAAGTACTAATAGAATATATCTAATTATTTTTAGCTCTTGAAAAAATGATGTATGATATGACTAATAACATTACATAAAGTGAAACTTCAATCAGTGGGGGGGCTTTATCCCCACTGATTGTTAGTTGAGGCCCACAGGAAGTGGGTCACAAAGACATTGCCACAGGACGTGGCGTTCTTAGTCTTTGTTCTTCTTTTCGGGCCTTTACGGGCAGTTTGCCCCCCACTTATCCTCTTTTGGTTCCTCTGAGTCTTAAAGTGGGGGCTTACTGCCCGTTAGACTGCGATACAACAAAGCTGCAATGACTTAGTCTGTTCAAATTTAATAAGGAGGCTATTACTTGAACCCGGCATATATCTATCGGACCGTAAGATTTTTCTTTGTCATTGGAGTGGTGATCTTAAGTCTCTATGCTTTCTTATATTTATCCAAAGTGACTTATCCTTTTATTATCGGACTGGCTATTGCCTTTCTGATTAACCCTTTGGTCAATATAATGGAGGTTAAATGGAAAATACCAAGGGCTCTTGCAGTCCTCATTGCACTGATTCTTATCTTTGCCATTTTTGCCGGATTAATCACTTTACTGGTCGCAGAGATCGTATCAGGTGCGGATTATTTGGCAGAAGTAGTTCCGCAGCACCTCGATACCTTAATTGATTTTGTTGAGCAGTTCTTTGCAGGGCAAATCATCCCTCTTTATAACCAGCTGGCAAGTTTATTTAATAATCTGGGAACAGGACAGCAGGATACCATCATGACGAATATAGAAAACGTCGGGAAGCAATTTGGCTCTACACTGGGAGATTTTATCCAGGCGTTTTTCGAGAAAATCCCTAACATTCTTTCATGGTTTCCCAATGCTGCCACTGTCCTGATCTTCTCGCTGCTGGCCACTTTTTTTATCAGCAAGGATTGGCACAGGCTTTCAGGTATATTCAGCCGCATGCTGCCCAGCCGCGCAAAAAAGCGGCAGAACCGTATTTGCTGATCTGCAGAAGGCTTTATTTGGTTTCGTTAAGGCTCAGGCTACTTTAGTATCTATAACTACTGTTATCATACTTATCGGGCTTCTGATTCTGCGTGTCGATTACGCCATCACAATAGCACTTGTGACTGGCCTTGTCGATATTATTCCCTATCTCGGAACAGGGCTGATTTTTGTGCCGTGGATTATATATGAGGCAATCGGCGGAGAAATGAGCAGGGCACTCGGGCTCGGCATTCTTTATATCATCGTTTTGGTCCAGCGCCAGATAATGGAGCCAAAGATTCTTTCATCAAGCATCGGGCTTGATCCTTTAGCTACCCTGATTGCTTTATTTGCCGGTTTTAAATTGATTGGTTTTCTGGGCTTAATTGCAGGCCCGGTTACTCTTGTACTCATCACTACTCTTCATAAAGCTGGGGTATTCAGGGATATCTGGATGTTTATAAAAGGCAATGAAGAAGCCGATTAGGATGAAAAATCTGTGCATCGCCATCAGTCAATATGATTATAATCCTCCATTAAAATTAACAAGCCGCTCCAGTATATCGGAGCGGCTATATATATAGCTATCTTTACCTGATTATCGTGATCGTTCCCTTGTTCATCCATTTTTTCAACCCTATATATAGGATGTTTTTAAGGACTTTTCTTGCAGAAGGAAGAAGCAAAGTAAATCCTAATGCATCTGTAATGAAACCGGGTGCCAGAAGCAGTGTACCCCCAATAAGGATGCAGGCCCCTTCAAGAATAGCGTCACCAGGCATTTGCCCGTATCGCAGCTGTTCCTGGATTTTTCTGATTGTTTCAAGACCCTGCTTTTTAGCGAGATAAGCACCGAGAACACCTGTAAGCAGGATAATCGCAAGTGTAGGCCATAGCCCAATGGTATTGCCTGAAAGAAGTAAAACTCCAATTTCAGCAGCTGGAACGATTATCATCAGCAGGAGAATGTAGCGCATTAAGCCACCTCTATTTTGTTTAAGACTTACCATTATTATATCAAACAAGGCACTGAGAATATAACTATTTGTCCGGCAAAGTAAAAAAAGGAAGGGAGCACCCTTCCTTCTACAAATTCAAATTATAATACACTTGCGTGGCCGTTATAAATTACACCTCGCTGAGAGTCAACAGTGATTTCCTGCCCATCCATTAGAAGGCTTGTTGCATTTTCAACTCCTACAATGACAGGTATGCCAATATTAAGGCCGACAACAGCGGCATGGCTTGTAAGCCCGCCTTCTTCTGTAATAAGCGCACTGCATTTCTCAATCGCAGGCACCATTTCACGGTCTGAGCCGATAGTAACCAAAATAGAGCCTTCTGTTACCTTCGCTAATGCTTCCTCTGCATTTCTTGCTACAACGACTTTTCCAAAGGCTGATTTCCGACCGATTCCTTGTGCCTTAGCAAGAATGTCTCCCACTACATGAATTTTCATTAAGTTGGTGGTACCCGCTTCACCCACAGGAACTCCTGCTGTAATTACAACTAAATCTCCTGAAGCAACAATTCCGCTGTTCAAGCTTTCTTCAACGGCGATATCAAGCATATCGTCTGTGGTAGCCGCTTTTTGGCCAATTTGAGGGTATACACCCCATGTTAAAGATAAACGCCGAGACACATGATCATTAGAAGTAACGGCAATGATTGGTGCTTTAGGACGGTACTTGGAAATCATCCTAGCTGTATGGCCGCTTTCAGTTGGAGTGATAATTGCGTTGACATCCAGGTTTAGAGCTGTATGTGCCACTGATTCTCCGATGGCATCAGTAATGTTATGCTCATTATCTTTGCTGCGATTTGACAAAATCTCTTTATGATCTAATGCAGATTCCGCTCTTGATGCAATGTTGTGCATTGTCTGCACAGCTTCAACAGGATAAGAGCCTGCAGCTGTCTCACCGGATAACATGATCGCATCAGTACCATCAAAAATGGCATTTGCTACATCACTCGCTTCTGCGCGTGTAGGACGCGGGTTACGCTGCATGGAATCGAGCATTTGCGTTGCAGTAATGACTGGTTTTCCCTGTGCATTGCATTTTTTAATTAATTTCTTTTGTACGAGCGGCACCTCTTCAGCTGGAATTTCCACTCCAAGGTCTCCTCGCGCTACCATTAGTCCATCAGAAATTTCAAGAATTTCTTCAATATTATCTACACCTTCCTGATTTTCAATCTTAGGAATGATGTTGATATATGATGCATTGTGCTCTTCAAGCAGCTGTCTGATTTCCAAAACATCAGTTGCTCTGCGGACAAAAGAAGCGGCAATGAAATCGACGCCCTGTTCAATTCCAAAGATGATATCCTGTGCATCTTTCTCTGTTATGCCGGGAAGATTCACAGAAACACCTGGAACATTGACGCCTTTTTTATTTTTAAGTGTTCCGCTATTTAAAATTTTTGTGTGGATTTCACTGTTGGCCTTATCAATTTTTGTCACTTCCAGACCAATTAAACCGTCATCAAGCAATATTTTGCTTCCTGTGTCCACATCTTCAATAAGGCCTGCATATGTAACAGAAAACTTTTCTGCTGTTCCTTCAACCTCGTTCATGGAAATAATAATGTTTTCCCCAGCTCTAAGTTCAACCGCGCCATCCACCATATTATTTGTGCGGATTTCAGGTCCTTTAGTGTCTAAAAGGATGGCTACAGTCTTGCCAGTCTTTGCTGAAGCTTCACGGATATTCTGAATTCGCTGGCCATGTTCCACGAAATCACCATGGGAAAAATTTAACCGGGCAACATTCATTCCTGCTTCAATAAGCTGTGTTAACTTTTCAACACTTTCACTGGCAGGTCCAATAGTACAAACGATCTTCGTTTTACGCATTATAATTTACCTCCTGATTTAGTGCAGCTAGATTACCGGCACATGCGGCTTTCGGGAGCCGCGTGCGGGTTTATATGCGGCAAAATTAAATAGACAGCTCTTTCGAGAGTTTGTAGAGATCCAGGTCAAGTGTATGCTCTCTATCCAATATTTCAATTATATCATGGTCAACCAGTTTATTATTTTGAATTCCTACTGCACGTCCGCCTTTTCCTTCAAGAATAAGCTCTACTGCATATGCTCCAAGGCGGCTGGCCAGCACACGGTCGAATGCAGTTGGGGAACCGCCCCGCTGCATATGGCCAAGCACGGACACACGTGTATCAAAATTAGTTGTTTCTTTGATTTGCTTGGCAAATTCCACGCCGCTGCAGACTCCTTCTGCAACTACAATGATACTGTGCTTTTTGCCTCGTTCATGTCCCTTTTTAAGTCTCTCTGCAATTTCATCCATGCTATATCCTGCTTCAGGAATGAGGATTGTTTCCGCACCGCCTGCTAATCCAGCGCATAAAGCGATATCTCCTGCATCTCTTCCCATTACTTCAATGATGAAGGTTCTTTCATGGGAAGTAGCTGTATCACGGATTTTATCGATTGCATCAATAACCGTATTTAAAGCTGTGTCAAATCCAATAGTATATTGCGTTCCCGGAATATCGTTATCAATGGTGCCGGGTACGCCCACACAAGGAAATCCATGCTCTGTCAAAGCTTTTGCTCCACGGTATGAACCATCCCCGCCAATTACGACAAGACCTTCTATGCCGTGCTTGTTCATTTGTTCGATGCCCTTTTGCTGGCCTTCTTTTGTTTTGAACTCTTCGCTTCTAGCCGATTGTAAGACAGTACCGCCGCGATGGATGATATCACCAACCGAACCGAGGTCAAGCTTCTTAATATTTCCTGACATCAAGCCGGAATATCCGCCATATACACCATATACTTCAATATTATGATAGATCGCTTTACGGACCACTGCACGTACAGCTGCATTCATGCCAGGAGAATCGCCGCCGCTTGTTAAAACTCCTATTTTTTTCATAAT
This sequence comes from Cytobacillus firmus, assembly GCF_023612095.1. Taxonomy (GTDB): domain Bacteria; phylum Bacillota; class Bacilli; order Bacillales; family Cytobacillaceae; genus Cytobacillus. The sequence continues at coordinate 1,047,123 of NZ_CP086235.1, read as the reverse complement.
AATCACCCCGTATGTAATTTATATCACCATAAGAAAGCGTGTAATCTGCTGTGTTGTTTTATAACAGGCCTAAACATTATCTGCATGCTGCCCAAAAATCTGCAGGCAGGCTCTTTATGTAAAGCAAAGCATATTTTGCTTATCTTATTATTGAACAAAACGCTATTGAATATTTCTAAAATACCATGAAGAAGGGAGCATCTCAACTTAATCAGACAATTTCAAAGAAATACAGAATTGTCGGGATACTGAAAGCGTTTTATATAGAAGAAACTGCATATTTTCACTATAAGGAGGGTATTAAAGTATGACTCTCTGCCAAAGATGACCTTCGCTTCTGCGCCGCGAGTCATAAATAAAAAGCGTGCCCGAAAGCACGCTTTTATTTTACCCCAATAAATTCCTTTAAAAACGAATATTGGCCAATAGATTTGAACTTGTTGTACCGGTGATCGATCAGCTGGTCTTCAGTAAGATCCATCAGATCCTTCAATGATTGAGTAAGGACTTCTCCGATTTCCTCAGCCTGAACCTTGACATCTTTGTGGGCTCCGCCCTTTACCTCTTCAATAATCTCATCCACCACACCCAGTTCTTTTAAGTCCGGTGCAGTGATTCTCATGGATTCTGCAGCCTTTTTTGCCTGAGATGCATCTTTCCAGAGAATGGCTGCCGCTCCTTCTGGAGAAATAACGGAATATGTGGAGTTTTCGAGCATATGAATATGGTTTCCTACACCAAGAGCCAGAGCTCCGCCGCTTCCGCCTTCACCAATGACGATACAGATAACCGGGACTCTAAGGCTTGCCATTTCAAACAGGTTCTTGGCAATTGCCTCACTCTGTCCCCGTTCCTCTGCTGCTTTTCCAGGATAGGCACCCTTTGTATCAATGAAACAGATAATAGGCCTCCGGAATTTATCGGCCTGCTTCATAAGCCTTAATGCTTTGCGGTAGCCTTCAGGATGCGGCATGCCAAAATTCCTGCGGATATTTTCTTTTGTGTCTTTTCCACGCTGATGGCCGATGACAGTAACAGGAATCCCCTTAAACTTTGCGATACCGCCAACAATCGCCTCATCATCACCAAAAGCACGATCCCCGTGACACTCGAAAAAATCCTCAAAAAGGTGAGAGATATAATCCAGTGTAGTCGGCCTTGCGGGATGCCTTGCAATCTGCACACGATCCCACGGTTTCATATTTTCATATATATCGGCTTCTAATTTTTCCAAGCGCGCTTCCAGTTTCTCTATCTCAGAAGATAGGTCTACATCGGCTGTTTTGGTAAACTCTTTTAATTCAGCAATCTTTTTTTTCAGTTCCATTACCGGACGCTCAAATTCTAATTCTCCTGCCATTGGAAGTCACCTCCTGGTTGATGTATGGATAAAATAGCTGATATCTTGTCTTTTAACTCTGTTCTCGGAATTACTGCATCCAATTGACCGCATTTCAATAAGAATTCTGCTGTCTGGAAGTCTTCCGGCAATTCTTCACGGATCGTTTGTTCAATGATCCTCCGCCCCGCAAATCCAATCAAAGCACCAGGTTCTGCCAGATTATAGTCCCCTAGTGAAGCAAAGCTTGCAGACACACCGCCAGTTGTCGGATGAGTCATGATTGAAATAATAAGGCCTCCATTATCACTGAATCTTTTTAGTGCCACACTTGTCTTGGCCATTTGCATCAGGCTTAAGACGCCTTCCTGCATTCTTGCACCGCCTGAAGCGGTAAATATTATAAAAGGAACTCGCAATTCATCAGCTTTTTCAATGGCACGGGTAATTTTCTCTCCCACTACTGAACCCATGCTTCCCATTCTGAATGTGGAATCCATAACAGCTACTGCAATCTTTTGACCATCTACAGTGCCTGTCCCAGTCACTACCGCTTCATTTATCTTTGTCTTTTCCCGATCCTTCTCCAGCTTTTCAATATAATCCGGGAAATTCAGAGGATTTTCTGAAATCATGTTCGCGTTAATTTCTTCAAAGCTATTAGCATCCAAAAAGCTTGCCAAGCGCTCTTTTGAATTCATGGTGTGGTGGTAATGACAATGGAAACACACTTTAAGATTCTTGACCAATTCTTTGGTATACATGATTTTCTTGCAGTTTGGACACTTTGTCATGATTCCTTCCGGCACATCCTGCTTTGCCGTTTCCGATGGAATGGTTGCATATTTCTTCTTCTTCGTCTTAGTAAAAATATCTTTAAGCAAGATGAAACCTCCCTGATAATCGCTGAATCATTTCCATTAATTTCATCAGTGGTCAGACCACTGATTTAAAAATGAATGCCTAACTTTTCTAGGCTTCATTTATGCTTGACTGATTATTTAAATATAGATGATATGAAAAATAAATTCTGCAAAAAATTGTCGTTAATCCTTCGACAAATTTCTTAAATTTCTATATACACGAATAACTTCGGAATCTTTTCTGGAAATCAAGGTATCAATCAGTTCCACATATTGCTGCTTGGTTATCACCATTTTCTCTAAATCCAAAGAATTGTAATAATCTTTGAGAATGATCCAAATACGGAGGAAAAGATGATTATCTGCAAGTGTGACGATTTCAAGAAAAAAGTCATCATCTGTGTAGTCTGCTTCCAGGGTCCATTTTTTGAACCTGAGAAGCCGATCTTCACCAGCCTTTTGAATTATTAGCCATAAACAATCAAGTTCGATCAGAAACTTGGTTTCTTTAACATCTCTTATAGATTTCTTATCCTGAAGAATGAAAGTGCTGAGCAGCTGTACGAGCTGATGCCCCCTAAAATCCCTCATAAAAGTCCCCTCGCCTCTCCTTGTCTCAATTAAGCCAAGAAGTTCAAGGGCTCTTAATGCTTCCCGAACGGAAGAGCGCCCGACACCCAGGCGCTCTGACAGCTCTCTTTCGGAAGGCAATCGATCTCCAGGCTTAAGGCCATCATGTTCAATCATGGTCCTAAGCTGTTTGACAATGCCGATATAAACCTTCGTGTTATTTTGAGGTGAATTCAATTATGGAATCACTCACCTTTTCCAATGACTGCAAGTTGCTTCGTTTTTTCCTTCACTTCTTCAGGATCAACTTTAATGCGGGCAACGCCAGTCTCCATAGCTGCCTTTGCTACAGCAGCTGCCACTTCAGGTGCGACACGGGGATCGAATGGCCCCGGGATGACATAATCAGCATTCAATTCATCCTGATGCACAAGATTAGCAATGGCTTCTACAGCAGCCACTTTCATTTTCTCATTGATATGAGTTGCACGGACATCCAGTGCTCCGCGGAAAATCCCAGGGAAAGCCAGTACATTGTTTACCTGGTTTGGAAAATCAGATCTTCCGGTTCCAACCACCATTGCTCCAGCCGCTTTCGCTTCTTCAGGCATAATTTCAGGAGTTGGATTAGCCATGGCGAATATAATCGGATCCTGATTCATAGTGCCAATCATCTCAGCCGTCAGTGCTCCGGCAGCAGAAACCCCGATGAATACGTCAGCCCCTTTAATAACATCTGCAAGGCTTCCATTCGCATTCTCGCGATTCGTGTACTTTGCAACTTCATTTTTAATTTCATTCATACCCTGCGGGCGGCCTTCATAAATAGCACCTTTAGTGTCACACATAATGATATCGCGAACACCGTAGCTGTATAAAAGTTTAATAATGGCAATCCCGGCAGCACCGGCACCATTTGCGACTACCTTAATTTCATTCATTTTCTTCCCGGAAAGCTTCAGGGCATTTACTAGGCCTGCAACAGTTACAATGGCAGTCCCATGCTGATCATCATGAAAAACGGGAATGTTTGTTTCCTTCTTTAATCGCTCTTCTACATAAAAGCAATTGGGAGCAGCAATGTCTTCAAGGTTTACGCCTCCAAATGTAGGCTCGAGAAGTTTTACAGTCTCAACAATTTTATCTACGTCTGTCGTATTAAGGCAAATTGGAAATGCATCCACTCCTGCAAAACTTTTGAAAAGTACAGCTTTTCCTTCCATTACAGGCAGGGCAGCTTCCGGCCCGATATTTCCCAATCCCAGCACTGCTGTTCCATCGGAAACAACCGCGACCATGTTGCCTTTCATCGTATATTCATAGACAGTTTCGGGCTTATCATAAATTTCCTTGCAGGGCTCAGCAACCCCCGGTGAGTAAGCAAGACTTAAGTCTTTGGCATTTCGCACCTGTACTTTAGATTTAGATTCCAATTTCCCTTTATTAGCTCTATGCATATGCAAAGCTTCTTCGCGTAAGGTCAAAATTTTCACTCCTCATATTCCGGATAGGATTATATATAAACATAGACATGACGAATACATGCTTTAAACCCTGCTGCAGTTCTGTTTCAGTATCAGAATAAACAGGGCTTTTCTTTCGCTCACAGTGGTCAGACCAGTTTATTTTTCTTCTTACAAATATACCATAATTGTTATTGTTGTAAAGGGTAATTACTTTAAAACGACGTTATTCCGGCCAAGCAGCTTCATAAGTAAATTCAGGAAATCCTCTGTCGGAGAGACCAGGTCCTCTTCACCCAGGCGAATGGTTTTTCGGGAGGTTTCATAATACAAAACCACTTGAACACTGCCTTCATTTTTCTTAAATAATTCTTTGAGCAAACGAAGATTTTCCGTTGTCTCCCGATCCTCAGTAATCCTTAAATACAATACGGGATCTTTATTTTGCATTTTTTCAATGGCTTCCTTCACATCATCGAGGTGCTGTACAATCAGCTGCTTTTTTCCGTCCCGTTCCTCAAGCTTCCCCTCCGCTAAGACGATGTTTCCCTGAGAGCAGAGTAAGGAAAACCGGTTAAACACCTTTGGAAACACAACTGCCTCCATATCTCCCGTCTGATCGCTCAAGGAAAGAAATGCCATTGGTTCGCCTTTTTTCGTACGGATTTTTTTCACTTCGGATAAGTAAGCAACTGTTTTTGGCTTTTTATCCGTATTCTCGAGTTCAGTCAGCGGATAGGCTTCCAGCAGGGAAAAATAGGATTCGTAAATTGAAACTGGATGATCTGATAAATACAGGCCGAGCACATCTTTTTCAAATCTCAGCTTATCCTCTGAACGGATCGGATCTACTTCTGTATATTTAGGCTTAGGAAAAAATTCATCATCTTCAAAGAAATCAGCTTGATCATCTTCCGGCAAAACAAGCTGGGCATGCTCCGCAGCTACATCCAGGCTTGCCAGAAGCACAGCTCTATCTTCTCCAAATTCATCAAAGCTGCCTGAATGAACAAGCGATTCAAGGATCTTGCGATTTACCGCTTTTGTGGAAACCCTTATGCAAAAATCAAACAGATCTTCAAAGCGCTTGTTTTTTCTCGCCTGAAAAATATCTCTTAAAGCTGCAGCACCGATTCCTTTTATAGCAGCCAGGCTATATCTGATAGAATTTTTCTCTGCCAGAAAGGAGTAGCCACTTTTATTAATGGAAGGCGGGCTGAGCGTTAAGCCCATCTGCCTCAGTTCTCCGATATATTGGGCAATCCTGCCTTCATTTCCGATAGCTGAAGTCAGCAGGGAAGCCATAAAGTGAAGAGGATAATGAGTTTTTAAATAAGCCAGCTGATAGGCTATGAAGCTATATGCAACAGCATGACTCCGGTTGAATCCATAATTTGCGAACCGGACGATTAAGTCATATATATCATGAGCGGTTTGCTCATGATATCCTTTATTGACTGCTCCCCCAACAAAATGGACACGCTCACGGTCAAGCACTTCTTTTTGCTTCTTGCTGACCGCTCTCCGAAGCAAATCTGCTTCACCCAATGAAAATCCGGCCAGTTTTGCAGCGATTTGCATAATTTGTTCCTGATACACGATGACACCATACGTATTTTCAAGAATAGGCTTCAAGTCAGGATGAGGATATATGATTGGCTTCCTTCCGTGCTTCCTGTCAATAAAAAGAGGGATATTTTCCATTGGGCCTGGTCGATAAAGAGCATTGACAGCCACAATATCCTCAAACCGCGTTGGCTGAAGCCTTGTCAGGACACTGCGCATCCCATCAGATTCAAGCTGGAAAATACCTGTTGTATCTCCTCTTCCCAACAGACTGTATACATCCTCATCATCCAGGGGAATTTGTTTGATATCAATCTGTGTGCCTGTCTTTCTCTGTATAGAGCTTAAAATATTCTCAATTAATGTAAGGTTTCTAAGACCTAGAAAATCCATTTTTAAAAGGCCGACATCCTCGAGATGCTCCATAGAATATTGGGTCAAATAAACATTTTCATGCCCTTTTTGAATAGGAATGGCCTCCACAAGCGGATGCTCACTGATGACAACCCCGGCAGCATGGGTCGATGTATGCCTTGGGAGTCCTTCCAGTTTGACAGCTGTTTCAAATAGTCTTCGATTTAAATCGGATTCCTGGGTAAATCTTCTTAAAGGCTCAGATTCTTTATAGGCCTCTTTGAGGGTGATGCCCAATTTGGAAGGTATTCTTTTTGAAAGCATGTCAAGCTCTTTAGGATTAAGCCCAAATGCCCTGCCGACATCCCGGAGTGCCGCTTTGGCAGCAAGGGTCCCAAATGTAAGAATTTGTGCCACATGCCGTTCTCCATATTTTTGGGATACATACCGGATTACCTCATCCCTTTTGTGATCCGGGAAATCAATATCAATATCAGGCATGGAAATTCTTTCCGGATTAAGGAACCGCTCAAATAGGAGCTGATGCTCAATGGGATCCACATCTGTTATATAGAGGACATAAGCAACCATTGAACCGGCTGCAGATCCCCGCCCCGGACCAGTTAAAATGCCATTTTCCCTCGAGAACTTCATAAAATCCCAAACAATTAGAAAGTAATCACTGAATTTCATGTTTCTGATTATGTTCAGCTCATACCGCAACCGTTTCTTATGCCCATCATCGCCATCCGGATACCTGTCAGCAAAGCCCTGCCAGCATACTTCTTCCAATAGCTCATCCGCACTCATGCCTCCTGCAGCAGGGTATTTAGGAAGATTCTGTTTATCCAGCTCAAGCATTACATTGCATTGCTCAGCAATCATAATCGTATTCTCTAAAGCATCCGGATACCCTGATAACAGTTCTGCCATTTCCCCGGATGACTTTAAGTAATACTCATTGCTCTTCAGCCGTTCTCTTTCTTCATCCTGCAGCTTTTCTCCATTTTTTATGGCCAGCAGGCATTCATGGGCAAAAGCTTCCTCTTTTTTATGTAACAGACACCATTTGAAGCCGCCAGGCCAATCCCGGTTTCTTCTGAAAGCTTAACCAGAGAGCCATGGATTTTTTTTTCTTCATGCAGACCGTGATCCTGTAATGCTAAGAAGAAAGAATTTTGCTCGAAAATACTGCTGAAAAGGTCAGCTGTTCTTTTTGCCTGGCTGTATTCACCTGCCATAAGAGATTGTTCGATCTCCCCATCCATGCCTGGAGTTAAAGCAAACAATCCTCCGGCATAGTGTTTAAGCCATTTAACAGGAATGCCTTCAGGCGATTTTGTCTGGACCGTGCTCGTGATTTTTAATAGATTCTGAAACCCCTGCCGGTTTTTAGCCAGGAGGACCAATGGATAAGCTTCGTCTTCAGATATCTCGCTTAGTACATCCACAGAGAGTCCCAGGATCGGCTTTATGGACTGCTTAAGACACTCTTTATAAAAGGCGACTGCCCCGTACATGACATTTCGGTCGGTCAGAGCCAGGGCAGGAAAGCTATTTTCCCTGGCGCTCGCCACAAGCTGCTCTATTCTTGCCGTGCTCGACAGCAGGCTATATGCGCTATATACATGAAGGTGAATAAATGACATGTTTCTCACACCCTTAATTTCTGCTATTTTCATTATAGAACGCCCGTTTCCAAAAAGAAAATATGTTCTCTTTTTAACAGCACCTAAAAAACATATTTTATTAAGTTTGTCCATATGATGAAGTATCAAGATAATTCTGGCAGGACCACTCCTGCAGCGAGGATGGATGATATGAATACCCAGCCCTTTTTCTCCACTTTAATTGAGAGCTATTTCATTGCGTTCGGTGTTTTAATTGGAGGTTCAATCATTGGCGGCATGGCTGCTTTTCTGACAGGCAAGCCTCCTTTAAATCAAATCTTCCAGATTTCCAATATGATTCGCATTTGGGCCATCATTGCAGCGATAGGGGGGACCTTTGATACAGTTTACAGCTTTGAAAGAGGCGTTATGGACGGCCAGACTAAGGATGTCTTCAAACAATTAATGCTGATTCTGTCTGCTCTCGGCGGGGCCCAGACCGGCGCCATGCTCATTAACTGGCTGACTCAGGAGAACATTTCGGCATGAGGATACCGCCTTACTACCGATTGCCATCCTGGCAGCGTTTTTTTGCAGGAATGGCCCTGGGAGGCATCATCAGCTGGTTTATTTTTTTATTTATCTTTGGGCAATGGCAGGAGAGATACAGCAAAGAAATCAAGCTTCAGCAGGATGCTATTTATGAATTGGAAAAAGATAAAGAAATCTGGCAAGAGGAATTCAAAAAATTAAATAAAGAAAACCAGAAAAAACTGACTGTCCAGGATATTTCCATTAAAATTGTCAACGGCGAAAAATATAAACTGGATTCCTTCAGTGTTTTCCAGCTGGAAGATAAAATAAAAGAGGATATCAGCATGATGATTGCCAAAGACATGGATACTGTATATAAAAGCAGTGAACTGATCAAGAAAATCATAGAGAATAAGTCACACCGCGTAAACGAAAAAAGATACCGGGTGGAAGTTAAAGAATTGGTGATTTATACCACTATCTCAATTGAATTGAATATAATGCTGGATTAATGCCCGGCTTTTTTGCCGGGCATCATATGTCAGCTGTCTATGCAGACAGCCTCAAGGTCTCTTACAACGGATTCCATCTCATCCCATGAATATATGGAAGCACCGGCAGCAAGAGGATGACCTCCGCCTTTATACTTCCTTGCAATTTCATTAATGATTGGACCCTTAGAACGGAACCGTACACGGATTTGATCGCTTTCCTCGATAAAGAAAACCCATGCTTTTATCCCCTTCACATCGCCAAGAGTGCTTACGAGCAGGGATGCTTTGGAAGGTACCGCCTTAAATTCTTCGAGCAATTCCTTTTTCAGGACCATTACAGCAGCTCCACTGGATTTCATCTCAAAATTCTGCAGTACATATCCCTTCAGTTTAACAATATTCGCATCCAGCTCGTACATCTTATCAAACAGTTCCGGACGTGAAAAATTATAACGGATCAGTTCACCTGCAAAGGCAAAAGTCTTTTCTGTTGTGCTGGGATAAAGGAAACGGCCGGTGTCGCCGACTATTCCAGCAAATAAGAGCCTGGCCGCCTCATCAGACATTTTCAGTCCCTGTTCTTTGCCGAAAAGATAAAACTCATAAATCATTTCACTTGTAGAGCTTGCATCTGTATCCACCCACATTAAATCCCCATACGGATCCATATTAGGATGATGATCAATTTTAATCAGCTTGCTGCCCGTTCCATATCTATCATCACATATCCGCTCTGCATTTGCTGTATCACAGACAATGACCAGCGCACCTTTATATGTATCATCAGATATTTCATCAAGCCTTCTCATATAATGAAGTGTTTCTTCTTCCTGCCCGACAGTAAAGATCGCTTTTTCCGGAAATGAAGCCTTAAGGATTTCAGCAAGGCCCCCCTGTGAACCATACGCATCCGGGTCCGGACGGACATGCCTATGAATAATGATTGTTTCATATTTTATTATTTCATCTAATATCTTCTGTTTCATGGCGCGCTCCTTTTATTCTGAATACTATATTTTTACCATACCACCATGAAAAGAAAAAGAAAACACTGCACGCTTATGGCATTTTTTTATTAATGCAGGTAGAATAATAAGAGATTGTCGAAACTTGGAGGTTATGAAATGCCTATTTTTGTTATCCTGATTATACTCTCTTTTTCTTTCTATATTTTCTACAAAGTAAAGTTCTTCAGAAGCAGACAGCCGGCTGAAAGACAATGGATATCAGCCAAGTCCAGAATTGCCCTCGGGTCATTTGTTGCCATATTTGGCCTTAACCAGCTGTTTTTATACGACACAACAACTGCTCTCATTGTGGCAATTGTGTTTATACTAATTGGCGGATTAAGCATTTGGGGCGGCATAAAAGCATACAAATTTTATACGCCCCATGCTGTGAAAGAAGCTGAAGCAGCAAGGAAGAATTAAAGATACCCGGACTTCCGGAAGAAGCCATGCAAAAAAGCCGTTCAATTTGAGCGGCTTTTTGTTTATTTGTATGAAAGTTAAACTTTGAACGTGGATGACTGTCTAGCTCCAGCGCCTACCCCCTCGAGGTCACAAGCTTGTCTAGTTGCGGCTCCTAGGGACTCGGGGTCATAAGCCGTTTCCTTTCAGAAGGAAAAACGCCTTCTTACAGGAACCGTCTTATGCCTGTCGTCCCTGGGCAGTCGCCTCCACATTTCCTACAATCCTCCCAAAAAGGCAAAGGACGCCTTTCCGGGAGGCTCGTCTTGTGCTTGGGGCCCCCAGGATGGGGGTCATGCAGACGTTGCCACAGGACGTGGCGTTCTTAGTCTGCGTTCCTTCGTGGGCAAGGCACTTCCGCATTTCTTTTAATGCCTATCAATCAGCTGGCACATCATCATCGCCTTGCCAACAAGGACACCTTCGTTAAAAACTTCAACATCCACTTTACCGAACTTCCGCCCTACTTCCAGGACTTTAGGATTGATTTCAAGCATGCTTTCAATCTGCACAGGTTTTATAAAGTAGACAGTCATATTTTCAACTACGAGATCTCCCTTTTTATAGCTTCTTAACACTCTGTTCGCCGCTTCCGATACAATGGTTGTAAAGACTCCATAGGAAATCGTTCCAAGGTGGTTGGTCATCTGCGGAGTAACCTCGCAGCGGTAGACGTCATCCCCTTTTGTTTTCCCCCTTGTCATAACCAGCTGGCTGGTGACAATATCGTCAATTGTTTCCCCCACCTGCGGCTGCCTTTGTATCATCTGTAAAGCCTTCAGAACATCCTGGCGGCTTACAATGCCTTCGAGTTTATTCCCTTCATCCACCACTGGAAGCAATTCAATTCCTTCCCACACCATCATATGCGAGGAAGAAGCAACACTCGTCTTTCCTCCAACTGTCATTGGGTTTTTAGTCATGATTTTTTCGATTAGCGTTTCCTTGTCATGTCCCATGATATCCTTGGAAGTAACTACTCCCTGCACCTTGAGGTTATTGTCGACAACCGGGAATCGGCTGTGGCCGGTTTCGCGATTATATGTCATCCAATCTGCAATTGTATCGGTTGTTTTCAGGAAGATCGCCTCTTGCAGAGGAGTGAGGATATCTTCAACAAGTACAATCTCTTTTTTAATCAGCTGGTCATAAATAGCTCGATTGATCATAGTCGCCACTGTGAAGGTATCATAACTGCTTGAGATCACAGGCATCTGCAAATCGTCAGCCAGTTTTTTGACATGGTCTTCTGTATCAAATCCCCCGGTAATTAATACCGCAGCGCCAGCCTTCAAAGCTAATTCGTGTGCCTGTGTCCGGTTTCCGACGATCAGCAGATTTCCGGCATCTGTGTATCTCATCATCGCTTCAAGCTTCATCGCGCCAATAACAAATTTATTCAAAGTTTTATGAAGGCCTGCTCTTCCACCGAGCACCTGGCCGTCAACGATATTAACAACTTCTGCAAAAGTAAGCTTCTCAATATTCTCTTTCTTTTTCCGCTCGATTCTTATGGTCCCAACACGTTCTATTGTACTGACATATCCCTTATTTTCAGCATCCTTAATCGCTCTGTATGCCGTACCTTCACTCACAGCGAGCGCCTTGGCGATCTGTCTGACCGATATCTTTTCTCCAATTGGCAGTTCATCAATATATTGTAATATTTGCTCATGCTTAGTAGCCAAGACTTTCACCCTCTACAAATTATTCCTTATTTTCATTATAAGGGTAAAGAGGCCTTGATACAATTGACTCCGGCAATCTTCATTACCTGCCTAAGGAGTGCGCCCGCTTCCTGTCTGCCAATTTGCGCACCTGCTTTCCCGAAACAGCCGCTTTTTTCGGTGCATAGAGCAATGCAGTCAGGTTTCCGGCAATGACAAAAAGCGCAAGGGCCAGCCAGCTGATGGCAAAGATCCCTTCCGTCCCTCCATTAAATACACCCATTTTTGGAGCTGCATAATAAAGCATCAAGCCGCAAAGCAGCAAGCATAGCAAATATCGGTTTTTGTTCAATTTCGCTTCCTCCTTTATCCTGTCCTCCCTAAAATGTATGCGGACAGGCCGGGATTTAGTTATAAAAAAACAAACGCAGCCTCCATCAGAAGCTGCGTTTTCATATTACAATTCGATTGATTCCCCTGCTTCGAGAACCTGCCCGACTCCACCTTCGAGCATGCTGATGAATTTATGTGGATCCTGCCTGATTGGCGGAAATGTGTTGAAGTGAATGGGAACAACCTTTTTGGCACCTAAAAGTTCTGCTGCGTATGCTGCATCATCCGGCCCCATTGTAAAATTGTCTCCAATCGGCAGAAATGCCAAATCGATCGGATGGCGGTCGCCAATTAGCTTCATATCAGAGAAAAGTCCAGTATCTCCTGCATGATAAATGGTTTTTCCTTCTATTGTGATGAGCACACCTGCAGGCATTCCCAGGTAGATGATTTCCTGGTTTTCCGTCTCGAGGCCTGTTCCATGAAATGCAGGTGTCAGCTTCACTCTTCCAAAGTCAAAATTATATCCGCCGCCGATCGACATTCCATGCGTTCTTACTCCCTGCCACTCAAGATAGGTGGCAAGCTCAAAGTTGGCAATGACAAGAGAATCATTGCGCTTTGCCAGCTCAATCGTGTCCCCGAGATGGTCACCATGTCCATGGGTGACAATGATGACGTCCGGCTTCTGATCCTCAGCTTTTAAGTCTGTCAAACTATTTCCGGTAATAAAGGGGTCTATTAAAATGGTTTTTCCCTGTGATTCGATTTTTACTACTGAATGGCCATGAAATGATACTTTCAATTGGATGCTCCTCTCCTATTTTAAGTTATGTAAGTTACTTCAACGAAAAACAAGTTATTCCTGCTTTCTTTTAATATATACCTGAATTGGAAATCTTTAAAAAGTTTACAATATCTATGGTTAAAGGTATATTTCTGAAGTTAGATAACTGTCTAGCTCCAGCGCCTACCCCCTCGAGGTCACAAGCTTGTCTTGTTTCGGCTCCTAGGGACTCGGGGTCATAAGCCGTTTCCTTTCAGAAGGAAAAACGCCTTCTTACAGGAACCGTCTTATGCCTGTCGTCCCTGAGCAGTCGCCTCCACATTTCGGGCAATCCTCCCAAAAAGGCAAAGAACGCCTTTCCGGGAGGCTCGTCTTGTGCTTGTCGGGGGTGACCAAGGCGCTTGCGCTTTTCGATTTTAGTTGCTACTCTCAAAGTATGAATATATAAGGAGGTTCACTATGAATAACAGATTGCAGAAACTGTCACAGTGGATGAAGGAAAATGATATACAAGTCACTTTTGTCACATCACCGGATAATGTATTTTATTTAAGCGGCTTTTTAAGCGACCCTCATGAGCGCTTGCTTGGACTGGCTGTTTTCCAGGAAGAGGAGCCATTCCTCGTATGTCCGGCTATGGAAAAAGAAGATGCCAAGAATGCCGGCTGGAGCCATGAAATTATTGGGTACAGCGATATTCAAAATCCTTGGGAATTTATCCAGACATCCATACATAAAAGAATTGGAAAAATAAATAAAACAGCAATTGAAAAAGAGCATATGAATGTGGAGCGCTATGAATCAATCTCCGGCCTGTTCAGCGGTGCTTCATTCGTTTCGGCTGAAGCAAAGCTGCGTCAGCTTCGTATGGTTAAGGATGAAAAAGAATTGGAAATCATCCGCGAAGCATGTGCACTGGCTGATTTTGCGATTGAAACAGGCTGTGCAGAGATTCAGGAAGGAAAAACGGAACTGGATGTTCTGGCTGCAGTAGAATATGCGTTAAAGAAAAAAGGCGTTAATGAAATGTCTTTTTCTACCATGGTTCTGACCGGGGCTAACGGAGCTTCACCTCATGGCACACCAGGAATGACGAAGATTCAAAAAGGGGATTTAGTCCTGTTTGACCTCGGAGTTGTCTGGAATGGCTATTGCTCAGATATTACAAGAACTGTAGCTTACGGTGATATCAATGATAAACAGAAAGAAATTTATGATACAGTCTTAAAAGCTCAGCTTGCAGCGGTGGAAGCGAGCAAGCCGGGAGTCACTTGCGCAGATATTGACCTGACAGCAAGAAATCTGATAGCAGAAGCCGGATACGGCGACTATTTCCCTCATCGATTAGGCCATGGGCTGGGTGTGAGCGTGCATGAGTACCCTTCATTAACAGAAACAAACCCGCTTTTGCTTGAAGAAGGTATGGTCTTCACCATCGAACCGGGTATCTATGTTCCAGGTGTGGCCGGAGTGAGGATTGAAGATGACCTTGCTGTAACAGCAGACGGGGTAGAAATTTTGACCAAATTCCCGAAAGAACTTCAAATTATAAAATAGAGAGTCGAACAATTCAGGCAGAAAATCCGGGGCTAGCAAGCTCCGGATTTTTTATATAATTTCTGAATTAGATCAGTATCCCAGACAAGCGGGGCCTTAAGCTTTTCCTATTGCTGCTCCAATTGTGTTCTCGCATCTGAATAGTCAAGGCTATGGGCCTCAGCTACAGCCTTGTATGTCACGTAGCCATTTAATGTATTGATTCCCTTTAATAAAGCTTCATTATCCAGGCAAGCCTGTTTATAGCCTTTATTTGCTATTTGAACTGCATAAGGTACCGTCACGTTTGTCAGTGCCATAGTTGATGTTCTCGGAACTGCCCCCGGCATATTAGCTACCGCATAATGAACGACACCATGTTTTTCATATGTTGGATGGTCATGGGTAGTAATTCGATCAGTTGTTTCAAAAATCCCTCCCTGATCAATGGCAATATCCACGATAACAGAACCCGGGCTCATCGTTTTGATCATTTCCTCTGTCACAAGCTTAGGAGCTTTAGCACCCGGAATCAGTACTGCTCCAATAACGAGGTCTGACTCCTTAACAGCTTCAGCGATATTATAAGGATTTGAGATTAAAGTTGTTACTTCTCTTCCAAAGATATCATCAAGCTGCCGAAGGCGATCTGGATTCAAATCGATCATAGTCACCTTGGCACCAAGACCAATTGCCATTTTTGCCGCATTAGTCCCAGCTACACCGCCGCCGATTATTGTAACTTTCCCACGCTGTACACCCGGGACACCCGATAGGAGGATTCCTTTCCCGCCATGTATTTTTTCAAGGAACTGTGCGCCTACCTGAGCTGCCATCCTTCCCGCTACTTCACTCATTGGAGTCAATAGAGGCAAAGTCCGGTTGGGAAGCTGGACTGTTTCATAGGCTATGCCTGCAACCTTTTTATTTATTAAAGCATTAGTCAAATCAGGTTCAGCAGCCAAATGCAAATATGTAAAGAGAATTAACCCTTCCCGAAAATACACATATTCGCTCTGTATCGGCTCCTTTACCTTCATGACCATTTCCATGGCCCATGCCTCTTCTGCTGTCTGAACAATATGTGCGCCTGCACTCATATAGTCGCTGTCAGAAAAGCCCGATCCGATCCCGGCACCCGTTTCCATATAGACTTCATGGCCAAATTGGATAAGGTTCATAATACCGGCAGGAGTCATGGCAACCCTGTTTTCATTGTTTTTTACTTCCTTGGGAACTCCGATGCGCATTCTGCACACCTCCGTATTTTTAGTGATACCGCTATTAACTTTATATGGCTATTTTAGGGAAAAGTATACAATTCCTTTGCCTATTTTTCTCCTCCCAAACAATCATATAAAAAGCCCTCATGTATTTATGAGAGCTCGCTTTTCTTATTGCAGATTGCCTTCATTCCGTTCGTGAGCTTCCATGTCAAACTCGGCATTTGGCTGATCAATAACACCGCTGTTATACGCATTCATGATCTGTGCGCTAACCTCATTTGCACCCTGCTCATCAAAAAAATATCCGGATTCTGCTTTTGGCTCTCTCTTTTCCATCTTCATCTGCTCCTTTTCATAAAATTTTTATCAGCCTTACTATTGTTCGATTTTCTGTTACAGATATTCAGTTTTTATAGATGTATAATATAGGTAAAGGAGGAGATTCAAATGGGCATGAAGTATAAAAATATTTTAGTCGCTGTAGATGGTTCAACTGAAGCAGAATGGGCTTTTAAAAAGGCAATTGAAATTGCCAAGCGCAATAACGCTTCTCTGGTATTGGCACATATCATTGATACCCGCACGTTTGCCACTGTTGAAGCCTATGACCGCACGATTGCCGAAAGAGCTGACCGTTTCGCAACAGAATTAATGGAAAAATACAAAAGAACGGCTATGGATGCAGGCATCGAGAATGTAACATATGAAGTTGACTATGGTTCTCCTAAAGTGAAGGTTCCAAAGGATATTGCCAGAAAGCACAATGTTGACCTGATCATTTGCGGGGCAACAGGCATGAACGCGGTTGAACGTTTCATCATCGGCAGTGTATCTGAACATATTACCCGCTATGCCCGCTGTGATGTCCTCGTAGTCAGAACGGATAAAGAAGAAGAATAGAAAAAATGGCGCTGCATGCTGCAGCGCCATTTTTTTCATTATTTATTGGCAAACTCTTTACTGCTGACGTATTCCTTCGCTTTTTCAATCGCGAGGCTTACTTGTTTGAATCCTGTTCCGCCTGCACTATTTCTTCTTTTGACAGCTGTATATGGATCCAGTACTTCATAAATATCTTCTTCGAACAATGTATGAGCGTCCTTGAAATCATTTAGCGGTAAATCTCCAAGGAAGCATCCCTTTTGAACACAAACAAGGACCAGTTTCCCGACAATCTCATGTGCTTCTCTGAATGGAATGCCTTTATCAGAGAGATAATCCGCCAGTTCAGTAGCATTGGAAAAATCATTTTTAGTCGCTTTTTCCATCTGCCCGGTTTTAACCTTCATAGTGCGGATCATCCCCGCAAAGATTTTAAGTGAACCTGTGACTGTCTTTACAGTATCAAACATCCCTTCCTTATCTTCCTGCATATCTTTGTTATAGGCAAGGGGAAGTCCTTTCAATACCGTCAAGAGACCCATGAGGTTTCCGTAGACACGTCCCGTTTTACCGCGTATGAGCTCCGCCATGTCGGGGTTCTTCTTCTGCGGCATGATGCTTGAGCCTGTTGCAAAGCTGTCATCGAGTTCAATGAATTGAAATTCCTGGCTTGACCAAAGGATGAATTCTTCACTTAAACGTGACAGATGCATCATCAGGATGGAGCTTGAAGACAGGAACTCCAATATAAAGTCTCTGTCGCTGACAGCATCCAGGCTGTTCTCATAAATGCCTTCAAATCCGAGAAGCTCAGCCGTATACTCACGGTCAATCGGGAAAGTTGTGCCAGCCAGCGCCCCAGCCCCAAGAGGTGATACGTTAATTCTCTTTAGACTTTCAGTAAAGCGCTCTTTGTCTCTCTCAAGCATCCAGAAATATGCCATCAGATGGTGGCCGAAAGAGATCGGCTGTGCACGCTGCAGATGCGTATAGCCCGGCATGATGGTTTCCACATTATTTTCAGCCTGGATGATTAACTCCTCCTGCATTTCCTGAATCAATAAAACAATCTGCTCCACCTGCTTGCGCAGATATAAATGCATGTCTGTTGCCACCTGGTCATTTCTGCTTCTTGCTGTATGAAGTTTGCCGCCGACAGGTCCCGTCAGTTCAGTCAAATGGCTCTCGAGATTTAAATGAATATCTTCAAGCTTTACTGAGTAATCCAGCTCATCCTTTTCAGCTTTTTCTTTTAGCTGCTGAAGGCCTGTTTTGATTTTTTCTGCTTCTTTCTCAGTAATAATTCCTGTTTTAGAAAGCATGGAAACGTGGGCCATGCTTCCTTGGATATCTTCCATAACCAATTCCTGGTCAAACGAAATCGATGCTCCGAATTCATCTACCCATTCTTCAGCAGATTTTGTAAATCTGCCTCCCCATAGCTTTTTCACACTGTCACCTTCTTGCTGTTTTGAACAATGCTCTGCACTTTTGTCGGCAGCCCCCATAGCTTAATAAAGCCAACAGCCGCATTATGGTCAAATTCATCATCTGAAGTATAGGTTGCTAACTTTTCGTCGTATAGGGAAAAAGGAGATTTTCTTCCTTCAACAATTGCATGGCCTTTAAAGAGCTTTACTCTGACTGTTCCTGTTACAAATGTTTGTGTTTCTTTCAGGAAAGCCGTTAACGCATTGTTAAGCTGGGAGAACCACAATCCTTCATATATAAGCTCAGCCACTTTTTTCTCAATAACCGGTTTAAAGTGGGCCATTTCTTTTACCATCGTTAAGTCCTCAAGCTCTTTATGTGCTTTAAGAAGCGTCATCGCTCCCGGACACTCGTAAACTTCACGTGATTTGATGCCGACAAGGCGATTTTCCACATGGTCGATGCGCCCCACCCCATGCTTGCCTGCAATCTCATTCAGTTCGGCAATAAGCTCGGAAAGTTTCATACTATTGCCATTCAAGCTGACTGGCACACCCTTTTCAAAACCGATTTCAACCGTATCAGATGTATCAGGAGCTTTTTCAAGAGACACGGTAAGATCGTATGCATCTTCCGGAGGAGCAGCCCATGGATCTTCCAGAACTCCGCACTCATTGCTTCTGCCCCATAAGTTTTGATCAATGCTGTATGGAGAATCCAGGTTAATTGGGATAGGTATATTGTTTTGTTTTGCATATTCAATTTCTTCCTCACGTGACCAGCTCCATTCACGAACCGGAGCTAAAACCTGAAGATCAGGATTTAAAGCCTGAATTGCCACTTCAAAACGAACCTGGTCATTTCCTTTGCCGGTACATCCATGCGCTACTGCTACTGCACCTTCTTTTTCTGCTACTTCAACAAGCTTTTTGGCGATCAGTGGGCGTGAAAGTGCAGAAATCAATGGATACTTGTTTTCATATAAAGCATGTGCCTGAAGCGCAATTAATGCATATTCATTAGCAAATTCCTCTTTTGCATCAATCACATAGGATTGGACTGCTCCAACAGTTAAAGCTTTTTTCTGGATAAAGTTCAGATCTTTTCCTTCTCCAACGTCAAGGCAGCATGCAACAACAGCATAACCTTGATCCTGCAGCCATTTAACCGCAACTGATGTATCCAGACCGCCTGAGTATGCAAGAACAACTTTATTTTGTGACATTTATTTTTCCTCCTTAGATTATACGTATAAATATACAATTTAATTATATTTTTATTCATTTATTATTCTCTTACTTTAACAACCTTTTATTTAAAAATCAATACTTATTCTTAAAAATGTATAAAAATAAATACAGTTATTCCAATAAAAAAAGGCAAAAGCCCTGTATTCAGCTTTTGCCTGCAGTATAGGTTAATGTTTTAATGCTTCATAAACCGCTGTAATTACACTTCCATATTGACTAATACTGTATGTGTCACCTTGAAACTTGTGCGGATCTTTTAATGGATCGATGACAGGAGAATGTTTTTTATTTGTCAGGAGAGCGATTGCTAAATTATTTTCTCTGTCTATCACCGTTACTGTTCCTGTCCAGCCGGTATGCCCAAATACTTCTTTCCCGGCATGCTCGCTGAACATCCACTCCATACTTGAATCTCCGTTCAAACGCCACCCTAACCCATATGTAGGATTCATATCATAAGGTTTTACAAATTTATCAATTGTTTGTTTATCAAATAACTTTATATTTCCATAGCCCCCATCATTAAGCATCACCTGCATCAGTACAGCAAGATCTGAAGTCGTGGAAAAGAGACCTGCATGCCCGGATATTCCATCCATTGAATAAAAGGACTTCTCATCGTGAACCTCTCCCTGGAGAGTATAGGTGCGTATATTAGGAAATGAAATGACGCCATCCCTGGTGTTGCCGTGCAGTTCAGTTGCAGCGAAATCCTTTTCTTTGAATCCCTTGCGGAGAGGATTAAATAAAGTATGCTTTAACCCTAAAGGTTTATAGATATGATTCTCAGTATAACGGTCCAGCCTCTCTCCAGTAATTTTTTCAATAATAAATCCAAGCAGCATATAGTCAATATCACTGTAAACCTGTTTGGTGCCAGGTTCATACTGAAGGGGAGTTTTTAAAATCATGGAAAGTGTTTTATTGCGTTCCTGTGAATACAACTCTCCCGCCCTTTCAGGATTATGATAATGGACGCTTGAAGGAAACCCGGCTGTATGATGAAGCAAGTCGATGATCCGGAGTTCACCTTTCCCTTTTATCTCATCGTCCGCTGAATCTTTAAATTCAGGAAAATAATGCTGAATTTTTTCTTCAAGATTGATCTTTCCTTCACTCACAAGATGCTGCAGTGAAAAATTAACGGCATACATTTTCGTATTTGATGCTAAATCAAACATGGTTTTTGTTTTCATTTTCTGCGGCTGATTTAAAGGATCAGATTCATCAAAGACTTTGGCTGAACCATATGCAGAGTTTTTAACAATCTTGCCATCTTTAATAACGACTAAAGCAGCTCCTGGAAAACCATTTTCGATTTCCTCCTCGATAAGCTTATCAACCTCTTTGAGCTTTTTGGAAGAAAAGCCTGCATCCTCGGGGCGCTTTGCTTTTGACAAGGTTGGATATTCTAAAGCTTTTTTATGTTTAGATACTTGCTCTACTGGTCTGCTTCCTGTTCTGTCCAATTCTTCTCCCAGGGCTGCAGCGGGGTAAGGCAAAACCAAACCCAGCATTAGGCATAAAACTGTTAATTGCGCTAAAAATCTTTTCATATTCTCCTCCTCTTATTTATTTTAATATTCTTAATAGTCAATATGTTATTTGATATCCATTTAAGCTGTAAACCAATACCTTAGCCTTTCTATTAAATCAGTTCTTGTGAACCACGTTCATTTATTTTCATATTAGTTCCATAGTATTATCTGCAGAAAACGATTGAATACTAAAACATCCATGCACCGAAAACATCTTTATAGTAAAATAAAAACAAGATTATTGTATGGGGGATTCATAATGGAGGAGCATTTTTCGCATAATGGCCGTCTTGGCATTCCTATACCCGCCTTTGATCGGGATTGGGATGAATATTCACCAAAAACACAGCAGATGATCCTGTTTCAATGGGAAAAAATAAGAGGCAGGATTCCTGACCGCATTGCAGAGCTTGAAGCGGATATTAACAGGAAACAGGCTGAGCTTTCGGATGAAGGCAATTTCGAAAGATCATGCAGACTCAACAGTGAAATTTCAGAGCTCGCATCCGTCATTAATGATTTGTGGCTATGGTATCGAACGAATCAGGATATTACAGGAAAGATGCATTCATAAGAAAAACCTTTCCGCAGCGGAAAGGTTTTTGGCCCTTTATAAATCTTTTCTTAGTTCCCTGATGATATGCCCGAGTTCAGGCAAAACCAGTTTATTCATCGCAAGGCGGACTGCCCCGGATGATCCCGGTGTTGAGAAAACTGCTTTATTTCGTACGGTGCCTGCAGCAGCCCGTGAAAGAATGGCCGCAGACCCGATATCTTCAGTGTAGCTCAGCATCCTGAACAATTCACCGAATCCGTCGATTTCTTTATCAAATAATTCTCTAACCGTCTCGATCGTTACGTCCCGGAGAGCAATACCTGTGCCCCCATTTGTTAGAATAGCGTCAATGCCAGGATTTTCGCAGCCTTTTAATACGGCCTCACGAATTAGAGTTCCTTCATCCTTGACGATTTCATAGTCGGCAATAATATGTCCCGCCTCTTCGAGCAGCTGAATCATCAGCTTTCCGCTTTTATCCGTTTCTTCATCTCTCGTATCACTTACGGTAATCACTTTACATCTGACTTTTTTAGGCGCTTCCTTTTTATGCTCAAATGTACTCATATTGGCACCACCTTTGCTTGAAAATCATAGTTAACCTGAGTTTACTGCTGATCATTCTTTCTTTGCAGATATCTCATCTGATAATATTTATGGGCAAATTCTGTTACTTTTCTTGTCAGCTGGTAGTTGGTCCCTGCTCCAATGGCCATGCTGATAAAGGGAATTCCCTGAATTGATTTTCTCCGGAAAAAGTAAATAGCCATTCCTTTAAGAAGCTGCTTCATTGGCTGCTCAATCCAGCTGATATCAGTCAACTCTTCTTTTCCTTCATAAAAATAAAATTCCTCCTGGTTCTTCAGCTCGTTCATTAATTCTTCCCATGCACTGCTCTGCATCCTGGGCGGCAATGTGGCAGCGTGAAAAACCTTAAGAGAACTCATCATTTCGAATGGAGTATTGACTTCAAAGCCATAGGTCATGGCAATCAGCTGTACGGCACGCAGATTAATAACCGCCATAGCGGGAATATCAGCACCCAGCATGAGTGAGCTGCCCGAACCCGCAATACCGCCCTGTGCAAACGAATAAAGACGATGACGGGCAATCTGCTGTTGAGCTATGTATTGAAGCTGGTCGATATTCAATTGCTTCAGATCTTCAATCGTCTCTATATCAGAATGAAAAACACGGCCTGCCGTCAATATACGCTCTTTCGCATCCATTTGAAGCTGTGAACCCTGAATAAGCGCATGCAGATGAAACAGCCAGCTATCCATTGCTGAAAAAAATTGCTGCTGAACTTCTTCAGGCAATAGTGAAAAAGACCTTTCCAATGATTTATCATAAACCATCTCCAAGTCATTGGGCTCATAATTCAGCAGCTTGTTCTCCCACTCCTGAATTCCGGCCAAAACACTTCCTTCCCGTTCGTTCAATGGCATCGCAATTCCTCCCAAAACATTTTTCTTGGACTCAGTATAGCATAAGTTGGATGGGAAATTCTCCTTCCGGCTGATGGGCAATAATCAAATAAAAAAAGACAAGAGCGCTAAGCCCTTGCCTTGTTATCAATACTATTTTGCCAATCTCACAACATCACGCGCGATCATAACTTCCTCATTTGTCGGGATAATCATGACTTTAACTGGTGAATGAGGGTAGTTGATGAATGCTTCTTCACCGCGCACTTTGTTTAATGCAGGATCCCAGTATACGCCCATGAATTCCAGTCCCTGAAGAACACGTTCACGGATGACATCACTGTTTTCACCGATTCCGGCTGTAAAAATGATAGCATCTACGCCATACATGCGGGATGCATAGGATCCGATATATTTATGGATTCTATTTGCAAATACTTCAAGAGCCAATTCTGCTCTTTCATTTCCTTCAACAGCTTGAATTTCAATGTCGCGAAGATCGCTCGAGAAGCCGGAAACACCTAGCATACCGCTCTTTTTATTAAGGACATCAAGAACTTCATCTGCGTTCAAGCCTGTCTTTTCCATAATGAATGGAATAAGAGCAGGGTCCAGATTTCCTGATCGCGTACCCATTGTAACACCCGCTAATGGAGTGAATCCCATTGAAGTATCGATTGACTTTCCACCTTCAATAGCTGTAATGCTTGCTCCATTTCCTAAGTGACAGGAGATGAGGCGAAGCTGATCAAGCGGACGTCCAAGCATTTCTGCTGCACGCTCAGAAACATACTTATGGGAAGTTCCATGGAAGCCATACTTGCGAATGCCATATTTCTCATAATACTCATATGGCAAACTATATAGGAAAGAGCTTTCAGGCATCGTCTGATGGAACGCAGTATCGAATACTGCCACTGCAGGGACATTTGGAAGAACCTGCTGGAACGCCTTGATTCCTGTAATATTAGCCGGGTTGTGAAGAGGTGCAAGCTCAGATAGTTCATCAATTTTTGCAAGCACTTCGTCCGTAATAACAACTGAATCATTGAAAGCTTCACCGCCGTGAACAACACGATGTCCAATGCCTTCGATTTCATCAAGAGATTTAATGATCCCCAGAGTTGTTAATTTATCCAGAAGGATTTTAACTGCTATTGCATGATCTGGAATATCTGTTACTTCCTTGATTTTTTCGCCATTTACCGAAATATTGAAGACTGCGTTATCCAGCCCAATACGCTCGATTAAGCCTTTTGTAATAACTTCTTCACTCGGCATGTCAAATAATTGAAACTTTAATGATGAACTGCCGGCGTTAATTGCAATGATTTTTGCCATAAAGCTACCGCTCCTTTAGAATGTTCAAAGGGACTGATCTGTCACTTTAAACCAATACTTTTATATAACAATGTGTGATACGGCGATATAAAGTCATACAACTTTATTTTGTGCATCGGCCACAATTAATATCTCTCAATTTTCCATTTAAACACTGTATGCAAAACATTTCAAGAATCACCTTGCAATGATATCGTTTTCATGTTAAATTAAATATTTTCTGATACTTCCTTATATTTATTCATTTAAAAAGAAGCCGGCAAATACACAGCTTCTTTTTCGTTTATCCTTATTTACTTTCTTTAAACCAGACATCAATTTTCTTGAGGATTTTTTCTGCTTCTGCTGTTTTGGACAAGCTTGGCAAGTTGACCAGGAGCGCCTGCTTAGGGGGAGTGACTCCTTCCCCTTTCTTCTGAAGGATGAATATGCTTTTTGCCGCTTTTTCATTTTTGAACATAGTGAGCGGCAGCTGTATCAATCCTTGAATGTAGGCATTTTCCTTGATGAACTCATGAAGCTTAGGAGCCTGATCACTTTCGAACATTCCATTTGGAATGATAAAAAATAAATAGCCTCCAGATCTCACATGGTTCATGCTCTGCTCAATAAATAAGTGATGAGAATAGGAATGCCCCTCATCCGCTTTTAGCTTATACTCGGCCGAACGGATATCATTCGGATAATACCCGACAGGCAGATCACTTACTACGGCATCAGCGGATTCGATAAACAGCGGTTCGAGACTATCCTGGTTGAAGAATTGAATGGCGTGCTCCTGTAAATTGGCATTTATATAAGCAAGCTTGATCAATAAGTCATCAATCTCAATCCCAGTTGCCTCAATTACTTTACCGCTTTGGTGATTCATAACAGTGGTCAATAAATTTCCTGTTCCTACAGCAGGATCAAGCAGGCGGCAGCTTTTATCCTTAATGAACTTTTCCACAAGATACCCCATCAGCATTCCTACTGCATCAGGAGTCATCTGATGATTGGGCTGCACATTTTCCTTCATGCCTTTTAATATTGCAAGCTGAAAGGACTTTCTGATTTCTTCTTTTGTGCAGCTGCTTAAGTCAATGGATTCATAACTCTTCCTGAGCCTTTTAACTGTTAATTCACTGAGCTCATCCTGAAGAATACTTTCATGAAATAAATTCTCTCCTGTTTCAGCAAGAGCTTCTAAGTATGTACAATGCAGTTCTTCCTGCATAATTACAGCCGTTTCGTTTAAAATCGTAAATAAATCCTCAACCGGAGTTATTTTCACAGCATATTCCTCCCGTCCTTATTCTTTTTCCTATTTTAACGGGCTTTTGGTTCATTCACAAGTTTCGTGCTGAGGAATAAAAAAATTAAAGCTCCGGAACGAATCCGGAGCTTCCAATTTTCTATATTATTTCGCTTGTTTAGCTGCTTCCACTGCTGCTTCATAGTTTGGATGATCTGTTGCTTCACTGACATATTCCGCATATGTTACAGTGTCATTCGAATCGACAACAAAAACGGCACGGGCCAATAGGCGAAGTTCCTGGATGCCTACCCCATAAGCTTCTCCGAAAGACAGGTCGCGGTGATCAGAAACAGTTTGAACATTTTCAATGCCTGCTGCTGCACACCAGCGCTTTTGAGCAAACGGAAGATCTACGCTTACAGTAAGAATTTTTACATTATCAAGCTTGGAAGCTTCTTCATTAAAACGGCGTGTCTGTGCATCACAGACGCCCGTGTCGATAGAAGGCACTACACTTATAAGACGTACTTGCCCTTTTGAATCAGCAAGTGTAACTTCAGAAAGGTCATTTGCCAGCACCTTGAATTCAGGAGCTTTATCCCCTGCTTTAACTTCATTGCCCAGTAATGTTACAGGATTTCCTTTGAACGTAATAGATGCCATTTAAATCGTCCTCCTTAATCACTTATGTACAGTGTAAATCATATCTTTTCAGAATCTTTTTTGCAATTATTAAGGATGCATTCCAAGAAAAAAGTTAACTCTCCATAGGACAGTTAACTTCCTTCTCCTCTTAGATATCCAGATCCTGCTTATGTCCGTTGTACTCATCACTGTTTTCCTGCTGGTTCTGGCCTTGCTGGCTGCCGGAGCCACCGTCTTTCTTATTAAACATCTGCTGAATTTTATCGACTGCCTGCGGGGCAAGGTCAAGAATTTTCTCATACAAATGAGTGCTTTCATCAAGATGGACCATTTTTACCCCGTGAGAATTGACAATCAAAAAGGCGATTGGAGTGATGGAGACACCGCCTCCGCTCCCCCCGCCAAACGGGTGGCCCTTTTCCTCGCCTGATTGTCCATCAAGCATAAATTCGCTTCCTCCTGCTGCAAAGCCAAAGCCAACCTTTGAAACAGTTAAAATTACACTGCCATCAGGGGTTTCTACTGGATCCCCTATTATTGTGTTAACATCAATCATTTCTTTCAGGTTTTCCATGGCAGTTGTCATAAGCCCTTGAATAGGATGGTCAGACATTCATTGCTCCTCCTCTTTTAGACAGTTTTAGTACCATCATCAGATAAGGCAGAAAGCGGCTTTGTCCTGAAATCCGGCCGTCCGCCCTTCCAATATTTGATCAGTTTAATTCCTGCTAACATAGCATGCCCGAGACGAAAATGAATCATACATGAAATGGCTGTTTGTGAGACGGAAAATTGGAAATGGGGAGTGACGCTGATGCTGGGATGCGTTTTCAGTTTCATATAATGACTTATTAATCCAATAATGCTCCCTTTTATCGCCCAGAGAGCCCCGGTGATCATCCCCGTATGGGCCGCATCCCCAAGGCCAGCAAAAGTATGCCATTCAAGATTCCGGATTGTCACACGCTTGAGAAACTTACGTATTATTTTGTGGAGAGACACGATATGATTTATCATTGCTTTTGTATCATGCAAGCTATTAATAAGATCACCTGCGGAGTATTGCTTTGTATCTTTTTCAGGAGCATTTTCCTGTGGTCCTGCCGCCGTCTTTTCCTTAACAACGATAGTTGGCGAATTATCGTCTACTTTTATTAGAGGAACTTCTATTTTGTACCTGATCAGCCCGAACCAGGCTTTCAATTGGATTTTCAAATGATCATTATCGTTTCCATGGTAAAAATGAAAATATATCTTTAGTTTTGTTATCATAACTAGAATTAAAAGAAGTATGAGGGCAATTACGGCAATCAGGAGCCACTTCACTTTTTTCACACCCTTTCAGCTTTGTATTATGCCCAACTCAACAAAAATAAACCTGCCACCAGACGGTGACAGGCTTCTATTTCTCCATTAAATGACTTGTTCATTTTGCCCTTCGTGAACAACAGAGGTATCTGCAAAAAGATCATGCAGCCCCTGTTTCTTAGGCAGGAAGGCTACAATGACATAGCCGATAAAAATGCTCACTGATATAAAACGGCCGATCCATTCACGGAACAGAATTGTGCCCCATGTCAGCTTTTCCCCTTTAAGATCTACTACTTTTAAACTAAATACCATTTTCCCGAGCGTCTGGCCAAAAAACTTTGTCATCAGCACAAAATAGGCGTAAAACGTAATGGCAGTTGCTATGGAAATCGGAGCAAACAAACTGCTTTCATGCAAAGGAATATCCAATGCTCTAAAAATTGGATTGATCAATATCCGGTCTACACTGCCAACCACAACCAAATCTAAAAGATAAGCCCAAAATCTCATCCAAAAACCAGCAAATCTGAGTGGTGATAAAGCTTTTTGAATGGGGAGGGTTTCTGCTTGTGTGACCGTTTCCTTACCAGACGGAGCTGCTTCATCAATGGGTGACTCAATCTCGCCTTCATCCTTACTTAAATCAGGACGAGGAAGCTCTCTTTCATTAGGATCATTTGAAGTCATCTTTTCTCCCCCTCCCTATTCAGCATAAAGATACATTAAACGCGGTGAGTTTGGCTGTGATAACAACTTCATCACGCCTGCCATTTCCAGGTCATCACCCATGATTTTTCGCGCTCCCATGCTGAACATGGAGCCGAACCCGAAATTCTCAGTATATTTTACAACCTGGGCACCATTTAATTTATGGTCTTTCTTCAACTGTTCAATGACATCATCGTCATAGCCAAAACCGTCAATCAGATTCAGTTCCTTCGCCTGACGCCCGTCATAAATGCGGCCGTCCGCAATTTCCTTCACTTGTGCCTCGGTTAATCCCCGGCCTTCCGAAATAACTTTAACAAATCCCTGATAGGAATTATTAATCATGGATTGAAGGATCTTTCTTTCCTCATCCGTCATCTCCCTGGTAGGGCTCATGATATCTTTATATGGACCGCTCTTAATCGTAACAAACTCCACACCATATTTTTCAGCAAGCCCCGCATAATTATAGCCCTGCATAATAACACCCAGCGAACCGGTCAATGTTTCGGGACTGGCAAAAATCTTGTCAGCAGGAGCGGATATATAATAGCCCCCTGAGGCAGCCATTGATCCCATCGATATGTATACCGGCTTCTTTGTTTCTTTTTGGATTTCAGTAATCTTATCATGTATTTCGGCGCTTTCCACTACCCCTCCGCCTGGGGAATTAACCTTTATGACAATCGCCTTTACTGTACTGTCTTCTTTTACATAATCAAGATTATCCATGAATGCTTTGTGATTATAACCCGGACTTGCAAACAAAGAAGCTGCATCACCCGTATCCTGGATCACTCCATTCACGTCCAGCACAGCAATCTTTTTCTGTGCATTGCCCTCTTCAATGACTTCTTCCAAAAATGCTTCATTGCCTCCTGCAAATAGTTCATTTACCGAGCTTTCAATATCTGTAAATGCAAATGCAGTCACAAAATTCAGCACAACGGAAAATACAAACAATCCTGCTGCTATTCCCAGTGCAGCCCAACGTTTTCCATTCATTAAGAAATCCTCCTTTTAAAATGCCCTCTTCTAACATAATCAGCCGCCTTGTTAGACTGATTATGATTCCCAGAAAACCTGTTTGTCACATATTCTTCATACGTATAAAACTTTAAAAATGTTTCAAAAAAAGGTAAACTGAATTCAACAACCATAATCATAGCAAAATTTGAATTATTTGGGAAAGACTTTCTTACTGCTTGGAGGAATGAATATGCCTGAAAGACGCAATATATACTTCTATCACAAAAAAGATGAAGAAACGATGGGAAAAGTAGCTCCTCTTTACAGCCTGGCTGAGGAGCATGCCTTTACGATTGTCAATGACTTCAAAAAAGCCAATATCATTGTAAGCATAGGGGGAGACGGTACGTTTTTGCAGGCTGTCCGGAAAACCGGCTATAGAGATGACTGTCTGTATGCCGGAATTTCGACGACCGGAAGCCTTAGCCTGTACTGTGATTTCCATCTTGATGATACAGACAAGATGGTGGAGGCAATGACAAACGAACAAGTAGAGGTAAGGCGCTATCCAACTATTGATGTTACAGTTGATGACCAGACATCCTTTCAGTGCTTAAATGAATTCAGCATCCGCTCTGCCATAATTAAAACATTTGTAATCGATGTCTTTATCGATGATTTACATTTTGAAACGTTCCGCGGGGACGGAATGATTGTTGCCACTCCAACAGGAAGCACAGCTTATAATAAGTCAGTAAACGGAGCAGTTGTTGACCCGCTGCTGCCATGCATGCAGGTGAGCGAACTAGCTTCACTGAATAACAACCGCTATCGTACACTTGGATCCTCCTTTATTCTGAGCGGAGACCGGCAGCTGACCCTCAAAGTGGTTCAAGATGGCAATGACCATCCTACAATGGGAATGGACAATGAAGCCCTAAGCATTCAGCATGTCGAAAAAATTGATATAAAACTGAGCAGCAAAATCATCAAAACCGTAAAACTGAAGGACAATTCCTTCTGGGAAAAAGTAAAGAGGACATTTTTATAAAAAAAGAGTTTCGCATGTCTGTGCGAAACTCTTTTTTCTATATCCCAACACCTTTTCCGCGCTTTAATTTTGTTTCCCGATGGGCAAAAAGCTTTGTCTTCGAAACAGAGTAAATCGTTAAAGCCAGCCAGATAAACATAAAGGAAAGCATGTGAAGTTTTGTAAACTGCTCATGATAAACGAAAATCCCCAGAATCAGGGTAATTGTCGGTGCAATATACTGAAGGAAGCCAAGCATAGACATCGGTATCTTCTGAGCTCCTTTGGCAAAGTACAATAGCGGCACCGCTGTGGCTGCACCTGCCCCGATAAGAAGCAAATCGGTGCTTAGCGAAACATGCAGAAAAGCCTGCTTATCATTCATAAAAAGCATAACCATATAAATAAATGCGATCGGAGTCACTACTAATGTTTCCAGCGTTAAGCCAACAGCCGAATCCACTTTTATAAGCTTTTTGGCCAGCCCGTAAAGGCCAAAGGATAAAGCGAGAACAATGGCTATCCAGGGGAACCGCCCATAGCTGAAAGTCAAAATCATCACTCCCGCAAACGCAATCCCAAAAGATACATACTGCGCTGGTGACAGCTTCTCTTTAAAAACCAGCATGCCCAGAATTACACTTACGAGCGGATTAATATAATAGCCGAGACTGGCCTCAATCATCTGATCGGTATTGACCGCCCAAATATATAAAAACCAGTTTGTGCTGATCAGAATGGAGGCAATCACAAGGGCGAAAAGCTGCTTCTTATTAGTTTTAAACCCTTTAAGTGTTGCAGCAAAGGCATTCCACTTTTTTGAGACCAGCAAAATAATCAGCATAAAGAAGAATGACCAAAAAATCCTGTTAGCCAAAATTTCATCTGCCTGCACGTGGTCCACTAACTTCCAATATACGGGCAAAATGCCCCATAAAAAGTAAGCAAACCCTGCATATAAAGCTCCCAATTGTACTTCATTATTTTTCATTTCATTTCCCCAGTTCTTTCTAGTATCGAAATATTTATATTATAAGTCTGCCAGAAAAATGTTTGCAATCATTTTTTCCTGCCAAAAAGTGAATGCCAGGCACCCATGCGATAGGCACCTGACATTTTCGTTTATCTCTCGTATACTATTTTTCCATCAATAACGGTTTTGTTTACGGTAACAGACGCAATTTGCCCTATTGGCATTTTAAAAATATCTTCATTTAAAATAGTGAAATCCGCCAGATACCCTTCTTTTATGACACCTCTGTCATTTTCATGGGAAGCAGCATATGCACTGCCTTTAGTGAATAAGCATACTGCTTCATACACAGATAATGCCTCACTTGGATAATAGACTGTGTTATGCGGGTCATCTATGTTTGTTCTTGTAACAGCTGCATGAATACCAAGGAAGGGATTGGCCGGCTCAATCGGTGCGTCAGATCCTCCTGCACAATTTACTCCTTCTTTCAGCAGTGTTTTCCATGCGTAGCAATACTCCATATTTTCTTCACCAATACGGTCGATCACCCAAGGAAAGTCGGAGGCAGTAAATCTCGGCTGGATATCAAGAATTAAAGGCAGCTTTTTAGCCCTTTCAATAAGCTCCTTGCGCAATATTTGAGCATGAATCAGTCTGTCTCGCCCCAGACCTTCTAACGGATGTTTTTCAATGGAATTTAATGCCATTTCAAATGCCAAATCTCCAATCGTATGGATGGCAACCGGCATTTCATGATTGCGGGCTTTCTCCACTAAGGCATCAAGCTGCTTCTGTGAGAAAATAGCAACTCCTGAAGTGGATGGATCATCTGCATAAGGATGGCTTAACAAAGCCGTCCTCCCCCCAAAGCTCCATCGGCAAATATCTTCATAGCACCAAACTCTATATGTTTACTTCCCGCTAAAAATCCTCCGCCTGATTCCTTCATTTCATCAGCAACTTCATGATGAACCAGCAGATGTGCCCGGAAAGAAAGACCCTCCTCCTCAATTACCTGCCTGAAGGCCTGATAGGTCTGGGTGAACCCTCCATAATAATTAAGGTCCTCCGTATGCCCTCCTGTCAATCCAAGCTTATAGGCGTCATTAATGGCAGCGTGAAGCGCCTTCCTTAAATAGCCTTCTGAGACAGCAGGCATCACCTTGTACAATAGCTCTTGGGCCTGATCCTTCAAAAGTCCATTTAGTTTTCCAAGTTCATCTTTCTCAATTACTCCTCCTGGAGGACATTCAGTATCTTCAGTAATATTTGCTTTAGATAATCCAAGAGAATTGACTGCAAGAGCATGTCTGCACACACGTTTCAGGATGACAGGGTGATTGGGGACATATTGGTCCAGCTCAGAAGCATATATTGGCTCCGGCTGGTCCCATAAATTCTCATTCCAGCCTTCCCCAATGACCCATTCTCCCTCATCTATTGTCTCTGAAAATTGCTTAACAGCAAGAAGAACTTCCTGCTTTGACGTGTGCTCAGACAAATCGAGTCTTATCAGCCTTTCGCCATGCCCGATGAGGTGCATATGGCTATCCACAAATCCCGGAAGCATGGTGCTCCCCTCCAGATCAATCTCCTTTTGAATCTCTTCTTTATACTTATCCCTTAAATCTCCCAAGGCGCCAATTTCAATAATTTGGCTGCCTACTGTAAAAACGGCCTCTATCTGATGGCCTTCCTGCTGAAGGGTATATATCGGCCCCCCGTGCCATAGCGTTCCCATATAATCTTTTCTCCTTTAATAAGTAAAAGTTCACATTTACCATAGTATAACAAAAATACAGGCGGAAATCCGCCTGTATTTTTCAAAGCATTCAGTTTTGAGCTGAAGCAGTTTCCGCTTCTTTTTTCCGCAATTCCACACGCATTATTTTTCCTGACGTCGTTTTTGGCAGCTCAGATAAAAATTCAATTTTCCGAGGATATTTATAAGGAGCTGTCAGGTCTTTTACATGCTCCTGGAGCTCTGAAACAAGGTTAGGGTTATTCTGATCGACACCCTCCCTTAAAACAACAAATGCTTTAACGATCGATCCGCGCACTTCATCAGGACTTCCTACAACTGCACATTCGGCTACATATGGGTGCTTTACGAGTGCGTCTTCCACCTCGAATGGTCCAATCGTATAGCCAGAGCTGATAATAATATCATCACCGCGGCCTTCAAACCAGAAATAGCCATCTTCATCCTTCTTTGCCTTATCTCCGGTAATATAGTAATCACCCCGGAATTGCATAGCAGTTCTTTCCGGGTCTTTATAATAATTTTTAAAGAGTGCAGGAGTTTCTACATGGACAGCAATATCTCCTGTCTCACCTACAGCACATACTTCACCGTGTTCATTTACTATTTCGACTCTGTTGCCTGGAGTCGGTTTTCCCATTGAGCCTGCTTTTAGCTCCATATCCTTTGTAATGCCGACAAGCAGGGTATTTTCAGTCTGTCCATACCCATCACGGACATTTACGTTAAAATGCTTTTTAAATGTATCAATCACTTCCCGGTTTAGCGGTTCACCCGCCGAAACAGCACTATGAAGGGCCGGAAGCTTGTATTCATGAATATTGTCAGCCTTTGCCATCAGCCTGTATTCAGTCGGCGTGCAGCAAAGGACATTAACCTGATTATCCTCTAATAGCTGCAAATATTTTTTCGGTTCAAACTTTCCATTGTAGACAACTCCCGTGGCACCAGAACCCAGAACGGAAAGGAACGGGCTCCAAATCCACTTTTGCCAGCCGGGACCTGCCGTTGCCCATACTGTATCACCTTCGTTAATGCATAACCAGTTAGGTGCTGCTGTTTTTAGGTGAGCAAATGCCCAGCCATGTGTATGTACGACGCCTTTAGGATTTCCTGTTGTTCCTGATGTATAGGAAAGGAATGCCATGTCATCCCTGGAGGTATCAGCCAATGATAGTTCCGGTGAAGCCTCTTTCATTTCCTCGTCCAGACCAATCCATCCATCTGCGTTCCCGCCTATCACAAATTTCGGCAGGGCTTCTGCTTCCTTAATACCTTTAAATTGGTCAACATAAGGATAATAACTTACGATCGCTTTAACATCACCATGATTAATGCGGTATTGCAGATCTTTCGAACGAAGCATTTCAGAACTTGGTATAACAACAATTCCCGCTTTTAGTGATGCAATGTAAACCTGATACGCTTCTATCAGTCTTGGAACAATGATAAGAATAACATCCCCTTTATTCAAACCATTTTCTAAGAAAACGTTTCCAATTCTGTTCGCATTGTGAATCAGGTCACTGTATGTAATCTCTTTTTTTCTCCATGCTCGTTTTCCCACTTAATTGCAAGTTTGTCCTTATCCCCGGCAAACCGCTCCATTTCTGATACGAGGTTGTACTTTTCCGGTGCGATTAAGTCTTCGCGTTTCATCAAATCTCCCCCTGACCATTTCATTTGCTGCTGCAAGAACTTGGATGCTTGTTCTATAGAATTATTATACTAAATTATTATAAAATTTAAAATTATTTATTATTTAAAAAGTTTTTTGCACATAAATAAGGAGCAGGAATGATTCCTGCTCCTTGTAGCCATATTATTTAATTATCTTTGGAAACCGCCTAATTGCTGTTCAGCCATTTGAACTAAACGCTTAGTGATTTCTCCACCTACAGAACCGTTAGCGCGAGAAGTAGTTTCAGCACCAAGGTTTACACCGAATTCAGTAGCGATTTCGTACTTCATTTGGTCAAGAGCTTGTTGTACTCCAGGAACTAGAAGCTGGTTTGAGCTGTTGTTGTTTGCCATGTGATTTTCACCTCCTTGTGAGTATAGAATGTGTAGAATCACATGGCCATATACACAAATTAATTGGTAATTGTTGTATTATTTTTCAGCCTGTATTTATCTCAAAATAATTCCCCAAAAGAGTCTTCATTGCGCGATTTGGGTTTGATAACCAGCTTTTCGGTGCCTTCGACTGCTTTTGCGATTAGAGGTTCGAAATCAACAAAGCTTTCAAAGCGGCGGACTTTGTCTCGTTTTGGTTTTGTTTTGGGTGATGATGGAACGAAAACGGTACAGCAATCTTCAAAAGGCCTGATCGATATATCGTGCGTATCGATGGTTTGGGCAATGTCGATGATATCCGTTTTATCCATTGTGATCAGCGGCCGCAGAATAGGTGTTGTCGTGACATCGTTAATGGCAAACATGCTTTCAAGCGTCTGGCTTGCTACCTGTCCAAGGCTTTCCCCGGTGATAATGGCCAGGCCATCGTTTTTATCACGGATTTCATCAGTGATCCGGAGCATTAATCGTCTTGTTGTTGTCATCGTATAATTAGCCGGAACCTGCTGATGGATCAGCTGCTGGATTTCTGTAAATGGGACAATATGGAGAACAACGGATCCAGCAATATTCGCAAGTTTTTCTGTTAAATCAATTACTTTTTGCTTTGCACGCTCACTCGTGAAAGGCGGGCTGTGAAAATGGACAGCTTCAATTTCCAATCCTCTCTTCATGGATAAGTAACCTGCTACCGGGCTGTCAATTCCTCCGGAAAGCATAAGCATGGCTTTACCGCTCGAGCCTGCAGGAAGTCCGCCGGCTCCCTCAATGGTTTCGCATGATAAGTAAGCCGCTTCTTCGCGAACTTCAATCTGCAGATTGATATCCGGTTTTTTTACATTCACTTGTAGATTCGGCACATTTTTCAACAGGTGTCCGCCAAATTCATGATTAAGATCGTCAGTATTTAAAGGGAAGCTTTTATCGGCTCTCTTAGCCGTAATCTTGAAAGTCTTTCCTTCTTCAAAATGTTTTAAAAATAACGCCAATGCTGCAGCTTTCATTTCTTCGATATCTTTATTGACTTTCACAGCAGGACTGAAGGACTGAATGCCAAAAATCCCTTTAAGGCGATCAGTAACATCTCTGCCATCTGCACCATTCAAAACAACGTACATTCGGTCTCTTGTTGATTCTATCTTGATGCCGGAAAATTCATTCAGCACATTGTAAATGCTTCTTCTTAGTTTATCGACAAACATATTGCGGTTTCTGCCTTTTGTGGAGATTTCTCCATATCGTATAAGTATACGGTCATAATTTATCATGATTTCATAACCTTTCTTAGCCTATTAACGGTCTCTTTAACCGCCTGTATAAAAATTTCTGCCTCTTCCTTCGTATTATCATAAGACAAACTGACCCGGACTGCACTTTTTGCATCCTTTTCAGGGATTCCCATAGCCATCAGGGTACTGCTGGCAGCAGATTTCTTCGAAGAGCAGGCACTTGTAGTGGAAATAAAAATTCCGCGCTCTTCTAAAGCGTGGACAAATACCTCCGCTTTGAATCCTTTTATGGAGAAATTGACGATGTGGGGAGCAGAATTATTTTCAGGGGTATGAACTGTAATCCCCTCAATTCTTCCCGCCTCCTCCATAAGATAGGTTTTGATGGATTTAAGCCGGCTTAAGTGCTTATCCTTATTATTCATCGTAAGCCTTAGTGCCTTTGCCATTGCTACAATGCCAGCTATGTTTTCCGTGCCGCTTCTCATTTTCCATTCCTGATTGCCCCCGGAGAGCAACGGCGAAAGACGAAGTCCATCACGAATGAACAAAACCCCATTCCCCTTCAAACCGTGAAATTTATGAGCCGAAATCGTACACAGATCCACCTGGGCCTGATAAAGGTCTAGGGGCACCTTGCCGATTCCCTGAACATTGTCTACATGAAATATGACCCGCGCATGCTTTTTCAGCATCTCTCCTATTTCATTAATTGGCTGAATGGAACCAATTTCATTATTTACGTGCATAACAGAGACTAAAACAGTTTCAGGTGTAATTTCCTTTTCAATGTCTTCAGCATGGACAATACCCATACTATCCGGTTCAATTACGGTTATTCGATAGCCCAATTCCTTCAGCTGATCAGCAGTTTCCCTTACAGAAGCATGCTCCAGCCCGGTGGTGATAATATGGGTCCCTCTTTTTCTATGCATTAATGCAGTTCCTTTTATAGCAAGATTATTGCTCTCTGTCCCTCCGGATGTGAAAAACACTTCATTGCTCTTAACATTCAGCAATTGGGAAATTTGCTCACGCGCCTGCATGAGGAGCCTTTCTGCCTTACCTCCAAATTCGTGTAGGGAAGAGGGATTCCCAAAGTATTCTGAAGAAACCTTCATAAAAGAATCAAGCGCTTCTTTATATGGTTTAGTTGTTGCACTGTTATCTAAATAAATCACGGTCTTCTCCTTTCCGTTCCGATAACCCTTTAGCCAACTTTAAATCTTATCATAACCAATGAAGAATGGAAATTGTAATTGAAGCATTAGATTCAAATATTCAAATCTATACAATTTAAATTAATCAAGGTTGAGCAGTTTAACCCAATGAATGGATTAAATCTTACGTGGAGAGGCTGATATTATTGTAATTTGAGCAAAGCACATTTCGAATTTACTATTACAAATTACTAAATATTAAGACTTCGTATTTTTTCGACATTTTTTTTAGTTCTTATGCTAATATGAAAATGTTCTAAACATTATGATATAGAACTCTTTCAGGAGGATATATATGGAGAATAAAACACTGTCAACCAAACAAATTCTCGCCGTCGGACTCATGTTATTTGCTCTATTCTTTGGGGCAGGAAATATGATTTTCCCTCCCTTCCTGGGACAAGCTGCCGGCACAAGTGTATGGACTGCTATTATTGGATTTTTAATTACAGGGGTTGGATTGCCGCTTCTAGGTATTATTGCCATTGCCAGAAATGGGGATCTGCAAACAATTGCAAGCCGCGTACACCCTTTATACGGAATGATTTTTACTATTATTATGTACTTAGCCATTGGACCATTTTTTGGAATCCCGCGTACCGGGACAGTTGCTTATGAAATTGGGGTTACTCCGTTCTTATCTGAAACCGCTTCCAATAGTCCTTTTTCGTTATTGGTTTATACCATTGCCTTTTTTGGCATCACAGCCTGGCTTTCTCTCAATCCATCGAAATTAGTGGATAGAATCGGCAATATTTTTACACCTGCCTTGCTCATTATCCTTGCTGTTCTGGTTATAAAAAGCATCATTACTCCTATGGGCGAATTGCAGGCGCCAGTGGGGGCATATGCAGAGGGGCCGTTCTTTAAAGGCTTCATTGAAGGCTACCTGACAATGGATACAATTGCAGCACTGGTATTCGGAATTATCGTTATCAGCTCCATACAGGGCATGGGTGTAACAAATAAACATTCCCTTATGAAAATTTGCATTACTGCCGGACTGATAGCAGCTGCCGGTCTAGCGGCAGTATATTTATCTCTTGCATACATCGGTGCAACAAGTACAGATGCTATAGGTGAATTCGATAATGGCGGCGCTATCCTATCTGCTGCTTCTCATTATCTATTTGGAGCTGCGGGAGCAGTTATCCTTGGGCTGGCCATAACGGTAGCGTGCCTGACAACCTCAATCGGACTCGTTTCCGCTTGTGCGCAGTACTTTCATAAATTGCTTCCAAAAATATCCTATAAAACCATTGTAATCATTCTTTCACTGTTCAGTATGGTGGTTGCAAACATTGGTTTAACTCAGTTGATTCAACTTTCATTGCCAATTTTGATCATCATTTATCCTCTGGCCATCGTGCTGATACTTCTATCGTTTATGCACAATGCCTTTAATGGCTACTCAGTGGTATATATTGGGGCATTAATACCAACAGGATTAATTAGTTTTGTGGATGGCTTGAAAACAGCTGGAATGGACGTATCCTATATTACAGACTCACTTCAATTCCTCCCATTCTTTGCTGAGGGTATCGGCTGGATTGTGCCTGCCATTGCCGGAGCTGTTATAGGCTACTTTCTGGCAATTGCTGTTGGGGAGCCGAAAAAAACAATTGCTGGCAACGAATAATTAAGAAGCTCCATGCGCCCGCTTATCGGTGCATGGAGCCGGATAGATTCCTTTAAAAAAACAGATCCATAATCGGATCTGTTTTTTATTGTTCAGTTATTAATTCTTCAATTCTCTTGATCGCACCCGGCTCGACTTCTTCAATTGAAGAGGCAGCCTGCTCCAATGCTTTTTTATATTCATAGCTTCTGAATGAGACCTCTGCTTCCCTTAATCCATTATCAATAGATGGATAACTGCTTCTGTATCGGTTGCCATATTGGAT
This sequence comes from Cytobacillus firmus, assembly GCF_023612095.1. GTDB lineage: Bacteria > Bacillota > Bacilli > Bacillales > Cytobacillaceae > Cytobacillus. The sequence goes on along the minus strand of NZ_CP086235.1, from coordinate 1,007,820 downwards.
GACCTTCTCAGCTAGAAGAATCGTCTCAATCATATCACTGACAGAATCAGCAGCCTTATCAACAGTCAGCACCGCAACTTCAAGATATTGCTGGACCGAAGGAATGTTCAATGGTTTTTCATCGAGCTTAGCCAGTACATTATCTATGCTTTCTTTCGCATCCTGTATCAAATATTTATATTCCTGAGAAACTCCAGGCACGTTATTTTTGGATATAAGCCTTATTGTTTCTGCCACTTTCTTGCTTAATTCTTTTACTTTTTCCCTTGCAGACATTTCGTCTTTTCGTAAGGCCTGAAGCTTTTCGGCAAAAGCTGTCTGCTCATCTGAAATCTCCTCAATGTGTTCCTTGACTTCCGCCAGTTCTTCTCTCAGAAGTGTATGGGGAGTATTTTGGCTGTTAATCTTATGCTCCAGCACTTCGAATTTTTTGAACAGCTGGTTTATTTTTTTCTCCAGGTGGATTTGAATTTCAAGATCCTTTTCCGGAACATGATAGCTATTCCGGACAGCCGCTATCTCTGTCTTTAGCTTATTGTTCATATCACGGTTATTATAAAGCATGGTTCTTGTTGCTTCATCCTGCTGGCTTAAGTAATGTCTGGCATGTACTTCCTTTTCGAGCAGATCGTACAGATGTTCCATATTATCTTTGATCTCTTCGACTCCTGTTTGAACTTCTTCGATTTGTGCCTGATCAATGGAGCCTGCGTATACATTTACTTGTTCTTCAAGCCTCTCAATTTCTTTATCTATCTGCAGGTGATCAAGCAGATATCCCTGCTCCAGCATTTCCTTGTATCCGTCTCTTAACTCTTCCAGTTCGGAAGGGATCTTGGATTGACAGTCAACCATCAAACTTGGTATAGCTTCCATTTTGGCTTGAGAATCCTCAATCAGAGCTTTAATTACAAGAAGGGTTTCACGAGCTTCAAGGTAATTGCCCTTTTCAGTTTTGTCATCGAACTCTTCAAATTTGGAGAATGCTTCATCCAGCTGTTCTTCAAGAATTTTCTCAGATTTGCCGAATGTATGGCGGTGTGCAAGGAGAGACTTTTTGCATTGGCGGTACATATCTTTCAATTCTTCAATTTCCGCTCTATTTTTCTCTTCACTGCCTACCAGTTCATTCAATTCAGCAAGCAGGTTTTTGATGTTTTCTTCTATCTCGGTTAATCTTTTTTCTATTCTCTGCTGAATTTCCTGGGAATTCTTAAAACGGTATTTATCTATGCTCTCTTCAGCATCAAATAACAATTCTTCCACATCCGGAAGCTGCGATGTAACTATTTCATCCCATTCATTTCTCCAGCGTTCAAATAATTCCTCTGTCTGCCCCGTCATATTCAGCTTTTTCACTCTAGACATTTCATCTAGAACAGGGCGGTCCGTTATGTCCATTTTCCAAGTTTCCAGCCTGTCAATTTCTTTGTAATGTTTTTTCTTTAAAAAATATCCGGTGAGATATAGGCATAAAAGAATGACTATAGCTCCAATTATGTATTCCATTTTAAAGCCCCCTGTTCTGTTCCCGAGCCAGTATGTATATGTAAAGTTTATATTTAATAGTGTGAGGCGTTTCTTTATTTCACATGTTATTTTCAATGCTTTTATGATACCATGTAAACGACATTTTTTGACTATTTATTTCATTTTTTTATGAATTTCTTCATTTATATCTGATGTAAAATGCTATTTTCGAAAAATAACTAAAACAACTATAATTTTTTTAATGTTTCTCTCATGGCTCTACTCGTATAAATTGTTGTTATTGCCTTTCTATGTTGTCCGTTGATTTCCGCTCCAGGCTGCTCGCTTTCCGCGGGGCGGGCGGTGAGCCTCCTCAACGCTCCGCGTCTGCGGGGTCTCACCTGTCCCGCTACTCCCGCAGGAGTCTCGCACCTTCCGCTGCAATCAACTCAGTAATTAATATACAATATTCAACTGAAAACCGCCTTTTTAATTGAACTATATGAACTGTTCAAATACAAACAATTCGCTTTTTATAAATGATTTCCTTCTTTATTTAGGAGATATATAAAAAAGAGACTTGAGTACTGCATCCATTAAACCATTGCAGAAAGGAAAATCTTTAAATGCTAAAAGACGGCCATATCCACACACCCTTTTGCCCGCACGGGACAAAGGATTCATTGGAAGATTATGTTGAAAAAGCAATAAGTCTTGGTTTTAAGGAGATTTCTTTTACTGAACATGCTCCGCTCCCTGATGGCTTTGAGGACCCGGCACCTGCCCGGGACAGTGCGATGCGCAAGGAGAATCTTGAAAAATATTTTACTGATATTTCAAGAGTAAAAGCAGATTATCAAGGAAAAATCAGGATTAATGCGGGGCTTGAAGTGGATTACATTGAAGGTTTTGAACGGGAGGTCAAAGAATTCCTCGATAAAAATGGAAAATACATGGATGATTCTATTTTATCTGTACATTTTCTAAAACATGGCAGCCGCTACGAATGCGTGGACTACAGCCCGGATGTTTTTGCAAAGATGATTGAAGAATATGGTTATATTGAAGCAGTTTATATGAATTATTTCCGCACCCTGCTCCTATCTATAAAAGCAGATTTAGGATCGTTTAAACCAAAAAGGATTGGGCATATCACCCTGGTGAAAAAATTTCAAAAAAAATATCCCGCTGATCGGGAATTTAGAGAGGAAATAAACCAAATACTTGATGAGGTTTATACTCATGGCTATGAACTCGACTATAATGGAGCCGGTTTCGCCAAGCCTTTATGCAAGGAATCCTATCCTCCGGACTGGGCTGCAGAAGCAGCGGCCCAAAAAGGCATTACACTGGTATATGGATCCGATTCTCATCAGGCAAAGGACATGGGTCAGGGCCTCGATAGAATGAAACACCTTTAAATTCTCAGAGTACGGCAGCATAAGGTTTTCTGGCATGATTGCACAGGACTCCATCAACCCAATTGAAGATCTCTTTCGTATATTTGTCCGCGAAATATTTTTCATGAGGAAATACATGCAGAACTTCAGACATATAATGTGTGTTCAGAAATGGCATGGACAGGAGTCCTTTCAGCTGGATAATCATATAATTGGCTGAGTGGTTACGGAACTCTTTTGTTTTCATGCCCCTTTCGAGCACCTTGCCAAAATAAAACTTTTCCTTTGCTAAATAAGTGGACATGATTTCCCTTACCACCTGTGAATCTATTGAAATTTCCCTGAGTATCAATCTTGTTAAATGGCTATGCTCAAATTGATAAACCATGATGTTTTGCGCCATTTTTTTCAGGCTCAGAGCCGCCCCCTGCTCAAGAAATGAAAACCCCTTCTCTATCTCCTGGATATACCCTTCGAAAAAAGCCGTAAAGCAATATTCAAGCAGCCCGTGTTTGTTATCGAAATAATATGCGATATTTGCTGTATTCGTCTGAGCTTTGCCTGCAATATCACGGATGGAAGTCCCAGAAAAACCCTTCGTATTAAATAAGGAGATAGCGGCAGACACAATTGCCTCTTTTGAATTTTTCTTCAAAGTTCCCGCCTCACTTTCTTTTGTAAAGTTTCTGTCCCAACACACGGGTTCATAAACGGATTTGTTGTGATAATTAAACATTCTTGCTAAAATCGTCTTATCCTTTATAAAGTTCTCGACAATGTCCTTCTAATTTCCTGTTCATCTGCCAGGAAATTCATTTATCTTTGAGAAAGCAAGGTGATTTGTGATGTTTAGTGTCGAATCATACAAGGGAACCCGTGAAGAAAATTATCAATTATTGATTAAACAGCTCTCTGCTCTTCTTGAAGGAGAAACGAACAGCATTGCCAATTTAAGCAACGCATCAGCACTTCTTAATCAATTTCTGGAACGTACAAACTGGGTAGGATTTTATCTGATGGAAGAAGGCGAGCTTGTTCTCGGGCCATTTCAGGGTCTGCCTGCTTGTGTAAGAATCCCCCTTGGCAAGGGTGTGTGCGGAACAGCCGCGAAGCAAATGGAAACTGTCCGTGTTGAAGATGTCCATCAATTCCCTGGCCATATCGCCTGTGACGCTGCTTCACAATCCGAAATTGTTATTCCGATTATCAAAGATGGGATGCTTCTCGGTGTGCTGGATATTGATTCCCCGGAAAAGAACCGGTTTGATGAACTTGACCAAAAATACCTGGAACAATACTCAGAGGTACTTGTATCCTTCCTGTAAAAGATTTCAAAAAAGAGATGGCCATTTAATAACGGCCATCTCTTTTAAATCAGACTTCTTCAAGTGCCTGGGACAGATCATCCCTGATATCTTCCCATGATTCGAGGCCGACTGAAAGCCTCAGCAATGTATCTTCAATGCCCATTTTCTCACGGAATTCTTTTGGGACTACTGCATGCGTCATAGTTGCAGGATGCTGAATTAATGTCTCTGCATCTCCAAGGCTCACGGCAATTTTTATTAGATTCAGCCTGTTCATAAATTCCTGTGCAGTCTCTCTATCACCCTTAAGAGTAAAGGAAATCATCCCGCCCGGCTTTCTCATTTGTTTTTGTGCTATTTCAAAATCTGCATTACTGCTGTCTCCAGGAAAATAAACTTTTTCCACTTTTGGATGTGCCAATAAGTATGATGCCAGCTGTTCGGCATTGTCACAGTGCCTGTCAAGTCTGACTGCAAGTGTTTTCAATCCGCGGAGCAGCAGCCAGGCATCAAAAGGTGAAATAATGCCCCCAATATCTTTTTGTGTAGTCATCCTTACTTCATCTATAGATTGTCTGTTTCCAATAACAAGACCTGCAATTACATCCCCATGGCCCCCGATGTATTTTGTCGCACTATGAATGACAATATCGCATCCCAGCTCAATCGGATTCTGTAAATATGGAGAACAGAAAGTATTATCAACCACAACTGGAATCCCTTTCTCCCTCCCTACTTCTGCAACCATCTTCAAATCCACCAATTTCATTGTTGGATTTATCGGAGTTTCAACATATATACAGACAGTCTCAGGCTTTATTTGATCAAGTAGCTGCTGCTTTGTTTCCATAGCCGAATAATCATGACTGATTTTATATTTTTCATCCATCATCTCCAAGAGTCCAAATGTACAGCCATACACTCCCTGAGAGCATAAGATGTGATCACCTGTTTTGGTTAAAGCAAGAAGAACAGCTGAAACCGCAGCCATACCAGATCCAAAAGCCAGGGCGGCTTCTCCCTTTTCAAGAGCAGCCATTCTTTCTTCCAGCATCTTTACCGTTGGATTGCCCAGTCGTGAATAGATATAGCCTTCTTCTTCACCGGCAAAACGCTTTTCCCCTGCTGTGCTGTCTCAAAAGTAAAAGTCGACGTCTGAAAAATAGGCGGTGCCAGGCTTCCCTTATAGCTTTCTGCATCGTATCCTTCATGGATGACCTGCGTCTCGAAGTTAAACCGATGTTTTCTATCCATTATAACTCTCCCCTTCACTGAAAACGCTTACATATTAAACTATAATAAGCTACTCTTTCAGCATATGATAATAGCATATTTTTTGAAAGTATTTTGTTTTGTAAAAATTCTTAATAAGGACTGCCTCTTTATAAGGCAGTCCCCTAAATAAATGAATCTGCTGCAGACTCAAGTATCATTTTATTTTTCCCTGTATTCTTGGCAGTGTATAAAGCCCTGTCAGCCCGCTTAAAAAGAGCAGCATAGGAATCCTTTTTCCCCTGCTCCAATGCGACACACCACACGAAATGGTTACTTTGGGATCTGTAATCTGGCATACCTTTCTGACAAGACGTTCAGCAATAAGCGCACCAGCTGACAATGAAACACCGGGCAGGTAAAGAGCCAGCTCCTCACCGCCCCATCTTGCTCCTATATCAGTGCCGCGGATATTGCTGTTTATTAAATTAGCGACTTGAATAATGATTTCATCGCCTACCTGATGTCCGTATGTATCATTTACCAATTTAAAATCATCTATATCAACCAGCATAAAGGTTCCTTCATGATCTTCATTCATGGACTGGTGAATGCGATCATCCAGATAGCTTCGGGAATAAAGCTTTGTTAAGTGATCCGTTACAACCATCTTTTCAAGCTCTTCTCTCAGCATTGAATTGGTAAAAGCAAGCGTAGAATGATGAATCAGTGATTGCAGCAGCTTGAATGTTTCAAATGAAAAATGATAAGGAGAACTGTGCATGACAAGCGCAAATCCCTTTAATACTCCAGACTGGGTCATCGGAACCGCCATAATGGATTTAAAGCAGCCTGCCTCATCCTCGGACTGTAAAGAAAAATCTCCAATAAAAAGAGACTCTTTCTCCCTAAGGATCTTTTTCTTCATATATTGAATATAGCTTTCTGACTCTCTGGTCTGAAAAAATGCAGTGCTGCCCTGAATGACATTCACATCAGAACCATCAGAAGATACCAGGATGAAACCGGCTTCTTCAGCATCAAAGGACTGCAGAATCTGGTCTGCCATAAAGTTCATCGTTTCTGTAAGGCGCAAATTCGAGTTCAGGCGGTGGGATGTTTCATTAATTAATTGAAGATCCGCTATAAGCCGCTTGGATTGCTGGTAAAGCTGTGCATTCTCCAGGGCACTGCCTGCAGTATTGGCCAGAAGCGTTATAAACTCAATTTCATTTTTAGGGAATATGATAGTATTAGGTGCTATAACCTGAAGTACGCCATAAACCCCCTGTTTCCCTTTTAAGGGAGCATACAGGATAGAGCGAACTTCCTGCAGGGAATCTTCAAATTGAACAGCCCCCGTGACATAAGCCTGCATGGCCGCAATATTTTCGCTGTCATATTCAAGATCTCTAATAGGCAGATCACCATGATTATTATTATCCTGGGACAGCAGAAGATAATAGGTAAAAGTGGGGTACATTTCCTGGAGAGTATAGATAATTTCCCCCAGCACCATATCCATATCCATTGAAGAATGGAATTTCTCAGTAACCCGGTACAGCTGTTTGTAGCGTTTCTCTTCAGAAGCAATTTTGGCCATACCCTGAGCTTTATCAAGAAATTGCCCGCATTCTTCGCTAAGTTCCTGAAAAACTTTTTCTGGATAAGTGTGAAAACAGCCTGATGCCCCTTTTAGAATCATGCAGCCCAGAAGCTGGTTTCCTTTTACAAGAGGAATCATGATTTGTTCTTCCATAATCTCCGCGCCTAACCTCTGGAACTCTCTGTTTGTTTTAGCCCACTTTTTTAAATCACCTGAAAAAACACGTGAATCTAAAGCATCCGGATTTGTGGAAGCTTCTGCAAAAAACTCCTGCTTCCATTCATTAAAAACGCAGAGGGTTACTTCATCCGCTTCGGAAAGGGCTTGAATGGCAGAAAGCATTTCATTCAGTAATTTTTCATAATGAAAGAAACCGTTTTCCGTATCGATAATATCAAAGAATCGGCTTTTTAAATTAAGTATGATTTGACGTTCAAGTGTTTCCATCTTCTTATCACCCATCAAATGTCTCAGATCATGAATCTTTTAACCAATAAGGTATATTATAACGGACCAAAATTAACAATCCCGGTAAAGATGTGGCTATTTCGTTTCAATTCCGGTTTTCAGCAGGAAAATTTTTCTTTATTATATCACAGTTTCAAAGAGACTCCTGCCAGTTTTCTAATTTACTGTGAAATATGATCAAGCTTTGCCTTATAATAAATACATGCTTTAATCCAAAAGAAGTAAAAAAATAAAGATCACCTTGACTTTTACCCTCTGAAAATTATATAATACTCCTTGTGTAAAATATTGCAGCCTATGTGAGCACCTTGATGTACTCATTTTGTTCCTCAACCAGCTTCAGTTGCCTTTGGCGACTTACATGTTTCTGGGGATGGGGTACTGTGTAACCCTCTGCTGCTAGGGCGAAGGTACATGAAAACAAAATGAACATGATTGTTGTGCGCATCTGTTTCTGTTTTTATTTTACCCAAATAAAAACACAAAAGGAGGAGTCTTAAATGGCTCGTTATACTGGTCCAAGCTGGAAATTATCCCGTCGTCTTGGAATCTCTCTAAGCGGTACTGGAAAAGAATTAGAAAAGCGTCCTTACGCTCCTGGACAACATGGTCCAAACCAGCGTAAAAAAATCTCTGAATACGGATTACAATTGCAGGAGAAGCAAAAGCTTCGTCATATGTACGGAGTTAATGAGCGTCAATTCCGCAACTTATTCGATAAAGCCGGCAAAATGCCTGGTAAGCACGGTGAAAACTTCATGATTCTTCTTGAATCACGCCTTGACAACGTTGTTTACCGTTTAGGTCTTGCACGCACTCGCCGTCAAGCTCGCCAGCTTGTTAACCACGGTCATATCATGGTTGATGGATCTCGTGTTGATATCCCATCATACCGCGTAGCACCTGGCCAAACAATTACACTTCGCGAAAAATCTCGCAGCCTTGACATCGTTAAAGAAGCAATCGAAGTTAACAACTTCGTACCTGACTTCGTATCTTTCGATGCAGACAAGCTAGAAGGAACTTTCACTCGTATGCCTGAGCGTTCTGAACTTCCAGCTGAAATCAACGAATCTCTAATCGTTGAATTCTACTCTCGTTAATAATATTAAACTGCCGATGCATTTCGGCAGTTTTTTTGTTATATCTGCTGGATTTGCTCCCGCTTCCCCCGCTCGGTCCATATTTTCACCAATCAACAGGCTCAGCTATCTTATTTCCATTTTTGATTCAATTATATATAAATAAAGCCCTCCGTCACAGGAGGGCTTTCACTTATTAGTATTGGCTCTTTTCTTATAAATTGTTGTTTTTCACTATTAATGTAGTCCGTTGATTTCCGCTGCAGGATGCTCGCTTTCCGCGGGGCAGGCGGTGAGCCTCCTCGACGCTGCGCGTCTGCGGGGTCTCACCTGTCCCGCTACTCCCGCAGGAGTCTCGCACCTTCCGCTCCAATCAACTCAGTAAATAATATACAATTAGCAACAAACCTTGCGACAACAGCCTTAGTATTTAATCAGGAAATATTTCTTCTTTCCGCGGCGAATGACGGTAAATTGACCTTCAATCTTGTCTTTATCAGTAAGAGTGTAATCAAGCTCTGTCACGCGTTCTCCGTTTACTGAAACAGCGCCATTCGTCACATCTTCACGAGCCTGGCGTTTGGATGGAGAGATTTTGGCAGCAACAAGTAACTCAACTATGCCCAATTCCTCTCCTTCTGAATGCTCATAAGATGGAACATCCTTAAAGCCTTGTTTAATCTCTGAAGCCGAAAGATTTTTTATATCGCCGCTGAACAGGGCAGCTGTAATTTTGATAGCCTGCTCTAATGCTGCATCCCCATGAATCAGACGTGTCATTTCTTCAGCAAGTGCTTTTTGGGCTTTGCGGAGATGCGGTTCGTTTTGAACAGCTTTTTCAAGATTTTCAATTTCTTCACGGGATAAGAAGGTAAAGAATTTAAGGTATTTAATTACATCGGCATCTGCCGTGTTAATCCAGAATTGATAAAACTCATAAGGAGATGTTTTCTCAGGATCTAACCAGATTGCACCGCTTTCCGTTTTGCCGAACTTTGTTCCATCCGCTTTTGTTACAAGAGGAATTGTCAGACCGTAAGCCTTGGAACCTTCAGGCGCCATTTTGCGGATAAGCTCAAGTCCGGTGGTAATATTCCCCACTGGTCGCTTCCGCCAATTTGCATTTTACAGTTATGGTTCTCATATAAATGAAGGAAATCCATTGCCTGAAGAATAGTGTAAGTAAATTCAGTAAAGGAAATTCCTGTTTCCAGTCTCGAAGAAATGGTGTCTTTAGCGAGCATGTAATTGACTCCGACATGTTTCCCATAATCACGCAGGAACGTAACGATATCCATAGAGCCTGCCCAATCGTAGTTGTTAACCATGATTGCTCCATTTTCACTTTCAAAATCAAAAATTCTTTTCAGCTGGCCCTTAATGCAGTCCACATTATGCTGTACTGTTTCAAGAGTCTGCAGCTTCCTTTCCTCGCTTTTGCCGCTTGGATCACCAATAAGTCCAGTGGCTCCGCCAACAAGTACAATTGGACGGTGGCCTTTTTTTTGAAAACGTCTTAATGTTAAAAATGGAAGCAGGTGTCCGATATGCATGCTGTCAGCAGTAGGGTCAACACCGCAGTATAAAGAAATTTTCTCTTTCTCGAGAGTATTTTGGATACCCTCTTCATCTGTCTGCTGATAAACAATTCCTCTCCATTGCAGATCTTCAAGTAAACTCATCTTATATCCTCCTAATCAACGGTTATTTTTAAGGCATTAAAGGTTTTAACCATACAAAAAGCGCCCCTGCAATTATGCAGGGACGCATGATCATTTTGCGCGGTACCACCCAGATTGAAGACAAATGTCCTCCACTCTTTCGAAATAACGGATAATTCCGTCCACTGCTATAACTGCTGTGCAGGTTGACAGTGAAAGCTCAGGGAGGTAATTCATCCTTCTATTTGTACCGGCTCGCAGCAAACGCCGGCTTTCTGAAACAGGGATAGAAGCATTACTGGATTCCCATCAATGCCTGTAAAATATTTAACGTCTAAGATAGAATATTTTTATCATAAAATTGAGCCAAATGTCAAATGCCTGTGCAAAAAAGGAAATTTCAGATAAATGGCGAACCATGTCATATTGGGCTGTCACATTGTGCTATAATATATGTGATTTTAGGGGGATTGATACGATGAAAGAAAAGTTTCAAATGTTAATGGATAAATTGAGGCAGACTCCGGGCCTTTTTGGTAATAAGAAAGCCGCTAAAGGCGCAAGTATTACATACCAGGTCATCTGGAATCTTACTTTGCTTTTTATCATCCTGGCTGTCATTGGCGGTTCATTTGCTGGGGGCCTCGGAGCCGGTTATTTCGCTTCGCTTGTAAAGGATGAGCCCATCCGATCCTATGCCAGCATGAAAAAGGATATTTATGACTATGAAGAAACATCAGAACTATACTTTGCAAACAATGTATATCTCGGAAAGCTCAGAACAGACCTTGAACGTGAGGAAGTTAAGCTTGATGATGTTTCGGAACACTTAATTAACGCAGTAGTAGCTACTGAAGATGAGTATTTCTACGAGCATGACGGGGTGGTGCCAAAAGCGATCATGCGTGCACTGTTCCAGGAAGTAACAAATTCATCTGTTCAATCCGGCGGAAGTACACTGACACAGCAGCTGATAAAGAACCAGATCTTAACGAATGAAGTTTCTTTCGAGCGGAAAGCAAAAGAGATTCTGCTTGCTTTGCGGCTGGAGAAATTCTTTGATAAAAAAGAAATATTGGAAGCGTATCTAAATGTTTCCACCTTTGGAAGAAATGCAACCGGACGTAATATTGCCGGAGTTGAAGCTGCTGCCAAAGGTATATTTGGGGTGAGTGCAAAAGATTTAACATTGCCTCAGGCCGCTTTCATTGCAGGGCTCCCTCAAAGTCCATTCGGCTACACTCCCTTTACAAGGGAGGGAACGGTCAAAGAGAATCTGGAACCGGGTTTCTCCAGGATGAAAACCGTTCTGAAAAGAATGTATGATGACGGAAAGATTGACCAGAAGCAATATGAGGATGCTTTGGCATATGACTTGACCAAAGATTTTACTACAGCTTCTGAGAGCCCTTTGGAAAAGTATCCATATTTAACGTATGAAATAGAAGAACGCGCAGTAGACATCATGACTAGAATTCTCGCAAAAAATGATGGATACGAAGAGAAGGACTTAAAGGAAGATGACGAGGTCCGGGAGGAATACAGGACTCTGGCAGACCGGACGATCCGCCAAAATGGCTTCCAGATCCATACGACGATTAATAAAGATATTTATGATAAAATGCAGCAGGTCAAAGATAACTACCCTTATTACGGACCGGACAAACCTGAGACAGTGAAGGATCCGGAAACTGGCGAAAACAAGCAAATCATGGAGCCCGTAGAAGTTGGTGCGATCTTAATTGAAAATAAAACCGGGAAAATCATCAGTTTTGTCGGAGGACGCGATCACAAACGCGAGCAGCTTAACCATGCTACAAGCGCTCTAAGGCAAAATGGTTCAACCATGAAGCCGCTTTTAGTCTATGCCCCGGCAATAGAACTGGGAAAAGCAGCGCCGGGCACTATTCTTCCTGATGTGCCGCTGCACCTTGCCCCGGGACTAAACAGACCTTGGCCAAAGAACTATACAAATACCTATAGCGGGCTCGTTTCAGCCAGACATGCACTTAAGCATTCTTACAATGTCCCAGCTGTAAAGCTCTATAAAGATATAGTCGGGCAGCGTCCTGCTGCTTACCTGGAAAAGATGGGCTTTACTTCTCTTATCGGCCATGACTATACAAACTTGGCTACATCCATTGGATCACTGGAATACGGCGTAACTGTCGAAGAAAATACAAACGCATTTACTACGTTTGCTAATGGCGGGAAATTTATCGACGCCTATATGATTGAAAAAATTACAGATAAAAACGGGAACGTCATATTCCAGCATAAGTCCGAGCCTGTTGATGTATTTAGCCCGCAGACAGCGTACCTTACAATTGATATGATGAGAGACGTTATTAACAGCGGAACTGCCACATCGATTAAGAGCAGATTGAAGTTCGGTTCTGACTGGGCCGGGAAAACAGGTACTGGTACTGAATTCATAGATGCCTGGTTTGTGGCAACCAACCCGAATGTCACGTTCGGCATCTGGTCTGGTTATGATACGCCTAAATCATTGAAAGCTCCCGGCCCATTAAGCTATAGCCTGAGAAATAATTATCTGTGGGCTGACCTGATGAATGCAGCATATGATGTTGCCCCTGACCTTGTGGACCCAAGCGAAAGCTTTAAAATGCCGGGCGGAATCGTAAGACGTTCATTCTGTGCCATTTCCGGCCTGCTCCCTTCAGAGGCATGTTCAAAAGCCGGCCTGGTCGAGACTGACTTATTTAATGCCAAATTTGTTCCTACAAAAGTGGATGACAGCCTCGGCAATGGAAAACTTGTACGAATTGGAGATAAAAAATATATGGCACTTGATTCAACACCTGAAGAGTTTACTGAACCTGGAATGGTAGTGAATCCGGAATATATTCAAAAGCTGTTCGGCATTAAAGCAAATTTAAGTACTCTAATTCCGAATAAGGAACGCTGGAAGAGCATCCTGACTAGCGCTGACGAGCTTAAAGACAACGGTAAAGCCCCGGCAGCTCCAGGCATAAAAGCTTCGGGTGAAACCATTACATGGGGTGCTAATCCTGAAAATGATGTGATAGGTTACCGAGTCTATAACGGAGGCAAAAAAATCGGTACCATAAAAGCCGGCTCTTCCCTTAGCTTTAAAGCTGGAAGCGGCTCAATCCATGTAACTGCCGTTGACATTGCCGGCAGAGAGTCTGCTCCATCCAATGCAGTGGAAATCGGCAAAAAGCCGGAAGAAGAGAAACCTAAAGAAGATAAATCTAAAGAAGATAAACCAAAAGAAGAAAAGCCTAAGAAAGAAAAACCGAAAGATCCGCCACCCGCTGAAAAGCCCAAGGAAGAAAAACCATCAGAATCAGGTGAAGATGGAGAGACATCAGCTGAAAATGGTTAAAACGAAAAGCAGAAATCCACTAATTGGATTTCTGCTTTTCCCGTTTTATACTTTCATATGCACATAAAGGCCGCTGTTTTTGAACAGCGGCCTTGAACTTTCTTAATCTTCCATCGTAGACAAATCACCGGTTGGGAGATCCAGTTCCCATGCCTTAAGCACACGGCGCATAATTTTGCCGCTGCGGGTTTTTGGAAGCTTGTCGCGGAATTCGATTTCACGCGGAGCAGCGTGGGCAGCAAGGCCTTTCTTAACGAATTGGCGAATTTCTTCCACTAATTCCTCAGTAGGTTCATACCCATTCCGTAAAGCAACAAACGCTTTAATAATTTCGCCGCGGACAGGATCCGGCTTGCCGATAACCCCAGCTTCTGCAACCGCAGGATGTTCGATCAGTTTACTCTCTACTTCAAACGGCCCTACACGTTCGCCTGATGTCATGATAACATCATCTACACGCCCCTGGAACCAGAAGTATCCATCTTCATCCATATAAGCGGAATCTCCGGAAACATACCAATCACCCGGCATAAAATAAGATTCATATTTCTGCTCGTTATTCCAGATGGCATGCATCATGGAAGGCCAGCCTTTTTTAATCGCAAGGTTGCCCATACGGTTAGGCGGCAGTTCATTGCCCTGATCATCGACAATGGCTGCTTTTACACCCGGAATCGGCTTACCCATGGATCCCGGCTTTATTTCCATGCAAGGATAATTGCAGATAAGCTGTGCACCTGTTTCAGTCATCCACCATGTATCATGGATGCGCATATTAAAGACTTTTGTACCCCATCTGACAACTTCAGGATTTAGCGGTTCACCGACACTTAGGACATGGCGAAGGGAGCTTAAATCAAATTTTTTCACAACTTCATCGCCCGCTCCCATCAGCATGCGGAATGCAGTTGGAGCACTATACCAAACTGTCACGCCATACTCCTCTATCATTTTATACCAGGTCTCCGGATTGAACCTGCCCCCGACCACAAGGTTTGAAGTCCCTGTCAGCCACGGGCCGAAAATACCATATGAAGTACCGGTTACCCATCCTGGATCAGCAGTGCACCAATATACATCTTCTTCTTTTAAGTCCAGCACCCATTTAGCTGTCTGGTAATGCTGAATCATTGCATTATGTACATGCAGGACCCCTTTTGGCTTGCCTGTTGATCCGGAAGTATAATGCAAAATAAGCCCATCGTTTCCGTCAACCCATTCAATTGGAAGCTTCCTGCTGGATTCTGCCATTCTTTTATTAAAATTAACATATGGCCCGGCTTCCTCTATGTTTTCCCCAACAAGGAAAACATGCTTTAAAGCAGGCAGCTGGTCAACAGGCACCCGTTCCAAAAGCTCAGGTGTTGTAATCAGGACTTTGGCTTCACTGTCAGCAAGCCTGTCACGAACAGCACCTTCCATGAAAGCTTCAAATAGAGGACCCACAATAGCCCCCAGCTTAACAGCCCCCAATACGGCAAAATAGAGCTCAGGAGAACGCGGCATAAAGATGAACACCCGGTCGCCTTTTTCAACATCACCATATGCCTTTAATGCATTTCCCGCTTTATTGGATAGTTCCTTCATTTCTTTAAAAGTATATTTCTCATTTCTCTCCCCATCGCGATAATAAAGGGCAACCTTATTCTTTCTGAAAGATTCCGCATGACGGTCGATAGCCTCATAGGCCATATTCATGCGGCCGGTTTCTTTCCAGGAAAATTCTTTTTCCGCATCAGCCCAGTTGAAATTTGCATAAAGCTCATTATAATTTTTTAAATTGAAGTCCCCTTGTGTTACTGGCAGCGCTTCCACTTTCATAAATCGTTCTCCCCCTTATTTATTATTTGATATTATTATAGTATAAACATAATATTTTCTCAATTTTTAAAATTTTAAAGGAGAAAAAAAAGTAGTTATGACCAGCATCGTAAATTGTCACAAACTTTTTTAAATTTACCAGAAAATTATGTGAAAGCGCTTTATCATCCGCGTTTTTATGTATAATAGAAGATACATTGATCATGCTACCTGGGTGGTGAATACATGGAACATAAAAAAACGTATAATGCAAAAGAATTAAAAACAGCCAATGGAAAACTAATCATTGAGGGTCCAATTACACAAGAAAAATTGGCAGATTATGAGTTTCATAAAGATCTTGTCGCTTTTAGGCCGCCGGCTCAGCAGCATAAAGCCCTGGTTGAAATTGCAGGATTGCCTGAGGGCAGAATTATAGTGGCCCGTGACAGACATACCATTGTCGGCTATGTCACTTACTTGTATCCGGATCCTCTTGAACGCTGGTCTGAAGGTAAGATGGATAATTTAATTGAATTGGGTGCCATAGAAGTGATTCCTGCTTTCCGGGGTTCAGGAACAGGCAAGAGCCTTCTGAAAGTATCTATGATGGATGATGCTATGGAGGATTATATTGTTATAACGACTGAGTATTATTGGCACTGGGATTTAAAAGGTACTGGCCTGAATGTATGGGAATATCGAAAAATCATGGAAAAGATGATGAACGCTGGCGGTCTTGAATGGTACGCTACAGATGACCCGGAAATCAGTTCACACCCTGCAAATTGCCTGATGGCCCGAATCGGAAAAAGAGTAGACCAGGATTCTGTGCAGCAATTCGACCGCCTGCGCTTTATGAATCGCTTTATGTATTAATAGAAGTGTAAATACATAGTTCATGCCATGACTATTTTTCTGCATGAGTGTATCTCCATATATTTTATCGCAGTCTAACGGGCAGTAAGACCCCCACTTCAAGACTCAGAGGAACCAAAGGAGGATAAGTGGGGGTCAAACTGCCCGTAAAGGCCGAAAAGAAGAACAAAGACTAAGAACGCCACGTCCTGTGGCAACGTCTTTGTGACCCACTTCCTGTGGGCCTCAACTAACAATCAGTGGAAAACCCCCACTGATTGAAGTTTCACTTTATAAGGAGGCATTTAAAGTGATTGTTGAAGAAATTATGAAAACGGATGTCACGGCTTTGTCAAAAGAAGACACGATTGCCGACGCCATAAGAATTATGAGCGAAAAAAGAATCCGGCATTTGCCGATAACAGATGAAGATGGCAGACTCCAGGGACTTGTAACAGACAGGGATATTCGGGATGCCACACCTTCTATTTTTCATACAGAACTGTTTAAGGAAGATCTGCAGAGACCGTTAAAAGTTATTATGAAGACAGATATCATCACTGGTCATCCGCTTGATTTCGCTGAAGAAATTGCCGCGGTTTTTTATGAACAGCGGATTGGCTGCCTGCCTATATTAAACGATAATAAGCTGGTTGGGATTGTCACAGAAACCGATTTGCTTCATACATTAGTTCAATTGACGGGTGCTCATCAGCCAGGCTCCCAGATTGAAGTTAAGGTGCCAAACAAGGCGGGCATGCTGTTTGAAATTGCTGAAGTCATTTGCAAAAGGAAAGCAAATATCCAGAGTGTCCTTGTATATCCTGACAAAACGGATGATAAATTCAAAATATTGGTGATAAGGGTACAGACAATGAACCCTACACTTGTAGTGGAAGATTTGAAAAAAGCAGGCCACCACGTTTTATGGCCAAATATGCCGGGGATTTCACTATGACACATGATTCAGTATTTGTTTATTCGGAAGACCTGCTGAATTATAAATTCGGCAAAAATCATCCTTTTAATCAGATAAGGCTGAAGCTGACACTCGATTTGCTCAAAAATATAAATGCCATCGATGATTGTCATATTATCCCGCCGCGCCAGGCTTCAGATGAAGAGCTTCACCTGATTCATGATCCAAATTATGTGAATGCTGTCAAGCTTGCCGGCCGTGGACAGCTTCCTGAGGAATCATGTGAAAACTATGGTCTCGGAACTGAGGACACACCCATATTCCCCAATATGCATGAAGCGAGCTCCTTTTTAGTTGGAGGCACCCTGGCAGCCGTTGATGCCGTAATGAACGGACGTGCTAAGCATGCACTTCACCTTGGAGGAGGCCTACACCATGGTTTTCGGGGAAAAGCCTCCGGATTTTGCATTTACAACGATAGTTCAGTAGCCATAAAGTACATGCAGGAAAAGTATAAAGCCCGTGTTCTGTATGTAGATACTGATGCTCATCATGGTGACGGTGTCCAATGGTCATTTTATGATGACCCGGATGTATGCACCCTATCCATTCATGAAACAGGACGATACCTCTTTCCCGGTACCGGAAATATCAATGAACGGGGACAAGGGAAGGGATATGGATTCTCTTTCAATATTCCCGTGGATGCATTTACTGAAGATGATTCCTGGCTGCATGCATACCGTACAGCTTTTCGGGAGGTTGCGGAATTTTTCAAGCCTGATGTAATTCTGACGCAAAATGGGGCTGATGCCCATTACCTTGACCCTCTTACCCATTTATCATCGACTATAAAAATCTATAGGGAAATTCCGAAACTGGCTCATGAAATTGCCCATGAATATTGCGGAGGAAAATGGATTGCAGTCGGCGGCGGCGGATATGATATTTGGAGAGTTGTTCCCCGGGCATGGGCCATGGTTTGGCTGGAAATGACTGAAAACTCTAATTGTTACGGCAATATCCCGGAGGAATGGATAAATAAGTGGAAAGAACACGCACCTGTGCCTCTTCCATCTGAATGGGAAGATCCGGCAGATTTATATAACCCTATCCCCCGAAAAAGTGAAATAACTGAAAAAAATGCCCGGACATTGGACAAGGTTCTTTATCCCATCCGGAACAAATCAATGACAGAGTCTAAATAAGAAAGTGACTGGCCGGAAACATCCGGTTGCCATTTCTTCACACGCAAATAAACAGGTCTGGCTTTTGCCAGACCTGTTTATTGATTGTTCTCTTCATTAAATTTCGGATCAGAAATAATAATTTCAACACGTCTGTTCTTCTCCCAATTTTCCGGTCCGGAATTGGGAACGATGGGACGGGTTTCCCCATAGCCGACAGCCATAAATCTGTGGCTGTCAAGTTTATGCCCTTCTGTTAAATATCTGATTACCGTACTGGCCCTGGCAGCAGATAACTCCCAATTGGACGGATATCTGTATGTGGTTATGGGCCGGTCATCAGTATGTCCTTCCACCTTCACCAGGTTGGGCATATTTGCTAACAGGGTTCCTACTTTATCCAGGAAAGGGTATGAGCTGTCTATAAGACTGGCCTCCCCGGATTCGAATAAAACCTGTTCCTGCAGGACAAGAACGACACCACGCTCCGTCCTGTTTGCCACTATAACCTCTTCTAATCCATTCTCCTCCAGAAAGGACTGTATTTCCATCAGGAGCTCATCAAGCGAATCAGATTGACCGCTGCCTTCTTCTTCCGTATTTTCTTCCATTTCTCCCTGATTCTCCGCGGGGATGATGGACTGCTGGAAATCAAGCACCTGCCTGTCCCGGAAGGAGTCAGATATAGCCTGAAATTTCATTAAATCGATCTGTGACATTGAAAAAAGCAGAATAAAGAAAACCAATATTAATGTGACGAGATCTGAGAAAGTCACCATCCAGCGTGGAGCGCCCTTGGGAGGCTCAGGAGATCTTCGCCTACGCCTCATGATCCAATGCCTCCCCCGCGTTTACAGCCCTCTCAAGCTCTCTTCGTTCCTCAGAGGATAAAAAGGCGCTCAGCTTCTCCTCCAGAATTTTTGGATTTTGACCGGATTGAACACCGATGACCCCTTCAATAATGATTTCCTTTAAAAACACTTCCTTCTCTGTCTTTAAAGCCAGCTTTGCTGCCATTGGCAAAAAAACAAGATTGGCCAGAAGTGAGCCATATAAAGTAGTCAATAAGGCAATGGCCATATTTGGCCCAAGAGTGGAGGGATCATTTAAATTTTTCAGCATCAGAACCAGGCCGATCAGAGTTCCTATCATTCCCCATGCCGGTGCATATTCACCCGCTCTTTCAAGAATGCTTCTGCCTTTTCTGTGCCTCTCTTCCATTGCCATTATTTCGGCATTCATAATGTCAGTAATGACATCCGGCTCTATGCCATCCACAGCCAGATAAATGCCTTTCCGAATAAAAGAATCTTCGACTTTCCCGACTTCAGCCTCGAGCGACAGAAGTCCTTCACGCCGGGCACGCTCAGAGAGTTTGACAAAAATGCCAATCAGCTCGCCAACGCTTTGTTCTTCATTGGAAAAAACCTGCTTAAAAACTGTGGGCATATGCCTGATATCTTTTAATGGAAAACTAACAAGCAGCCCGGCTATTAATCCGCCTAAAACAATAAGGATAGAGGAAAAATCAACAAATGATAAAAACCCATCTGCTCCACCATTCCACATAATCCCAAAAATGAGCATAGCCAGGCCCACCATTAACCCAGCAGGTGTTAACATATCGAACTTTCTCATACTCTCTCTCCCTGATCCACTGCATTATAAAAGTTTTAGGATAAATTTTGACAGAAAGAAACGCCTTTCATATTAAGGCGTTTTTCTTTCTACCCTTGTCCAGCTGCAGCGCCTAGCCCCTCGAGTCACTTCGGTCCAGATGCTGAAGTCAAAGAACGACTTCAACTTCTGGCCCTCCAGCGCTTGTCGGGGCTGGTCGAGGCGCTTCCGCTTTTCTTTTATATCGGCATATTTCTTATTTTGTTGAGCTTCGTTCTTCAATTCGATGTGGGAGTACAACAATTTGCTCATCGACAGATTCTTTATTCATAAGTTTTGTAAGCAATCTCATCGCAACTGCACCGATATCATACAATGGCTGTACAACTGAAGTCAGCTGGGGACGAACCATTAAGGTCAATCTGGTATTGTCTGAGCTGATGACCTCAAAGTCTTTCGGGACATCATAGCCTTTATCCTCAGCCCCATGGACGATTCCCAAAGCCATCTCATCAGATCCCGCAAAAATAGCAGTTGGGCGAGGTTCGGCCTCAAGCAGTTTCTCAAAGGCTTCTATACCTGAATCGTACGTATAATCTCCTTCAACCACCAAATCCTCGCGGAAGGATACTTCAGATTCTTCCAATGCACGCTTATAACCTGCAAGCTTCTTTTCCTGGTTAATCGGCTCACGGAGCGGTCCTACCACAAGTGCTACATCTTTATGGCCTTTTTCAATAAATGACTTTGTGACATCAAATGCTGCCTGTTCATAATTAATATTTACTGAGGGAATTTTGCCTGTTTCTTCAATAGAGCCGGCCAGCACGATGGGAACCGGAGACTTTTCAAACTCTTCAACAAGCTCGGACGTAATGTTGCTGCCCATGAAGACTATACCATCCACCTGTTTCCCTAGCATAGTATTGAGCAAGTGCAGCTCTTTTTCGATATTCTGGTCGGAGTTGCTGAGAATGATATTATATTTGTACATTGTCGCAATATCTTCTATGCCCCTTGCCAGTTCAGCAAAAAAGGTGCTGGAAATGTCGGGAATGATTACACCGACTGTAGTGGTTTTCTTGCTTGCCAATCCTCTTGCAACCGCGTTTGGACGGTATCCAAGCCGGTCAATTACTTCCATAACTTTCTTTCTTGTTGCCGGTTTAACATTCGGGTTGCCATTTACAACACGAGAAACCGTTGCCATTGATACATTCGCTTCTCTTGCCACATCATATATTGTTACATTCATTACTGACACTCCTTCTTTAATTAGCGGTCACTTCTATTACTTTATATTTTACAGCAACACGACATAACCTACTCATTTTTTATCCTAATTTGTGAGTAGTTACACATGACAATTATGTATTTAATCATACGACAGTCCAGTAATTGCCGCAATGTGAAGGCTTATATTTCTGAAAAAAACTTAAAACTTCCTTTATAAGCGAAAAAAAGAGCCGCCTGCCATTAGCAGAAGGCTCTCCATATTTTGAATAGTTCCGTTGATGCCGAATCAGAATGCGCGAACGGCTCTTATTCAATGATCACACTTTCAGCAATGCTGAAGATTGCAGTTCAGACATAAAATGGTCAAATTGATTTAAGTCCATTTGCTGTGCTGAATCTGAAAGGGCAACAGCCGGGTCAGGATGAACTTCTGCCATTACGCCATCTGCGCCGATTGCCAGCGCGGCCTTTGCTGCCGGAAGAAGCAAATCTCTGCGGCCTGTTGAATGTGTAACGTCAACCAGTACAGGCAAATGTGTCTCCTGCTTAAGGATTGGCACTGCTGAAATATCCAGTGTATTGCGTGTTGCCCGTTCGTAGGTGCGGATTCCCCGCTCACAAAGGATAATCTGTCCGTTCCCCTGGGACATGATGTATTCCGCTGCATTAATGAATTCTTCAATTGTAGCTGCAATTCCCCGCTTTAATAGAACTGGCTTATTTACAGCGCCCGCTGCTTTTAATAGCTCGAAGTTTTGCATGTTTCTTGCACCAATTTGAATGACATCAATATAATTTACAGCTGTTTCAATATCATTTGGGCTTACAATTTCAGAGATAACTGCCAAATCGTATTCATCTGCCACTCTTTTTAAAATTTTCAGCCCTTCAAGCCCAAGACCCTGAAAATCGTATGGCGATGTTCTTGGTTTATAAGCTCCTCCGCGAAGAAGCTTTAGCCCTTTTGCTTTTACAGCTTCAGCAACAGTTGCTACCTGCTCATAAGATTCAACTGCACATGGGCCAAAAACAAGATGAGGATTGCCATCTCCTACTTTTTCACCTTTTAAGTCCACAATTGTGTTTTCAGGCTTCTTTTTGCGTGAAACAAGAAGCGCTTTTCTATGATCATCTTTTTGAAGTTCAAGACCTGCTTTAAAAATTTCCTTGAACATATGCTCAATTGTTGAATTTTCAAAAGGACCGTCATTATGCTCTTTTATCAAATCAAGCATTTTGCGTTCCCGGACAGGATCATAACGATAAACCCCTTGTGTTTCCTTTACTCTTCCGATTTCTTGAACAAGTTCTGCTCTTTCATTGATTAAAGATAAAAGCTGAAGATTCAGCTCATCCACTCGATCACGAAGTTTATCTAGTTCATTATTGCTCATTTCCTGTCCCTTCCTTTCGAATCTCAATTTAAGCCGTGTTGAATTTTAGGATTATGCATAAAGCCCGCACCCTAAGCACGAATTAAGCATTTCCATCTTTTTCTTTTACGGCCTCTCGATATATGATACATTTTTTATAATTAGGGTTATTATATATGAATTATTCAGACATGTCACGAAAAATTTCTTTATTAATTAAACGCTTTTAAGTAATAAAGCAACCTTAAGGCAAAATTAAGCATTCTATGACAATTCAAAAGAAGGTGTATTGCTTTGGACGAACAAAAAAAGCTTTTTGCACTGGATATCGGCACTCGCACAGTGGTCGGAATTATTCTGGAGGAAGACGGCGGCCAATACCATGTGAAAGACATCGTGATTAGGGAGCATGCAGAAAGGGCCATGCTCGATGGCCAGATCCATGATGTTCCGGCTGTTTCGAAAATTATAGCAGAAATAAGAGATGAACTTGAAGTGAAACACGGCCCATTAAATAAAGTTTGTGTAGCAGCAGCTGGCAGGGCTTTAAAAACAGAAAGATCTAAAACATCGATCATCATTAAAGGCAAACCGATGATGCAAAAACAGGATATAATTCACCTTGAATTAAGTGCGGTTCAGCAGGCACAGGCAATCGCAGCAGAAAAGCAGGCAGCCGAAAAAAGCTATTATTACTATTGTGTTGGATATTCGGTTTTATACTACCATCTAGATGGGGAGGAAATCGGCAGCCTGATTGATCAGCAGGGGGATGAAGCATCTGTAGAAATCATTGCTACCTTTCTGCCGAAGGTTGTAGTGGAGTCACTCATCTCAGCTCTTCATAGGGCTGGCCTGGAAATGGAAGCCTTAACACTTGAGCCAATCGCAGCTATTAATGTTCTGATCCCGCCTTCAATGAGAAGACTGAATGTGGCACTTGTTGATATCGGTGCCGGAACATCCGACATTGCCATAACCGATTTGGGGACAGTTACTGCATTTGGAATGGTGCCTGTAGCAGGCGATGAGATCACCGAAGCCATTAGTGACCAGCTTCTGCTGGACTTCCCTCTGGCAGAAAAGGCAAAAAGAGACTTGCACGAATCCGATATGATTACTGTCACGGATATTCTCGGCTTCCAAACAGAAATCAGCAGAGAAGAGACAATTGAAAAAATTTCTCCAGCTCTGGAACGTTTGACAAATTCCATTTGTGAGGAAATAATGCGGCTGAATAACAGGCCGCCAAAAGCCGTCATGCTGGCAGGCGGCGGGAGCTTAACACCCGGATTGCCTGAAAGGATAGCGAACAGATTGGGCCTACCGGCAAATAGAGTTGCAATTAGAGGAATTGATGCTATCAGCGGGCTGCATTTACCGGATTATACAGACAAGGGCCCTGAGTTAGTCACCCCAATAGGAATTGCGATAGCCGCTAAAAAAGCGCCGGTCCAATATTGTACTGTTTACGTCAACGATCAGCCTGTCCGGCTATTTGAGGTTAAAAACCTGACAGTCGGGGATTGTATGCTGGCAGCAGGAATTAAAATGAATAAGCTCTACGGGAAGCCTGGCCTTGCCATGATTATCAATTTAAACGGGCAAAACATTACGATCCCGGGAAGCCATGGAGAAGCTCCAGCCATCACTCGAAACAGCCTCCCAAGTGCATTAGATGAAGAAATCAAATCAGGGGATATCATAACCGTTTCAAAAGGGCGTGACGGATTGCCTGCTGATGTTTGCATTAAGGATTTAATTGATGAAGTCCCGGAAAAGTCTATCACTATTAACGGAAAACAATTTACAATTCATCCTGCCATTACCTGTAATGAAAAGGTTGCCTCGCTCGAGCAGACTCTTGCTGATCGGGATAAAGTGGAGTGCAGAGTACCGGAAACTGCTGAAGAAATCTTAACAATTTTAAATCTGAATAATTTATTAAACGAGCTTAAAACTTTTCGAATCAGCATTAACGAAAAAGAGACTTTTCTGCCGCGTCATTCCGGAAAGCTTTATAAAAACGGCCTTGAGGTTAATTGCCACAGCATCGTAGATAATGGTGACAATCTTCGCATTGAAAAAGGCAACACTCTGACCGTAAAGGAATTAGCAGATATTAAGCAGCTGGCACTTCAGGAGAGCATCCCTGTCATTTTTAACAGCAAGAAATTAGAGCTGTCCAGGCGAATACTCGAATTTCAGAGAGAAGGCGCTGTACTGACCGAAGATGACGTGATTTCTGCTGGAGATGCGATAACAATCCTGAAAAAACCAAGATCCCCCTTTATTTTTCAGGATATATTCAGCCATGTTAATGTCGATATGCCTGCTTCCTCTTCCGGAGGCTTCATCCTTTTGAAAAATGGGGAAAAAACATCTTTTCATGAATCAGTAGAGCCTGGTGACCATCTTAAAATTGTGTGGCCTTCCATAAATAATAAGCATTCCACTATTAAATATAGCTAGAAATTAAAAACCCATCCGATTGGATGGGTTTTAGCTGTTTTCCTTCACTGCATTCAAAAGGGAGTCATATGTAATCTTCCAATGTGATGCATGCCATACAACATCTCCATTATTAAACAGAATTGCCTGAGGCGATTCATGTTTGATATGAAAAGTTTCTGCAATGTGATTGGACAAAGGGCGATCCTCCTGAACAACCAGGTAATAAGCATTAACATCTTTATGCTCTTTTACAAAGCTATCATATTCTTCATAAGCTGCACCGCTCACAGGGCATGTAGAACTGTGTTTTAATAGCAGCAGCTGCTCTCCTGATTCTACGGCTTGATCAAATGCTTCATGACTATCAAATTTTTTCATTTTTCTCTCCTCCTAAAATCAAACAACGGTGAAGTTATCGTACCACTTCACCGTTGTTTAAACAAATAGTTTAGTTATACTTTTGCTCGGTTTCGTCAAAAGCTTTTTTTGTTTCTTCCAGTTTCATTTGGATTTCCGCATCATTGACTGGCGCGTTTCCTTCAGTCTGGAATGTTTCGTTATTGATAGCTGCTCCCTCTTCTTCGGCTGAGCCGTTTGCAGAAGCTTGTCCATTTTGATAGTCTTTTAAGTTCTTCACTTTATTTACAAGCTCATTGGATTGTTTGGTTACTGTTTGAGTTAACACATTTGTTTTCTCTTTTGCAGCATTAGCCAGTTCAGTTCCTTTTGTCATAGCTGTTTCGCGGTACTGCCCCGATTTTTCCTTTAGGATGGCCGCTTTTTCGCTTAAATCACTTTGGAGCTCTTTTCCTGATTTTGGAGCCAGGAACAAAGCTGTAGCTGCGCCAACCATTCCTCCTATAAGAGCACCAATCATAAAATCCTTCGTATTGATATTTTCCTCAGTTTTTACCTGGTTTGAATCAAATTGATTACGGTCTTGGCTATTCATTCTCCTTTTTCCTCCTCTAATTCTAGTATCGTGCTCTTTCTCTCTGGCGTTCGGGCGGAAGCATTTGTTTCTCCCCGACATTGTACTGATAAGGGTCTTCTTTTTTCATTTTCCACTTATCCTTGATTTCAAGGAGAACATTGCTCCACTGAACCACCTGTGAGATTTTATCTTTATTCTGTTCAAGCTGTGTGTTAACAGAAGATGTGATTTTCTGAATGGATCCATTAAATTTGCGGACAGAGTCACCAACTTCTTTTACCGCAGTTACAACACTGTTCAGATTCTCTGACTTCTGCTGAATATCTGTTGCCAGTGTATTTGTTTTGTGCAGAAGAACTGTAGTTTCCTTCGTAACACCGTCTAATTGCCTTTCAAGGCCTGCTAATGTGTGTGAAACGTTATCTAATGTCCCTTGCAAGGATTTTAATGTTTTAGCCAAATAAATGACCAAAACAAGGAATGCAATAGCAATGACTGCTACACTTAAGTATAAAATTATTTCCAATTCCTACACCTCCGGTTGTCTGTATACTAACTTTTTACCCAGATGCACTGCCTCTAAACCAGGAGTACATTAATAGATTCAACTTGCAAAGTCCAAATTCCTTCTCATTCGGGTATTTTCATCAGTTAAAGTAAATATTAGCATAATTGGAAAAGGTTAAACAAAACCATCCATTTCGGTTACAATAATAGTTGTCGGAAAAATAAATTTAATGGAGGTATATACGCATGAAAGATCCCCGTATTGAAAAACTCGCCAAAAATTTGATTAACTATTCAGTCCGTCTTCAGAAAGGCGAGAAAATCCTTATTGAAAATTTTGGACTGCAGAAGGAATTGGTGACGGCACTGGTAAAGGAAGCATACGCTGCTGGAGGATACCCTTTTGTCTCCTTAAAAGATCATCAGGTGGATCGTTCCCTGCTTTTAGGAGCACAAGAAGAGCAATTCAATATGATGGCTGAATTTGAAGCAAATGTTATGAGCAAAATGGATGCATACATAGGACTTCGCTCTGGAGAAAACATCAACGAGCAGGCTGATGTGCCGGATGATAAAATGAAAATCCATGGTTCAACAATTGGACAAAAAGTACATAGAGAAATTCGCGTGCCAAAAACGAAGTGGGTAGTTCTGCGCTATCCAAATGCTTCCATGGCTCAGCTTGCTAAAATGAGCACAGAGGCATTTGAAGATTTCTACTTTGATGTCTGCAATTTGGATTACGGCAAGATGGATAAAGCGATGGACAGCCTTGTCGAATTAATGAATAAGACCGATAAAGTCCGGATCACCGGTCCTGGTACAGACCTGTCCTTCTCGATTAAGGATATTCCTGCAATCAAATGCTCCGGTCAGATGAATATTCCTGATGGAGAGGTTTACACTGCCCCTGTACGTGAGTCTGTGAATGGAGTTATCACTTATAACACACCATCCCCATACCATGGTTTTACATTCGAAAATGTCAAGCTGACATTTAAAGACGGGAAAATTGTTGAAGCGGAAGCCAATGACAGTGAACGCATCAATAAAATCTTTGATACGGATGAAGGTGCACGCTATATTGGTGAATTCGCCATTGGAGTTAATCCATACATTCTCCATCCGATGCAGGATATCCTGTTCGATGAAAAAATTGATGGAAGCTTCCACTTTACACCCGGACAGTGTTATGACGAAGCGTACAATGGAAATAAATCAAATATCCACTGGGATATGGTCAACATCCAGCGCCCTGACTATGGCGGCGGCGAAATCTACTTTGATGATGCATTAATCCGTAAAGACGGGAGATTCGTCATTGCTGAACTGGAAGCGTTAAATCCAGAGAGCTTAAAGTAGGATCACAAGTCTATGTAAAAAAGGATGCTTCCTGAGCGGAGCATCCTTTTTATAAATTATATTTGATTTTCGTATGCCTGCTGGAATTTTTGGATATCTCCGGCACCCATAAACATAATTACACTTTCTTCATGATTTCTTAGGATCGCTGTTTCTTCCTCATTTAAAATTTGTGCATTAGGAATTTTATCCTTTAAATCATTGATCGTGAGTTTACCATGGTTTTCCCGGGCAGAGCCAAAGATTTCACATAGATAAACTTTGTCAGCCAAATTGAGGCTTGATGCAAAATCCTCAAGAAATGCCTGAGTCCTCGTAAATGTATGAGGCTGGAAAACGGCCACAACTTCCTTTTCAGGATACTTTTGTCTGGCAGCTTCTACAGTTGCCTTAATTTCTGTCGGATGGTGGGCATAATCATCAATAATGACCTGAGAGCCTACTTTCTTCTCGGAGAATCTTCTTTTTACCCCTTCAAAAGAAAGAAGCTGTTCCTGAACAATCTTTGCATCAATCTCTTCATAATGACATAAAGCGATGACAGCTAAAGAGTTCAGAACGTTATGATCTCCATAGGCGGCAATTGAAAACGTCTCATAGAAGGTATTGCGGACAAAAACGTCAAATGTTGTCCCTTCAGTCGTCTTAACAACATTGCGTGCCTGGAAATCATTTTCTTCTCCGAAACCGTAAAATACGACAGGCACTTTAGCCTGTATTTTTTGCAGCTGTTCGTCATCACCGCATGCAAAAATGCCCTTATTCACTTGCCAAGACATCTCCTGAAAAGCAGAGAAAACATCTTCAACATTGGCAAAGTAGTCAGGGTGGTCGAAATCGATGTTTGTCATTATCGCATAATCCGGGTAATAAGAAAGGAAGTGTCTTCTGTATTCGCAAGCTTCAAAAACAAAATACTCAGCTTCTTCGTCCCCTTTGCCCGTACCGTCTCCAATAAGGAATGAAGTTGGTTTTGCACCTCTCATAACATGTGCAAGCAAGCCTGTAGTGGATGTTTTCCCATGTGCTCCTGTCACTGCAACGCTTGTGAAATTCTTCATAAAATCACCTAAGAAGCGGTGATAGCGCACAACAGGCAAGCCAAGCTTCATTGCTTCCTCAATTTCTTCATGCGTGTCCGGATATGCATTCCCGGCGATTACCGTCATGCCCGGCTGTATATTTTCCTTTTGAAAGGGAAGGATCTTTATTCCGGATTTTTCAAGTGCCACCTGCGTAAAAAAGTGTTTCTCAAAATCGGAGCCTTGAACCTGATAGTTCATATCATGCAGAACTTGTGCCAATGCACTCATTCCGGACCCCTTTATACCTACGAAATGGTAAATAGTCATATAAAGAACCTCCAACCATCGTATATCTGTAAAACAGTATATGACATATATCTAGTTTTGCGCATATCCCCTGAGAAGACATGCTTCCGTGACTGTGCTGCTATGCTGTTTCGCTGTTATTTATATAAAGTGAAACTTCAATCAGTGGGGGTTTTCCTTATCCCCCACTGATTGTTAGTTGAACCAATCGGGCCTTTACGGGCAGTTTGATCCCCACTTATCCTCCTTTGATTCCTCTGAGTCTTGAAGTGGGGGTCTTACTGCCCGTTAGACTGCGATAAACTTACACTTTAATGTATTGAAACATTATATCATTAATCGATTTTAAAAACTATGTAACGTATTGCCAGCTCTTTATTCCTTAAACATTACATATAAACATTGATATCAGGATCCATTTAAATGTATTGCTCTGTTATTCAACTCTTTCAAGGCGGGGGTTGGGGCGGTAACGGCGTCCTGCCTTTGCTGCGTGCTTGCCGTCTATCATCACATTATCTCCCGTGAATCCAATGGTAATATTAAGAAGGCTGCTTCCCACACCATAAGTATCAACTGGAACACCCTTTTCTTCAAAATCACGGATTCGGGATTCGGTGAAGCCTCCGCTCACCACAATCTTCACATGGCCGAAGCCCTCGTCATCCAGCGCTTTTCTTAGAGCAAAAATCAGTTCAGCATTGACTCCACGCGGGTCAAATGTTCCCAGGATATGCTGATTTCTCAAGAAATATTGATCAATCATTGTTCTGGATGTGTCAACCCGGACACCTTTAAGTTCATCGCCAAAAGCCCTGGCTACTTTCAGGGAATCAGTGATTGCATCATTGTTATAATCTACCAGAGCAACTAAATCGTCTTCAGGAAACGTCTCCTGATAAGCTTCAGCAGCCGCGACGATATCTCCCTCAAACATTTGAATCAGTGCATGCGGCATTGTACCCATGCCCTTTTTGCCCCACCATTCGTTCATGGCATGTGTTGCCTGGGCTGTTGCTCCCCCAATATAGGCTGCATATCCATCACCTGCCTGGGTGGTATAATGATCATCCCGGTCGCCCATGAAGATGACCTGTTTTTGAACACCTGAAACTCCTGCTGCTTTTACCACATTATAGACATTTGTGGCAACCGAGGTTCTTCTGGCCAATATGCCGTCAATAATTCCTTCGAGATAGCCGAAATCCTGATATCTTCCTGTTATGGTCATTACTGTTTCAAAGGGTGAAATCTTGTCACCATCTTTTAATGAATGAATTTCCAGATCATCCGGACGGTCGGCAAATGTTTTTAACAGCGCAATGACTTCATCCGTACCGCATAGAACGGCATGACTCTTTTGAAAAAACTGCATAGTTACAATTTTATCAACGTGATATTTCTTAACAATTTCTCTGGTCTTTAGGAAGTAAACCGCTGAAAACCAGCCATCTCTTACACGTTCATCAAATTTAAAAGTCTGGTTTGTCAGACGTTTTATTTCTCCCTTAACCTTCATTTCAATCTCTTTCATCCCAAGCTCCTTACAAACATGAAAGAAAGCAGGCTTGCCTGCAGACTTGGCGTTGCAAGGAGCAGGCCCCTAAGCCGGCAGGACGCCGGCTTATGAATGCTTTCTTCGTTATCGTAGTAGTTATTCATATTATTTTAAACATGCAAGTAAAGAATACCATGGATTAATTTAATGTACTAGTGTCTTGTATGGATTCAAGATCAGCCGCAGTAATAAGGACATCCCTCGGTTTGCTGCCTCTATTTTCTGAAATGAATCCTTGTTTTTCCATCATATCAATCAACCTGGCTGCCCTATTATAGCCTATTTTAAATCTTCTTTGCAGACTAGAAGTGGAAGCTGAGCCCTGATCAACAACAAACTCGCATGCTTCAAAAAACAGTTCATCCTCTTCTTCAATGGCTTGGGCTTTTTTCAGAAGCTCTTCCTGCTCAAATAAGTAATCAGGTTCTTGTTCCCTGCGTACATGGGCTACAACATCATCAATTTCTTTGTCAGAAACAAATGTCCCCTGGAGTCTTACCGGCTTTGAGGATCCATTTTCAAGGAAAAGCATATCTCCCCGGCCCAAGAGCTTTTCCGCTCCGCTTATATCGATGATTGTTCTTGAATCAATTTGGGATGACACAGAGAATGCAATCCTTGTTGGCACATTCGCTTTGATTAAGCCGGTAATAACATCTACGGAAGGCCGCTGGGTTGCGATAATCAGATGCATCCCGCATGCACGGGCTTTCTGTGCAATCCGGCAAATGGCTTCTTCCACATCGGCCGGCGCCATCATCATCAGGTCTGCCAGCTCATCAATCACAATGACCATAAATGGAAGCTTCTCTGAATATTGCTTATGCTCTTCAGCCAGCTCATTAAAACGGTTTATATCCCGCACACCGGCATGGGCAAATAATTCATATCTGCGTTCCATTTCCTCTACAGCCCACTTCAGGGCAGCTGTTGCTGCTTTTACATCGGTAATAACCGGGCTGACTAAATGAGGGATTCGATTATATGGTGCAAGTTCGACCATTTTCGGGTCAATCAGGAGAAGCTTCAATTCATCCGGACTCGCCTTATACAAAAGGCTTACCAGGATCGTGTTGATACAGACGCTCTTTCCAGATCCCGTTGCACCGGCAATTAAACCGTGGGGCATTTTCCTTAAATCGGTCACAATCGGCTTTCCTGAGATATCAAGTCCAAGCACAGCCGTCAATGGGGAGCTGCCATTCTGGAACTCCGGGGTGCTTATGATCTCACTGATAAATACCGGACGGCTGCTCTGGTTTGGAACCTCAATGCCGATTGTATGCTTTCCTGGAATTGGTGCCTCAATCCTAATATCCCTTGCTGCCAGACTAAGCTTGATATCATCCGAGAGGTTCGTTATTTTATTTACCTTGACCCCCGGTTCAGGCTGCACTTCAAATCTGGTGACAGAAGGTCCCTGCGTAACATTGACAACCCTGGCCCTGACATTGAAATTCTGCAGGGTGGAGTTT
The DNA here is from genome assembly GCF_023612095.1 of Cytobacillus firmus. GTDB lineage: Bacteria > Bacillota > Bacilli > Bacillales > Cytobacillaceae > Cytobacillus. Next base: position 975,633 of record NZ_CP086235.1, on the reverse strand, counting down.
AACATCTGTTCCTGCTCGTAAAGCCAATCAGATTCTTCATCCATGATTACCGGCGGTGTCAGTAATGTCCGCGACGGGAATTGGTAATACGAAATGTCATCTTCTTCCTGATTTATCTTCTGTTCCGAAGTCGGGTAATCCTCAATTCTTTCTGCTGAAGCAGCAGACTGCTGGATGCTTTCAGATGGAAACATCGCGATATTATTTTTTTTTCATCTGCAGGGTTTGATACTTTCTCCTGCTGGTTCAATTTTTTTCTGTCATTGTTCAGCATAATGACGTTGAATGGGATTGACCCTCTGGAAGAAGGCTTTTCTTCTTGAACACTTTTTTCCTGCACTGGATTTGATATCTCTTCATTCTCTGATTCTATGTTCATATCCTGGATTAATTGACTTTTCTCTGGGACCTTTTCAGCCTCTGGTTCAGGGATCGCATTAGAATTCAAATCATCCTGTCCGGAAAGTGCTGCTGTGTCTTCTGTATATTCTTCTGTTTCTTCTTCTGTCTCTTCTTCATGAAGAGCCTCTTCAATCAAATTTGAGAGCGATCTGCTTACTTCAGATTTTTCTTCACGATCAATGCTCTCTTCGTGGTTTGAGAAATCATTGCCGGCTGGTGTGGAAGAACCGGGATGACTGACTGGTTCCAGCTCATCCTCCCATGCTGCATGTGTTTCCACTTCACAGGATTCTATCTCCTGGCTTTCCTCCGGAACTTCAAACATTAATTCAGATGATTCACCTATTTTATATTTGTTTGCTGCCGGTTCCTCAGTTTCCGGTACAGCAGCCTGTCTCTGCAAAGCTTCCACCTTAGCGGAAAAGATGGTTTCTTTTTCTTTTTGCGACTCAGCCGCAGTTATCTTAGGCCGGTTAGGAGGAGTCTGCTGAATTTTACGCATAACCTCATCGTATGTAATTTCCCTGCGGTTATTTTCCTGTTCCCCGTTCCCAGATTGATCCTTAGGTGTCTTTGAACCTGGTCTCTTAAACCCATAAATCGGGGATGGAATTTCTGTCGGCTGGAAAGGCCTTTTCTTATTGGCAGCCTCTCTTTCGTTGCGGGTCAAGATTTTTTCTTCATTTGCAGGTGATGGCGCAGTCTTTTTTTGCCGCTCTCTTTCTGCGGAACGCGGCGCCCTTTTTTCATGAAATGGAGAATCTGCTGGTTTTCTCTGCCGCTCCGTTTCTCTTACCCTTGGCTGCCGTTTTTCAGATGTTTCTTTAACCGTCTGCCCGCGTGTATGCTCCTGCTTTTGCTGCCTCTTGTTTTCCCGTGCTGCTTCATGGTCAGGTATGACTGGAAAACGGAATTGGCCTTTAGGATATTGATAAACTACTTTAGCATCTACATCTCTTGAACTTTCTTTTGTACTTTGAGAAGCAGGCTGTTTCTCCTGGTTTCGCTCATCCGCATGATCTTCAAATTCCTCATATTCTTCATCATTATCTTTAAACATATGGAACAGCTTCTTAATCCAGCTCATTTATATCAACTCTTTCTATCAAAAACTTTGTTAGACTATCTCTATTATTTTAGCAGTTATTCACAGATTTTGAATAAGAAATCCGAGAATGAGTCCTTTTAAAGGCAGAATGGGTAAATTTACAAACAAACAAAGAGCTGCAGACATACTTTCGACTCAGGGAGGTTAATAATTCATTTGTACAGACAGCTGATTTTTTCGCAATACTAATAGAAATAATTGATTGATATATATTTCGAAAATAAATTACCTCTCCTGGGGGTTTAATACCTTTTTTCACGATGGGTCGGCAAGTTTTCCAATCAACTCAGTAAATAATACACAATTTGCAACAGACCTTGCGAAAACAGCCAATAAAAAAGACCACAATTGATGTGGCCTTTAAAAGCTATTTCTTTTTATTCTTACCCAAAATAAATATGGGTTCAAACTCTCCATTTTCGTATAGAAATGAAAGGGAGGTGATGGGCACTCTGCCGCTCGCAAAGAAGCTCATAGTCATCTGGGCGAGAACGTCATAGCCTGTTTCATTTTTAATATCAGCAATGATTAATACATCCTGATGCGGAACGGCCACTGCCATGGTTCCTTCTGCTTTCCTGCTCATTTCTTTAATGAACGAATCATTCAGTATCCTGCTTGCATCATATCCATCATTCTTATTTAAGAAATAGAAAGTATTGCCTGCTACAGTATCTGATTTCATATCGGTCGAGAGAGATCTTACATTAAAGAGAGCCGTTTCTTTAATTCTTTCCGGATCCCAGCCCTCTTTTTCCATTAGCTGTGCATCTATAAGGCGATACGTTTTACCGAGGTCAAGAGCATAGTAGATACGGGTTTCAGCAGTATGTTCATCTGTCAGAAAAGGAACACCTTCCTGTGATTCACCCGGAAAAGAAGTTGATCGAATGACTGGAAAAATGTTTTTTTCATGGCCGGATAAATGAGCATCCTCCACCATTGCTTCCAGGCCTTCCTCCACATAATAAACGACTTCGTCAATCGCTTTTTCCTTTTGCTCCTGCCATTTAGCTATAATGCCAGGCAAAGAGATGGTAATTCCTTTTCCAGTGTCCTTATTTTCTATTCTAAGCTGATCTTTCTCTCTGTCAAAAGAGAAAGTCCGGTTCTCTTTTGCTAAGCGCTGCTCTAATTCATTTTTCATTTTTCTGCTATCCATTTTCATATATAAGCCCCTCCTTTGGGGATTGATTTCCGACTATCATTTTACACTAATAAACCCTCCTGCTCAAAAAAGATGCAGGAGGGCTTAAAGCGGAAGTGTCTTGCCCGCCACTGCAAATCGAGGGGGCATGCGCTAAAGCTGACATTTATTAAATAATTGCCAGGCCTAGTTTTCCAGAGTTTGAATGAAGTTCTCGATTTCTTCCTGAGTTTTGCGGTCTTTGCTGACAAAGCGGCCGAGCTCCTGGCCATCCCTGTATCCAATGAAGCTTGGAATGCCAAAGACATCAAGCTCAATGCAAAGATCAATGAATTGATCGCGGTCTACATAAACGAAATTATAGTCACTATATTTTGCTTCAACTTCAGGCAATACCGGTTCAATCACCCGGCAATCAGGACACCAGTCTGCTGAAAACATGAAAATGTGTTTCCCTCTGCTGCGCATCTCGTTAAATTGCTCCATTGATTCCAATTTTTTCATTTCCTTACGCCCCCTGTGCTGATATGCATGTCTCCAAATTGGATCCAGCCTTTTTTCCTCATATATTCAGATAATATCAGGCTGATGAGAGCGGGTCCAATAATATGCAAGATGATGACCTTCATCCAAACGTCCGGGCCAAAGCCCATCGTGGTAAAAGTCATAATCTGGCCAACAAGCCCGCTTGTACCCATCCCTGCCCCTGCAGCATTGTTTTCCATTAGCCAGATGGTCGTGCCAAACGGTGCGAGAATCGCTCCTGCGATGGTAGGCGGAATAAGGATGCGCGGGTTTCTAATAATATTAGGCACCTGAAGCATGGATGTTCCAATTCCTATCGCAATTAAACCGCCCATTTTATTTTCCCTGTAGCTGCTCACAGCGAAGCCGACCATTTGTGCTGCACAGCCAATTGTGGCAGCTCCTGCTGCAACTCCGTGCAGATCAAGCATAAGCGCAATGGCAGCTGAAGAGATGGGAGCCGTCAAGGCAAGTCCCATTAATACCGCGACAATGATCCCCATGAGGATCGGCCTTTGTTCGGTTCCCCACATGATCAGGCTGCCAAAGCTTTTCATTCCAAAGTCAATTCCGGGTCCAATAAATGTAGAAACGACATAACCTGATGCGATGGTAACAAGCGGTGTTACAATAATATCCACTTTAGTTTCCTTACTGACCAATTTTCCAAGTTCCGTGGAAATAAGGGCTGCAGCGAAGCTCCCTGCCGGGCCTCCGAGTGCCGCCCCGGCAGCCCCGCTTGCGATGGCTGAAAAGACAACCAGCGGGGGAGCATTCAGTCCGTATGCAACTGCCACTCCAATTGCAGGGCCCATCAGCCCCATAGCCAAAATGCCCATATCCTGCAAATATTTGATATCAGTCTGTTCTCCAATTGTCTTAATAATCAGCCCGATGATCAGCGAAGCAAACAAGCCCAGCGCCATACTGCTCAGGGCATCTATGAAATAAACTTTAGCTGAAAGGGTAACCCCTTTTCGATTCAGGAAATCTCTCATAATTTTCCCCCTATGTAAAAGTTCTGCATTTATAAGATAACATATGTAAAGACACTTGTAATATAAAATCTTCTATATTCTTATTGTTCTTTTAATAGGGGCTTTCTATTATAACAATAAAAAATTCAGCTGCTTATAAAGGCAAATTAAAAAACGAAGGGCAGGGCCCCTCGCTTTAGTTATTCATTTGAACAGAATTGGCTATTTCCATCATCGCAGCGGCGTCAGAGGATAAGTTTCTGGTTTTAGCCTGCGTTGATAATTTTACGCCGCCAATCCCGACGACCAATTCATGTTCGTCTTTTTTTCCGCTGTTGATTAATAGGAAGCCATTATGTCCCTTTTTTGTAAACTTCTCTTTAACTTCAAATTCATCTTTCTGCTTTAAGGTAGCATCATAAACAATCCTGCTGTCCGGACCTTCATGCTGATTGTAAAAAAGGATGTATCGTTTCGAACCATTTTTTAAAATGATGTTATTTGGGCTTTCCTCTTCTACTTCATAGCCGAAAGGCAAATAATATTCTATATCTTCAAACTTATGATTTGTCTTTTCAGGTGATTGGTTAAATGCTTCCTCTGCAGCATTTTTTGCGGCGGTTTGCTCTTCTTCCAACGATGCTGAACAGGCACTGAGCAGTATAAATGAAATAACTAAGAGCAAGGCTGCGGTGAATCTTTTACTCATTCTATTGTCCCCTCCTTGCATGGATTCTCATATCCTTCCCTATCATACATTTCTTCTCAATAGTCTGACAACCCTTCATATCAGGATTGGCAGCCTTTTCACTGCGTTACTTCCTAGAAGAAATGTTAAAATATAAGAATATTGCATAAAGGAGGAAGAAGAATGGAAATAAACGTCTATTTAGCAGGTGAAATACATTCCAATTGGCGCAATGAAATAAAGGAAAAAGCAAAATTATTACAGCTGCCTGTTCATTTTACAGGTCCAATGGAAAATCATGACCGTTCTGACATGATTGGAGAGGAAATTCTCGGGACGCAGCCGGATGCCATACTTCGGGATGAAGCTGCTTCAGGCATTAATAACTTAAGAACACAGCTTCTAATGCAAAAATCAGATCTGGTGATTGCATTATTTGGTGAGAAGTACAAGCAATGGAACACCGCCATGGATGCAAGCGCAGCTGCCGCACTTGGAAAGCCGCTGATCCTTATCCGTCCAAAGGAACTTCACCACCCTCTAAAAGAGCTTTCAAGCAAAGCAAATGTTACTGTTGAAACTGTCAGCCAGGCATTGAAAGTTTTGTCGTACATCTTTGAAACCGAATAAAAAAAGGGGGTAGCGCTTGAACTGTACCCCCATTTACGGACAGTTTATAAAAAAGCGCTATGCAGCTAATAAGTGACCCCGGTATTGTGCCGGGGTCATTTTATTTAAGCCCCATTGATAACGATGATGATTATATTCTTCGATTACACGATCTACTTCTTTCTTTACATCCTTTATATTATCAAGTGATTTATACTCTGATAAGTCTTTAAAATGTCCAAAGAAACTTTCCATTGGTGCGTTATCCCAACAGTTTCCCTTTCGGGACATTGACTGAGTTAGGCCAAGCCTTTTTACTTTGCTTTGGAATAGAGGATGCGTGTAGTGCATTCCTTGGTCAGAATGCAATATGGCCTCTGGATGAAAGTGGTTGCCAACAGCTGTCTTTAACTTTTTTAACGTTTTATAAACAATATCCATCTCTAAAGACGTGGAAAGGTAGTAGGCAAAAATTTCTTTTGTAGCTCCGTCCTTTACGCAGGATAAATATGCTTTTTGGCCCTTTCCATAATAAAGATAAGTAATATCAGTAAGCAGAACTTTTCCTGGCACTTCCTGATTGAATTCACGGTCAAGAAGGTTAGGGCAGGTTCGATGTTCCTGAGTTGCCTTAGCCATCTTACGATATGGATTGGCTTTCCTTATCTTAGCTACAAGATTATATTTTGCCATTAAACGTCTAATCTTCTTGTGGTTCATTACAGCTGAATACTCATTCTCCATAACCATTTTAATCTGGAGGGCACCTACTTTTTCTCTTTTGCTTATGAAAATTTCTCGGATTAACTCTATGTCCAATTCATCCTGATCGTCACGTTGTGCCCGCAATGGTGCAGCCTTCAACCAATCATAGTAGCCACTTCGACTGACACCTGCCAGTTCACACAGGTAGGAAACAACTTTATTTAACTGATGAATTCTGATTGTTTTCTCGATCAGCGAAAACTTCTCAGCTGCCGTTAATATCGTTTCTTCTTCAACGCCTGCCTTTCTAACTCTTCCAGCTTTTTTAAGAAGTCATTCTCTGCCTCAAGGAATTTAATTCTTGCTTCAGCTTTTTTTAATTTCTCTTCTACGGAAAGTTGCTTTAAAGAAGGACGCCCGGTACTCCCTTTGCCTCTACGTTCCGTAAGGAAACCTTCCTTTCCAAACCTTTCATATGAATCCCTCCAACGTTTAAGACAACGCTGGGGTTGTTTCTTACCGATCATGTCCAGGTCGAAGCCCTGTTCAATAAAGATTTGCGACGGTGCTTTTCCATTTTTATAATCCGTAACTGCTTTTAGCTTAAACTCAGGACTATAGGAGATTGACCTTTCAGAAGCGCATAAAACATTAGGATTCTTTTCAAGCTCTTTAATTTGAAATTCATTATAAATATTCTTACTCATGTTAATCCTCCGCCCATATTCATTAAATCTATTGAAACACAAAAAACCCCAGATAGGGGCACTTTTTTATCAGTGTCCGCTATCCGGGGTATAGTTCAGCTAAGCTATCCCCTTTTTCTATATTCATATTGCCCGATAAGAAGCTTCATGACATGCGAGAACATGGCAGCACGGTCAATCTGCCCATTTGTAAAAATTCCAACTGCTCCTTCATTTTTACGGACGTTTTCTATTTGTGCATAATCATCCATGACAGGGCCCAGTTCTTCGCCAGCTGATAGCCTTTTTGCAACAGCTTCAGGAAGAGGAATCCTTGCTCCGCCTGCAATAATCGGAGGCTTTTCTTTTTCCGCCAGAGCCCCCCAGTTACAGAGAAAAAGCCCATATTCTGTTTTTTGCACACCTCCCTCTAACCCAATGCCGATTTGACCTCCGGATATCTCAAGTGCTCCAAAAGCTCTGTTAATGGCCCCTTTAATGGTTTCTTCATCCGAAAACGGCTGATCATTCACTCCCGAGGGCACATCTTCGGACATAATGTCTGCTTCATAATCACTAAAGGCCGCCTGTACTGCCGAAATCTTTGCAGGATTTTTTGAACCAATGATGATTTTCATAAATGCTCCTTTCTTTTGACAGGAAAAAGAGACAGCACCTGCTGTCTCATCTGATTAACTGTTTTGACGAATTGTCTCTACTGTTGAACGGTCACAAGACTTTACAAGTTTAACAAGCAATTCTTTTGCCGCTGCATAATCGTCGACATGCACGATAGATGCATGTGTGTGAATATAGCGGGAGCAGATGCCGATTACTGCGCTGGGAACACCTTCGTTTGATACATGAACTTTTCCGGCGTCTGTTCCGCCCTGTGAGACGAAATACTGATATGGGATGTTATTCGTTTCGGCTGTATCCAGTACAAATTCCCTCATGCCCCGGTGTGTTACCATTGAACGGTCCAGTATCCGAAGCAAAGCTCCCTTGCCTAAGTGCCCGAACTCGTTTTTATCCCCTGTCATATCGTTGGCAGGGCTCGCATCCAGCGCAAAGAAAATATCAGGATTGATCATATTCGCTGCTGTCTGTGCACCTCTTAAGCCAACCTCTTCCTGAACTGTTGCTCCTGAAAAAAGGATATTGGGAAGAGCTTCATTCTGGACTTGCTCTAAAAGCTCCACAGCCAAGCCGCATCCGTAACGGTTATCCCAGGCTTTCGCCAAAATTTTCTTTTCATTTGCCATTGGTGTGAATGGACAGATCGGCAAAATTTGCTGCCCTGGCTTAATGCCTATTCTTTTGGCATCTTCACGGTCATCCGCCCCAATGTCAATCAGCATATTCTTTATTTCCATCGGTTTTGAGCGCTTGGCTTCGTCTAAAAGATGCGGAGGAATGGAACCGATAACTCCTGTCACAGGTCCATGATCTGTAATAATTTGTACTCTTTGTGCAAGTAAAACCTGGCTCCACCAGCCTCCAAGTGTCTGAAAACGGATCATTCCATTATCTGTAATGCTGGTGACCATGAATCCCACTTCATCCATATGTCCTGCTACCATTACAGTCGGACCGCTTTCATCGCCTCTTTTAACTCCGAAGATGCCTCCCAGCTTATCCTGGACAACTTCATCTGTATATTGGCTGATTTGTTCACGCATGAATTTCCGGACTAAATGCTCGTTTCCAGGTGCCCCCGGCAACTCTGTCAATGTTTTAAAAAGCTGCAAAGTATTTTCGTTCATCTATTCTTCTCCTTTTTCAATCCTTAGATTGTCTATTACAGTATGTATAATTTTATTTTACAGAACTTTCATACGTCTTTCCACCATTTCAGACAGGAAATTTCGACTGGCGAAATGCAATATTTATTTTAGTTCCAGCCTATTTTTGGTAAGATAGATTTGGAAAACAGAAAATTTTAATAATGAATTACTTTTATCATCAGCCTGGGGAGGTGCTATTATGAATTGGAAATCTTTTATGTTAGGTGTAGGAGTTGGTTTGGCAAGCGGATACGCAGCAAGGGAATTGCTTTCGCAAAAAACTGCTGTTTCCCCTGAAAGAGCTTTAGCTAATGCAAAGGATGCTTTTAAACAGGATGGTCCGATAAGCGGATCATGGATTCAAATGAAAGCTGAACCTTATGAAAAGGGCCATTTAAAATATCAGGTTTATAAGGGCGGCATCTCAAGATTTTCCGGTGAGGAAGCCGAGCAGTATGAGTTCATTGCCGATGCGGAGACTGGAACCATTTTGGACGTCTTCCCGCTGCATTAATCGCCAGCAGCCGAGTTGTATTAAAAAATCCCCGGATGGGGATTTTTTAGCTTTTTTCCTTTTCCACTTTTTCAAGCATATTTCCTGCTTCATCCCACTTGACTGCCCTGTAAAAAGCATCGTGGTAAAAAGTGAACCAAGCATTTCTTTTCATGCCGTATTCCATCCATTTTTCCTTGGCGCTGATGGAATCCATCGGGTAGTCATCATAAGCGAGGACCCATAAAACATTTGCATGGGCATGTGTTGGCATTATATCAGCCATATGAATAACGGTCTCGTCTTCATCTTCTATAACCAGGATGGAATGTCCGTCACTATGGCCGCCTGTATGCACCATTTTAATAGGGCCGATTGTCCACTCTCCATCAAACACTTCCACCTGATCCTGAATGGACTCCCAGTTTTCTTTCCAATATGTATTTCTGGAGCGGATATTAGGATTTCTCATTTCCTCCCATTCAACCCGTGATGCGATGATTCTGGCATTCGGAAATACAGACGAGAATTTTCCTTCTTCCGGTTTTGTCAGTCCGCAGGCATGATCAAAATGAAGATGCGTCATAAGGATATATTCGATATCTCCAGGGGACAAACCGTGCTTAGCTAAATCCTGTTCAACAAACGACTCTTCAAGCGCTCCGAAATTCCTCTTCTGTTTTTCATTCAGTTTCCCGTTTCCCAGACCTGTTTCGACTAAAATATTCTTGCCGTCAAATTGAATAAGAATGGGATCTGTTCTCAGCTCGATCTGATTTCTTTCATTGCATGGATATCTTTTTGACCACAAAGGCTTCGGAACTACACCAAACATGGCTCCACCGTCAAGATATGTGACACCGCCGCGAAGCCAGGATATCTTTATGTTCTTTAACTCCAATGTTTCCATGAGTATCTCCTCCATTTAATATTTCTGAGCAAGCGCTCGCTTATCTTAATAACATCATAACATTTAAGCGCTTACTTGTAGAAATATTTAAATTATTCATGTTTGAATATCAATAAAAAAGAGGCTGACTCAAAAGGTCGTTGAATGACGAATCTTTTGAGTCAGTTTTATTTTTTTGGGTGTTTTTTCTCTATTTTTGAACAAATTATCAAAAATAGAGGGCCAGTTCCCTCTAATATGTTTCCAATTTTATCATGTTTTTTCTCCGTTCATCCCACTTTTTTAAGTTATGGGCAACACAAATAAGACCCCAATCCGTGCTGTTTTTTGATAGGCCTCTTAGAGAAAAACGGCTAAATTTTCGGTTGTGTTTAATCTGTCCAAAGACTGGCTCGACATCAGTTTTTCGATTTCCGTACTTTCGAGCACCCTCTTCTGAGGCAAGTCTCTTCCTGACTTCCTCTCGCTGCTTTTGATTTTCGATGGAGACCTGAACGGTCTTTGTGTCTTTATCTTTAGCACAGGTTATTTGAAACGGACAGCCTTGACACTGGGTACAGTGATACGTTCTTTTAATTGATTCATATCCATTATCTGATTTTCTTTTAGACTCATATTGGAAAGTCAGGCGCTTGCCGTTCTTACAAATCCATTCATCCAACTCCGCATCATAATCCATGTTTTCTATTCTTCCGACTTGTTCTTTCCATTTCCTCTTGCTTTCTTTATCAAATGTATTGTATTTAATGTAGGCTTCGATTTCTTCTTTTTCACAATAAGCATAATTTTCTTCACTCCCATATCCAGAGTCGGCAATTATTGACTTGGGCTTGGGACGGTTATATTTATCCAGTACCTCCATATGAGGAATAAGGCAACCTGGATCACCAGCACGCTGATGCAGGCTAAAACCAACAACGAACTGGTTTTCTGTCCCGATTTGCACGTTGTAGCCAGGTTTCAACTGGCCGTTTTTCATATGATCCTCTTTCATCCGCATGAAAGTAGCGTCCTGATCTGTTTTAGAGTAGCTATTTCTCCCCTCAAAGATCGATTTTTGCTGTTCATATTTTTGTTTTCTTGGCAGAAGGTCTTTTTCCAATTGGTTCTTTACTTTTTTTAAGGTCTTATTTTTCGGTTCCTTTTCTAAACGTTTCTCCAAATTTTTTACCGTTTCAGCTATTTTTTCTGAAGAAATCGGAGACTCTTCTAACTTCTCCATTAGATCTAATTCCTGTTCTGCCTCTTCGTCTTCCTCTGTAACCTGCTCAATCTGAAGGCTAAGCTGTTTAAATTTCTCATCCAATTTCCGATCATATTTCTCAGTCGATTTTCGCCAGACGAAGGTATACTTATTCGCATTAGCTTCTATTTTGGTGCCATCCAGAAAGTAATCCTCTAGTTTTACATAGCCTTCTTCCCGCAAGAGGTCGACAATGGAAAAGAAGGTTTCATAAATGACATCTTTCATTCGTTCAGATCGGAACCGATTAATAGTGCGGAAATTGGGCTGCTGTTCACCTGAAAGCCACATGAAAATAATGTTTTCTGTTAGCTGTTTAGCGATTTGAAGGGAAGAATAAATGCGGTTTGAGTAAGCATAAAGAATAATTTTCAACATCATCTGAGGGTGGTAAGGAGGACTACCGCCTCCTGGATATAAAGATGAAAAGATAGTAGGATTCATCTGATCGACTGCGAAGTCGATCAAACGGGCAAGATGTTGTTGGGGGATACGTACTTGAAGGTCAAATGGAAGAACTAGTTGATTCGTGTTATACTCTCTATACATAAGAAAATCGTTCCTTTCACGTATGGTTGGTTGTGGTGACTTAATTATACCAAAAGTGAACGATTTTCTTATTTTTTTATGCAATCAAAAGAGAGTGCCCAAAAGATATACTTTTGGGACACCCTCTCAATTATCTGTATTGCACTTCACACCGGAATATACGGCTTCCCCTTGATGAGAACTTTTCTTCATATTCGGTCATGATGTTTCCTTCATAATCACTATTGTGAAGGTCGAGGCTGACAAATGTCAGCAGCATGCCATAATCGGAAAAACTCATAAGAGAAGATTCAAACAGTCCCTGGTTATCAGTCTTAAAGTGGATTTCTCCCTTATCCACAAGAATATCTTCATAAATTTCCAGGAAGCTTCTATAAGTCAGCCTGCGTTTTGCATGACGCTTCTTAGGCCATGGATCTGAAAAATTGAGGTAGACACGATTGACTTCGTCTTTTTCAAAGAAATCACGAAGATCATTTGCGTTTACATTCAAAAGCTTTATATTTGAAAGCTCCTCCTCAATGATCCGATCCAGTGCGGTGACAATAACGCTCTCAGCCAGCTCGATTCCAATATAGTTAATATCCGGGTTTGCTTTCGCCATACCAGTTAGGAAGCGGCCTTTGCCTGTCCCAATTTCTATATGAAGGGGCTGATCTTTATCAAATGCTTCATTCCATTTTCCTTTATTCTTTTCAGGTTCTGAAATTACGTATTGAGGATAGTCGGCCAACTTATCCTTTGCCCAAGGTTTATTTCGCTGTCGCATATTGACACTCCTAAAAATTAATATCGTTCAAACAATATCATGCCCATCCCTGTGATGCAACTTTATTTTTAGAGGGATTTGCTAAATTGGTTTATCCCTTGCCAGCAGTTTAACCTGATGGCATTTAATCACTTAAATTACATCCCCGCATGAATAAATAAAAAAGGAATCCACAACCTAAAGTGAATTCCTTTTGCATTTATTTTAAAGATTCAACAGAAAGGATGTTTTTCATGCCGCTTGGACACCAGGATCAATTAAATTTATTAAAAGATATTTTAAGCAATCATCAGACAGATTGCTGTGGCTCTATTTCAGAATGTGAACAATTGGAACGCCTCGTTAAGTCATTAATGATCAACGGAAACATTAATCAAAACGTAAAAACAGTATTAGAAGAAATTTATGAATACAGTCAGCATGGAATCAATTCTTCCCAGTTGGATACCCACATTGAATCCCATCAGAATGATTTATCACAATGGGTACAGGATATTGATCAATTTTCGTAAATCTCAAAGAAGCTCATCCAGGTAAGAAAGCCACTTGTCCATTTCCTGGAATCTGAATTTATTTTTATGCCATTGAATAGATGTCAAAGTCTGTGCAATCACATACCATTTCATGCGGAGCAGCAAATCATCTGTCAATTGAATGCCATACCGCTCAAGCCAATTCGGCCATTCTTCTTTAGGAATGTACCAATATAACAGCATGCCCAGGTCAATGGCGGGATCTGCTATCATGGCTCCATCCCAATCAATCAAGTACAGCTGGTTGTTTTCCGCAAGCAGCCAGTTGTTATGATTCACATCGCAGTGGCACACCGTATTTTCTTCACAGCGGATGTGCGAAACTTCTTTTTCAGGAAATCGACTGACTGAATAACAGCAGCCTGCTCCTTCAGATCACAGTCCAGCTCTTCCTCAATCAAATGCAGAAGAGTTTCAGGCTGCAGCGGAGACTTCCCCATTCTTGTCAGCATACCAAGCAGCGGCTTTGAAGAATGGATCTTACTCAAAAGCTTTGCCACGCTTTCCCGGTTCATGTCAGAAGCTTTCAGCTCCCGTCCATTAAGCCATTGCTGGGCAGTTATAACATCCCCATTTTCCATTCTTTTTGTCCAGATAAGTTTCGGGACGATTCCTTCCGCAGATAGAACCGCCAGGAAAGGAGAAGAGTTTCTTTTAAGAAAAAGCCTCTGCTCATCGTTCTTTGCATAAAAAGCTTCCCCTGTCGCCCCTCCGGCGGGAACAATCTCCCAGTCATGTCCAAATAAATGTTCCAAAATTGTTCACCTGCAATTTAGTAAGCCATTGTAGAAAAGCGCAAGCGCCTTGCCCACCCATATGAACGCAGACTAAGTTCGCCACGTCCTGTGGCAACGTCTGCATGACCCACATCCTGTGGGCCTCAAGCACAAGACGAGCCTCCCAGAAAGGCGTTCTTTGCCTTTTGGGAGGATTGGCTTGTGACCTCGAGGGGGTAGGCGCTGGAGCTAGACAATTCTCGAAGTAAAAATAATTAAGAGTTGAAAAATAAGCCCTGTTTTTTGATCAAGACTTATTTTGCCATGGCCGATAAAAGGGCCGTTGCTTAGTAATGTTATGTTCTATTCGACTATAGTGCAATTTCGCAAATATAGCTGTTTATCAGGTTAATTAAGTAAAGCACCAATAATGCACAAAAGTAAACAGCAAATACAAAACCAGCCATGTAATGGGAACTTAAAATAAAAAAAGAGCTATTGATGTAAGTTCCTCACAATAGCCATCTTTATAAATTTTATTCTTACTGGCTTTTTTCGTCAAGTGCATCTATTTAGGTTTACGGAATATCATCAGGAAAAATGATGTTTTTTCAGGTCTTTACATCAGTATTTCCCAATTAAAGGTAATGTTTGCAGAAAAAAGCCGCAGCTTGTGTGCTTATCAGATTTTTTCTATTTTCTGCAAACCAGTACATATGAACTTATTGGCGGAATTGTGAATTTGGTGCTTATCTTACGTATGGTGGAATTGCCGGCGGTATGTTCATCCGCAATAAGGTCCCAATCCCCATCCGGAAGCAAGATTTCTTCTTCCGTCGCTGAAGGGTTGATAATAACTGCAGCATGGCTGCACCCGGCATTTTGATCAGAGCTGGTTAAGACATATCCAATTAGCGGTTTTTTAATATCCATGAACCGCATGGAATTGCGGATTAATTCCGCATCTGCAAGCCTGAAAAGAGGAATTGACCTTCTAATGCTGATCATCCCTTTAATATATTCAACATTATCGAAATAACGTGATTTTCTCTCCCAGTCCAGTTGATTAATGGAGTCTGGAGCTCGGTAGCTGTTTCCATTCCCTCCTTTGGTCCGATAAAATTCCTGTCCGCTATGCAGAAATGGGATTCCCTGTGACAGGAGTACCATTACGGTTGCCAATCGGTGCTTTTTTTTCTGTGTCATCGGATCCGTATTTTCAGAACAAACCAGGATCTTATCCCATAGAGTGTGATTATCGTGGGATTCCACATAATTTACTGATTGCGATGGGGAGAGGAAGATGCCATTCTCTTTTTTTCGAGGCCAATGCTTCCGGCCAATACCTGCTTTGCCGCATCATAGTAATGGTCATTCCCTAACGCGTATCCTTTATCATATAAATTAAAGGTGCTGCCTTTGATGGAATCTCTGAACCAGTCATTGAATTGTCCGATTCCCGGCAGCTTTTCCTGATTGCGGATGCTTGCTTTCCGGCCTTCCGGTATAGGGGTATTCAAATCCCAGCCTTCTCCAATGATAATGACAGCAGGGTCAATTGATTCCGAAATTCTGCGAACCTCATTCATCGTTTCGATATCGAGGATACCCATCAAATCAAACCTGAAACCATCAATTTGATATTCCTTCATCCAGTATGATACGGAATCAGCAATAAATTTCCTGGCCATCAGACGCTCAGAAGCAAAGTCATTTCCAACTCCGGTGCCATTTGAAAGCATTCCATATTGATCATGGCGGAAGAAATAGCCCGGTACGATTTTTTCAAAAGAAGAATGCTCACGAATATATACATGGTTGTAGACTACGTCCATTATGACTCTAAGCCCTTGGGAATGAACAGCCTGAACCAAAGCTTTCAATTCTCTAATCCGTGAATAGGGATCCAAGGGATCGGAAGAATAGCTTCCTTCCGGGACATTAAAATGGAGCGGATTATAACCCCAGTTGTATTCCTCTTTTGGATTTTTTTCATTTACACCTTCAAAGTCATGGACAGGCAGAAACTCAATGTGAGTTACACCGAGCTGTTTGACATATGACAGGCATGTCGGCTCCCCGTCACTGCCAACAGTGTTTGTCTCGCCCGCTCCCAGATAAAGGCCTTTTTGTTGTGCACCGCTCCCTGGATGAATGGTAAAATCCCTGATATGTGTTTCATATATGATGGCATCTGTCGGCTGATGGAGCGGCGGAAGATCCGGCTTCTTTATTTTTGTACTTTCCAGATTTACGACAGCCCCATATTCACCATTCATAGACGAGGACACAGCATATGGATCTACAGCTTCTTTCCATTCCAGGTTAATGCATACCAGGAAAGAATAAAGAAAACGATCGAGGTCGCCGGTTACTTCACAGCTCCAGACACCCCTCTCTCCTCTTGTCATCTGAAAAAGCTCCGCTTCCCCCTCCAATGCTCCTTTTAACTTCAGCTTTACCATTGCAGCTGTCGGAGCCCAGAGCCTGAAGCACGTCTTTTCTTTGCTGTACGATATACCCAGCGGTCCGTCATAATAGAACTTCTCATCAAAATCACTTGTTCGAATGACCGCTCCGATTTGCAGGTCTGTCTTCCCTCCATATTCATCCACTATCCAGTATTGTTTCCCGAATTCCACATTATGGTCTATTTTGCATGTATATTTAACGGCGTCCTCAATCGGGTTGCTTTGCAATATGTCTGCAGGAAACTCTTCCTCCACGTCTGAAAGGAGAGAGAAACCGGAAGAACGTCCCTGATGATAGCTGAAAGGAAGTAGAATCGTAATGATGTGCATTTCATCCAGGTATGCATTAAAAGTCCTTTCAATCGTTATCATTCCGAACTCAGCTCCTTTGCTTTGTAGGACGGTAATTTAAGAGCAGCTCTCTCCTAAAAATCATCACTATCCTTTAACATATCCTTTAATTATTGAAATGAATTCCGGGCAAACAGATGCTGAAATCGGTGTGCTGTCCAGAACCTCGCCATCTGCGTGGGCAGGGATGGGGTGTGAAGAACGAATGCTGATATTTTTGCCCTGCAGGATTGCGACTTCTTTAAATCCTATATGTCTCCCCTTGAAGACAGAGGCAAATACAAACAAAAGTTTAATCCTGGATATATTGTGGACTACCGTAACATTTAGAATTCCATCAAAAGGGTTTGCATCCGGAGAAATCTTCATACCGCCTCCGTAGAATGGCTGATTGGAAATAGTGATAAACCAGGCTGACCTTATTTGATGTTTTTTTTCGTCAATGATGATTTCAAGATCAGAGCATTTATAGAAAAACAGCTCTTTTATAAGAAAGAGAGCGTATACAAATTTGCCCAGAGAAAGCTGATTCAGGATACCCTTGATCTTTGAATTGTTTACTTTCCGGGAAATCAGTGCATCAAATCCTGCACCCATATTATTAATAAAATATGTTGTTTTCCCATCTGTGTGTCTAATCATTCCGATATCGGCCTTCACAGAATGACTAATTCCCTTAAGTATTGCGGTTAAAGATTCCCCAGGGTCTTTAGGGATATCAAAGCCCCGCGAGAAGTCGTTCCCGGACCCTCCTGGAATAAACCCGACAGTCACATTCTGATGACCCGCCGCGCCATTCATTACTTCATGAACCGTTCCGTCTCCGCCCACAGCAACAAGATACAATCTTTGTCCGCCTGCCTGTTCTATATAAATCTTTGCCAATTCCCTGGCATGGCCGCGGTATTCTGTCCTAACTGCGGAGTACGAGATATTTTTCTCTTTCAGCATCTGCTCAACCTTTCCCCAGACTTTAAGGCAATAGCCATTTTTCGCCTGCGGATTAATAATGAACATAAGTGGTTTATCCCCGTGGAACGTTTCAGGATTCATTCCGATTCTCCCACTCCAGTCTTTTGACTGATGCAGTCTGACAATATTGAAGCAATGCCTGTGCTCCTTTTAATTGAGCATGCTTGAGGGGAGAACGCTGACTTCTCATTGCCTGAAACCATTGATCATAGGTCCTTTTCTCGACCAGCTGCACATCTGCCGGTGCTGCAGGATAATCAATATAGCCATTTCGCGTAAGTACAGCTTTTTTAACCGGCAATTCAATAGAATGAATTTCAAATATTTTTCGGATAATTTTTTCTGTTCTATTTAATGCAAGCAGCGGATTCAGAACTTTTTTTTCTTCCCCTTTTCCCTTTTTTGTCCAGAATCTATCCTTTGAACCTGTGAATACCGCCGAATCCTCCTGCTCCAAAAAGCTGATGCACCATACCTCTGTCGGTCCTATGACAATAATTTCTGTTTCAACCGGAGCCCTTTTCAATAAAAAGATCGGATTATACATGACAAGATACGTATCCGGATATCTCTGCAGAAAATACTTCAGCTTTTCATCATAATAGTAGTGCTTATCGGGAAATGATTTTTCCGTTAGTGTGGAGGTTGCCCATTTCATCTGGAACCGGTAAAGCTGGTCCAGAAACTGGTGTTTTAGATTCTCAATTGTTTCTGGACGTACAGCAAAGGAGGCTTCAAATTCAAGCACATCTTCCTCCTTTTTCACTTTATTTTCGATAGGATCATATTGCTCATATTCTTCATTCCTGCCCCTTTTTAATAACCCCTTTAGTTTTTCCACCAGCGGCTCTTTTTCTTCACCGGACCAGTCCGCTGTGCCCGCAGTATCATGCTGCACGGATTGCGGGGTAAAGGATTCATTTGATTCCCACGCTTTATGCCATTTATCCCACTGCTGTTTTTTCAGCCTGACAAAACGGGAAGGATAAACAAAAATGTCCTGCTGGTAACGTGATACATAATCCTGCAATTTAATTAACTGTCCCATTCTCCTAGCCCTGCTTTCGTAAATAACTTTCTATCTATCATTTACTGTTTAAGTATGTAATTATTTTATTCCGCCAATAGCGGAAAGATGGCAATGCTTTCATATTTCGGCGATTTATCCAGATGAGTTTGATATAGAACAACTTCTGAAGCCTCAAACTCAAGGTGCCCGTCTTTAAATGGACTGTTAACATCGAGCAGACTTTGCTGAAATGGACCAGTGCCGGCCCATTTTCTTGCCATGGTGATATGTGGCTTAAACGGTCTTGTCTCCAGCTCAAATCCCGCTTCCTGACAGGCTGAATATACCTTCAATCTTAAGTCTTGAAGATGCATGTCCTGCTGTGTTCCACACCAGAAAATTCTTGGCGCGTCTTGTTTTCCGAATACGCCAAGTTTGTATATTTGCAGCCTAAAACATTTTTCGTTTCTGATCGAGTCAGCTGCAAGCCTGACAGCTTTCTGCAGTTTGTCTTCAGGGGCCGATCCCAGAAATGCTAATGTAATATGATAATCCTCATGGTGAACCCAGCGGCTAAAAGGCAGTTTGAGACTTACACATTCCATATATTCCTTCAACTTTTCCTTTGTTTCTTCCGGCAATTTCACCGCAAAGAAAAAATGAGCATTCATTTGTTTAGACACTTGATATTCCTCCATATTTCCACTTATTTTAACAAACATCTGTTAAAATTGGCAGATACTTTCTGTTTGTTCTCTTATTTTTGTATCCCTTCTAATTCCTTTTGATTTGATTGGAATAGTCTGTTTTAGTATGATGGATATAATACGGATAGATATAGATTTCCTTTATCAGGATGAAATTAAACAAATTGACATAAAATAACAAAGATAATAGTTCTATAGAGTAAACTTCCTTGTTATTAAATAAGGCTTTTTTCGTATTTATTGTTGTTTTTGGCCTATCAATGTTGTCCGTTGATTTCCGCTCCAGGCTGCTCGCTTTCCGCGGGGCGGGCGGTGAGCCTCCTCAACGCTCCGCGTCTGCGGGGTCTCACCTGTCCCGCTACTCCCGCAGGAGTCTCGCACCTTCCGCTGCAATCAACTCAGTAAATAAAAACAAAAAGCAACAAACCTTTAGAAAACAGCCTTAAATAAAGTCATTTTTGAAAGGGAGAGTCAGATGAAAGTTGTCAACAATCTTGCGGACTTAATTGGAGATACTCCACTTGTAAAATTAAATAAGCTGGCACCTGAAAATGGCGCAAGCATTTATGCAAAGCTTGAATTCTACAATCCAAGCCGCAGTGTAAAAGACCGCGCGGCATATAATATGATTATCGAAGCGGAGAAAGCAGGCAAATTAAAACCTGGTTCAACCATTATTGAACCGACAAGCGGGAACACCGGCATTGGGCTGGCAATGAATGCAGCAGCCCGCGGCTATAAGGCCATTCTGGTTATGCCTGATACTATGACGGCAGAGCGCATCAACCTTTTGAAAGCATATGGAGCAGAAGTTGTCCTGACCCCTGGTGATGACAAAATGCCCGGTGCTATTAAAAAGGCTAATGAACTGGCTGGGGAAATTCCAAACAGCTTTGTGCCGATGCAATTTGAAAATAACGCTAACCCTGATGCACACCGTCACTCAACTGCCATCGAAATTATTGAGGCTATGAAGGAAATCGGCAAACCATTGTCTGCCTTCGTTGCCACGGCAGGTACGGGCGGCACGATTACCGGCACAGGTGAAGTTCTGAAAGAGCATTATACGGGGTTGGAAGTGCATGTAGTGGAGCCAAAAGGCTCGCCCGTCCTATCAGGCGGAAAGCCTGGCAGGCACAAGCTTGTCGGCACAAGTCCGGGATTTGTTCCTGAAATTCTCAATACCGATGTTTATGATGAAATCCATCAAATCAAAGACGAAGAAGCATATGATACAACACGCAGAATGGCAAGAGAAGAAGGGATATTAGTCGGTCCTTCTTCAGGAGCTGCCTGCTATGCCGCCATCCAGGTTGCAAAAAGGCTAAAGCCGGACGATGTTGTCGTATTCATCGTTTGCGATACTGGAGAGAGATATCTTTCAAGCGATCTGTTTCAGTTTGAATAAGCTAAGGTAAGAGACCCCAGGAAATATTCCTGGGGTCTTTCGTTTAAGAATTACCTGATTTTATCAGTCAAACTGCCGCACTGTTTTTCAATAGCCTCTTCAAAAAGGTTTTGTAATTTATTTGTGATAGGGCCTGGACTTCCATTTCCAATCAGCTTTCCTTCAATCTCGATAATCGGAGTAACTTCAGCTGAGGTGCTGGACATAAAGACTTCATCTGCGGACAGTAAATCTTCCTTAGTAAAAGCTGACTCTTCAAGTGCTATTCCATTTTCCCTGCAGATCTCATTGATCTTGCGGCGGGTAATGCCATTTAGGATCAAATTTGTTGCAGGGTGTGTATAAAGTGTTCCATCCTTTACTATGGCTATATTGGAAGAACTTCCCTCAGTCACTGTATCCCCGCGATGCTGAATGGCTTCAAAGCAGCCGGATTGGGCTGCTTTTTGCTTCGCCATGATGTTGCCCAGCAAATTCAGGCTCTTTATATCACATCGCAGCCAGCGGATGTCTTCAATGAGAATAGCTTTAACGCCATTTCTCATTGATTCAACCGGCCTTGTGGTTTCACGGGTGTAGGCGGTAAGCACCGGTGAAACATCTGCACCAGGATATGCATGGTTTCTAGGAGAAGTCCCCCTGGAAAATTGCATATAAACAATACCCAGTTCAAGATTGTTTCTCTCAATCATCTCTATAATCATCTGTTTAAGCTGATCCTTGGAATAAGGAATGCTCAGCTCTATTTTCCGGCCGCTTTCAAGCAGCCTTTCAAGATGCTCATCTGCCGTAAACATTTTTCCGTTATAGATGCGGATTACTTCATAGACGCCATCACCAAATTGATAGCCCCGGTCCTCGATATCCACTTTCGCTTCTGAGCGTTCGATCAAGTCACCATTCAAAATGACATATTCCATTTTCTGCCACTCCCTGTATATGATTTGTTTGTCTATCTATTAGCTGTATGAAAAATCTTTCAGCCATCATATCAGGTTTCAAAGTTATTTCGCAAGTTCATAAATCGCCTGTGCATAAATGGCTGCTGCCTTTAACAAATCCTCAATAAACATATATTCATCTTTTTGATGTGCGACATCTTCCCTGCCTGGGAAGAGCGGGCCAAATGCAACTCCTGACTTTAATGAGCGTGCATATGTCCCCCCGCCAATGGATAAAAGCTCTGCCTTATCGCCAGTCTGCTGTTCATATACTTTTTTCAGTGTTTGAATCAAAACATCATCTTCTTCGACATGATGAGGCTTGGCATCCGAAAAATTCTCCAATCTGAAATGTTTGTTTTCGATTAGAGACTCAAGCTTGTTTTTCGTTTCTCCCATATCATTTGTAACGGGATAGCGTACATTAAAGCCTAAACGGCCGCCATTTTCCTTCGTATATGAAAGTTTGCCTACATTGATGGTTAAGTCGCCTGTAATATCATCCGTGCAGGCAATGCCAAGTTTTCTCCCTCTGGAATCATCACATAAGTATTGTGATACAAACTGAAAATATTGGCATGCCTTCTCATCCAGCTGAAGAGACGCCAGGAATGATGCCATCAGTATACCGGCATTTTTCCCATTATCAGGCTCCATCCCATGAGCCGAAATTCCTTGAAGTTCCAGGATCAGTTCGCCATTATCTATGTAATACTTGCCTTCAAGTTCTGTCTTTTTCAGGAAATTAATATACCTTTGCACCACTTCTGTATGTTCAAGGTGAACCACAAGACTTGCTTTTGCAAAATCAGGAACCATGTTATATCTTCTTCCTGCCTGGAAATAGACAACCTCTGCCAATACTTCTCTGTCTGCTTCTTCGGTGTATCCAGTTTGAACAAGATCAAAATCAGAGATGCCTTTTTCAGCATAAATAATTGGGAAATCTGCATCCGGAGCAAATCCAATTGAAGGCATTTCTTCGTGTTTGAAATAATGCTCAACACAGCGCCAGTCGCTTTCTTCATCTGTTCCGATAATCATTCGCACCCGTTTGCTTAATGGCAGCCCCAATTCTTTTACAATCTTCATGGCATAATAAGCTGCCATTGTTGGGCCTTTATCATCAATTGCCCCTCTGGCAAAGATCTTTCCATCGCGGATTTCTGCACCAAAAGGATCGCTAGTCCATCCATCCCCTTCAGGAACCACGTCAACGTGACAAAGTACTCCAACAATTTCTTCGCCTTCGCCGAATTCCAGATGACCAGCCAGGCTGCCGACGTTTTTTGCAGTGAATCCATCCTTTTCACCAAGTGCAAGCATGAAATCGAGCGCTTCTTTTACCCCTTCCCCAAGGGGAGCCTCATCTGTTGCATTCTCTTCGTCCAGCAGACTTCTGATTCTCAAAAGGTTTTGAGTATCCTTAATTAATTCATCTTTTCTCTTATTAACCTCTTTTTGCCAATCCAATACGTTCATACAGTTGCCTCCTTGACTTGAACACTTATGATTTCCCCATTATAACCCACTTTGTCCGCCTTTTGCTTATGGGACCGTTTAATAAAACATACATTTATTATGCACCAGGAAAGCTGAATCTTGCCAAGATTAGCGTTGATGCGCCTAAAAATAGCCCTAACAGTAAAATGGAGAGGAGAAAAAGGGCTAAGACCGTCCTATTTCTCGCAGTAAAGTAAAAATCCTTTTCACTGTATTTTTTAGTAAAGGGGTGAGACATAATGGCTTTATCCCAAGTAAGAGAGAGCCAGGAATACATCAGGAAAAGAAAGACACCTGATACAATTACCTTTATCCATAAAGGCGGTATAAGAAGAATGCCGGCAGCGCTCACGGAAATGATTTGAAAATAACCGAAAATATACGAGGGGTTTCGAATAAAAATCTTTAAAAATAATTCCGCCAGTCCCGTTATGGGTGTTCTCTTATTAAAGACCCTTCTGGAGTTTCTGAATAATAGCGGTTTTGTCCGCATATAAACAACCGGCTTTTCCAGATCAGGAGCCATCATAAATATCCATTTTATATACTTTGTTTTTTCTTCTTGTTCAAGCATGACCTCAAACTCTAAGGCCGAGATTTTTTTCAGCAGCCGGGAAGCTCTTATAAGTGCGCCGGAAATCAGCAATGCTGATGCAATTATAACCGGAAAGTCTGCACCGATAGACCAGAGTGAATATACAAGCTGGCTGAACCAGCTTAAGAGTACAAACAGCACAAAGGTGACCACATATCTTTTAAATTTCCCTTCAATCCTTTTCAAAAAATAAGAAACTGTCATAATAGACCATTTCAGTGAGATGAAAAAGAGCAGCATGACAGCGATTTGGCCCCAATCTAAAAGATATCTGTTCTTTAAAAAAGGAAGAAAAATAGCAATCATTGCTGCTGTACTGATTGCCTGAAAGATTAGTGAGTAACCAAATCCCCATTTTCTCATTCCCATAAAGAGGGTCTTATTTTTTACCAGAAATACCTTATCTGCCTCTAATACAAATGGGCGGAAATTTCCAATCCATGAAAAAATATAGAACAGAAAGAAAAGGAGAAACAATGGCATGCCAGCCATCCATTCCGGAGTTTCCAGCCACCAGGAGCGATAGTTCATTCCAAAGATGACAGTTCCCGGAACAATGAGATAGACCATGATGGTCCAATCGGCAATGGAACGGAAAATACCAAACTGGTAACTCCAGCTGTTTATTAGCCTTCTGAGGAAGAGAGAGTTACTTTTCATTGCCGTTTCCCTCTGCGATCTGATGAAAACATTCATAAAGTGACCCAGCGGGAAGATTGCATTTCTCCCTGATATCAGATATTGTGCCTGAAGCCTTCAACTGCCCCTCATGCACAATTAAGAAGCGGCTGCATACTTTCTCTGCCGTATCCAGAACATGCGTGGACATGAGAATGCCTGCGCCTCTTTTCCTTTCCCGGTCAACTGATTCCAGAAACAGTTTCATTGCATTAGGATCAAGCCCAATAAACGGTTCATCAATGATATAAACATCCGGAACGGCAATCATCGCAAGAATCAGCATAGCCTTTTGCTGCATTCCTTTTGAATAGGTTCCGGGAAACTTGTGAGCATGTTCAGACAGATTATACTCTTTTAAGAGCTCCTCTGCTTTCTTCCTATAATGTAATTCCGGCAATCCTTCCACTGCCGCTGTAAAATCCAGGTGTTCCCAAAGTGTCAGCTCATCATAAAAAATAGGCCGTTCCGGGATATAGGAATATTTCACACCATGCTTAAATTCCACTGCTCCCTTTTTATGCTCCATCAATCCCAGAATGGTTTTAATCGTTGTGCTTTTTCCAGCGCCGTTTGGCCCTATCAGGCCGATCAATTCCCCTTCCTGTAAATCAAATCGAATATTATGTATGATCGGTTTTTCATTTTCATAGCCTGCTGATGCAATTTCAACGTTTAATAGCTTCATTTTCTCTCCTCCTGACTATACATACGAATATCACTGGAAAAAGTTTGCACTAATTTAATAAAGGCATAAAAAAACTGCCCCTTCAAAGAGGCAGTTTTTATGGCTGGAGGATTTCCATTAATTCTATATTTTCAAAGTCCTTTGCGTAATCATAGGCTGTATAGCCCTCGGCATCTTTCACAGAGGGATCAGCGCCATACTCCAGAAGCAGCGCAGCCATTTCAATATCATCATTAAACACTGCACTCATTAAAGGAGAGGTTTGATAGTTATCGATCACATTAGGGTTGGCCCCGCTTTCGAGCAGAAGAGCAGCGCTGTCATACTGGCCATAAGAAACAGCCCAGTGTAATGCAGTAGTCCCGTCTGCATCCGTTTCTTCAATATCCGCACCATCAGTCAATAATGTGTGAACCATGTCAGTATCATTTTCGCTCGCTGCGTTCATTAGTGCTGTGGCACCTTCAATCCCCATAACTGTTTCAGTCCATAAATCCATTTTTTCAAGTGTTTTAAAGCCAAACCAGAGTCCTGCGGATAAAATCGTCAAAGACAGGACTGACACTGCTGCTCCAATCCAAACTCTGCCCTTCGGTTCTGTTAATTCAATTGTAGATTCATTGGCAAAAAACTTCGATAGGGCATATATTCTTTTTGGCAAGTGGGGATGCGTGGATAGTTTTTCATTCAGCCAGACAAAAAATCCAGTTTCTGTTTGAAGCTGCTCCATATATGCCTGTTTATTGACCTTAGGATAAAGGTCTTTTCCAATGGCAAGCATGGTTAAAGCATCCCTTGATGCTTCAAAAGATTTTATATAAAAGGCAGCATAACGATCACATGTATACTCGCAAGCTCTCAGGTACGCATTCCCCAGGAAGGGAACCCACATAGCAGGAAGCAGGAGGAGACTTATGATAACATGTTTTCTTTTTAAATGAGCGAACTCATGGGCCAGGACGAACAGCACTTCCTTTTCAGCTCCCCGCTCAACCAGCTCAAAAATACCAGAATATAAGACAACCATATTTCTTTTGAAAAATCTGGTGGCAAAGGCATTTAGAACCCCTTCAGACTCAATGACGTAAATATCCGGCAGATCCTGTAAACCCATTTCCTTCGCAGTCATTACTGCTTTTTCATAAATCTCCGGAAACTGTTTCTCACTTATTCTTACCCCGTTTCTTCTGATGCCACCCATCATAATCCCATGGAACAAGAGAGATACAAGGATCAAAGTAAAAATAATAACAATCCCAATAATAGAAAATGCGAGAAAAATATAAGACACAATACTAAATAAAGCAACAAATGCAAAATAAATACTTTCCTTCGGGTATACCAGTCGATCTCTCAGAGTGTGAGCTTCCATAACTTTTCTTCCTTTCAATCTTACATATAAATATACCAATTGATTATAATCAAAAAACAAATTTTAGGATATAGGCAAATCCGGAAAATATTTTAGAATTTTCTGTACATATTACAAGCCCCTTCTGCCATAAGCTATAGTAATCGTGTCTTTTTCAATCGAAGTTTAATTGCAGTAATTTAGGGAATTAAACATACATTAAAAAAGGAGGGAACGCAAAGACTAGAAAAAGAAGCACCATTATAAATATTTTGTAAAATTTTCGCCTTGAAGTAGAAATAATCAGATAATAGAGTTACAATATAGTCAGAGGTATGACATCTTGACTAAAAACCGAATATAAAGGGGTTGTCTGGGGAAAAGAAAACTACATACGATTGAAGGTTAACCTTCAATGTAGCTGTCGGTTGCAGAAAATTGCCATGGGGTTTGAAAAAAGGATAGGGAGTGGTTTTTTTGAAACCTTCGACTAACCGGATGTTAAACCGTGTAAAATCCGTCTACATGTTTATAAGTAAGCGCGGAACTGTAACAACTCAGGAGCTTGTAGAGGAATTTGGGATCACTCCTCGCACCATTCAAAGAGATTTAAATGTCCTCGCCTACAATGACTTGGTTAAGAGTCCGAGCAGAGGGAAATGGACTATTACTCAAAAGAAAGTAAAGATGTCATCATAATACTTAAAGCGAAAACAGCATAATAAATAAAAAATCGCCCTGCTCTCAGGGCGATTTTCATGTCTTATCCCACTTCATAATTCATCAGCATATCAAGCTCTTCTTCCGTCAATTCCCGATATTCTCCCAATTCCAATGTCTCATCCAGCTCGAGCGGGCCCATGGAAAGTCTCTTTAAGTAAATAACTTTCTTTCCCACAGCTTCGAACATCCTTTTCACTTGATGGAACTTGCCTTCTGTTATTGTTAATTCTATATCAGAGGTGATCCCGGACTTAAGAATTTTTAATGTTCCGGGCTTGGTTTCATAGCCATCATCCAATATAACCCCTTTTTGAAATGCGGCTATATCCTCTGCTGTAACTTCACTGTCTATGACTGCAAAATAGGTTTTGGGGACATGTTTTTTGGGTGAAAGCAGGCGATGGGACAACTGGCCATCATTCGTCAGCAGCAAAAGTCCTTCTGTATCCTTATCGAGACGCCCTACCGGAAAAGGAGAAAACACTAGGTCTTCCATTTCGAGCAGGTCCACCACGGTCTCAGATTGTGAGTCCTCTGTTGCCGAAATGACGCCAGGCGGTTTGTTCATCATTAAATAAATGAATTCCTTGTATTCAACTTTTTCGCCGTTGATGATAACGGCATCCTGTTCAGGATCGACATGGTGTTTTGGATCCTTTACTTTCTCATCATTAACGGTTACGGCTCCATCTTTTAATAGCTTTTTAACATCCTTACGGCTGCCGTAGCCGAGGTTGGCGAGCATTTTGTCTATTCTCATAATGACCCTCCCTATTAATCAAATTTACTCCAATTTAGTTTTAAGTCCGTTATTAAAACACCTTAAATATTCTGCCCGTTGATTTCAGCACGGGTCACTTGCTTTCCGCGGGGCAGGCGGTGAGCCTCCTCGTCGCTTCGCGCCTGCGGGGTCTCACCTGTCCTGCTACTCCCGCAGGAGTCAAGTAACCTCCGCTCCAATCAACTCAGTGCTTTGGTATAAAGGCAACTAAAACAAACCCTAAGAATTCTTTAGAAAAGGCCCCCATCATGGAGACCTTTTATTTTTTATGCTTTCAGTCTTAATTTCTTCAGCATTCTATCAACCCTTGATCCGAAGAGGAGATAGATTAGTTTTGTTCTGAAGCTTAGGTAGAAATAAACTCCGGCTCCTGCTGCTGCGCAGATGATGACAATAATTATTGCCTGGACATTGGATGCCGGGGATAAAAAGACAGTTATGATTTTATAAACAATGCCTGCAGCAATGTACATGCATGCAGTAAATAATACAATCAGCGTACCTCGTCTTAAGACAAGTTTGAATGGATATTTTGCATATGTTTTTATTACATACAGGTTAATTAAGATCGCCGCAATATAGCCAAGTGCGGTTGCAAATACGGCTCCCTGTGTTTCGAACAGTTTTATGAGCGGAATATTCAATGACAGCTTTACAAGCAGGCCTGTCAGCAAGCTCAAAATTGTGAACCGCTGTTCGTTGATTCCCTGCAGAATAGCTGCTGTTACCGAAAAGTAAGCAAAGAGAATCGCCACCGGTGCATAAGTTCTCAACACTTCAGTACCCAAATCTTTATGCTCATAGAATAGGGTAAAAACGGGCTCTGCAAGCAGGGACAATCCTGCCACGGCAGGAAGAGTCAGAAATAAAAGCACCTGGAACGTCTGGTTCAGCTGGCGATTTAAGTCTGCCCGGTCTTCTTCCATGAATGCTTTCGTCACACTCGGCACAAGCGTCAGCGAGAAGGCTGTGGCAAGTGAGACCGGAATGATGACCAGCTTATGGGTCTCAAAGTTCAGGACAGAAAATGCTGCTACAGCATTGCCTGCTTCGCCAATAGCGTCCATCGCTCTGGTAAATGTAATCTGATCAATAAACTGAAAGAGCGGATTTGCAAGACCTACAAACACAAAAGGTGCAGCATAAAGAATGATTTCTTTGTATATCTCCTTTAGAGAGATGTCCACTGTTCCTTTATCTTCTTCAAGCATTTTATCCAAATGCGGCTTGCGTTTATACCAGTACCAGAATAACACCCCGAGGCTTCCGAGTCCTCCAATAAAAGCTGCGAAAGTGGCGACACTGATTGCTGCAGTGAGCGAGCCTTCCATCACATTTAAGACCACATATGCACCTGCAAGCACAAACAGGATGCGGACAATCTGCTCCACTACCTGTGAAACCGCAGTTGGCCCCATAGACTGATGACCCTGGAAAAATCCTCTTATCAAACTCATGAAGGGAATAATAATCAGGGCAAATGATACCGCTCTGATTACGGTTGTAACATCTTCTACACTTACCTCCACATCTTTCCCTGCCAGGGTCATTTCAGCAACAGCCGGAGCAAGGAAGAACAGGATCAGGAATGAGATGACTCCGCTTGCCGTCATGATCACCAAACCTGACTTGAACAGCTTTCTGCCGACAGCATACTCCTCTATAGCATTGTATTTAGAGATAAACTTTGAAACTGCCAGCGGAACCCCTGCAGTTGCGATACTGATAAAGATTGTATAAGGTGTATACGAAAAGGAATAAAGGGCTGTCCCTTCCTTCCCGACTATTTGATAAAAAGGAATAACATAAAACAAACCAAGAACCTTCGAGATAATGGTGCCAAGCGTAAGGATGAAGGTTCCTTTTAAAAGCTTAGATGACATATAATCCCTTCCTTAAAAAAACTGCGCATTAATCTAGAACAGTATATGAATGCCGAGCTGCGTTCGTCATTTTTCTATCTTTTTAGACACACTATTTGTAGTGTACTCTTCTTGCCGGGGAAATTCCACTTGCAATACCGTATAATGAGGGATTATTTTTAGAAATAGGATATTTGATTTATAATGAATCTATTGTTTACTTAGCGAATTTAGATAAGTTGGTGAAACCATGAAATATGATGTAATAGTGATAGGCGGAGGTCCTTCGGGATTGATGGCAGCAATCGGTGCTGCGGAGAAAAAGGCAAAGGTTCTGCTGATTGACAAAGGAAACAAGCTTGGCAGGAAGCTTGCCATTTCCGGCGGGGGTCGCTGCAATGTCACAAATCGGCTTCCAGTAGATGAAATCATTAAGCATATTCCCGGCAATGGGAGGTTTTTGTACAGTGCTTTTTCGATTTTCAGCAATGAAGATATTATCCGCTTCTTTGAGAATTTGGGAATTGAGCTGAAAGAGGAAGATCATGGGCGAATGTTTCCCGTTACCGACAAAGCGCAGTCGGTTGTTGATGCCTTAATTTCAAGGCTGAGGGAACTGAAGGTCGATATCAAAACAGACAGCCCGATCCAGGATGTTCACTATGAAAACGGCAGGGTGAAATCGGTAGAATTAAAAACAGGCGATGTTTATGAAGCAGACTCTGTTGTGATAGCCGTCGGAGGAAAATCAGTTCCTCACACCGGCTCAACCGGTGACGGCTATGCATGGGCGGAAAAAGCAGGCCATACGATTACAGAGCTTTTTCCAACTGAAGTGCCGCTTACTTCTTCAGAGAGCTTTATTAAAGAAAAAGCGCTGCAGGGCTTGTCGCTGCGGAGTGTGGCACTTAGTGTGTTAAACCCTAAAGGAAAAGCGCTCATCACCCATCGGATGGATATGATCTTCACACATCTCGGCATAAGCGGCCCGGCAGTCTTGCGCTGCAGCCAGTATGCGGTGAAAGCGATGAAGAAATGGAATTTAAAAGAAGTAACCATGAACCTGGATGCACTCCCGGATATAAAGGAAGAACCTCTTTTTCAGGAAGTGTCCAAAAAGATTAAAGAAGAACCGAAGAAAATCATTAAAAACCTCTTAAAAGGACTGCTTCCGGAAAGGTATCTGCTATTTCTTCTTGAACAGAACGGAATTGATCCATCTGCACAAGGGGCTGCAATCTCCAATGAAAAAATCAGAAGCTTTGTTAAGGGCTGCAAATCTTTTCAGTTTAAAGTAAACGGCACTTTGCCTCTTGATAAAGCCTTTGTTACGGGCGGAGGTGTTTCCGTCAAAGAAATTGAACCGCAGACAATGGCATCAAAAATGATGGAAGGTCTTTTCTTCTGCGGAGAAATTTTGGATATCCATGGCTACACAGGCGGTTACAATATCACTTCGGCACTTGTAACAGGCCGGTTAGCCGGATTAAACGCAGCTGCATCTGCACATACCGTGTAATAAAAATAGAGCCTGATGCATTAGAGTCAGGCTCTATATATTACCATGGCAGTAAAACAATAAATCTGTTCGTCTTCATCCTCATGCACTGCGGCCACATTATATTTGATATCCAGAAGTTTTTTCTCCTCAATTTTCTCAAGAAAATGATTCATATCCTTTTCCAGGTCTTTTTCATGCTCATGATCGAATAACTTTACCTTAATCATAGAGTTGTTTCCTCCCAGTATTTTTTACTAGCTTGGACAATTTTCGGAATTTTTAAAATAACAATCCGAAAAAAAACGAAGCCTAATTGGCCCCGTTTGTAATTTATTCTGTTTTCCCCTGCCAGTCCAGCATTCCGCCAGCCATATTGCGAACCTTATATCCTTGTTCCTGCAAGTAATGACATACATTTCCGCTGCGGCCGCCAGAGCGGCAGATAATGATATACTCAGTGTCTTTATCAAATTTATCCAGATTCTCAGGGATCGTGCCCATGCGGATATGTCTGGCTCCAGGAATCATTCCGGATGCCACTTCTTCATCTTCTCTAACATCTACAAGCTCAAGCTTCTCTCCAGCCTCCAGCTTTTTTTGCAATTCATCCGTGGTAATCTCTTCAATACGGTCCAAACTTAACACCCTTTCCGGAAATCTTTTTAAATAGCACTTTGCATTTACTTATACTGCCACTCCTATAATACCCTATATGGCACGAAAAAAAAAATGAGAAGTTTCTTTATCACAAATACAAAAAAACCACCCCTGATCAACTAGAGGTGGTTTCATCTCATATAACTTAATTTGCAACGATATTTACAAGCTTGCCCGGTACTGCGATTACTTTACGGACAGTTTTTCCGTCAATTTGCTCTTTTACTTTTTCATCACCCATTGCGATCTGCTCCAATAGGTCTTTTTTAGCATCGGCCGGAACCATTAGCTTCGCTTTGACTTTGCCGTTGATTTGAATAACGATTTCGACCTCGTCATCCACCATTTTGGCTTCATCAAATGCCGGCCATGCTTCGTAAGCAATGGATTCACCATGGCCCAGTTTCGACCAAAGCTCTTCTGTAATATGAGGTGCGATTGGTGAAAGCATTTTAACAAAACCTTCTACAAAAGTTTTAGGAAGCACATCCGCTTTATATGCTTCGTTGATGAATACCATCATTTGAGAAATAGCTGTGTTAAAACGAAGTCCTTCGTAGTCCTCAGTTACTTTTTTCACCGTTTGGTGGTAAACCTTTTCAAGACTGCTGCCTTCTTCAATGTCCTGAATTCTCGGGCTCAATTCACCAGTCTCTTCCACAAACAAACGCCAGATGCGGTCAAGGAATCTTCTTGAGCCATCCAATCCATTTGCAGACCAGGCGATGGAAGCTTCAAGCGGCCCCATGAACATTTCGTATAGACGAAGAGTATCTGCACCATGGCTCTCTACGATTTCATCCGGGTTAACGACATTGCCTTTTGATTTACTCATTTTCTCATTGTTTTCCCCAAGAATCATACCCTGGTTGAATAGCTTTTGGAACGGTTCCTTCGTATGGACAACTCCCACATCGTAAAGGACCTTGTGCCAGAAGCGGGCATATAGAAGGTGAAGAACCGCATGTTCAGCTCCTCCGATATATATATCAACCGGAAGCCATTCTTTTAATTTCTCGGGATCTGCAAGAGCTTCACTATTTTTCGGATCAATATAGCGAAGGTAGTACCAGCAGCTGCCTGCCCATTGCGGCATTGTGTTCGTTTCCCTGCGGCCTTTTTTACCAGTTTCCGGATCCACAACATTAACCCAATCATCGATGTTGGCTAATGGTGACTCACCAGTACCGGATGGCTTGATCTCCGTTGTTTTTGGAAGCACTAATGGAAGCTGATCTTCCGGCACGGCAGTCATTGTGCCATCTTCCCAGTGGATGACTGGAATCGGCTCGCCCCAATAGCGCTGGCGGCTGAATAACCAGTCACGAAGACGGTAAGTAACCTTCTTAGTGCCAATACCTTTTTCTTCAAGCCAGGCAATCATTTTCTCAATAGCGTCCTCTTTGTTTAAACCATCAAGGAAACCTGAATTCACATGCTCGCCATCGCCAGTGTATGCTTCTTTATCAACATCTCCCCCGGCAACGACTTCTTTAATAGGCAGATCAAATTGCTTGGCGAACTCATAGTCGCGCTCGTCATGTGCCGGAACCGCCATGATGGCACCTGTTCCATAGCTGACTAGTACATAATCTGCAATCCAGATTGGCATTTTTTCGCCGTTGGCCGGGTTGATCGCGTACGCACCAGTGAAGACACCCGTTTTTTCTTTAGCAAGATCTGTCCGCTCAAGATCGCTCTTGCTCTTTACTTTGTCAATGTAAGCCTGAACTGCTTCTTGCTGCCCCTCTGTGGTGATCTTATCAACAAGCGCGTGCTCTGGAGCAAGTACAGCATATGTTGCACCATATAATGTGTCAGGACGTGTTGTGAATACGGTGAATGTGCCATCATGTCCTTCAATATTGAATGTCACTTCGGCTCCTTCAGAGCGGCCGATCCAGTTGCGCTGCATATCCTTAAGGCTCTCTGGCCAATCCAATAAATCAAGATCTTCAAGCAGGCGATCCGCATAAGCCGTAATTTTCAGCATCCACTGTCTCATTGGGCGGCGTTCTACCGGATGGCCTCCGCGCTCGCTTTTTCCGTCGATAACCTCTTCATTTGCAAGTACTGTTCCAAGTGCAGGACACCAGTTAACAGCTACTTCATCGATATAAGCAAGCCCTTTTTCATAAAGCTTTAAGAAGATCCATTGAGTCCATTTATAGTATTCAGGGTCTGTTGTGTTTACTTCACGATCCCAGTCATAGGAGAAGCCTAACGCCTTGATCTGGCGGCGGAAGGTGTTGATATTCTGTTCTGTGAATTCTGCCGGGTCATTCCCTGTATCAAGTGCATATTGCTCTGCAGGTAAACCAAATGCATCCCAGCCCATCGGATGAAGGACATTATAGCCCTGCATGCGCTTCATGCGGGAAAGGATATCTGTTGCCGTATATCCTTCCGGGTGGCCAACGTGTAGACCTGCGCCTGAAGGATACGGGAACATATCAAGTGCATAAAACTTGCGCTTGCCTTTATCTTCAGTTGTTTTGAATGTTTTATTTTCTTCCCAGTGGCCCTGCCACTTTTTTTCAATCTCCTGATGATTGAAACTCATTTTGTTTCCTCCTATTAATGAAAATAAAATAAAAAAACCCCTCATCCCAAAAAAGGGACGAGAGGATTATGTATAAATCTCCCGCGGTACCACCCACATTAGTGAACATGTCACTCGCTTCATTCATCCTTAACGCGGAAAACGGCAAGCATTACTGGTATTTCACACTTGCTGCTCAAAGGCGAGTTCATGATGTGCCCGGCTGACTTGCACCTGCCGTCAACTCTCTTAAAACGGGCGCTGCACCACTACTGCTCCTTATCTAAGCATTTTAGTATAAGAATATGACTATTGTAATAAATTTCCCGCCAGGATGCAAGTAGGCTTATCCTGACAGGAATTTAATACTTAGAATATGCAAGGCTTTTAAAATTGTGCACCATGTTTCATTTTCTTTAGGGCAAAATGTTTCCGAAACCATTTAATCATTATTTCAAATCGATCAGATGCGGATGAAAGAGCCATAATAGAATCGCAATGATAGGAAGCGAAACTGCCATAGCAATTCCCGGTTTTTTATAATGCATTCGCAGCATGATGAACATGATGAGATTAAACAGCACAGACCACCAGAAATTCCACCCATTATCATAAACAAACAATCCCTTTTTAGAAAACAAATACTCCAGCACTGAGAAATAAACGATCCACACGCCAGTATAAAAAATCTTTTTCTTTAGATTTTTTTCCGGAAAATAGCGAAGGTAAATCATGACGACGACTGGAATAATCAACAAAGTGAAGGTGATTTCAATAAACGTGTGATTCAGCCAATCCAGCGTAACTGCTCTATAGGCCCATAGGGTATGATTATAAAATAAAAAATTATATAGAAAGTTGGCAATGATATAAAATTGGACAGTTGGATAGTATTCTTTCCATCTTTTCCAATCGACGAATTTCCAGGCAAAAAAAATATAGACAAGTACAACCAATAATAAATACACAATATCTCCACCAATTATCTGCCATCAATTCAGTATCAACAATATACCCATACTTTCAGAGGTTTTATTCGCATTACTGGACAATAGAAAAAGAGGGCCATTCTCTGCCCTCTCTAAAAAACTGCTATGCGCATTCTTATTGCAGTCTAACGGGCAGTAAGACCCCCACTTCAAGACTCAGAGGAATCACAAAGGAGGATAGGCGGGGGTCAAACTGCCCGTAAATGCCCGAAAAATGGACAAAGACTAAGAACGCCACATCCTCCCAAAAGCTAACGCTTTCGGTCGTGCGATGTATCGCTGCCGGTTGCTTTCCTTGTCCTGTGGCAACGTCTTTGTGACCCACTTCCCGTGGGCCTCAACTAACAATCAGTGGGGGATAACCCCACTGATTGAAGTTTCACTTTATTGAACTGTATAGCCTCCATCAATAACTGCCGCCTGGCCCGTAATTCCTTTAGCTGCATCACCTGCCAAAAAAATCGCATAATCTGCAATCTCCTCCACCTTCAGAAGCCTTTTTTGCGGCACTAATGGATAAATGACTTCCTCCAGTGCTTTTTCGATGGGGACATTTCTTGTTTTAGCAAGGTCATTCAGCTGATTTCTTACGAGTGGTGTGTCTACATAGCCCGGACAGATGGCATTAACCGTAATGCCATGTTCAGCAGCCTCCAATGCCGCGACTTTAGTCAATCCTATAACACCATGCTTTGCACTGTTATATGCTGCCTTGCCAGCAAACCCCACAAGCCCGTTAATGGAAGCCATGTTGAGTATCCGGCCTGATTTTTGTTTTTTCATGATTGGCATCGCATGCTTTATTGCCACGAATGGAGCAGTCAGCATTACTTTGATCATAAATTCAAACTTCTCAGTGGGAAAATCTTCAATAAAGGAAACATGCTGCAGCCCTGCATTATTGATCAGCACATCCAAAGCACCGAATCGGCTGACAGTTTCATTGATGGCCGCCTGTATATCGGACTCTGATGTCACATCACATTTTAGCCCAAGTGCTTGATAGCCTTTATTCTGCAGGTTTTCTGCAGCCTTTTTCACGGCATCCTCCTGAATATCTGTCAGAACAATTCTCGCGCCATGTTCAGCAAATCTCTTACCAATTTCATACCCGATTCCCTGCGCTGCACCAGTGATAAAAACGACTTTATTTTGTACCATGAATAAACTCCTTTCAAAAACAAAGCCGGGGCTCAACCATAAGAGCCCCTGCTGTAACTAGATTCCTAATCCAAATGAGAATAAAACAATCGCAAGCGCTAAGCCAATCAGCGGGACAATTACCGTAACAGCAGCCACTGCTCCATATGCTGCCTGGTGGGTTTCACCGCAGATTGCACGTACAGTGGTAACAACATAGCCATTATGCGGCAGTGAGTCCAGGGCTCCGGAAGAAATGGCAACCGTTCTGTGCAGGGCTTCTGCATTAACGCCCATGTCCATATAATGCGGGGCCAGAATTGGCAGTGCGATTGCCTGGCCGCCTGAAGCTGACCCAGTCATCCCGGCGATCACACTTACGGCTATGGCACCGCCTATCAGCGGACTGCCAGGAATGCTCGTCATCCAATCAACTGCTGTGGCAAAAGCAGGCACTGCTTTTGCTACGCCGCCAAACCCAACGACAGCAGCCGTATTGCCTATAGCAATCAATGCACCTAATGTCCCATCAGACACAGCATTCCAGAAATTAGTGAAATACTTTCGGTTCAATAGATATGTGGCAATGACTCCACCCAGCAAGGCAAGAATAAGTGCAGATTGTGCAAGTGAATCATGAAAAACAAAGGAAATAATTAAAACTACAACTAATGGTACAACACCCATAATTGGATGCGGTAAATCCTTATTTTCTGTTACAGGATCCTGCTTGCGGGTTTCAAACGTTTCTCCTTTGTTTACAGCCTTGGTAATCATGCGCTTCAGCCACCAGTAGCCGAAGATCATCATGAACACAGCCACAATTAAGCTGACTTCCCAGCCCGCATATGGAGTTGTTCCTAGAAATTCGATTGGAATCCAGTTTTGAATTTCAGGTGAACCGGCAGAAGTCATCGTAAATGTTACAGATCCAAAAGCCAGTGCTGCAGGGATAAATCTTCTCGGCAGATTCGCCTGCTTAAATAAACTTAACGCCATTGGATATACAGAGAAGGCGACAACGAATAAACTGACTCCGCCATAAGTTAAAATGGCACAGGACGCGACTATGGCAAGAACGGCATATTTCATTCCAAGCTTATCAACCACCATTTTGGATACACTGTCAGCAGCACCGCTATCCTCCATTACCTTTCCAAAAATAGCACCCAATAGGAACATCAGATACCATGATGTGACAAATCCCGAAAAGCCGGACATATAGTTCCCGACCAAGTTGGCCTCTCCTTCACCTGCCAGCTGCGGAAATAAAGGCATACCGCTAAAAAGAGCTACAAACAGCGCAGATAACGGTCCGACCACCAGCAGGTTCATTCCCCGCATCGTCAGGTATATCAGAAGGGCAAGCCCGCCTATTAACCCAATCATACTTAGCATTTCATTTCCCCCTTTGTTTTAAATATAAGAAAATAACCTTGTCACCCCTCCTTTTGCAAACGTTTTCAAAAAAAACTGAAAAATAACTTCTTGTGAAATGATAATGCAAGAAGTGTGCCAACATAAGATACTTCTTGGTGAAGGGTCTGGTGAACATTTAATGAATTATTTTTCCGGAAATCTGGAACGGACAGGGAGCAAGTCCTCGAATTTCATAGAATAGTTTTCTGATAATTCCGTCTAACAGAGGGTTATCCGCATTAAAGATTCCTAGAATCAAAATAGTCCAGAAATCTGGAATGCATTCCGGAATTCTGGACTATTTACACCTATACAATTCCATATTTCTTTAACTTTTCGTACATGGACGATTTACTGATGCCAAGAGCGTTTGCTGCTGCTATTCGGTCATTATTATATTTGCTCAAGCTTTGTGACAGAATCCGTTTCTCTGTTTCCTCAAGGATATCCTTCAGATTCTTTTTTCCAACCGGATATACAGCCGTTTCTTTCATATAATCCGGCAATGATTCAGTGTTAATGGTTTCATTGCTTGTTAAGTGAATAGATGCCTCTATTACATTTTCAAGCTCCCTGATATTTCCCGGCCAGCTGTATTGATGAAACTTTTCTAAGACTTCCTCTTCAATTGCACTTATTCTTTTTCCAGATTTTTTCGTTATTTTCTTGATAAAGCTGTCGATCAGAATCGGTAGGTCCTCCATCCTGTCGCGCAAGGATGGAACCATGAACGGCACAACATTAATCCGATAAAATAGATCCTCCCTAAAACGCTTTTCCTCCATCATTTTTTCGAGCGGTCTGTTAGTTGCAGCAATAATCCGGACATCCACTTTAACCGGAGAAGTCGATCCAACACTTTCAATCTCGCCTTCCTGCAGGGCACGCAATAGCTTCACCTGCATATTAAGAGGCATATCCCCGATTTCATCCAAAAACAAAGTCCCTCCATCGGCGAGCTGAAATTTCCCCTTTTTACCGCCCTTTTTCGCTC
The DNA here is from genome assembly GCF_023612095.1 of Cytobacillus firmus. Taxonomy (GTDB): domain Bacteria; phylum Bacillota; class Bacilli; order Bacillales; family Cytobacillaceae; genus Cytobacillus. The sequence continues at coordinate 936,504 of NZ_CP086235.1, read as the reverse complement.
CTGTAAAAGCTCCCTCTTCATAGCCAAACAGTTCAGACTCCAACAGATGTTCAGGAATGGCCCCGCAGTTAATTTTTACAAATGGCTGATGGCTTCTGTTGCTTAGCTGATGAATGCTGTGGGCAAACAGTTCTTTCCCAGTCCCGCTTTCCCCGCGGATTAAAACGGAAATATCACTGGCTGCCACCATTTTCACCTTTTCTTTCAGACTGTGAATCTGGCTTGAGCTTCCCAATATATCATCGAGGCTGTATTTTACACTTGGATCAATTCCCTGGATATAGCTCTGGATTTTTGTCAGCATGCTCTTTACATGGCTGTTCATCTGCATCCATTCCTTTGTATCTCTAAAGAAAACCGTCCCGAATGCGCCAATTACCTCGCCATCAGAAAAAATGGGAATACGGTTCGCTATCATATAGTTGCCTCTTATAAATTGCAGGTCCGCAATTTCTTCCTTGCCTGATTCTGCCACCAGATGCATTCTTGAATTTTCAATAACCCCGGATACATGCTTCCCCAGAACCTGTTCCCTCTCCACCTCAAGGAAATCGCAATAATTTTTATTAATGTAAATGATCGTTCCTTCTTTATTTACAACGACAAGCCACCCAAAGGCATTTTCTACAATGGTTTCAACCATTTGAACAGGCAAATCAAATAATGCACTTTTCATTTTTGATCCCCTCATTTAGGACATTCTAATAGTATAAACTCCATTTTATCATATTCTTCTGACAACAAATTCATTTCAATAGGTATTCTAATTGCTTTTACTGTCCATACCATTAGTAATCTGCGAAAGACACGGGAGGTGTTTCAGCTGAAAGGCATATATCTGATCAATCCTCACTGGCAATCTCTAAACAAGTCCAAAGAAGAATGTATTCAGCTGCAAAAACAGGCACTGGAATCCTATATTGAGAACCATAATATTTATACAGTAAAGCTAAATCAATGGCAGCTGAACGACTACTACACCATTCCACATGCCCTATTGTATGATTTGAAGAAAAAGAAAGCAGAGCTGGATATCCTTCTTCTTTATTCTGAAGAGGTCTTTGAAGACTTTATTAATTCTTATCCGGCGAGATGGCTGATTCTGAAAAGCTTCTTCAATGAGGTTGTATTTTGCACTAACCAAAAAGAGAACTCTCTTGAAGGCGCAGGTTAAATTAATTAATTGAAACAGTAAAACCTGCAGCTCAAAACTGCAGGTTTCTTTCTTTCGCTTATTCTTATGATGCATGCGCCAATTCTTTAGACTCCTTTAATTTCCGGTCATATACAAGAGTCGTCAGAATGGCAAAAACAAATAGAACCATTAATACAGCAAACAGCATGGAAATTCCATAAAGATCAACCAGGATCCCCCCAGTAAAGGGCCGATCATTCTTCCGCCTGTAGCTGTGCTGTTTACGATTCCCTGGTAAAACCCTTCTCTTCCTTTAGGTGCAAGCTGGTTGGCAATGGTCGGTACAGCTGGCCATATCAGCATTTCGCCTACTGTAAGAATAACCATGCTAGTGACAAATGCGGAGAACTGTTCTGCGGTCGCTGCAACAGCAAACGAGCCAATAAATATAACCATTCCCGCGACCATCTGAATCTTTAATGTTTTAAACCATTTTACTATTGCGCTGATAACCGGCTGCCCCAAAACAATCAGGGCTCCATTAATAGTCCACAGCAAACTGTATTGCTTTAAAGAAATGTTCAGCTCCTGTGTATAAGCGGCAATAGTCGATTGCCATTGGACATATCCAACCCAGCACAATAAATAGCCCGCACATAAGATGAGCAGCGCATAAAGCTTGGTATGATTTTTAACCATGCCATTTTCCTGAAGAATGGAGGTCTGCTGACCGGAAACTGTGTTTATTCCCCGGTAGCCAAAAACGGCAATCAATAAAAAAATGATATACATGACAGTATTGGCCAGAAAAATTAATTGAAAAGAGTACGAGGCTACAAGACCTCCAAGAGCAGCACCAATGGCAACGCCGGCATTCTGGGCTACATAGATGGCATTGAAAGCTTTGCGGCCTCCCTCTTTCCAGACTGATCCGGCCATCGCAAACATCGAAGGAAAAACAATCCCCGATCCAAATCCCACAAATGTGAGAAACACCACATAGGCAGGCCAGCCATGCCAAAAGGTCAAGCCGAGGAGCGCCATAACCGTAATGACAATTCCAAGAAGAATCGAACGATAGCCGCCTATTTTATCATAGAGGCTCCCCCCAATTAGATTTCCTGCGACACTGGCCGCTGCGTTCACCATTAGAACCAGACCCGCTACCGATAAAGATTTTCCTAAGTGGTCATGAATGTAGATGGTATTAAGAGGCCACAAAAAAGAAGATCCGGTTACATTCACTGCCATCCCAATAATTAAAAGCCATAAGGTCCGCGGCATAAGATAACGCCCCTTTTTTCGTATAATTTATGTTTAGCCGGTACATTGTCTCCCGGACACTATTTCGAAATCCAAAATAATTTTAGTCGGTTTTTCCTGTCCTTGCAATAGGTTTTCAATCGATTTTAATAGACAGAATACTTCATCTTTTCCACATAAAAAGTAAAGCCCCGATCCTTGGTGGATCGGGGCCTTGCCACAATTATTTATGAAGATTGTTCCGGTTCAGGATGGAATTTTGATTTAACAGGCTGACCGCCTGATTTTTCATATTTCTTTTTCGACTGCTTTACCGGATCGTAATCCCGTCCTAATTCAACATCCTGGCTATTGGCGCCATTCCGGGTCTTTTGTTCAGGATTGTTTTGTTTTGAACGCTTTTTCACCATCTATGGATCACTCCTTAATGAGGAAGAATTATCATCTGATTTTGGAGCTGCTGCAGCTGGAGCCTCATCCGGTGAAGCTGTTCCCGCTGCTGGGAGTTGGCGCTATGGGCCATCTGGGTTATATCATTATAGGCAGCTTCCAAAGACTGAAGCGCATTGGAGTATTCAAAATCATTATAATGCTCCTGCGTTCTTCCCGATTCAAACTGCTCCTGCGCAAAACGGATTGCATCCTCACACTGCTGAAGAAGTGTATCCATTGATTCACGGGTTGCCATGGTATGTTCCCCTCCTTGAAGAATGGGTCTAGAAGCTTGCATGCTTCATAAATTAGTTTGTTCATTCTCCGTAATTCTTACCACTGTATTTCCTGCCAATTCCCCTTTTATAAGGTTTTGCGTCATGATAAGATTAATTTTATGAAAGCATTCATAATGATTTTCATCATATAGATTATTCTTTGATTAAGGAGGGATGATTGTGGAAAAAGTGAATCCTTTTCCATATGCATCCGATAATAAACGGTACCATACATGGAATTATCATTTGCGCAATGAATTTGGGCATAAGGTTTTTAAAGTGGCACTTGATGGCGGCTTTGATTGCCCAAACCGTGATGGCACGGTCGCACACGGAGGATGTACGTTCTGCAGCGCCGCAGGTTCGGGGGACTTTGCCGGGAATCGCACTGATGATTTGGACACACAGTTTAATGCAATCAAAACAAAAATGCATCATAAATGGAAAGACGGTAAATATATGGCCTATTTTCAGGCTTTTACAAATACACATGCCCCTGTTGAAGTGCTTCGTGATATGTATGAGCGGGTGCTTGAGCAGGAAGGGGTTGTCGGGCTGTCTATTGCGACCCGCCCGGACTGCCTGCCTGATGATGTAGTTGACTATCTGGCAGAGCTTAACAAACGGACCTATCTCTGGGTAGAGCTTGGCCTGCAGACTGTACATGAAAGAACTGCCCTTTTAATTAACCGCGCACATGATTATCAGTGCTATGTGGAGGGAGTAAACAAGCTCCGCAAACATGGAATCAGCATCTGTTCCCACATCATTAATGGGCTTCCGCTTGAAACACCGGAAATGATGATGGAAACCGCTCGGGAAGTTGCGAAGCTGGATGTACAGGGAATTAAAATCCATCTCCTTCATTTATTAAAGGGAACCCCGATGGTTAAACAATTTGAAAAGGGCATGCTTGAGTTTCTGTCTCTTGATGAATATATAAATTTAGTATGTGACCAGCTGGAAATTTTACCGCCGGAAATGATTGTACACCGCATCACCGGTGATGGGCCAATCGACTTGATGATCGGGCCAATGTGGAGTGTCAATAAGTGGGAAGTCCTTAATGGCATTGATGCAGAATTAAATCGAAGAAACAGCTGGCAAGGTAAATTTTACAATCCAATCCAAGTGGAGGCATTGTCATGAAGCTTGAAAGAATCTTACCATATGCAAGACAGCTCCTTGAGAAAGCAGTATCACCTGGAGATATCGTTATTGATGCCACTCTGGGCAACGGACATGATACCGTATTTCTGGCTGATCTGGTGGGACCTAACGGCAGAGTTTATGGATTCGATATTCAGGAAGAGGCTGTCCTGAGCACAAAAACACGCCTGACTGATCACGAACTGTCAGACAGGGCTACCCTTTTCAATACAGGCCATGAACACATTCTTGAGAATGTACCTCCTGTCCACCATGGAAAAATTACAGCGGCCATATTTAATTTAGGGTACTTGCCCGGGGGCGATAAAGATATTGTCACCCGTCCGCAGACAACCATTTCTGCCATAGATCAGCTCCTAGCATTGATGGCTCCGGAAGGGATTATTCTTTTGGTGATTTATCACGGCCATATAGAAGGTGCTGTAGAGCGCGATTACCTGCTCCGATATGTCAAGCTGCTGGACCAAAGCCTCGTCCATGTTTTGCAGTATCAGTTTATTAATCAAAAAAATAACCCGCCGTTTATCGTTGCAATTGAAAAACGTTAATATGATGTAAAAGCCTGCAAAAAAATTGCAGGCTTTTGCTTATTTCACAAAAACTTTTGCAAATCCGGAAGGCAGCATCTTCTGTACTGTCCGGTAAGCCCTTCCATTCACATAAAAGAAATAGCTCACCATTCCGCCTGTCCTGATCATGCTTTTGGCTAATCTTCTGACATTCCGCTGCTTCCGGACCTTATCATCAGATAGATAGACCCCCAGCAGGCCGCGATTAATCAGTTTATGGAAATGCTTATGAGGCAGCTTTTCCGTATGCTTGTCTGCCTCTGCAACAAAGTGCTTCAATCTCGAAAACAACCTCTCTTCGTTTTCATAATAAAAGCAGAAATTCAAGTCTCCCCCGGCTTTGTCCTCTTCCTGATCAATCAGATAATCAAGCAGAATGTGAAGGCCCTGGATGTAAGGAAAATATCCATTTCTTATATTTACCGCATCCTCTGCTTTAAAATCATCTCTCAGTGCGTAGGAAACAAGGCAGAAAATCCCAAGTGTCGAACCCGAGCAGGCAGAAAACTCATACCATTCCATCTCAGGTATATCTGAACGATATTGGCCGAACCAGTTTTGCAGCCGGGGTACTCGTTCTTCGACCGCGACATGCTTATGTATTTGCAGATCACAATAGTAACGGCATAATTCGAGCAGATGTCTTTTTATATGGGGGTATTGCTCGAGACTCGACAACACTTCCCTGCAGGAAGCTGCTAAATCTGCAAGATAATTTCCATCATCCTGCTCACTTCTCAGCCGGTAATAATTTTTTCCTTCTGCGTCAATATCCAGTGCATCCTCCATTGACTCATGAAGTGCGGCAAAATCTCTGGGATCAAGCGAGGTGCTCCGGTCGCAAAGATTGTCCAAATAATCACTGATTGTCTGATATGCGACAATGAACTTAATCGCTTGTTCATATTTTCCCATTGCCATCAATGACATAATAGCTCCGCCTTCACAGTGGAAGGTTTTATGTTCAATGCTGGCAAGAGCCTGCTTTCTTAACTCCGGATCGGGAATTGCTTCCGCCCGGCTCCTCCAGTATGCAAGCTCCTTATGGACAGCAGGCAGAACCTTCCGGTAGACATGTGACATCAAGCTAATTGGCATGGAAGGGACACTCATGACAGCAATACCTCCTTTTGATCAGGTCTGTGAATATTTTAAGGAAATCATTAAACCACATAACCCAGCGCCTTTAATTGGCTGTTCACGAAATCCTTCGCATATTCAAATACCTCTTCACGTTCAGGTTCATTGAAGACTTCATGGTAGCACTTTGGCCATTCTTTGAACCTTTTTTCTGAGAAAGGCGCAAGGTTAAACCATTCTCTGACAGTTGTTTTATTCACGATTTTATCATCGCCGCCCTGAACTACGAGAAGGGGTACATCCTGGATATTATCAAGATTCTCAAAGGCCAGCTTCATGGCATAAACAAGTTCCCTGTACCATCTGACCGAAACCTTTGTCACATACAGTGAATCATTTAAATCAGCATCAAGGACATCCTGATTACGCGTCGCCATGTCCACTGACAAACCTGCATCCATTTTCAGGCCGGGCATCACTGAATTGAGTCCAAGCGATAAAAAGTTCAGTAATTTCGAAGGCTGCTGAACTAAACCTAAACAAGGGGATGATAAAATCACTCCAGCGAGATTCATTCTTTCTTCCTGCAGCAGACGGATGGCAATCAGGCCGCCCATGCTGTGTCCCAAAAGAAAAACCGGCAATTCAAATTCACAGGCAGCCTGTACCCAATCTTTAACTTCAATGATATATTCATCAAAGGAATCAATATGGCCCCTTCTGGATCTTGTAGTCATTCCCTGGCCGGGAAGATCTCCCATAATGACATGGAAACCGGCCAAGCGCCACATTTCAATCAGCCAGCCATAACGGCGGTGATGCTCCATTGCCCCATGAACCATGACAATAACGCCTTTTGCCTCTCCTTCAGTTTCCCACTTCCACATAGTCAATCCTCCCAGCTTTTTACGTACGATCTTATGTAAATATATTATAGCCTAGATGCAAAAATTGTTCATGAATCTGCCCCTTAAAAAACTCTTTTACCAAAATAACGTTTATCCAGCCTCATATGATAAAATCAAAATAATCCAACTAAATACAGGAGTGTTTTTCACATGATCTATCCATATAAAGATAAAGAACCTAAAATTGCAGAATCCGCATTTATTGCAGATTTCACTACCATTACCGGAGATGTTGAAATTGGGGAGGATTCCAGTGTCTGGTTCAACTCCGTCATACGCGGGGATGTAGCACCAACTATCATCGGCAGGAAGGTCAATATCCAGGATAATTCCGTCCTGCATCAGAGCCCGAATAACCCGCTGATATTGGAAGACGAAGTAACAGTAGGCCATCAGGTAATCCTTCATAGCTGTATTATCCGCAAGAAAGCTCTAATTGGGATGGGCTCGATTGTCTTAGATCAGGCAGAAATCGGGGAGGGAGCATTTATTGGGGCAGGCAGCCTAGTTCCGCAGGGAAAGAAAATTCCGCCCAATACACTAGCATTCGGCAGGCCTGCAAAAGTGATCCGTGAACTGACACCGGAAGATATAACAGATATGGAACGGATCAGCAGGGAATACGCTGAAAAAGGCCAATACTATAAGTCTTTGCAGAAAAACCCAAAATAACTCTCCAGCCTTAATAGAATGGGAAATAGGCCGATATTAAATATAAGGCAACAGTTATTGGCGGGTGAAGGAATTGAAGATTTATATCGGGGCAATTGTTCTATTCATATTATTAATAGTGATATTCAGAAAAACCATAGTAAAAACAGCACCCATGTTTTTACTTGTCTTCATCCTTGTTTCTGCAGCATTTGTTTATGACAACCTTGCAGGAAGCAGTCCTCCATCAGCCGTGAACACAATAAAATCATGGCTGTCTGAACCAGCTGAAAAAGCAACTGTTTTCCTTGGAAACAGCACGTCAGTTATTAAGATCAAGGAAAAAATAATTATAGATGCGCCCGCAATCAATCAGTTCCCAGAGCTCCCCAGAGGATGCGAAGTCACGAGCTTATCCATGCTCCTCTATCACGCGGGGATCCAGGCAGATAAACTGACATTGGCTAAAGAAATAAAGAAAAATCCTGAGCCTTACCGTGTAGAAGACGGAAAAATCTATTTCGGACATCCGAATGAAGGCTTCATAGGCGATATGTATTCCTTTGATAATCCCGGGCTTGGTGTTTATCATAAACCCATACAAGAGCTTGCGGAAAAGTACATGCCCGGCTCCATTGAAGACCTTACCGGATCCGATTTTGAAGACTTAAAGATTCATTTGTCAGATGGCAGACCTGTATGGATCATTATCAACACAGCCTATAAACAGCTTTCTGATGACCTTTTTCAGACCTGGCATACTCCGAGCGGAAAAATTCAGATCACCTATAAAGAGCATTCTGTCCTGCTAACAGGCTATGATCAGGAATTCATGTACTTCAACGACCCGCTCACAGGTGAGAAAAATAAAAAAGCACCCATAAATGATTTTGAAAAAGCATGGGTGCAGATGGGCAAGCAGGCTATTACCTATATCCCATAAGAAAAGCGGAAGCGCCTTGCCCACCCCCGACAAGCACAAGACGAACCTTCCGGAAAGGCGTTCTTTGCCTTTTTGGGAGGGGTGCCCGAAATGTGGAGGCGACTGCCCAGGGACGACAGGCATAAGACGGTTCCTGTAAGAAGGCGTTTTTCCCTTCTGAAAGGAAACGACTTATGACCCCGAGTCACTAGGAGCCGCAACTAGACAAGCTTATGACCTCGAGGGGGTAGGCGCTGGAGCTAGACAATTATCTAAATTAAGAAATTTATACATTCTTATTCCTAAAAGCGTCCACCAGGGTATCCCTGATGGACGCTTTTGATTAGCCTTTAAGAGGCTGCAAGTCTTTATCTAACAAGTATTCTTTTTCAAAGGAGTATTTTTTCTCCACATATACCTGATGCCAAACCATGAACATCAGAACTGTCCAGATTTTGCGGCTGTTGTCCGCTTTATCCTGACAATGATCTTCAAGCAGCTGCAATACATAGTCCTTATTAATCAGGTGATCTGTATTGCTTTCACGGATGATATTTTTCGCCCACTCATTCATCTCGTCCTTCAGCCAATGGCGGATTGGCACAGGGAATCCAAGCTTTTTGCGGTTCAGTACATGATCCGGAACGACTCCCTCGGCAGCTTTGCGAAGAATATATTTCGTGGTGCCATTTGCTGTTTTCAGGCTGGTCGGAATTTTGGAAGCCACTTCAAACACTTCTTTATCAAGGAAAGGAACACGAAGCTCGAGAGAATGAGCCATCGTCATTTTGTCCGCTTTTAATAAAATATCTCCTCGCATCCAGGTATGAATGTCGATATACTGCATGCGGTCAACCGGATCATAGCCGCGGCTTTCTTCATATAAAGGTTTCGTGATATCCGTATAATTTAAGCTGTCTTTATAGACATGAAGCAGATTGCGCTTCTCTTGCTCTGTAAACATTTTTGCGTTTCCGATGTAGCGCTCTTCCATTGGCGTGACACCGCGTTCGATAAAGCTTTTACCCTTCATTCCCTCTGGCATTATGCTTGCAATCAAGCGAAGAAGCTTTTTGCCGATGGCAGGAATTTTATTGAAGACCTCCAGGGATTGTGGTTCACGGTAAATATTATAGCCGCCAAACAGCTCATCGGCTCCTTCACCTGAAAGTACAACCGTTACATGCTTGCGTGCTTCTCTTGCCACAAAATAAAGAGGCACACATGCCGGGTCGGCAAGCGGATCGTCCATATGCCACATGATTCTCGGAATTTCATTCATGTATTCCTCAGGAGTAATGATATAGCTGATGTTTTCGACACCCAGCTTTTCCGCTGTTTCTTTCGCTACATCCACCTCACTGAAGCCATTGCGCTCAAAACCGACAGAGAATGTTTTAATAGCAGGATGGAATTCCTTCGCAATCGACGCAATGATGGAAGAATCAATTCCGCCTGAAAGGAAAGAACCTACAGGAACATCGGCACGCATATGCATTTTGACCGAGTCGAATAACACATCTCTGATTTCTTTTGTAAAATCAGCTTCTGATTTCTGCACAGGGTGGAAAGCAGCTTTCCAATAGCGCTTAATATCCATCGGAGCACCGATTTTTTTAGTAAAATAATGGCCTGGCTCCAGCTTGTTGATTCCCTCTGACATCGTGTTTGGCTCAGGCACAAACTGATAGGTCAGATAATGCTGCAGGGAGTCATAGTTTAATACATCATTCTGAAGGGCCAATAGAATGCTTTTCTTCTCTGATCCAAAGAACGTTTGGTCTCCCTTATCGTAATAAAAGAAAGGTTTAATCCCAAATTGATCTCTGGCTCCATATAAAGACTGCTCCTGTTTATCCCAAATGACAAACGCAAACATACCCCGCAATTTTTCAACAGCTTTTTCTTTCATATGGCTGTAAAGAGCAATGATGACTTCTGTATCTGAGCTTGTTTCGAAGCTTAAGCCCGCTTTGAGAAGTTCTTCACGAAGTTCCACATAATTATAGATTTCACCATTAAAGATAATCCAATAACGTTCATTCTCGTAAGTCAGCGGCTGGTGTCCGCTTTCAATATCAATAATGCTCAGCCGGCGGAAGCCAAATTGAATATGATCATCAAAATAGTATCCTGAGTCATCCGGACCCCGGTGTGTAATGATATCATTCATATTTTGAAATTGTTCTTTATCTGCGTCACGGTAATTTTGTGCCTTTTCATGTACACAACCAATAAAACCACACATTATGTACGTCACCTACTCCATTCTATTCTCAATATTTAGATATAGCCTAACGGCTCTTTGTCTTAGAAAACATACCCTATAATACTACCACTAATCGCTAATAATTAGCACGCAGAATATAAAATGTTTCTGTACGGAAAATTAAGCCATTATCCGAAGTTTATACGATACCATAAAATGATAAACGACTATAGAGCATAAAGACCGAAAAGCGAATAACACCCTATATGTATTATGACGCAAAAAAGAAAGCGGGAGTTACACAGTAAATGCAACTCCCGCTTTTTAAATTTACTATTGCGCTTCAGAACGAAGAATTTCTGCCTTGTCAGTACGCTCCCAAGGAAGGTCAACATCTGTACGTCCGAAATGTCCGTAAGCAGCTGTCTGCTTGTAAATTGGGCGGCGAAGGCCGAGCATGTTGATAATTCCTGCAGGACGAAGATCAAAATGCTTTCTTACCAGATCAACTAAAACATCTTCATCCACTTTGCCTGTTCCAAATGTATCAACAGAAATCGATACAGGCTGTGCCACACCAATCGCATAAGCAAGCTGAACTTCAACTTTATCTGCCAATCCGGCTGCTACAAGATTCTTCGCTACATAACGTGCAGCATAAGCAGCAGAGCGGTCTACCTTTGTAGGATCCTTTCCGGAGAACGCGCCGCCGCCATGGCGTGCATATCCGCCGTAAGTATCAACAATGATTTTGCGTCCAGTCAGACCAGCATCCCCTTGAGGTCCGCCGATAACAAAACGTCCAGTCGGGTTGATGAAGTACTTAGTATTCTCATCGATTAGTTCTTTCGGAACAACCGGGTTAATAACATGTTCCTTCAGGTTGCGCTGGATTTGCTCCAGGCTGATTTCAGGGTGATGCTGAGTAGAAATAACGATTGTGTCGATGCGGACAGGCTTGTCATTTTCATCATACTCAACAGTTACCTGAGTTTTTCCATCCGGACGAAGGTAAGGAAGGATTTCTTCTTTACGAACTTCAGTCAGGCGGCGGGAAATTTTATGTGCTAAAGAAATCGGAAGAGGCATAAGCTCTTTCGTTTCGTTGCAGGCAAAACCGAACATTAAGCCCTGGTCTCCTGCACCGATTGCTTCGATTTCCTGATCGCTCATTTGTCCTTCGCGTGCTTCAAGTGCCTGGTCAACACCCATTGCGATATCTGCAGACTGCTCATCAATGGAAGTTAAAACTGCACATGTTTCGGAATCGAAACCATACTTAGCACGGGTATAACCAATTTCTTTTACCGTTTCACGAACGATTTTTGGAATATCTACGTATGTAGATGTTGTGATTTCACCTGCAACTAATACAAGTCCAGTTGTTACAGAAGTCTCTGCAGCAACACGGGCATTCGCATCTTTAGCTAAAATCGCATCTAAGATTGCATCAGAAATTTGGTCACAGATTTTATCCGGATGACCTTCAGTAACTGATTCAGAAGTAAACAAACGACGTTTTGTTGACATCTGGCTTCCTCCTTATAAATAGAAAATTGAGCGAGAATAAGAAATGGGGAAGCGGAAAAATAATTTTCCCTGTCATTTCATGGATCTCTGTTTGATACGGAACTCATTCCCTTAGTAGTATGAAATAAACATGGAGTTTTTATTAGAAAAATAGACAGCGCCGGCAAGTATGCCATGTGTCCATCATTCATAAGCGTGCCAAAAACTCACATAAATAGTACATTCCAAAAGCCGTTCATTTCATTGCAAAATAAAAAACCTTCTCATTAGTGAAAAGGTTGAAAGCAAATCGATTCGCGCCTTTCACTCTTATCGTTCAAGGAATTACGTCCTTGCGTCAGGTTAGCACCTTTGCTGATTATTGCCTTTAGCAGGTTGCTGGGTTTCATAGGGCCTGTCCCTCCACCAGCTCGGGATAAGAGAGTATCCGTTCAAGGTTGAATCATACCGTATTTTATCGAACTATGTCAACAGATTTTCATTAATTTAAACTGTAAAATTACGATTTGGATAATTCAGTTTCCCCCTTACAGGGAACAGCTTCCATCATCACACTTTTTCTTTAGAAATTTATGCCTGTTTTTAGCAATCCATTTGTAGACAGGATCGCCCAGAAGTTCGGTGAAAGGTAAATATAAAAAGGTGCTGACCAAAAAGGATGCAGGAAATAGGAGCAGCAGTCTCCGTGCTGCATAGTAACCCTTTTTCACGCTGCCCGAGGGGGTAATAAGATGAAGCTCTTTGCGCAAATCTTGTCTGGAAAATGATAAAGAACCCGGCATTTTTTCATATTCCTGCAGGGAAATCCACTCCACTTTATTCAACCAATCGAGTTTTTTAAATATTCTCTTTGTTTCCTTGCATAACGAGCAAGTTTCATCATATAGGGCAATTGTTTTCATTTAAGATCAGTCCCATTGTAAAATTAACACTTTCTTCTATAATAGCATATATCGGTTATAAGGCGGCCAAAGTGGATTAGCTGTCCAATTGTGACAATTTATTAACAGAGACAAAAAAGTTTCGTAATAGTATAGACTAATCATTTCAATGTGTTATACTAATTTCGAGATGTAATCACTTTCACAAAAAAATCGGGAAAAAGGAAGGTATTCATCAGATGAACTCTGTAAGCATATCAAACGAATTGAGTGAATTATTAAATGGCAGCAACATTCAAGTGCAATTATCCGTTCCTCAGCTTGTGGAAAAAGTTTTAAACCGCAATGAAGGGTGCCTTACTTCCACTGGTGCTGTACGCGCTACTACAGGAAAGTATACAGGGCGTTCTCCTAAAGATAAATACATCGTTGAAGAAGCATCGAATAAAGATAAAATGGACTGGGGAAGCGTAAACCAGCCCATCTCTGAAGAAGCATTCTCCAATCTTTATAATAAAGTAATCAATTACTTAAAAGAAAAAGAAGAAGTATTTGTTTTCAAAGGCTTTGCAGGTGCTGATAAAAAACATCGCATGCCTATCCAGGTGATCAATGAATATGCCTGGCATAACCTTTTTGCACACCAGTTATTCATTCGCCCGGCAGAAGACGAGCTATTGGATCATCAGGCAGAGTTCACAGTCATTTCTGCTCCAAATTTCAAAGCAGACCCTGCTGTTGACGGCACAAAGTCCGAAACATTCATTATTATCTCATTCGAGCGCCGCACTGTTTTAATTGGCGGAACAGAATACGCAGGTGAAATAAAAAAGGCCATCTTCTCTGTTATGAACTATATGCTTCCAGAAAACGGAATCCTTCCAATGCACTGTTCAGCAAACGTTGGACGTGAAGGTGATGTGGCTTTATTCTTTGGCTTATCCGGCACTGGAAAAACAACCTTATCTGCAGACCCGAACCGCAAGCTGATCGGTGATGACGAGCATGGCTGGTCTGCGAATGGCGTCTTCAATATTGAGGGCGGATGCTACGCGAAATGCATCAACCTATCCCGTGAAAAAGAACCGCAAATATTTGATGCAATCCGCTTTGGAGCTGTGCTGGAAAATGTAGTGGTAAACAGCGAAACCCGGGTTGCAGATTACGATGACAGCACTTTAACAGAAAATACACGTGCGGCATACCAGCTTCAGGCCATCGATAATATCGTTGACCCAAGCATTGCCGGACATCCTAATACAATCGTATTTTTAACAGCTGACGCATTTGGCGTATTGCCTCCAATCTCCAAACTGTCAAAAGAGCAGGCAATGTACCATTTCTTAAGCGGCTATACATCCAAGCTTGCAGGAACTGAGCGCGGCATAACATCACCACAGGCAACGTTCTCTACATGCTTTGGATCACCTTTCCTTCCGCTTCCTGCAAATCGTTATGCTGAAATGCTTGGCGAGAAAATCGATGAGCATAATGCAAAAGTCTACCTTGTAAACACAGGATGGACTGGCGGAGAGTATGGAGTCGGCGAACGCATGAAGCTTGCCTACACCCGCGCTATGGTGGAAGCTGCACTAGAAGGTGAACTTAACAACGTAGAAACAATCAAGGACGAGATTTTCGGCTTGGAAATTCCTCAGCACGTGACAGGAGTGCCTGATGAAGTTCTTCAGCCAAACAAAACATGGGCAGATCAGTCTGCTTATGAAGCGAAAGCAAAAGAACTTGCTGCTAAATTCCGTGAAAACTTCAAGAAGTTTTCAAGCGTTTCATCTGACATCGAAGAAAAAGGCGGACCAATCGCCTAATAAGAAAAGCGCAAGCGCCTTGCCCACCCCGACAAGCACAAGACGAGCCTCACAGAAAGGCGTTCTTCGCCTTTTTGGGAGGATTGGCTTGTGACCTCGAGGGGGTAGGCGCTGGAGCTAGACAGTTCTCAAAGTTAAAATTAATACTTTCTTATCATTTTAGAGAAAGAATTGCCGTTTGCGCGGCAATTCTTTTTTGAATTAGCAGAAACACATTGAACAAAAAAACGCCGGACTCTGTCCAGGCGCGCTCTTCTAGTTTGTTGAGTTTAAGGAAACAAGCTGATAAGTTATGAGTGTCCGGCTGTTTTCCCATTCCACTTTTCGGATGACTCCCATTCCGTTCAGGTCGCCGTCAATTGTTCTTTTTACTTCGACCGGGATATCGAGGGGATATAATCTGTACCCTTCTTTGACAAGTGAAAAGTAATTCTCATCAAGTCTATTTTCCCTTCCCTTTGTCACGATCATTGTGTTCAGCTCTAAAGGCATACCCATTGGATATCTCTCCTTCATTCTTTATACTTTTCTCTATTTTACCCCAGCTTTTCTTGCTCTGAAAGCCTTTAAGCGAAAATCATCCGTCATTCATGACTTTTCATCCACGCACCCAAATCCTCTACCGTCTTCCGGTTCACGGCTGGCGGAAAGTAGTGGGTATAGTCAGGGAAATACCAGCTATCCACTTCTTTATTAAGAGCCTTCAGCCTTTTTTCGAGGCGATAGGAATGCTCCACCGAAACATTATGATCCTGTTCACCATGAATGATTAAGACAGGTGCCTGCAGCTGCTCCAGCTGAAAAAGCGGGGTGCGGTATTTATACCGTTCCGGAAACTTTACCGGAGTTCCGCCGATTACCCGTTTCATCATTCTCCGGAGATCCTTGCGCTCCACATAGGTGAGAAACATATCACTGACCCCTCCCCATGTGACAATGGAGGCTGCTTGCGGAAACTCGATTGCAGTAAGCAATGCCATCACACCGCCACGTGAAAAACCAAAAACATGGACTCTCTTTACCCGGGCATGCTCCTGAAGAAGAGTAAACCCGGCAAACGCGTCCTGCCTGTCCTCCCCTGCAAAATCTTCGTTTCCATCTCCCCCTTGATTTCCTCTGTAAAAAGGCGCGAATACAATAAAACCTTCACAGGCAAACTGGACAATCCGGGAAGGCCGTACCTTTCCGACATTTTTTATGCCTCCTCTCAGGTAAAGGAATCCATCATATAGCTCCTCTCCCTTTGGCTCTGCCAGCAGGCCTTTTATATGTAATCCATTTGCCTGATACGTAACAACCGATAATTCAATTGCCGGATTTGGCGAAGGAAATTTCTGTTTATTGATGATTTGGCCGTTTTTGAATTCCATGTTGTCTTCCTCCCTCTTGAGGCTTCCTTTTAGTCTGAGCTTTTAGACCTTCCTCTAAAAATAATTCCATGGGCATTCACACATTTTTTCGATTTTCATACGATATCCTAGGCTTTTAATCTGACTTTTTTAGCATAAGGGAGGTCTTATGACTTATGAAAAAATGGATGAAAACAAGCATGCTTCTTGTGCTTGCAGTGATACTGATCGTTCCATTGGCAGCCTGCGGGAAGGATGAAATGCAAACCGTCCGCATTGCTGAAGTGACACGTTCCATCTTCTATGCTCCACAGTATGTAGCCCTTGAGAAAGGTTTCTTTGAAGAAGAAGGACTTAAAGTAGAGCTTACAACAACAGCCGGCGGAGATAAAACAATGACCGCGCTTCTGTCGGATAGCGCTGAAATTGCGCTTGTAGGGTCCGAAACTTCCATTTACGTTTCGGCACAGGGCTCCAATGATCCGGTCATTAACTTTGCACAGCTTACCCAAACGGATGGAACATTCCTCGTTTCCCGCAATAAAATCGAAAACTTTTCATGGGATATGCTGGAAGGCAAAACATTTCTCGGGCAGCGTAAAGGCGGCATGCCGCAGATGGCCGGCGAGTTTGTATTGAAAAAGCATGGCATTGATCCGCACCAGGATTTGGATTTAATCCAAAATATTGATTATGCCAATATTGCTCCTGCTTTCGCATCCGGCACCGGTGAATTTGTCCAGCTTTTTGAACCTACTGCAAGTGTATTTGAAAAAGAAGGCAAAGGATATATTGTTGCTTCCTTTGGAACCGAATCCGGACATATACCTTATACCACATTCATGACGAAACAAAGCTATATTGATGAAAATCAGGAAACAGTCGAGAAATTCACAAGAGCGATTTATAAAGCACAGCAATGGGTTGAGCAGCATAGCTCGAAAGAAACGGCAGAAGCTATTCAAGGATATTTTGACAACACTGAGCTTGAAATCATTGAAATGGTAGTTGACCGCTATAAGAGCCAGGGATCTTTTGCAACAGATCCTATTCTGGATACTGAAGAATGGGCTAACCTGCAGAACATTATGGAAGAAGCAGGAGAACTCCCTAAGCGCATAGAGCATGGCACACTTGTCAACACAGAGATTGCTGAAGGGGTAATGAAGTAACTAAACGAAAGAGGAGGCCGACATGGATTTTCTGAAGGTTGATGCTGTCCACCACACTTATTTTACGAAAACATCTGCTGTCACGGCCCTCTCCGATGTTTCGCTTGACGTGGAGGAAGGAGAATTTGTCTCCTTCCTTGGTCCAAGCGGATGCGGTAAGACAACATTGCTTTCCATCATAGCTGGCCTGCTGGAACCCACAGAGGGCACTGTCACACTTGAAGGAAAGCGGGTTGAAACAGCAGAAAATGAAATTGGGTATATGCTTCAGCAGGATTATCTTTTTCCCTGGAAGAACATTGAAGAAAATATACTGCTGGGGCTAAAAATCGGGAATAGCCTTACTCCTGACAAAAAAGCTTATGCACTGAAGCTCCTTCAGGAGATGGGTCTAAAAGGTGTAGAGTCACAGTTTCCGAAGCAGCTTTCAGGGGGAATGCGCCAGCGGGTTGCCCTTGTAAGAACACTTGCAACCGGTCCAAAGCTGCTAATGCTTGATGAACCCTTTTCCGCATTGGATTATCAAACCAAACTAAAGCTTGAGGATCTGGTCTCTGACACGCTTAAATCTTTCGGAAAAACAGCCATACTGGTTACCCATGATATTGGCGAGGCAATCAGCATGAGTGATCGCGTTTTTCTATTCTCCGCAAGGCCCGGACAGCTTCATAAAACATTTGAAATACCGAAAGAATTAAGAGATGAAACCCCTTTTAACGCAAGAAATCATGAAGCATATCCAGCGATTTTTCAAACTATATGGAAGGAGCTGGAGTCCCTTGAACCCGCAGGAGAACGTTAACTTCCTCCACCAGAAGTATATCCGGTCGCTGAACCGTGAAAAGAAGTGGGTCCGCTTCTATCAGGCTGTCATCTTTATCGTGTTTTTTTCAGGGTGGGAGCTGGCAAGCCAAAAGCAATGGATTGACCCGCTGATTTTCAGTGCACCTTCTAAAGTATGGGGATTATTTTTAACCAAAATACAGGATGGCACCTTGATGGTGGATTTAGGCTACACTTTGTCTGAGACCGTATTTGGATTCATTTTGGGCACTTTTTTAGGCACATTCCTGGCAGCCATCCTCTGGTGGTCACCTATGCTTTCAAAAATAGCGGATCCCTATTTGGTTATCCTTAATTCAATGCCTAAGGTTGCTCTTGGCCCTATCCTAATCGTAGCTTTAGGCCCGAGCTTTACTTCAATCGTTGCCATGGGTGCGATTATTTCGATCATCATCACAACCATTGTCGTGTATACGGCTTTCAAAGAGGTAGACCCCAATTATATTAAAGTGCTTCAGACTTTTGGGGCATACCGATTTCAAATTTTCAGGGAAGCCATTTTGCCTGCTTCATTCCCGACCATCATTTCAACTTTAAAGGTGAATGTGGGGTTATCCTGGGTTGGGGTGATCGTCGGCGAATTCCTTGTATCCTCAAAGGGTCTTGGCTACATGATTATTTACGGCTTTCAAGTATTCAACTTCACGCTTGTTATGCTTTCATTGCTTGTAATTGCTGTTTTTGCAACAGTGATGTATCAGCTGGTTGAACTCCTGGAGAGAAAACTAATTAAGAATGGTTCATAAAAAAAACGGCAAACCGCATGCCGTTTTTATTTTTCCTTCAAAATTCTCTCGAGGCTCTTTTCAACTACTTTATCCTTCATGATGAAGCTGTACTGGCTGTTCCACCTGTCTTCAAGCAGGTTTTCCCCTGTCAATATGGGACCGTTTGTTTCAAAATAATGATTTGTATTGTTGAGACTTTTCACTTCTGAGAAAAAAATAGCTTTGACAAAATGCTCTTTACCCAGGTTAACTTCATATTCACCAATAAAATGCAGACTATTTAAGTCTGCTCCTGTTTCTTCATATACTTCTCTTCTGGCTGCCTCCTCAAGAGACTCACCCTGTTCTCTTTTACCGCCAGGAAATTCCCATCCCCTCTTTTTATGGTTCGTCAGCAGCCATTGGTCACCATAGCGGCAAATGACCAGAACATGTTCAGGCTCGGTTTCAAATGCTCTTCTATTAAAAGAAAAGCGCACTTTCCCGCCGTTTTCGTCCAAAAAGGTTTCCATGCTATTCCCTCACTCGATAAATAAATTTTGATGTTTCCATTATAAAGGTTAATCACATTTTTAAAAACTTCTGGGGCTAAAGTATCAAATTACATATTTTTGAAACTTTTTTCCTTTTTTGCCCGTAAAATTAGGTGACTAACATAAATAGAGGAGTGTATATCTTGAAAAAATCTCTCGCAATCCTTACCGGCTTCTTAATGGTTTTAATGCTGACTGCATGCAATGAAACAGCCAAACCTGTTAATGAATCAGCAGCCGGCACAGAAAATGAAGAAGCAAAAAAAGAAGAAGCTTCTGAAATGACATTGGAGGAAGTTTTAAAGAAATCAACGGAGGCTTCGGAAGAGCTAAAGAGCTTCTCAGTAAAAATGGATATGAGCCAGGAAATGAGCTCTGGTGCTGAAGGGGAAAATATGAATATCGATTCTGTCATTGACATGAATGTCACAACAGAGCCGATGGCTTTTTATCAAAAAATGACTATGTCCATGGCAGAAGAATCTTATGATATTGAAAGCTATTTTACGGAAGAAGGAATGTTTCTTTATGAAGCTGCCAAACAGCAGTGGATGAAGTTCCCTAAAGAAATGTCTGATGATTTGCTTCAAATGTCCAGCCAGCAGACGAATCCTGGTGAGGAATTGAAGAAACTGCAGGAATTTGTGGACGATTTCACCTTTGAACAGGATGCAAAAAGCTATATCCTGAAATTGAAAGCCGATGGAGAAAAATTTAATGATTTCGTGAAGGAAACGGCAGCAGAAACACTCCCTCCTGAATTGGCCGCCAATGGTGAAATGCTTGATAACATGAACATCAAGGGAGTGGAATATGAAATTGTGATTGATAAAGAAACTTTTTACCCGAGCGTGCTGAATATGATTATGGACATGGAAATCACGGCTGAAGGCCAAACAATCTCCATGAAGCAGAACATGAACGGCCAATACTCAAACTATAATAAAGTTGAGGCTATTGCCGTTCCACAGGAAGTTCTTGATACAGCTGTGGAAATGGAAATGTAGAAAAGCTGAGGCGCTTGCCTCAGCTTTTCTACTATATAATTTTTAACTTAGTACTTTGAGAGCTGTCTAGCTACAGCGCCTACCCCCTCGAGGTTACAAGCTTGTCGGGGTGGGCAAGTCGCTTCCGCTTTTCTATTTATGCTCATCCTCTGTCAGGATTCCCATGCTTTCAATATGCTTTCTTGCTTCATCATCTCCAAGATCATATATCATTCCATATATTCGTTTCATTGTTTCGTCATAGGCATCGTTTTCACGGTCATAATGGTATTGAACATAAGGAACATGGGCTCTGAAAAAATTTTGCCATTCTGTTGAATAGTTCTGGTCAAAATATTCTCTTAGTGCAATAATTTCATCATCATTTGCCTCAATTTTATAATTCCAGGTGGAGTCAGTGGCACTTTGAGATATCTCACCCGAACCAAGCGTTATATAATACGTCTTTTTATTTCCTTCCAATCCTGTCAGCCCCTTTATTGTTCATTGCTGTGACGCAGATTCAACACCGGTTAGTTTTTCTTTACATATCACGATATTTTTCATTTCTTTAGTTATCGTATCCCACATTTATGATAAAATTATACAAAATTACGATCATTCTTCTTAAGCTGACATATACTAAGTTAAACAAATTGGAAGTCCGCTTTTCCAATTGGCATGGGGTGAATATTTTTCTGCATCAGGGGTATTAATTAAGTATACTATAGAAAACCGGAGAATTTTTTAAGGAGGTGTTATCATGAAACTGATTGATGAGCTATATGAACTTTACAGGAATAAGCTGACTGGTGATGAAGAAGATATCGATATGCTCGCTTTTGCCTTCTTAGAAGAAATGGACAGAGAAGACCTGCTGAATATTATCAAGGACCTTGATAATCAGGAATTATATGATTTAATGGGGCTTTATCTGATCGAGAGCTTAAAAGGGAAGTTTGCCAGTGAAAATTACGGCCAGCGCAGAAGCCCGATCATTCACCACCGAAACATACACTAAACTATACATATCCGAATTAGAATAACGATCCATATACTCCAAGGCGGCGCTAAGCCGCTTTTTTAATTTTTTCCCACATAAAAAGACCAGCTTTGCAGCCAGTCTTTGTTTATTATCCAAGGTATGCTTTAAGCATCCAGATATGTTTTTTTAAGCTTTGCTTTACAGCAATCAGCATGTCGCCTGTTCCTTCATCTTTGGCTTCTTCTGCAAGCTCGATTGCTTCCTGAAGCTCGTCCACCATTTTTTCAAAGTCGTCAACGACAGATTGAACCATTTGTTCTTCGTTTTCTTTTCCTGTCGCTTCTTTAAGAGAACTGGTCTCCAGAACTTCTTTCATTGTTGCAACCGGTTTAGCCTCAAGAGCAAGGATTCTCTCAGCCAGTTCATCTACATGTACGTTGGCTTCATTATAAAGCTCTTCGAATTTTGCATGTAGGGTAAAAAAGTTTTTTCCTTTAATGTACCAATGGTAATTGTGAAGTTTTACATATAGAACTGTCCAGTTTGCTACTTGCTGGTTAACAGCTTTTACTAATTCTTTACTCATAATAATCATCCTCCCAACAATAGAATACCCACCTTGGCAGAATTAAAACCTGTACAGGGCCATGGCGAAATTTTTCATTATTGAGCTGCTTTCATGGTAGAATATTGAGTGAAAAGGGGGAGAAATATGTATACGGTATTAGTCATATCGATCATTATCGTGATTGTGGTTCTGCTGCTTAGCGTCATTACTACTTCAAAGGCTTACCAATTCAAGCATACGGTAGACCCGATTGATCCGCTTCCTGACAGCGGCAAGGAACAAAAAGAGGCTAACGAGGAGCAAGAAGATAACCAAAGCCGTTCGTAAGCATACACTATTATATAAACAGCCTCCGTACAGCCGGAGGTTTTCTTTTTAAAGGGACGGAAAAATACATGTGGAGAGGACATTAAGATGGATATATACTCCATGATGCTTACAGTATTTTTAGTATTAAATATTATCCTGGCTGTGTTTGTTATCTTTCTGGAGCGAAGGGATGCAGGCGCCACATGGGCATGGCTCATGGTTTTATTCTTTCTTCCTCTTCTTGGTTTTTTCATGTACCTCTTCTTTGGACAGAATTTAACCCGAAGGAAGATGTTCCAATGGGAAGACCGCAAAAAAATTGGAATTGATGAACTGCTGAACAACCAAATCAGAGGGATTAAGGAAAAGGATTTCCATTTTCGTAATGAGATCATTGAAAAATCCAAAGACCTTATTTACATGCATCTTGTAAACAATGATTCAGTATTGACCCAGGATAACGAGGTCAGAATTTTTACAGACGGGAAAGATAAATTCAATTCACTTGTAGAGGATATAAAAAGTGCAACCGATCATATCCACCTGCAATATTATATCTTCAAAAGAGACAATCTTGGGAAAAGCTTAATCACTCTCTTAACGGAAAAAGCCAGGGAAGGCGTTAAAGTCAGGCTTCTCTATGATGAACTTGGCTCAAGGAGCCTGCATAAAAGGGCATTTAAAGAGCTGATTGCTGCAGGAGGAGAAATTGAGGCCTTTTTCCCTTCGCGGCTGCATTTTATCAATTTAAGAATCAATTACCGGAACCACCGGAAAATTGCCATCATTGACGGACGGATTGGGTATGTTGGCGGCTTTAATGTTGGGGATGAATATCTCGGGCTGAATCCGAAGTTCGGGTATTGGCGTGATACCCATCTAAGAATCAGAGGAAGTGCTGTCCATTCTCTGCAGACCCGCTTTATCCTGGACTGGAACCAGGCTTCCTACCGCCATGACATTTTCTATGCTCCTGAGTTTTTCCCGCTCTGCGAGTCCCAGGATAGCGTAGGGATGCAGATTGTTACCAGCGGCCCGGATTCTGAATGGGAACAAATTAAAAATGGTTATATTAAAATGATTTCGTCTGCACGTAAGTCCATATATATCCAAACCCCATATTTCATTCCTGATGCAAGTCTTCTTGACGCCTTGAAAATAGCTGCATTGTCAGGTGTGGAAGTAAATATTATGATTCCGAATAAACCTGATCACATGTTTGTTTATTGGGCCACTTATTCCTATATTGGGGAGATGCTAAAAGTAAATGCAAATATCTATATATACGAAAATGGCTTCATACATGCAAAAACCCTGATAGTGGATGAAAAAGTATCATCGGTAGGAACTGCGAATATAGATGTTAGAAGTTTCAGGCTCAATTTTGAGGTAAATGCTTTTATTTATGATCAGGAAGTTTCAAAAGAACTGACTGAGAGCTTTAAGGAAGATGTTCGGCTTTCAACAAACCTGACTGCAGGAGATTACAGAAAAAGGCCATTGAAGATAAAGTTGAAGGAATCCATTTCAAGGCTGCTTTCGCCAATATTATAAAACGGGCTGAAAAAATCAGCCCGTTTTCTTTAAGCAAAAACCTGTTTCAAGTCATCCTTTGATTGCTGCAGCCAGAATCTCATAAGACGCTTTGCCCCTTCAAGATCATGAAGCTTTGCCTGACCGCATTGCTTCTCATTTGCAGCGGGGATTTCGGTAATTTCAACTGCATCTTCCATTGTAGCTTCCAGCAGATCAATTATTTCTTCAACTGACGGCTCACCGCTTACCACTAAATAATAGCCGGTCTGGCAGCCCATCGGGGAAATATCAATAATGTCGAAATGGCCATATTTTTCTGCATGAGTACGGATATTAAAAGCAAGCAGATGCTCAAGTGTGTGTATGACATCCGGCTTCATCGCCTGTTTATTTGGCTGGCAGAACCTGATATCAAACTTGTTCACTAATCCATCACTGCCCACTTTATGGACACCACAGTGCCTCACGTAAGGCGCTTTTACAGCATTATGATCCAACTCGAAACTTTCTACTGAAGGCATACAAAACACTCCCCTAAAGTTTTCCTTTTACTATAACATAATACCCGACTAAATTCATCGAATTAATATGAAAATTATGACTTTTTTATGATAATATGTTATTTTAAAAGAAAATATGATTTAACCGGGAAAGGTAATGCCATGCTAAAAAAAATACTCATTTCAATATTTCGTTTTTATCAAGTTGTGATTTCCCCGCTCAAGCCTCCAACATGCCGGTTTTATCCGACATGTTCCCATTATGGGCTGGAGTCAGTTAAACGATTCGGCGCCTTCAAGGGCGGCTGGCTGACAATAAAACGGATCCTTAAATGCCATCCCCTTCATCCGGGCGGTGTCGACCTGGTTCCCGAGCAATGGCCCAAAAAGAAAAAGAATTAACCCTCGTATCCGTCCACTACAAGGTCAAGCTTGCCTGTGCCAGGATGAATAACAAGCCCATGCACAGGCACATCTGCCGGCATCAGCGGATGCTTTTTCACCATATGTACACTATGGGATACACTATTCTCTACATTTTCAAAACCTCTTAGCCAATCATCGGCAGCGATTCCTGAGTATGTCATCGTATCCAGTGCATCGTCAGTAATGCCTCTCTCCTTCATGCTGCTGACAACCGCATCAGCCTTCATTCCGCTCATGCCGCAGTCACGATGGCCAATAACAAACACTTCTTTCGCCTGCAGCTGATAAACAGCTATTAATATGCTTCTCATAATACTTCCAAATGGGTGGGTTACTAAAGCTCCTGCGTTCTTAATGATTTTCACATCACCGTTTCTTACATTAAGCGCTTTTGGCAAAAGCTCCACTAAACGTGTGTCCATGCAAGTCAGAATAACCATTTTCTTATTAGGAAACTTCGTTGTTTCAAACTCTTCGTACTTTTTTCTTCAACAAATTGCTGGTTATGGTTTAAGATCTCTTCTAAAAGTTTCAATTGTTCCACTCCCTGTCTTTTTGTGAATACTTTGATTGTAAGAGCTATTTGCTCCCTGCTTGACGAAAAAATGTCAATACTAATAGAGACCTTTCACTGGCCTCTAAAATTATGATACATAAAGTAGAAGCTCCAAACAAATTTTTCCCTTGCTTTTTAGCTGGATATTTTGTAAGATAACTAAGGAAATCGTAATGATTCCGTATTAAATATCATTTAACCGTTCTATAAATCGTAATTACTACGCTTTATAAAAGGAGGAGAATAATGAAAAAGGCATTTTTAATATATATTCTGGGGCTAATCCTTATTCTTTCCGGCTGTACAGGGGGAAAGACAGAGGAAAGCAGCAGCAAAACTATAGTTTATACAACAGTTTATCCTCTTCAATACTTTACTGAACAAATCGGAGGAAAAGCGATAGAGGTTGAGACCATCTACCCGCCCGGGTCGGATGAACATACCTTTGAACCTTCTCAAAAAGATATGATGAAGCTGGCCGATTCGGATCTGTTTATTTTTATAGGGCTGGGTCTTGAGGGATTTGTGGAAAAGGCAAAAGACACATTGAAAAATGAGAATGTTAAAATGGTGGCAGCTGGAGAAAACCTGGAGTTTGTCCACTCAGATGTAAATCATGATCCTGCGCATGAGGAAGATGCAGATGACCACGAAGCTGGTGCTGAAGACGGGCATGATCACGGGGATATCGACCCCCATGTTTGGCTGGATCCTTTATACTCGAAGGAATTGGCAGAATCAATTAAAGATGCTTTAGTGGAACAGATGCCTGATCAGAAAGAGCAGTTTGAACAAAATTATATGGAGCTTGCCCAGGAGCTTGATAATCTTCATAAAGATTATGAACAGACGGTTCAAAGTGCAAAGCATCAGGAATTCATTGTTTCACACGCAGCCTATGGTTATTGGGAAGACCGATATGGTCTGGATCAAATCAGTGTATCAGGCTTGAATTCCTCCAGTGAGCCTACTCAGAAAGAACTGCAGAAAATCATTGCAGAAGCAAAAGAACATGGCTTAAAATATGTATTTTTTGAACAGAATGTCAGCTCAAGACTGACGGAAATTCTGCAAAAGGAAATTGGCGCAAGTCCTTTACTGCTGCATAATTTATCCGTATTAACGGAAGAAGATCTAAAAGAGAACCAAACGTATTTTACCCTTATGCAAGACAATCTGTCGGCCCTAAAAAAAGCTTTAAATGAATAATCACATTCCACCTCCCGCCCTGGGAGGTTTTTTCATCTGAAATGCAGGTCATGACATTCCTTCAAATGCCATGACTGATTTGGCGGGCATTGCAGAAAATATAAAAGACCCCGCGATTTCGGCCTGGTCATATTTTTTCTGCTTAGGAGGAATAATTAATGGCAAAAGATGTTTTATGTGAAGTAAACAACTGCACTTTCTGGAAAGATGGAAACCGATGCAGCGCAGACCAGATATACGTAGTCAGCCATACTGGCAAAACGGCAGACGACACCAAAGAAACAGACTGCCAAACGTTCGAACCGCATTAATGGTGACAGGCACCGCCCGAATTTTGTCGAATTCCGGCAGTTCCATTTTTGCATAATACTGCAAAAGCGGTGCATGGGCTGCACCGCTTTTTTTTTTAAATAAATAAGTTTATTATTTTTTTTAGCGGGAATGTATAGAATAACAATAACCTATAGGAGTGATACATATGTTATCAACCGTTATTTTGCTTGGAGCTGCTTTTGCCGCTGCTGCTGGATTAAGCTCCTTTGCCATTAAGGAAGATTCATTTATTAAAGACGAAATTACTCAATAACTGATCATAAAAGGCGCTGGGTATGCGTCTTATTTTTTTGCACTCAAACGAAAACCGCAGTTTCTGCCGGATAGAACTGCGGTTTTTTTCTACAGGATAAAGCTTTCCTTTGAGATGGTAACTTCACTCAGTCTTTTCTCATTAATCTCAAAACCAATTCCCGGTTTATCAGGAACCTTAATCATTCCGTTCTTTACGGTGACCTCAGGAAGAATAATATCTTCTTCCCAATACCTTTCTGACGCTGAAATATCACCGGGAATAGCAAAGCCCTCCAGAGAAGCCAGCGCAATATTATGGGCACGGGAGATTCCAAACTCCAACATACCTCCACACCAGATTGCGATCCCCTTATCCAGGCAATAATCATGAATTTTCCTTGCTGTCCCCAGACCTCCAACCCGGCCAATCTTAATATTAATTACTTTACAGCTTCCAAGCTCGACAGCTCTTCTGGCATCATTAAAGGTAACAATACTTTCATCCAGGCAGATCGGTGTTTGCAATTCCTTCTGAAGCTTTGCATGATCAACAATATCATCATATTCAAGCGGCTGTTCAATCATCAAGAGCCCGAAGTCATCAAGCCTTTTTAACTGGTCTATATCCCCTAATGAATAAGCTGAATTAGCATCAGCCATGATTGGCAAATCGGGATAATAGCGGCGGATGTCTGAGATCAATTCATAATCATTTTCGGGGCTGATTTTTATTTTGACCCTTTGATAGCCGCTCTCCAGATAGCTTTCAATTTGCCTTCTTACTTCTTCCTTTGTTTTGGCGCCAACAACCACGCCGGATAGGATTTGTTCCCTCTTACCTCCTATAAATTCAGAAAGAGAGCTATTTTCTTTTTTAGCAGCCAGATCCCATAAAGCCGTTTCCAGCGCTGCTTTTGCCATTTGATTTCTTCGCAGGGCTTCAAAAGCACGTCCTGCATCTGAAGGATGCTTAATACCAGCTATACGCAGGATCGGGATAAGAAACTTCTTTAGCACATGATAGCTCGTCTCAACCGTTTCCTCTGTATACCAGGGGGAAGAAAAAGCGACTCCTTCCCCATATCCCTTCCGTCCTTCCGTATCAATTACTTCAACTATGATTCCCTCTCTATCTTTAACAGTTCCTAAATGAGTGGAAAATGGCGTTTTTAGGGGCATCGCAATTTTATACAAAGTAACTGTTTTAATATCCATGCTATTTCCCGCTTTCCCCGAGCAGTTCCCGGAGCTTCCTTCTTAATATCTTCTTAGAAGCATTCCTGGGAATTTCATTAATCATGATGATCTTTTTAGGCACTTTATACTTTGCCAGCCTCTCTAAGCAGTAATCTGTCACTTCTTTTTTATCCAGGCTTTCTTCTCCGGCAATAAAGGCGACCGGCACTTCACCCCAAACATTATCCCTCATGCCAATAACCCCTGCATCCGATATTTGGGGGTGTGAAGCAAGAACGCCCTCAATTTCAGCAGGATAAATATTTTCTCCGCCTGAAATGATCAAGTCTGAACGCCGGTCTAGTACATATAAAAATCCTTCTTGATCGACATAGCCTATATCTCCGGTTGAGAGCCAGCCATCTTTTATTTTTTTCGCAGTTTCTTCTTCACGGTTTAAATACCCTTTTGTCACATTCGGGCCTTTCACAAGAATCTCACCCGCTTCTCCAGGGTCCGCAAGCCCCCCATTCGGATTAAAAATTTTCAGCTGGGAAGGAAATAATGGCTTTCCGGCTGATCCTAATTTGCTGAAACTGTATTCCGGAGGCAGAGTAACAATCTGTGACGAAGTTTCCGTCATTCCGTAAGTCTGGTAAACAGGAATATCCTTCTCCCTGCAAACCTCCAGAAGAGATTTTGCTGCTGGACCTCCTCCTAAAAGCATACATCTGAAATAGTCCGGCATCTGCTCATTTTTTAATTCATCTGCAATCCGGGTGAGCATCGTACTCACAACAGACATGATGGTCACCTTTTCGGCGGAAATGGCTTTGATGGCTTTTTTCTCATGGAAAGATTCAAAAAGAACCATTTTCATGCCGTAGATGATGCTGCGCATTAAAATGGAATAGCCGCTAATATGAAAAATCGGAACAGCACACAGCCAGCTGTCGTTTTCATTCAGCCCTAAGTTTAATGCAGACCCCACTGCACTCCACCAATGATTGCCGTAGGTTTGCAGAACACCTTTCGGATTCCCTGTTGTACCGGATGTATACATGACAGTACAAACTTCATTAAGACTTATTTCTTCTATTAATGCCGGCTCGGCAGGAGCTTTCCTGAAGAGGTCTTCTTTATGTATCGTCGAAATTCCCCGTAAAGAGTTTACAACCTTTTGGCTAACTCCATCAAAAGAACTCTCCGTTATAAGGAAAGCGGACTTCGAATCATCCAGCTGCCAAATTAATTCCTCGGCAGTCAGCCTGTTATTTAATATAACGGCCTTCACATCGATTAGCTGCAGAGCCAAAAGGATAAAAACACTGTCTTCATGATTTCTCAGAAGCACCCCTGCAAACTGGCCTCTCTTTAATCCAGCTGCCTGTAATTGTCCTGCTATCATGTATGCACGCTCATATACTTCGGAAAATGTATAGGTTTTTTCCAAGAAAGAAAGGGCTGGGCGTTCAGGTGTTAAAAACGCCCGTTTTTGAAGGAAATTCGGCACTATTTGCGCTTCCATCATAATCACCTCATTTCATGCGATTTTTTCATATAAAAACAGCCTGATGGACTGGCCATCAAGCTGAAAAATAGTATTCCCCTGAAATCAAGGGAAACGCGGGAATTGACCAAAGTCCGGTTTACGCTTTTCTTTGAATGCGTCACGGCCTTCCTTCGCTTCATCCGTTGTATAGTATAGAAGGGTTGCGTCACCGGCGAATTGCTGGATTCCAGCAAGTCCATCTGTATCCGCGTTGAAGGCAGCCTTCAAGAAACGGATAGCAGTCGGGCTCTTCTCCAGAATTTCTTCACACCACTGAATTGTTTCTTCTTCCACTTTCTCAAGCGGAACAACTGTATTAACAAGACCCATATCCAGAGCTTCCTGAGCTCCGTACTGGCGGCACAGATACCAAATTTCGCGTGCTTTCTTATGGCCGACGATTCTTGCAAGATATCCTGAACCGTAACCTGCATCGAAGCTTCCCACTTTAGGTCCTGTTTGTCCAAATACAGCGTTATCAGCTGCAATCGTTAAGTCACATACGATATGAAGGACATGTCCTCCGCCAATCGCATAGCCTTTTACCATCGCAATAACCGGTTTAGGAATGACACGGATTAAGCGCTGAAGATCCAAAACATTTAAACGAGGGATCTGGTCATCCCCTACATATCCGCCATGTCCTCTGACAGATTGGTCTCCGCCTGAACAAAATGCTTTGTCTCCAGCACCAGTTAGGACAATAACACCTACATTTTCATCATCACGCGCGTACGCAAATGCATCAATTAATTCCATTACCGTTCTTGGAGTAAAGGCATTGTGGACTTGCGGTCTGTTAATAGTAATTTTCGCTATTCCATTGTATGTTTCATACATAATCTCTTCGTACTTTTTTCCTGCAACCCATTCTACAGCTGACATACATGATTCCTCCTCAATATGTATTGTATTAGATAGCTCGATAATTGCCGCACAGCTTAACGCCAGCAAAGGACATCATTCCTCAATCTTTACTGCTTTTGTATTAATCTCCCCTGATTGCGACAAAAACCCACTTACTATTGTACCAAATAATTCAGGTTTCTCCACATGAATTGCATGTCCTGCATTTTTGACGGACTTCCACTGAACATTTGGCAATGCTTTCGACATCTCTTCTGCAATTCTGCAGAATTTTTGGTCCAGCTCCCCGGTCAATAGAAGGACTGGCATTTTCAGATTACCGAGCTCCCCCCACCAGGATGGCTGTGAGCCGGTGCCCATTCCATTCAGGCTGTTTGCCAGACCAACAATAGAATTGGCCATACGCTGATTCCTTATTCGTGTGCGGATTTGTTCAGGAAGATTCCTTTGGCTCTGAAATAACGGGATATTCTCCCAATAGCCGATAAAATCCACAACGCCTTCCTTCCTGATTCTGTCAGCCAGCCTGGCATCCTGCACTTTTCTTTCATGCCTTTCTTCTTCTGTCCTAAGCCCTGGGGAAGCACTTTCCAAAATCAGCGTGCGGATTTTTTCAGGATATTTAACTGCAAAAGTCAGCGCAAGCCGCCCCCCCATGGAATATCCAAGAACATCAATTTTCTCGATTCCCATCTTTTCTAAGAGACTGTTTATCACAGCGGCACACTCTTCTATTTGATAATGGCCAATATCAGATGGGGCTCCAGACTTCCCATGCCCGATTATGTCCAAAGCAATGGCTTTCGAATGTCCTTTCCAGAAGGGAGCGAACTCTTTCCAGCCCTCACTATTTCCTGTGAAGCCATGAAGGAGAAGAAGCGGAAATCCCTTACCCCACGTATCGACATTATAGTGAACCCCATTCATGACATATTTCATCGGTATTCACCCTTCCAGCAATCGACTTATTTCCCGGGAAACAGAATTCCACAATTCTCGATGCTCGGTTAAATTCCTGTCCCGATTTGTCGTAATTTCCATTACCTTCAAGCCAGGTATGTCCATGTTCCGTTTGAAGGCGGAAATAAAATGTTCCCAATCTGATATTAAATCATATTGTCCGCCAAACATCTTAATGGCATGGCTGAAATCAAGATCCAGCGGTGTTCCGAACAGTTTTTCAAAGTTATTGGGATAATTCGCCTGAGGAAGAAATGAGAAGATTCCGCCTCCATTATTATTAATCAGCAAAATATTAATATCAATTCCATACAGCTTAGAGGCAATTAAACCATTTAAATCATGAAAGAAGGTTAAATCACCGAGCACAAGATAGAGCGGCTGAGAAGCCATCCCGGCACCAAGAGCAGTTGAAACAGTGCCATCAATGCCATTTGCTCCCCTGTTAGCCATTACTTTAATGCCTTTTTGATTAAAATGGAAAAAAGTATCCAGATCCCGTATAGGCATACTGTTTCCTACAAATAAGGTTGAGCCTTCTGGAAGCATTTCAGCGAGCTGGAAAAACAATTTACCCTCGCTCATTTCATCTGCTTCATTAATATCAGCAAGCTTCACTCTTGTAAGTTCATTGATTTTTTTCCAAAGTGCAATGAATTCATCATTTTCTGAGGTGTTTAAATATGACGTGACAGATTCACAGAACAGCAGCTCATCGCAATGAATCATTTCGGTCGAGAGCAGTGAAGGATCACGCCATCCGCCGCCTCCATCAACAATAATCTGCCGGGCAGTACTGTTTTCTTTCATGAAAATGGACAATGGCTTTGATACAGGCATAGCACCGAAGCGAATGATAACATCCGGCTTAAGCGCTTTTTTTGCATCGTCATTTTTCAAAAAGGTATCATATGCATCCATAATGAAGCTGCCATCGTGCAGTCCGCTTCTCAACTGTGATAATGGATCGGCAATGATCGGAAAGTTCAGCTTTTCCGCCAGTTTAATAACGGCAGCCGGAAAGCCGGACTTTTCCAGATGGCCGCAGATTATAATCCCTTTATGGGCAGAGTTTAAGATCTGTGCCATTTCTTTGTACTCTTCGTTAGGCAAACAAAGCTTGCCACCCTGAATATTTACATACCCTTCCGTCCGTTCACTAAGCTCGAATAAATCAGCACGATCCAGCTTCGGAACTAGCGGCTCACGGAAAGGGAAATTAAGATGAACAGGTCCAGCCGGTGAACTCTTTGCGGCGGAAGCAGCTCTCGCACATACTGTCCGGGCATAACGAAGCATTTCTGCAGAATTCTCGGGAGGGGCCATTTCAACAAACCACTTTACATTATTACCATACAAATGGATTTGATCGATCGCCTGTGGAGCGCCTACGTCCCTTAGTTCATGAGGCCGGTCCGCTGTAAGCACGATTAGCGGCACCCTGGAATACCTGGCTTCCACAATGGCCGGGTAGTAATTGGCAGCAGCTGTTCCGGATGTACACAGCAAAGCTGCCGGTTTCTGGGATGCTTTAGCAATGCCCAACGCAAAAAAGGCAGCCGAACGCTCGTCTACATGAATATGCACACGAAGCGCCGGATGCTCTGCCATTACCATTGCCATTGGGGTAGAACGGGAGCCGGGACTGACCACGACATCCTCTACCCCGCTTTTTACTAATTCAGCCACAAATGCGGCTATATATGAAGTTAAAGCTTCCTGATGATTCACTTTTCATAACCCCCAAGAGCCGTAAGCATAGGCCGGAATTTAATCTTTGTTTCCTGGTATTCGCTTTCGGCATTTGAATCCTGTACTACTCCACAGCCTGCAAATAAGGATGCCTCATTCCCCTGAATTAAACCGGACCTTATCGCAACAGCATATTCGCCATTTCCTCTAAAATCCATCCATCCTAACGGAGCAGCATAAAAGCCGCGATCCAGTTCTTCTGCTTCTCTGATTTTTTCTACAGCTTCTCTTTTAGGCAGGCCTCCAAGAGCAGGAGTCGGGTGAAGACGGTCGACTAAAGCAAGAAGTGAAGCATCTTCCTTGGTCTTTCCTATTACAGGGGTATATAGGTGCTGAATATCCCGCATCTTCATCAGCTGTGGTTCATTCGGCAGTTCAACTTCTGTGCAGGATTCTTCCATAGCTTCCTTTATCATATCCACCACATATTGATGTTCAGTCAAGTTCTTTTGATCATGCAGTAATGTTTCTCCAAGGATATGATCATCTTCTTCCGATTTGCCTCTGGGGATGGAACCTGCCAGACAAGTTGTAAACACGTTTTCCCCGTATTTTTTTATAAGTCGTTCAGGAGAGGCTCCAATAAAGCAGTCACCGTTCGATTCAAACGCAAAGATAAAGCTTTCACTCTGCATTTTCATCAAATTCTGAAGAACTCTTTCAATCTCAATCGGCTTTTCATAAATGAGCCTGGATTCCCTCGCAAGCACAACCTTTTTTAATAGGGATCCTGATTTTAGTTCATCAACAATTTCATCCACTGTCTCCATCCATTTTTCAGGATTGATATCCGCTTCTTCCTGAAGAGTGTTTGCACTCTCAGGATGATAATCATTAATTGAACCTATTAGCATGCTTCTTTCAGCGGCTATCTTTTCAAAAAGTGATTCACTATCATGCTGTGTACAGACAACATTTGTTGTCAAAAAAGCTTGTCCATTGATTTCACTGTACATATAAGCCGGCACATGAAAAAGGGAATTGGAATACTTCGACCAAAGCTTTGTTTTCTGCTTCAGCGGGTCAAAAGAAAAACCGCCAAACATTACGGGCCCGGTTGCATTTTCATTATAAGAGTTAAAAATAATACTGTTATTAATAAAACGCTTCCATTCCTTTTCAACCCGATTAAATCTGTCTATATTTTCGTCTGACTGGATTTGCCTGCAGATGCCAAGCCCGATTATATAAGCTTCACTGGAAGGATCCTTCCAGAAAAAGCGTTCACCAAAAAAACGGCTCTTTCCTGCCGCATAAAAAGAAAGGGGGTCTATATGATTTATTTTTTTCACTTCACTCACTAAAACAGGCTTTGATAAGGCTTTGGCCCTCTCAATCGCCTCCTGGATCCCTTCTTTTAGTTCCGTATCTTGTATCGTAACCAAAAAAATCCCTCCAATAACAGCTTAAATTGCCGTTATCCTACTTTAAACTTATTCTAAGATACACCTGTGATTCAAGGAATGTCAATGATGTCAATCCGGTCATTCCTTTATTGTATCCTTTATATTATAGCTTACTTTCGGCATCTATAATATCAATTAACTCAGGTTCACTGTAAATAACTGTTACGTTACAGCATTCATGGCAAATACCGGTACATTTTACGGCAATAATACGTTGACACTCCTGCGGTATTTACCTAAACTTAAGGTGTTTGGTATAGTTGGCTTATGGGGGTTTACTTTGACAATACCCTGATAATCAGTTAAAATAAACAAGTTTGAATGATTCAATCATTGATACCATTACAGAATAGATAATTAAGGGGAGAGTTATCATGCAACCACAAGCACAGACCAATTTTCCGCCTGCTTCGAGCTCAAAGAACTGGAGAGTCTGGTGGCAGCTGACCAGGCCGCATACTTTGACCGCTGCTTTTGTTCCCGTTTTACTTGGAACAGCTCTTGCAATGGAACTTACCGAAATAAATTTCAGCCTGTTTTTTGCCATGCTGGCAGCAAGTCTGCTAATTCAGGCTGCTACCAATATGTTTAACGAATATTATGATTTCAAAAGAGGGCTTGATACGGAAGACTCTGTTGGAATCGGCGGAGCGATTGTCCGTGAAGGAATCAAACCAAAAACGGTCCTGAATTTGGCTTTTGGGCTTTACGGGATTTCGATATTACTTGGTTTCTATATTTGCATGAACACAAGCTGGTGGATTGCAGCAATCGGACTTGCCTCCATGGCAGTAGGATATTTATATACAGGCGGTCCTCTTCCGATTGCCTACACACCATTTGGTGAATTATTCGCAGGTTTTTTCATGGGCATGCTAATCATTCTTATATCTTTCTATATCCAGGCAGGAACCGTAACCGCAACAAGTGTTTTAGTTTCGTTCCCTATATTGATTCTTGTTGGCGCCATTCTGCTGGCCAATAATATCAGGGACTTGGATGGCGACAAGAAGTTCGGCCGTAAGACATTGGCTATTCTTTTAGGAAAAAAAGGAGCGATTAACCTGCTTGCCGGTATGTTCATCGTGTCTTATGCATGGGTCTTCATATTAATCGCCATAAGCATCATAACACCATGGCTTGCTATCGTTGTCCTTAGTGCGCCTAAGGCCATTAAAGCAACGAAAGGCTTCATCGGCAATACACTTCCGATGCAAATGATGCCTGCGATGAAAGCAACTGCACAGACAAATACAATCTTTGGCTTCCTTTTATCAGTAGGCCTGTTCCTCGGATATCTACTATAATCATTTAATAAACCTCTGCTTCTATGGCAGGGGTTTTTTGTTTGGAAAAAACCAGCAGAAAGCGTCACCTTGGTTTCATCCCATTTTTAACGGGTAATTTTTACGTAAGGAAGATACAGGCCGTAAAATTACTTCTTCCGTTATGATTTTGCAAACTACGTCCATACTAAACCCATATGGACTAAGATTTGATATCCGGCGGAGCAAAACTGTCAGAGCTCGTCTTTATTATAAGCTTGACTATCAGATCAACAGGCATTTATAAAAATCATCAAAACTAAGGATGTGACATAGTATGTTGACCAATGAACAGATCAGTACTTTAAAAAAGGAATTGAATGATGAAAAGGAATCACTGGAGTCCCAGCTGCAGGGCAATAAAGAAGGCAGTCTGGAAGGAGCAAGCGCCAGAGATGCAGTAGGAGAGCTATCTCTATATGATAACCATCCCGCAGATATGGGTTCTGAACTTTATGAACGCGAAAAGGATTTTGCATTGGAAGAGCACCATGACTCTGAACTCAATAAAGTGAATGCTGCATTAAAGGCAATTGAAGATGGTTCATACGGCAAGTGTAAACAGTGCGGTTCTGATATTCCATATGAGCGGCTGGAAGTGATTCCGGCAACCCTTTACTGTATGGATCATAGTCCTGAACAAAATGTGCCGGGAGACCGTCCTGTTGAGGAAGATGTGCTTGAACCTGCTCATGGGAATACCTTTCAGCATCATCAATTCAGGGAAGTAGTAGATAATGAAGACAGCTTTCAGGAAGTTGCCCGTTTTGGCACTTCTGAGACACCCTCTGATTTAAGGGGGGACTATGAAGATTACAATTCCCTTTATAATGAAGGCCATGATGACGAAGGTTTTACAGAAGATTATGAGACATTTGTCGGAAATGACCTTGAAGGCAAGGAGAGAAAAATCTATCCTTCCAAGAAACATGAAGAGTATGAAGCCATGCTGGATGAAAATGATATCGAAGCACCTTTCGGGGATGTGCCGTATCATGAGACTGACGGCTATGTGGATGAAGATAAGAAAGATAAGGATTAAAGTAAAAGCGATGCAGCTGCATCGCTTTTTTATGTCAAATGGCAAAATAAGATACCCTTATATATTTATAGTTTGGATTCGATATCCTGGATAATCTCATCAATAGTATCGGAAACATCGTTTGTGCGGCGGGCAATGGAGATGCTGAATTCCAGCAGTTCTTTATAATTTTTCACCGGAATAGAATCACTTGTTTTCTCGAATTCATTTAGTTGCAGTCCAATATTTTGAAGATGCAGCAAAACTTCTTCCATAGATCCTCTCTCGATTTGGTACACTTAACAGCTACCCCCTTTATATCTAATGATTTCATTATCAGGGTTTTTAAACCTTTTTTGTAGTGGAAATTATTGTTAATATTGTTACTTTGCAGAGTAAAACTTCTCCACAAAGGAAATATTAGTTTTAGAATAATTTGCTGGGAGGTTCATTATGTCCGCACAAATGAAAGCAGCATGCTTTTCAGAATATGACAAACTTGAGCAAGTAGTGTTATGTGAACCAAAGTACATGACGATTGTGGATACCATTAATGAAACGCAGAAGCATTATGAAAAAGAGGGAATTAATATCGACGTGGCGATGAAACAGCACAGGCATTTTGTCAGCGCATTGAAGGATCAGGGAATCGAAGTCGTTCTGCTGCCCCCGCTGGAAAAATATCCTGAACAGGTTTTTACCCGCGATATTGGATTTACGCTTGGAGAAAAAGTTTACGTTGCCGAAATGGCTACTGATATCCGGCAGGGAGAGGAAAATGTTCTGAAACAATGGCTGGAAGCAAGTCAGGTTCCTTTTTACAATCTTACGGGTGATCGTATAGAAGGTGGCGATGTTCTCATTGACGGCCATACTATATATGCCGGAGTGAGCAGCAGGACCCATGAGGATGCGATTGAGCATCTTCGCAGCCTTATGCCTGATTATGAGGTCGTATCCATCCCTTTCACTGATACTTATCTTCACCTTGATTGTGTATTTAATATCCTTTCACCTGAAGAAGCTCTTATTTTCCCAGGAGAGATCCACGGGGAAAAAGTTAAAATGCTGGAATCACGCTATGATTTAATAAAAGTGTCGGAAGAGGAGCAATTCACACTCGGAACGAACGTCCTTTCCATTGGCAATAAGAAAGTATTCAGTCTTCCCGTTAATAAAAATGTCAATAAAGAGCTCAGGTCCAGGGGCTATGAAGTCATTGAGGTAGACATTACTGAAATTATTAAATCCGGAGGTGCCTTCCGCTGCTGTACGTTGCCGGTTAGGCGCAGTAAAGGGTAAATAATGATTATAGATTCTCAGAAAAACGCCTTTTTGAGCGTTATTGGCACTACTAAACAAAAACAGCCTCTTCTCACAAGAAGGCTGTTTTTCTTTTTACTTATTCATCATCTCAACGCCAGCGGGTTTGATTTTCCAGATTTCGCGCGCATATTCGCTGATTGTGCGGTCGCTTGAGAAATAGCCTGAGCCGGCAATGTTCATTAAGCTCATTTTCAGCCAATGATTCCGATCCTCATATGCCTTTCCGGCTTCTTTCTGGATATTGACATACGAAGCAAAATCCCGCAATACAAAATACTGGTCATTTTCCATCAGCAGTGAGTCAAAAATGGGCTCGAACTCATCATCAGCATCCGGGAAAAATCCATTCACAAGCTGGTCGGTGACCTGGCGGATTCTCTTATCATGATGGTAATACTCTCTGGAATTATAACCGCCATTCTGGTAATAGCTGAGCACCTCATCTGCAGTTAATCCAAAGATGAAGATATTGTCATCTCCTGCTTTTTCTTTTATCTCAATATTGGCTCCATCCAGTGTACCAACTGTCAAAGCGCCATTCATCATGAATTTCATATTCCCTGTACCGGAAGCTTCCTTGCTTGCTGTAGAAATCTGCTCGCTGATATCTGCAGCGGGGAAAATTTCCTCTGCCAGCGAAACCCGATAATTTTCAAGAAAGATAACCTTTAGCACCTCTCTTGTCTGTGGGTCATTGTTCACCTTTTCAGCAACGGTATTAATTAATTTGATGATTTTCTTTGCATAGTAATAGCCAGGGGAAGCTTTTGCTCCAAAAATAAAAGTCCGCGGATGCATGCGGAAATTGGAATCTTCCTTCAGCCGGTTATATAAGTGCATAACATGAAGAATATTTAACAGCTGGCGTTTATAAGCATGCAGACGCTTAACCTGAATGTCAAAAATGGAAGACGTATCAACCTTAATGCCCTGCTGCTCCTGAATGCGCTTTGCCAATCTTTCCTTGTTCAATTGCTTAATCTGATGCAGCTGTCCAAGGAAAACCCTATCATTCTTAAAATCTTCCAGTTCGCGAAGCTTTTCCGGTTCCCGAATCCAGCCTGCCCCAATGCTCTCATTTATAAGACCAGATAAAAGCGGATTGGCTTTCAGAAGCCATCTTCTATGTGTAATCCCATTGGTTTTATTATTAAATTTCTCAGGAAAAATTTCATAGAACTGATTCATTTCCCGCTTCTTTAAGATTTCTGTATGAAGGGCGGCAACACCATTTACGCTGGAACTCCCGACAAGAGCAAGATGGGCCATCTTAACCTGGTCGTGCGCGATGATCGCCATATCCTCAATCCGCTTCCAGTCCCCCGGGAATCTCTCCCAAAGATCGCGGCAAAAGCGTTCATTGATTTCGTTCACGATCATAAAAATCCGCGGCAGCAAAGGCTGGAATATGCGGACAGGCCATTTCTCCAATGCCTCTGAAAGAGTTGTATGATTCGTATAGGCAATCGTCCGGACCGTAATATCCCAGGCATCCTCCCAGCCCATTCCCTCTTCATCCAGCAGAATCCGCATAAGTTCAGGAATGGCAAGAACCGGATGTGTATCATTAATATGAATGCTCACATATTCATGGAAATCTCTTAAACTGGTATGCTGCTTTCGATAGGAACGCACAATGGATCGGATACTGGCCGAAACAAGGAAGTATTGTTGCTTCAACCTTAGGATCTTCCCCTCATCATGGGTATCATCAGGATAGAGAAACTCCGAAACAGATTCGGTTTCCCGTTTATATTTTAAAATATCATGATTTACAGGATAAGGAGACGGCTCAGCATTCCAAAGCCTGAGAGTGTTAATCGTATCTGTTTGATACCCAGCCACAGGCATATCGTATGGAACTGCCGAAATGGTCTCAGCATTCACATGGCGGAACACAAGCCTGCCTCTGTCTTCAGCCGTTTCAACTTTACCCCAAAAGGGAACTTCGATTGCCAGGTCTGCTTTTCTAACTTCCCATACATGGCCGTTCCGCAGCCACTGCTCCGGAAGCTCTACCTGGTAGCCATCCACAATTTTCTGCTCAAACAGGCCATGCTTATATCGAATTCCGCAGCCATGGCCCGGAAGATTTAAGGATGCCAGCGAGTCCATAAAACAGGCCGCCAGACGTCCCAGTCCCCCGTTTCCAAGCCCTGCATCTGCTTCGATTTCTTCAAGGCGGTTTCAGGTCAATGCCCAGATCTGCCAGACCATCTTTTACAACCTGCTCAATTCCCAGGTTTATCAGATTATGATGAAGCAGGCGGCCCAATAAAAACTCAATGGATAAGTAATATACCTGCTTTTCACGGTCGATGCGGTACCGCTCATTTGTATTAATCCACTCTGTGCTCACATGTTCCCTGATCATATTTCCGAGAGTGAAGTAATGATCTCTTTCTGTGCTTTCGCCAAAGCTTTTTCCACAGGTCATCTCCAGTTTCTTCAGGAATTCCTCTTTGAACTCATCGCGATCAGAAAACATGGCTTTCACTCCTTGAAACAAGGCCTGCATATAGCTGATTGTATTTGAAAGCAGATTGTGCCCAGCTGTTATCCATACCCATCGCATTTTTCATAATCTGCTCCCATAATTTGCTGTCACTGTAAAAGCTTATTGCTCTTCGAATGGTGTACAGCATGTCATGGGCATTAAAGTGGCTGAAGGAAAAACCGTTTCCTTCTCCTGTGTATTCATTGTAAGAATGGACGGTATCATTTAAACCGCCTGTTTCCCTGACGATGGGAATGGAGCCATATCTCATCGCAATCATCTGCCCTAACCCGCAGGGCTCAAATTGTGAAGGCATTAAGAATAAATCGGACCCTGCATAGAATTCATGTGCAAGCCCTTCATCAAACCCAATATATGCTTTGCATTTATCCGGGTAGCCCGCTTCCATCTCCCTGAAAAATTGCTCAAACTCACGGTCTCCAGTCCCTAGAATCAGGACTTGAACATCACCCTGCATAAGCTCATGGAACACACATTTTACAAGGTCCAGGCCCTTTTGCTTTGTAAGCCTCGTAACCATGGCTATCAAAGGAACCTTTTCCTTCACCGGCAAGCCGAATTTTTTCTGAAGATGAACTTTATTCTCTTTTTTAATCTGCAGCTTTTCAGCAATATAGTTCTCTTTTATATATGGATCCTTTTCAGGATTATAAAATTCATCATCAATCCCATTTAAGATTCCTTCCAGGTCACAAGCTCTGCGTTTCAGCAAATCATGCAGCTTCTCACCGTAATACTCCGTTTGAATTTCATCTTTATACGTAGGACTGACTGTGGTAATTTTATCAGCAGCGACAAGTCCGCCCTTCATGAAATTGATGTTTCCGAAGAATTCAAGCTTATCCGGATGGAAATGGCTATAGTCAAGCCCTAATAGATCCCCTAAAGCAGTCCCTGGCATAATCCCCTGAAATTGAAGGTTATGAATGGTGAAGACTGTCCGAATAAATTCATACCCCTTTTTCGCACGATACTCAACCCTGAGGAGAAAAGGAATCATCCCGGTATGCCAATCATGGCTGTGAATAACATCTGGACAGTAATCTATATGCTGAAGAGCATCCAGCACGGCCCGGTTAAAATAGGCAAACCTCTCTCCATCATCAAAATAGCCGTATAATTTTTCACGGTTAAAGTAATATTCATTATCCACAAAATAGAATGTGATTCCCTGGTGCTCAAGTTCTTCAATTCCGCAATACTGGTTTCTCCAGCCTACCTGAACTGTAAACTCGCACTTTTTTGACATTTTCTTTTTAAAATCATCTGATATGGAACCATACTTGGGAAGAATCACCCGTACGTCAGTCCCCTGTTTGGCAAGCTCTTTCGGGAGAGAGCCGGCTACGTCGGCAAGACCTCCGGATTTGACGAATGGAACACATTCAGAAACAGCAAACAATACTTTCACGAGTTCATCAGCGCTCCTTGTACGGTACCTTTGCGTATTACCAGAGGCATTTCACTTCTTCCCTCAATTCTGGCACCGGATTCTACCTTAACATCTTTATCTAAAATAACAGAGTCTAAAACACAGTTCTCTCCAATTTGG
This sequence comes from Cytobacillus firmus, assembly GCF_023612095.1. Taxonomy (GTDB): domain Bacteria; phylum Bacillota; class Bacilli; order Bacillales; family Cytobacillaceae; genus Cytobacillus. The sequence goes on along the minus strand of NZ_CP086235.1, from coordinate 893,928 downwards.
GTTTTTTGCATGATTATACAATTTTTCACGACTGAGCCCTTGCCAATTTTGACCCCGCGGGAGATAATGCTGTTCTCGACTGTTCCTTCAATCATGCAGCCATTTGCAATCATTGAATTCTTTGCGCTCGCACCTTTTACATATCGGGTTGGCGGTTCATCTTTTACTTTTGTATAAATGGGCTGGCTGCGCAGAAATATATTTTTCCATGCCTCCGGTTCCAATAGCCCCATGCTGGCAGCAAAGTAATTTTCAATGGAATCAATCATAACGGCCAAGCCTGTATATTCATAATTGCATATCGTGTACGAATGGTGGATATCTGTAACAACATCACTCATGCACGTGTATCCTGTTTCGTTTCTATTTTCTATTAAACTAATAAGCAGCGAGGTTTTTACAAGGTACATTTCCAGCGACCGTCCATCCTGGCGAACAACTGTAATATCACACCCCGTCATAATATGTCTATCCAGAACAGGCCTGAAATCCATATTAAAAACGGTGAAACAGTTTGAGATCAAGGCATACTCCTGCTTGCTGCGATAAAAATAATCCAAATTGGCAGCAAAGAGATTGAAGGATCCGATCCCTTTACTTGGACTATCCAGCAAAGGGGACGGAAAAAGAATAGTCCATCCCTTTTTCTGTTTAAGTCCCAGTTCTTCCCTGAGCCAAGGTGATCCATTAAAGAGCGATATTGATACTTCGGAAATATGGCTACACTCTCAATATCCGAGTTGACCATATTGGAGAGAACAAAATCGATCAGCCTGTAGCGGCCTGCAAACGGAACAGCTGCGAGCGACCTGTGTACTGTCAATTCCTCTAAATCCTCATGGTAGGTTGTTGCATCTATCACACCAAGCATTCTCTTCTTCATGACATTCCCTCCCGTTTAAGTGGCCAGGCGCCATTTCGGCATCCAGCTGTATATTAAGAATAAATTCCCTGTATCATTTCCTGTGTTATCAGAATAATTCCATCATCTTCTTCGGAAGCACTAATCACAAAGCCGTCAGGTATGTTCATTCCGCTTGGCACAATCGCCTTTTCAATATAGACATTTTCGCCAATCACAGCATCAGGCATGATGACCGATTCTCGGATCACCGTATTCTTCCCAACCCGAACCCCTTGAAAAAGCACTGACTTTTCAACTTCGCCCTCAACCGTACAGCCTTCATTTATCAAGGACTCTACAACCTCTGCTTGAGTTGAAATATACTGTGGAGGGTGGTTCGGATTCACCGAATAAATCCGCCAATCATGATCAAAAAGATTCAGCTCGCATTCATCATCCAGTAAATCCATATTGGCTTCCCACAGGCTCTTGACTGTACCGACATCTTTCCAGTAGCCATTGAATGGGTAAGCGAACAGCTTTTTATTTTCATCAAGCATTAATGGAATGATATCCTTCCCAAAGTCATGACTTGACTCCGGATTGCGGTCATCCATTTCCAGATATTCCTTTAAAACAGACCAATTAAATATATATATTCCCATGGAGGCCAGATTATTTTTTGGGTTTGCTGGTTTTTCCTCAAATTCTGCGACCCGCATTTCCTCATCCGTGTTCATGATGCCGAATCTGCTTGCCTCCGGCCAAGGCACTTCAATTACTGAAATTGTGGCATCCGCGCCTTTTTCAATATGATACTTAAGCATCAGCTCATAATTCATTTTATAAATATGATCACCGGATAAGATCAGGACATATTCTGGATCATATTGCTTTAGATAATTGAGGTTCTGATAAATGGCACTGGCTGTTCCCGTATACCATTTGACTTCCGATGATTCGCTGTAAGGGGGCAGCACTGTCACACCGCCGTTCTTTCTATCAAGATCCCATGCGCTGCCTATGCCAATATACGAATTCAGAACCAGCGGCTGGTATTGTGTCAAAACACCGACTGTATCAATTCCGGAATTGGTGCAATTGCTCAATGTAAAATCAATGATCCTATACTTTCCTCCAAAAGGAACTGCCGGTTTCGCCAGGCTTTTTGTCAGAGAGCTAAGCCTGCTCCCTTTCCCTCCTGCTAACAGCATTGCGACGCACTTTTTCTTTCCCATTTTCCTTCCTCTCCTTCCGATGTTTTACAGGGCGTAATATTGAAATGCCAAATGGCGGAATAGACATTTCCAAACTGAACGGCTTGCCATGAAACTCAATTTCCTCACTCTTAAGGACCCTCTTATTAGTGCAATTTGATCCTCCAAAAATATCATTGTCACTGTTAAAGATTTCCCGATAAGATCCCATATTTGGTACGCCTATACGGTATTTTGGATATATAGCCGGTGTAAAATTACAGACAATCACGAGATAATCATCCTCTTTGGAGCCTTTCCTGATAAAAGAGAAGATGGACTGGTCCGAATTATGACAATCTATCCATTCAAAGCCATCCTGAAGGTGATCAAGCTCAAAAAGAGGCTTGGAACGTTTATATACCTTTATTAATTCTTTTACATAATCATTGGCTTTTTGATGCATCTCGTAATCAAGCAGATGCCAATCAAGCTGACCTTTATCTTTCCATTCGGAAAACTGCCCGAGCTCACTCCCCATGAAAAGAAGCTTCTTGCCGGGATGGGCAATCATGTAGCCTAGCAGGAGCCTGTATTGGGCGAACTTTTGCCAGTAATCTCCCGGCATTTTATCCAGCAGCGATTTTTTCCCATGGACAACTTCATCATGTGAAAAAGGCAGTATGAAGTTCTCTGTAAAAGCATACAAAAGTGAAAATGTCATTTTTCCATGGACAACAGATCGCCTCTCGGGTTCTGTTTCCATATATGTAAGAACGTCATTCATCCAGCCCATATTCCACTTGTAATGAAAGCCAAGCCCCCCATATTGAACTGGTGCAGTCACTTGCGGCCAGTCTGTTGAATCCTCTGCCATCATGAGAAAGGAAGAATCATATTGTGAAACCACTTTATTGAGGTTTTGCAGAAAACCGGTACCAAACGGGTTTTCTGTTTTTCCATCCCGGTTCGGCCAATAAATCATATTAGCAACCGCATCAACCCTGAAGCCGTCAATATGGTATTTCTCCATCCAAAAAACAGCGTTGGAAATAAGAAAGCTCTGCACTTCATTTTTGCCGAGATCAAAATTGGCGGTGCCCCATACCCGGTTCTCTCTGTCGCCTTCTGTTTCATACTCATACAAATACGAACCATCAAACTGATAAAGGCCATGCGCATCTTTGCAGAAGTGCCCCGGCACCCAGTCCAGAATCACCCCAACACCATGCTGGTGGCATTGATCAACAAAATACATAAAATCATGCGGACTGCCATAGCGGCTGGTAACCGAGTAATAACCTGTTCCCTGATAGCCCCAGGAAGCGTCGAGCGGATGCTCAATTAAAGGAAGCAATTCTATATGCGTAAACCCGTGCTCCACTACATATGGTATTAATTCACCTGCAAGCTCCCGGTACGTATAGAGACTGCCCGATTCTTTTTGCTTCCACGAACCAAGATGGACCTCATAAATGACAGCAGACTCTGTAAAAATAGGCTTCTTTTCTTTTTTTGCATCCATTTACCGTCATTCCACTGATAACCGTCCAGCGAATATACTTTAGATGCTGTATTCGGCCTTACTTCTGAAAAAAAGCTATAAGGATCAGCCTTTAATAACCGCTCTCCTTTCTTTGTTGTAATTTCATACTTATACAAGGCACCTTCCATGTCTCCATCAAGCTGAATAATCCAGACACCTTCATTATTCACTCTATGTAAGGTATAGCCTTCTCCATTCCAATCATTGAAATCACCGACTAATCTGATAATTTCAGCATTCGGTGCCCATACACAAAAACGGGTAATCACTGTTCCTCCGTTTGAAACTACATGTGCACCAAATAACTGGTGACTCTCATAAAGCGTCCCTTCATGGAACAAATGCAGCTGATAATCGGTTGGAAACAAAGTATCCACTACCATCCTTCTCCCCACCCAGTCTCGTTTCTTTTGACTTTCCTGTTATATTCGCTGCACCTGGGAAAAGTCCTTGTAAAAGTTTTTTTAATTTTATGACAACAACGTTCATATTCTGCTAATAAACGATAGCATTTTGCCCATTTTAACAGCCTTCGACATAATCTCCGGGAAACTTAGACAAAATAAAACAAAGTATGCAAGTAAGAAATGAAAGGAGAATAATATTTTGAGCAATAAAGAAGAGGAGTTTTTATTGAATGAGGCTTCCAAAAAGGAAATAAGAATCCCGCTATTTGAAGCACCGGATGGAAAGATTATGGCCACCGGCGATATGTTTAGAGGTCCCTATACGGGAATAACTTCTGAAATTGATCTGAATAATCCAGGCAATAAATTAAGCAGGGAAGAAGAGAAATTTGATTAAATGGAGAGCGGACGGAACGCAAAAGGGATCTGCACAAAGACAACAAAAAAGCTGCCAACAAATTGTTGACAGCTTTTTTGTATGACCCCTACGGGATTCGAACCCGTGTTACCGCCGTGAAAGGGCGGTGTCTTAACCGCTTGACCAAGGGGCCAATATGGCGGAGAAGGAGGGATTTGAACCCTCGCGCCGGTTGCCCGACCTACACCCTTAGCAGGGGCGCCTCTTCAGCCACTTGAGTACTTCCCCATATATGGCTCCGCAGGTAGGATTCGAACCTACGACCGTTCGGTTAACAGCCGAATGCTCTACCACTGAGCTACTGCGGAACAATAATTAAAATGGTGGGCCTAAATGGACTCGAACCATCGACCTCACGCTTATCAGGCGTGCGCTCTAACCAGCTGAGCTATAGGCCCATATGTGTCTAGCTTCGGCTCCTGTGAACAGTCGCCTACGCATTTCATTTTGGAGCGGGTGAAGGGAATCGAACCCTCATCATCAGCTTGGAAGGCTGAGGTTTTACCACTAAACTACACCCGCATAAGATTTTAAATGGTGGCTCAGGACGGAATCGAACCGCCGACACAAGGATTTTCAGTCCTTTGCTCTACCGACTGAGCTACTGAGCCATATTAAGTTATTTTGCCTAAATAAAATTTGGCTTCGCCCTTCGTCCCGATTTATCAATCGGTACGCTGAAGTATTTCAAGGCAGCTTATTCGGTCGTGCTCTACCGACTCAGCTACTGAGCCATGTTTTTTTGTGAAAATGGCGGTCCGGACGGGACTCGAACCCGCGACCTCCTGCGTGACAGGCAGGCATTCTAACCAACTGAACTACCGGACCAGATTGCGGGGGCAGGATTTGAACCTGCGACCTTCGGGTTATGAGCCCGACGAGCTACCGGACTGCTCCACCCCGCGACAATATTATTAAGAATAAAATATGGAGGAGGAAAGGGGATTCGAACCCCTGCGCGGTTTGACCCGCCTGTCGGTTTTCAAGACCGATCCCTTCAGCCGGACTTGGGTATTCCTCCGTATAAAAGAAAGTGGTGGACCTTGTAGGACTCGAACCTACGACCGGACGGTTATGAGCCGTCTGCTCTAACCAGCTGAGCTAAAGGTCCAGCATCGTTTAGATAAATGGTAGCGGCGGAGGGGATCGAACCCCCGACCTCACGGGTATGAACCGTACGCTCTAGCCAGCTGAGCTACACCGCCAAAATAATGAAGTAATAATTATGGTGGAGCCTAGCGGGATCGAACCGCTGACCTCCTGCGTGCAAAGCAGGCGCTCTCCCAGCTGAGCTAAGGCCCCAAAAAATAATGGTCGGGAAGACAGGATTCGAACCTGCGACCCCTTGGTCCCAAACCAAGTGCTCTACCAAGCTGAGCTACTCCCCGTAATATGGCGCGCCCGAGAGGAGTCGAACCCCTAACCTTTTGATCCGTAGTCAAACGCTCTATCCAATTGAGCTACGGGCGCAATATTAAATTCTACTGGTGCCGAGGACCGGAATCGAACCGGTACGGTAGTCACCTACCGCAGGATTTTAAGTCCTGTGCGTCTGCCAGTTCCGCCACCCCGGCAATAAATGGAGCGGAAGACGGGATTCGAACCCGCGACCCCCACCTTGGCAAGGTGATGTTCTACCACTGAACTACTTCCGCATAAAAAATGGTGCGGGTGAAGGGAGTCGAACCCCCACGCCTTGCGGCGCCAGATCCTAAGTCTGGTGCGTCTGCCAATTCCGCCACACCCGCAATATAAAATTAAAATGGTGAGCCATGAAGGACTCGAACCTTCGACCCTCTGATTAAAAGTCAGATGCTCTACCGACTGAGCTAATGGCTCATATTCTATAAAAAGAATTGAAGTGGTGCCGGCGAGAGGACTTGAACCCCCAACCTACTGATTACAAGTCAGTTGCTCTACCAATTGAGCTACACCGGCAGCTTGTACATTTAAATTAATGGTGGAGGATGACGGGATCGAACCGCCGACCCTCTGCTTGTAAGGCAGATGCTCTCCCAGCTGAGCTAATCCTCCATTATTAATGCCCGGCAGCGTCCTACTCTCACAAGGGGACAGCCCCTAACTACCATCGGCGCTGAGAAGCTTAACTTCCGTGTTCGGTATGGGAACGGGTGTGACCTTCTCGCTATCGCCACCAGACTATTTTTCAAAGACAAGTTTTATTATACCGTCTTTTCAGGATTTTTCAAGAGGAAATTTTATTTTTTCGTTCCCTCAAAACTAGATAATGCATGAAGAAGTATTTGCCGAGAATCTACCAATAACTTGGTTAAGTCCTCGATCGATTAGTATCAGTCAGCTCCACATGTCGCCACGCTTCCACCTCTGACCTATCAACCTGATCATCTTTCAGGGATCTTACTAGCTTGACGCTATGGGAAATCTCATCTCGAGGGGGGCTTCATGCTTAGATGCTTTCAGCACTTATCCCTTCCGCACATAGCTACCCAGCGATGCCTTTGGCAAGACAACTGGTACACCAGCGGTGCGTCCATCCCGGTCCTCTCGTACTAAGGACAGCTCCTCTCAAATTTCCTGCGCCCACGACGGATAGGGACCGAACTGTCTCACGACGTTCTGAACCCAGCTCGCGTACCGCTTTAATGGGCGAACAGCCCAACCCTTGGGACCGACTACAGCCCCAGGATGCGATGAGCCGACATCGAGGTGCCAAACCTCCCCGTCGATGTGGACTCTTGGGGGAGATAAGCCTGTTATCCCCGGGGTAGCTTTTATCCGTTGAGCGATGGCCCTTCCATGCGGAACCACCGGATCACTAAGCCCGACTTTCGTCCCTGCTCGACTTGTAGGTCTCGCAGTCAAGCTCCCTTGTGCCTTTACACTCTGCGAATGATTTCCAACCATTCTGAGGGAACCTTTGGGCGCCTCCGTTACTTTTTAGGAGGCGACCGCCCCAGTCAAACTGCCCACCTGACACTGTCTCCCGCCCCGATCAGGGGCGCGGGTTAGAATTTCAATACAGCCAGGGTAGTATCCCACCGACGCCTCCACCGAAGCTAGCGCTCCGGCTTCTCAGGCTCCTACCTATCCTGTACAAGCTGTACCAAAATTCAATATCAGGCTACAGTAAAGCTCCACGGGGTCTTTCCGTCCTGTCGCGGGTAACCTGCATCTTCACAGGTACTATAATTTCACCGAGTCTCTCGTTGAGACAGTGCCCAAATCGTTACGCCTTTCGTGCGGGTCGGAACTTACCCGACAAGGAATTTCGCTACCTTAGGACCGTTATAGTTACGGCCGCCGTTTACTGGGGCTTCGATTCAAAGCTTCGCTTGCGCTAACCTCTCCTCTTAACCTTCCAGCACCGGGCAGGCGTCAGCCCCTATACTTCGCCTTGCGGCTTCGCAGAGACCTGTGTTTTTGCTAAACAGTCGCCTGGGCCTATTCACTGCGGCTCATCAGGGCTATTCACCCTAATGAGCACCCCTTCTCCCGAAGTTACGGGGTCATTTTGCCGAGTTCCTTAACGAGAGTTCTCTCGCTCACCTTAGGATTCTCTCCTCGCCTACCTGTGTCGGTTTGCGGTACGGGCACCTTTTCCCTCGCTAGAGGCTTTTCTTGGCAGTGTGGAATCAGGAACTTCGGTACTAAATTTCCCTCGCCGTCACAGCTCAGCCTATGTGGTAACGGGATTTGCCTCGTTACCGGCCTAACTGCTTGGACGCGCTAATCCAGCAGCGCGCTTACCCTATCCTCCTGCGTCCCCCCATTGCTCAAACGGTAAAGAGGTGGTACAGGAATATCAACCTGTTGTCCATCGCCTACGCTTTTCAGCCTCGGCTTAGGTCCCGACTAACCCTGAGCGGACGAGCCTTCCTCAGGAAACCTTAGGCATTCGGTGGATGGGATTCTCACCCATCTTTCGCTACTCATACCGGCATTCTCACTTCTAAGCGCTCCACCAGTCCTTGCGGTCTGGCTTCAACGCCCTTAGAACGCTCTCCTACCACTGACATCGAAAGATGTCAATCCACAGCTTCGGTGATACGTTTAGCCCCGGTACATTTTCGGCGCGGAGTCACTCGACCAGTGAGCTATTACGCACTCTTTAAATGGTGGCTGCTTCTAAGCCAACATCCTGGTTGTCTAAGCAACTCCACATCCTTTTCCACTTAACGTATACTTTGGGACCTTAGCTGGTGGTCTGGGCTGTTTCCCTCTTGACTACGGATCTTATCACTCGCAGTCTGACTCCCATGGATAAGTCTTTGGCATTCGGAGTTTGTCTGAATTCGGTAACCCGATGGGGGCCCCTAGTCCAAACAGTGCTCTACCTCCAAGACTCTTACTACATGAGGCTAGCCCTAAAGCTATTTCGGAGAGAACCAGCTATCTCCAGGTTCGATTGGAATTTCTCCGCTACCCACACCTCATCCCCGCACTTTTCAACGTGCGTGGGTTCGGGCCTCCATCCAGTGTTACCTGGACTTCACCCTGGACATGGGTAGATCACCTGGTTTCGGGTCTACGACCACATACTCATTCGCCCTATTCAGACTCGCTTTCGCTGCGGCTCCGTCTTATCAACTTAACCTCGCATGTAATCGTAACTCGCCGGTTCATTCTACAAAAGGCACGCTATCACCCATTAACGGGCTCTAACTACTTGTAGGCACACGGTTTCAGGATCTCTTTCACTCCCCTTCCGGGGTGCTTTTCACCTTTCCCTCACGGTACTGGTTCACTATCGGTCACTAGGGAGTATTTAGCCTTGGGAGATGGTCCTCCCTGCTTCCGACGGGATTTCTCGTGTCCCGCCGTACTCAGGATCCACTCTGGAGGGAACGAAGTTTCAACTACAGGGCTTTTACCTTCTCTGGCCGGCCTTTCCAGACCTGTTCATTTACCTCATTCCTTTGTAACTCCGTATAGAGTGTCCTACAACCCCAGGAGGCAAGCCTCCTGGTTTGGGCTAATCCCGTTTCGCTCGCCGCTACTCAGGGAATCGCGTTTGCTTTCTCTTCCTCCGGGTACTTAGATGTTTCAGTTCCCCGGGTCTGCCTTCTATACCCTATGTATTCAGGTAAAGATCCTATCCCATTACGGATAGGGGGTTTCCCCATTCGGAAATCTCCGGATCAAAGCTTACTTACAGCTCCCCGAAGCATATCGGTGTTAGTACCGTCCTTCATCGGCTCCTAGTGCCAAGGCATTCACCGTGCGCCCTTTCTAACTTAACCGTATTTGACAGGTTCATCGAAGATGAACACGATCAAAGGTTTTTAACTCTATTTAACATAGAGAATTTACTAAGATGGCGATTACTCGGTTATTGCTTCTTCATAACATTATCTAGTTTTCAAAGAACGAATGAATTGAGAGATTGAACTCTCAAAACTGAACGAACAAAGAACGTCACGTTTCTTGTAAATATTCCTTAGAAAGGAGGTGATCCAGCCGCACCTTCCGATACGGCTACCTTGTTACGACTTCACCCCAATCATCTGTCCCACCTTAGGCGGCTGGCTCCAAAAGGTTACCCCACCGACTTCGGGTGTTACAAACTCTCGTGGTGTGACGGGCGGTGTGTACAAGGCCCGGGAACGTATTCACCGCGGCATGCTGATCCGCGATTACTAGCGATTCCGGCTTCATGCAGGCGAGTTGCAGCCTGCAATCCGAACTGAGAATGGTTTTATGGGATTCGCTTAACCTCGCGGTTTTGCAGCCCTTTGTACCATCCATTGTAGCACGTGTGTAGCCCAGGTCATAAGGGGCATGATGATTTGACGTCATCCCCACCTTCCTCCGGTTTGTCACCGGCAGTCACCTTAGAGTGCCCAACTGAATGCTGGCAACTAAGATCAAGGGTTGCGCTCGTTGCGGGACTTAACCCAACATCTCACGACACGAGCTGACGACAACCATGCACCACCTGTCATCCTGTCCCCGAAGGGGAACGCCCTATCTCTAGGGTTGTCAGGAGATGTCAAGACCTGGTAAGGTTCTTCGCGTTGCTTCGAATTAAACCACATGCTCCACCGCTTGTGCGGGCCCCCGTCAATTCCTTTGAGTTTCAGCCTTGCGGCCGTACTCCCCAGGCGGAGTGCTTAATGCGTTTGCTGCAGCACTAAAGGGCGGAAACCCTCTAACACTTAGCACTCATCGTTTACGGCGTGGACTACCAGGGTATCTAATCCTGTTTGCTCCCCACGCTTTCGCGCCTCAGCGTCAGTTACAGACCAAAGAGTCGCCTTCGCCACTGGTGTTCCTCCACATCTCTACGCATTTCACCGCTACACGTGGAATTCCACTCTTCTCTTCTGCACTCAAGTTCCCCAGTTTCCAATGACCCTCCCCGGTTGAGCCGGGGGCTTTCACATCAGACTTAAGGAACCGCCTGCGCGCGCTTTACGCCCAATAATTCCGGACAACGCTTGCCACCTACGTATTACCGCGGCTGCTGGCACGTAGTTAGCCGTGGCTTTCTGGTCAGGTACCGTCAAGGTACCGGCAGTTACTCCGGTACTTGTTCTTCCCTGACAACAGAGTTTTACGATCCGAAAACCTTCATCACTCACGCGGCGTTGCTCCGTCAGACTTTCGTCCATTGCGGAAGATTCCCTACTGCTGCCTCCCGTAGGAGTCTGGGCCGTGTCTCAGTCCCAGTGTGGCCGATCACCCTCTCAGGTCGGCTACGCATCGTGGCCTTGGTGAGCCGTTACCTCACCAACTAGCTAATGCGCCGCGGGCCCATCTGTAAGTGATAGCGAGATGCCATCTTTCAGCTTTTCCTCATGAGAGGAAAAGAATTATCCGGTATTAGCCCCGGTTTCCCGGAGTTATCCCAGTCTTACAGGCAGGTTGCCCACGTGTTACTCACCCGTCCGCCGCTGACTTCAGGGAGCAAGCTCCCATCCGTCCGCTCGACTTGCATGTATTAGGCACGCCGCCAGCGTTCGTCCTGAGCCAGGATCAAACTCTCCATATAAGAGTTGATTAAGCTCGAGTTGTCTTTTCAAAAAAGACTAATGATTTAAACGTTGACGTTTTGTTCGTTCAGTTTTCAAAGATCAATTTCGCTTGTTATATTTTACCTGATCGCTCCGAAGCGACTTTACCAATATAACATGTTATCCATTAACAAGTCAACAACTTCTTGAAAATGTTTTTTCTCAGTTCAGCTTGCCTTGTTGAGGACAAGAATTAATATACCACGACTCATTAAATGTTTGCAATATAATTTTAAAAAATGTTTTTCTTTATTTCTTCGATGCATATTATTATTTATCTCTTCTCTATTAGATGATCGATTTGGGATCAATGTATTAGACAGCACCATTGAGAAAACAATATTTAACCTAAAAGATCTGTACCAAGTTCTCATAATAGGTGCATGTACATTAAATCAAATTCTTAAGGATAAGTTATATCAATAACATTTTATTAGGAAGCTTTATCAGACATGCCCACATAGTTATCCACTGTAAAACACTTATTATTACAGTTGTCAACAAAGTTACACACACCCTGTGGATAACTTTGTTCACTTTTCCACAGTTTTATTAGCAACCATACAGAATAATAAATTAATACGTAATTTTAAAAAGCACTAGTGTAATCCAAACTTAGAAATAAACTGCAGCTGGTATAAGAACTAGTAATAGTTTGATTTATTTTTCATAATATCTTATTAACTCTACTTTGAAACGGAAGGTGTGAATCATACTGGAAACCGCAGCACTATACCTATCAGTAATCATGGCCGTATTTTTGTTTGCTTATGCTTATGCAGAGGGAATTAAAATTGCAGACTCAGATGAAGAGGTCTACGGAGGCACCTTCATCTTTTCTGTTACAGCTGCATTTATTTTTTCAGCTCTGACCTATGTATTCAGATAAAAAAAAAAAATCTCCCCGCTTCAGGGAGATTTTTTCACTAATATGCCTGTAGACAGCTCCCATTTATCCGGAAACCGTTGTTTTTTTCTTCAATTCTTTCATTCGAATCCTTCTCTCATCTAATAAGAAGAGAGTTATTCCTCCAATTACAATTGTTCCCCCAAGAACTTGTGTCCATATAATAGACTCATGAAGCAAATAATAAGCTAAAACAGCAGCACCAACCGGCTCGAATAAAATGGCCATAGAAATGGTGGAAGTGCTGAGCCACTTTATTGACCAATTAAATAATGTATGTCCGAGCAGAGTGGGTACAAGTGCGAGCAGGATAAAATATACCCAATCACTGGTTCCATACGGAAGTAAGGGTTCTCCGGCGATTAACACATAAAAGAACAATGTAATAGCGCTAATACTGTAAACAACAAAAGTATAAGTGATGAGTGAAAGTCTTTTTCTGACTGTCTGGCCAAACATTAAGTAAGCCGTTACGAGGGCACATGCAATGATTGCCAGTATATCCCCGAACAAAGCAGTCCCGCTGATTTGAAAATCTCCCCAGCTGATAATGACACTGCCTGCAATTGCAAGAAGCCCGCTTAATATTGCTTTCCAGGTAAACTTTTCTTTAAAGAAGAAATATGTACCTGCAAACGCAAAAAGGGGCTGAAGAGTCACAAGAACTGTAGAACTGGCTACAGAGGTGTAGTTCAGCGACTCAAACCAAAGAATAAAATGGAAGGCAAGAAACACACCGGAAATGATGGAATAGATCCAATCCCGCCTTGTAATAAGACGAAGTTCGGGAACATACTTTATAAGAAATACAGGCAACATGAAAAGAACAGAAAAAAATAATCTGTAAAAAGCAATGACTCCCGATGGAGCGCTGGATACCTTCACCAATATTGCCGAAGTAGAGACAGAAACGACGCCAATTGCAAGGACAACATAAGGGTTTATTTTTGTATTAGACATTTTTTATACTCCTTGTTTCGGTTTCCTAATAATTAGGGTATATTTCATTTTACAACGTACAGCCAAACTATTACTACGGTTTTATTAGATCCTATTTTGGATATATAATACTTTAAAAAGCGGGAGATATTATGACCAGTTTAGAGATAGAAATACTAATGAAGCTGGGGATATCAGCAGTCCTGGGTCTAGTTATCGGCCTGGAGAGAGAATTAAAAAGAAAGCCGGTCGGCCTAAAGACCAGCTTAGTTATTTCCATAGTAAGCTGCCTCTTGACCATTGTGTCTATTGAATCAGCCTATATGTTTCCCGGTAATGATAACATCAACATTACGATGGATCCTCTGCGTTTAGCTGCCCAAATTGTTTCAGGAATTGGCTTTTTGGGTGCAGGCGTTATATTAAGGCGCGGAAATGATAGCATTTCGGGTCTTACAACAGCTGCCTTAATCTGGGGGGCAGCAGGGATTGGAATTGCTGTAGGAGCAGGCTTTTATATTGAAGCAATGGCAGGAGTAGCACTGCTGATTATTTCAGTAGAAGTAATTCCTTTTATCATGGGCTTAATTGGTCCTAAACGTTTAAGGGAAAAAGAGATAAACCTGCAGCTGAAAGTACGGGATAAAGAAAATATTGCAGACATCATCCCAGCTGTAAAAGACCTTGATATATCTATAAAACATATTCGCATTAAAGATTTAGAGGATGAGAATCTGCATCTTGTACAGCTCATCGTTGCCGTCGACTACAAAAGAAGAACTACGGATGTTTATTACAGTGTTTCAAGTATTCCTGGAGTACAATGTATGGAAATCGATAGTATGCAGTAAATTTTTTTAATAATTCCTCTTGCAAGATAGCCCCGATGTGGTTATAATTTTTCTTGTACCACCACCCGGGGGATTAGCTCAGCTGGGAGAGCGCAACGCTGGCAGCGTTGAGGTCAGGGGTTCGAGCCCCCTATTCTCCATAACTAAGAAAAGCTGCAGGGCCAAAATAGGCCCTGCAGCTTTTTTTTCTGTTATTCCTCTACTCTTTCATCCTTCCCTGCCAGCCAAAAAGCAGCAGCGATGGAACCAAAGACCACGATAAACGGTGCATAAAACATCACAAATTCAGCCATGATTTCCCCTCCTATGCATGGTCGTCACGCTTACCCTGAACATAGTCTTTATTGAACAGAAACAGCCTGAGCAGCAGATAAAGGGACGGCAGCAGCAAACCCAATCCTGCTATAAAAGCAATGACCAGGGCAATGGCCATAGCTTCGTTTGTGAAACCGTCATAAATGGTCAGGTATGGATAAAGCAGATACGGATAATGTGAGATCCCATATGCAAAGAAAGCCACAAAGAATTGCCCTGTCAGCAGCCCGAATGCAAGGCCGTAGTATCTTCTCTTCCATATTAGATAGACCGTTCCTGCAAACAAAAGGAATGAGATGCCGAACAGCCACCACAATTCCATTAATCTGCTGAAATGCTCAGGATTGTGATCCCTCAGTTCAACAATGATGCCTGTCGCTGTTACGATGGCAGGCACCGCCCAAATAAGAGCATATTTTCTCAGCAGTTCTGCAGCCGGTTCATCGTTTGCTTTATTGGCATACCAGGTAAGGAACACTGCTGATATATATAGGACTGCTGTTATACTCAGCACAACAATGCTCCATGTCAGCGGGCTGGTGAACAATGTCCAATAGTCAAGCTCCAGTCCCTCTGAACTCTCACTAACGAATCCGCCTTCTGAAATGGTCAGGACTATGGACAGGGATGCAGGGATGAAAAGACCTGAAAGCCCGTACAGATAGGTCCATCTTTTTTGTCTTAGCCCTCCGTAGGTGGTAAAAGCATAATAAGAACCGCGAATGGCAAGCAGGACTACTGCAATGCTTGCCGGCACCAGCAGGACGGTTCCATAATAGTAGGCGGTTTTTGGAAAAAATCCGACAATGCCAACAAAGAAGAACACCAGGAATACATTTGTAACTTCCCAAACCGGTGATAAATAGCGCTGTATAATTCGCGTTAAAATATGCTGTTTTCCGCGAAATAGGCTGTATGCGTTGAAAAATCCTGCTCCAAAATCAATAGACGCAACGATGACATAGCCGAATAAAAACAGCCATAAGACGGAAATACCGAGGATCTCAAGCGTCATCGAAGCTCACCTTCTTTCTCAAGCTCACGGTCGGCCAATTCCTGCTCAACAGGATTTTTGCGGAACATTCTGGTAAGGACAATGAAACTTCCGATTCCCAGCACGAGATATAAGCCTGCAAACAGCAGAAGCATAAGGTCTACCTGTCCGCTTGATGTGGCAGCTTCTTCAGTACGCATAATGCCCCGGAGAATCCATGGCTGCCGGCCTACTTCCGCAAGCCACCATCCCGCTTCAATCGCAATGATCGATAATGGCCCGCCCAGAACGATTAGCCAGCGGAACCATTTAGCCGAAACAAAGCGCATTTTAAACCAGGTGCCCAGAACATAGAAGAGTGATAGTGCCGTCAACCACATGCCAATGGTAACCATAAGGTCAAATAAATAATGGATATAAAGCGGCGGTATTTCATCTTCCGGAAATTGATCGAGTCCGATCACCTCTGCATTCGGATTGCTGTGTGCAAGAATGCTGAGAGCATACGGAATCTTAATGGCATATTTCACTTCACCGTCATCAAGAACACCATATAGCATTAAAGGAGCCCCTTCTTCAGTTTCAAAATGCCACTCAGCGGCAGCCAGTTTTTCAGGCTGGTATTCTGCAAGATATTTCCCCGAGAAGTCACCAATTACCGCTGTAGCGATTGAGAAAATCAATCCGATTTTCATTGTAAGCATTAATGCCTTCTTATGGTAAATATGATTCGATCCCCTCAAAAGGCGATAAGCACCTATTGATGCCAGAACAAACGCTGATGTCATATAGGCAGTGGAAAGCACATGGGCAACCTTTGTCGGCATGGCAGGAGTAAACATCGCCAGTACCGGGTTAACATTAACAAGCTGCCCATTCACAATATCAAATCCCTGGGGCGCGTTCATAAATGCATTTACAATTGTAATGAAAATTGCTGAGAATGATGCCCCAATTGCGACCGGGATTAATAAAAGCAAATGCTTCTTCTGGTTCTCAAACCGATCCCAAGTATAGAGATAAATCCCGAGAAAAATTGCTTCAAAGAAAAAAGCAAATGTCTCCATAAACAGAGGCAGCGCAATGACATTGCCGGCAAGTTCCATAAAGTTAGGCCACAGCAAAGAGAGCTGCAGTCCAATGGCAGTGCCGGTAACAACTCCGACAGCCACGGTAATGACAAAACCGCGCGTCCATCTTCTGGCGAGCAGAATATAATGTTCATCCTGCTTTTTGATTCCCACCCACTGCGCTATCATAATCATGAGCGGGATGCCGACACCAATGGTTGCGTAAATGATATGAAAGGATAATGTCAGCTCTGTTAAGACACGGCTGAAAAAAACTGTTTCTTCATTTCCCATTTAAACATTCTCCTTTTCCTATCCTGCAAAAATACGGCCAATAAAAGAAAGTCCCATAATGATAGCCACTGTAAAAGCAAGCCACATCAAAATACGTTCCTGTTTTTTATACATTCACTCACTCCTATTGAATGCTCACTACATCACATTATTCCACAGCTCCAGCCTAAAAGCTGTGACACTTAAACAACATTTATATGAGGAATATGTGAAACTATGTAATTCCTTTTACAGCTCCCTATTCCCTTTGGAACATAAATTAAAACGAATAGGACATTGGAATTTGCCAATGCCAAGTTTCAGCAGATTATTTATCTAACTTGTAGAATGACTTCCTATCTACAGATTCCGGCGGATTCTCCATCCAGCCTCTTGCAATCAACAATTTTAGCCCTTCATTTCCATACTTCAAAATCTCGCCAATAAATATTGTATACTGGACGCCCAAATCTTTGCGAATAGATACAGACAGAGCAGTTGCAAGTGCCGGAATTGCAACCTGATTGGAAGCAGAAATGATAAACAGCATCAGCTTCTCGGAAAAAGGAGACACTCTTGATGCAGTTACCTCCAGTGAAGCAGGATAAACTCCAAATGAACTGTCTTCTTTCAAAAATTTATTAAATGATTCTATTTGCCTCTCGGTCAGCTTTTTTCCTTTTAACAAATACTCTTTAACTTCTCTGTCTTTGGACACTTGAATCAATCCAGTAAGAAGCACAAGCCCTATACTGTTCCGTTCAATTGAAAAAAATAATTCACTCATCTCCATTGTATTTAACGGGCGTCCATTTCCAAACCAGCTGCTCAGGAGAGAAGGTTCATTTTTTTTAAATTCCACTGAATCCGGATACTCCATTTTGAGAGGGCGGTCATAAATTCCTTTTTCCAGCATTAGCGATAAGGATTTCTTATATAGCTCAATGGTCCTGCGTAAGCAGCCATCATAGAATTCCACAATATCTGCCCTTGCGACTTTTGTAAGAGCATTGGAATAAAAGTTAATAATCATCTGTCCGCCCCGGTAAACAAAGCTTAGAGCAAATAATTCCGTATAAAGAGGAGGAGCGTTCAAATTCACATCCTCGTCTCCAAATCCCTTGGGTATAGGGAATTTTTCTTCCGCAAAGACTTTTTTAATATTTTTATTAAAGGAAACCGCCAGGCTCATCGCTTCCTTAAGATTTGCCTTAATATACTTATCCTCCACATACTGCATGAAATGGCTATAGAAACAAATCATGGCTGAGTTTTGTGTATATGTAGCCCATAATGCTGATATCTCTGCGGTTGTTAGTTTTACTTTTTTTCTGTCCATTGAAACGCTCCTGTTTTTCTTATTAATCTGTTCAAACCGGTCAAGTTTATACTATTTTTGCCAATAAAAATCCCGGTGCATACACACCGGGAAAGGGTTATATTTTTTGCACTGCCATTTCTGGATCTTCATCGCCTGATACCAGGTCGAATGCCCGCTTATAGGTATTTTCCTTATCCAGCACAGCATAAAGGGTTTTAGCTACATCCTCACGGGGAATGAAGCCCCGCTCCAAGGTTTCCGCTGCTTTAATTTTGCCGGTTCCCGGGTCATTTGTCAGGCCGCCCGGACGTACGATTGTGTAGTTCAAGCTGCTGTTTTCCAACATTCTGTCGGCATAATGCTTTGCGGCATAATAAGGCTTGATTGCTTCACTCCACTTATCGCGATTATTTGCCTGGATAGCGCTGACCATAACAAACCGGTCCACCCCGGCCTTTTCTGCCGCTTCAATTGTTTTTGCGGCTCCGTCCAGGTCAATCAGCAGAGTTTTGTCATAGCCGGTATTTCCGCCTGAACCTGCAGTAAAAACAATCGCATCACAGCCTTTGGCTGCTTCAGCCAATTCCTCAACTGATCCTTCAAGGCTTGCTAATGCCGTTTCCACTCCCATTTCTTCAAACTGGATGACCTGCTCTTCTTTTCTGACCATAGCTCTTGCTGTATGTTTATCCTCTTCTTTTATCAGCTTGACAAGCTGCTTCCCAATTTGCCCGTTTGCTCCGACGATAAGAACTTTCATGGATACCTGCCCCTTTCTGTTTTATGGACTTTATTATTTCAAAAGGAAAATGCGTTACCAAATGAACTGTTTATGAACTCATACGAACAATTCGCTTTTTATAAAGAGCCGCAATTGTATTCATAATTAATACAGGGATCTTCTTTGGAAAATATCTTCTTCTGTAAAATTTATAGAATGCATGTTTCAAGTCATCCCACTGTGTACAATTCTTCGTTTGCTTAAATCTGGCAACATCAATGATTTTAATTTGCCCTTCCTTTGTAAGAATAATGTTTCGCAGGTGAATATCCGAGGGGTTTAGCCCGCTTTCCCTCGCCAGTTTTAAGGCTTCATCAATTTGTCTTATTGTCTCCTCCTTTATCGGTACCCCGTGCGCAAGACAATCAAACAGAGTCAGCCCCTGTACATAATCAATGACAATATAGTTATCTCCAGAGTCATATAAAGAAGGGTAGTATGGATGGTCAGGCAAAGCCCTGTAAATCTCCGCTTCCTCCCTGGCAATTCTTTTAAATTCCGGAAAAAAGACTTTTAATACATGATTGGTTTCTTTAATCCTAAAAGCAAAGGCACTTCTCCCTGCCCCAATAAATTCCAGGCTGTCGTCCTTTTCAAGAAGTCTGGTCCAATTAAGGCTTCTGGAAAATTTCACACTGTCTGCAAGTTGATGATACAGCTTCATTATAAAACCTCCTGTTCCAGACTCTCCTAAAAAAATAAAAGGCACTGAGCCATTTATTGGTCTCAGCGCCTTAAAAACAAAAGAGACCTTACCAAATAAATGGTAAAGGTCTCGCAAGCAACATCTGTTGCCAGTAAAGCCGGAGATTTAACATCCCGTATTGACGACTTTACTTGAAAGCTACTCCCCTTTAGGAAGAATCCGAACTATTTTGTTAGATTAATTATATGTTGTATTCCTACATTAGTCAAATGAATCGGCCGCAGGAACCCCATAATAAAGTTTGAAAGCAATCGGAAGAGCCCGACCAAGAAATGATCCCTCTATCTTTCTACTTAAATGCTTTAACTCCACCCTGCACAGGAAGCATGATATGACTTCTTTCCGGATCGATGGTTATTTTCGTGCCTGCGTCCGGTCTGATTGTATAGTTATAATCGCTTGATAAAACAACTACTCCCAGACGATCACCTTCTTTAAACACATAATCATCCGGCTGCATATCCCATGTAAATGTATATTCACGGGTCTGTGTAAGCCCGGAAGATCTATCTTCGCTGTGAAGGTTTTGAGGATCCATCCACCCTCTTGTAACAATTTCCGGCTTGCCTTCCCCATATTTAACAAGGAGGGCTGTTAGGTTGGCTGTTTTACGGTCTATGCTTGCACGAATTTGAACCTCTGGCGTTCCGCTCATGCGAATATCGTTTTCTAAAGGCGGAGTCAAATAGACAAGCCTATTAGCAAATGGAGAATCCGGATTCAAAGCCAGCTCTTCAGCCTTGATTGCTGCATCGTCCACAAAATGCTGATTTTTCTTGTTCTTATTCGGTACAGGCTGCAATTCTAAGCTGCCGCCTCCTTCTGAAGCCGGTTTAAAATGCAATTTCGTGCCTAAGGTTCCTTCAGCAGGCCAGCTGTCCTCTGAATGCCACGTCTTATCCTCTCTTTGAATATCAACCATCGGTTCATTCATGACATCATTTTTAATATCATACAGCCAGTAATCAAACCATTTATTTAAAGTCGGGAGCCAAACATCACGTCTGAAGCTGTAAGGGCTGGAATGACCGCCTTGATGAAGCCACATTTTCCTCGGAACATCATTCTCTCCAAGTGCCTGCCACCAATCTGAAAAATGCTTTGTCTTAACATTCCAGTCATTTAATCCATGGACAATAAAGACACTTGCTTTTACTTGGTCAGCATCCTTTGTATAATCTCTTTTACTCCAGAATTCATTATAATCACCGGTTTGCCTGTCCTGGCCTTCAGTTAATTCTTTTATGACATTACTGCAAGCTTCAGGATTTTTCCTGGTTAAGATAGCTTCGGCCATATTATCTGCATCTTCCCCTTGATACCCGCCTGGCGCAATCACAGCACCGTTTGAACGATAATAGTCATACCAGCTGCTGATTGCCGCAATAGGCACGATTGTTTTAAGGCCCTCGACTCCAGTGGCAGCCACAGCATTAGGCAGGGTTCCATTATAAGAAACTCCTGTCATTCCCACGTTTCCTGTTGTCCAATCAGCTTTTATTTCCTGTCCCTCTGCATTGTAAGCTTTTGTTCTTCCATTCAGCCAATCAATTACAGCCCGTGTTCCAAGAATTTCATGCTCATCTCCGGTTGTAGGACAGCCGTCAGAAAGGCCAGTCCCTACACTTTCCGCAAGAACAACCGCATAGCCTCTGGGCACAAAATAGTCGTCATAATATCCCGGGAGATTTGTCTGCGGTTTTCCCTTTTTCCCCTTGTCTTTCCCTTTTTTTGGCACAGCGTTAAGCTCTGTATCCACATCATAAACCGGCACTCCTTTAATTCCGGAACGGTAAGGGCTCATTTCATAAATAACAGGTACCTTTAATCCTTCCTCTGTTTCTTTTGGCCTGATAATATCTGCACGTACCCGATCCAGTTTCCCATCCCGATCACTGTCAGTTGCTGTTTCAACAAAAACTCTTTCGACAATGGCATCGTCCAGGGAAAAAACAGGCTGTGTCATGCCATTTTCGACTTTAATCTGTGTTTCCGCTGAAGCAATGCCGTTGTGGCTGTCTTTACCCATTGAAGGCAAAGCCCCGCCGGCAATCAACGGGAAAGCGATGGCTGATGTAATGAGCACTTTTAATGCAGCCTTTTTCATAGTAAATCCTCCCCTTATAAAACTTTATAATTTTCAGAATATATTAAAATCACATTAGTTTCGATAGTCGAAAGACCTGTATTTTTCAAAAGAAAAGTGCTGACAATCCACCGGAGTCCTTCTAAAGTCATGTAAAAAGATGTATGCATCCCTTATACGGTACTTTACATCTATCATTTTCTCGAATCCCAAAAGTTAATATATTCCTTTTCTCCCGGAATTAATAAATCTGCTAGGATAATCGATTCGTTTTACTCTCTATTAAAAGGAAGCAGAGCTATGTAGGCGAATACATATAGCTGGACTACCAGTCGAGGGGGAATTATAGATGAAAGTTGGAAAGAAAGCTTCTTCTGTCATGCTTGCAGCAGTAATGACAGTTTCAAGTTTGTATGGGGTGCCTGTACAATTTGTACAGACTGCTGAAGCAGCACAAAGCCAGACAGAACATCCCGGCTCAAAAGCGTTTGATCAGAAGGTTATCGCAAGGATAGATGCAGCTCGCATGATGGAGGATGTCAGGTATTTATCAGAAACCATCGGACCGCGGGTTGCAGGAACTGATGCGGAAAAAGAAGCCGCAAATTTCATTCGCAAACGCCTTCAGTCATATGGCTACACAGTCGAAACACAAGAATTCAGCATTCCTGATAAAATGGCTGGAGGTTTGCACACCAGTGATTTGAAGGAGGTTCTTGTAACCATTCCTTCCGGGTCGGGATCGACGCCTGAAGAAGGAATTACCTCAGAATTATATGATGCCGGATTAGGGAGGGCAGCTGATTTCACAGAGGAAGCACCAGGGAAAATAGCACTTATTTCACGCGGTGACATTACGTTCTCTGAAAAAGTGTTAAATGCTGTAAATGCCGGTGCTGCAGGGGTCCTCATATACAATAATGTGGATCAGCCAGCCCCTATGAATCCTTCAATCGGAGGCCCATATAATATTCCTGTAGGAAGCATAACGAAAGCAAGCGGAGAAGCACTTCTTCAAGATGTTGCGGCACAAAACAAAAAAGTAACCCTTACTGTAAAAAGATTTCAAAACATAAAATCGCAAAACATTATTGCCACCAAGAACCCTAAGCCTCATAAAGGCGGGGAAACTGATATTGTCCATATTTCTGCACATTTCGATAGTGTCCCATTTGCTCCAGGGGCAAGCGATAACGCATCAGGTACTGCTGTTGCCCTTGAGCTGGCGAGAGTTCTGAAAAGTTATCCTGCTGACAAAGAATTACGATTTGCATTTGTAGGCGCAGAAGAAATCGGCCTTCTTGGTTCTCAGTATTATGTCAGCCAGCTGAGCGGCAATGAAATAGAGCGGAGCATAGCAAACTTCAATATGGATATGGTAGGTACAGCATGGGAAAATGCAACTGCGATTTACATGAATACCCTGGATGGCCAGGCAAATATTGCAACAGAAACCGCTCTTGCCACTGCAGAGCGTATCGGCACACCATCTGAATTAGTGCTTTATCAGCGCGGCGCATCCGACCATGTTTCTTTTCACGATGCAGGCATCCCGGCTGTTAATTTTATCAGGCGGGAGCCTGTCACAGCCAATCTTGAGCCGTATTACCATACACCGCTGGATTCCATCGAGCACATAAGTGCCGAGCGGATGAAAGAAGCCGGGAATCTAATTGGCGCTTCAGTTTACAGCTTAATCCGAAAATAGAATTGTCTCTATGAATCCTCGGAAATACCACGAGGATTTTTTTGTTTTTTACTTACCAGCTATTTATTAACGCCATTGTGTTTACATGCAAAATAAGAGGGTACACTATACCCTTTCTAAATTTCATGTTTAATATTTAGACGTTTTTACAGTTTAAATTGTAAAGAATCCGGGTAACATAATTGTAACATTACAAATAAATAAACTAACTGCCTGTTAGTCCTTTATATCCCTAAAGGAGGGAGTCATCATGGATTTTGAACACGAGGCTGTCATACTAAAGAGAGAACTCTCCCTTCTCATGGATGAATATGAAAGGTGCGAGATTGACGACGTGAAAAATGAAATTTCAAAGGATATTCAACTGCTGAGCCGTGCAATAGACGATATACTTAATTAAGTATATACGTGGCATGGCTTTTTTTATATTTTAATAACATACACACATGGTTTTTATTAGGAGTGATGTTTTATGCCACAGCAAATTTATTACAGTTTCATCCGTCTGCCATTAGTAATCAGGATTCTGTTGATTGCCCTGCTGGTGATCTTTCTCTTTGGCGGATTAATACATATTATCGAACCCTCCTCCTTTCCGACCTTTTTTGATGGAATCTGGTGGGCTGTGGTTACAGCCTCCACTGTGGGATTTGGAGATTTATATCCGACAAGCACAGCCGGACGCATTATAGGAATTGCGCTTATTTTAACAGGAGCGGGCTTTCTGTCTACATATTTTATTTCACTTGCAACAGCCGCAGTAACACGGCAGAATGACTTCCTGGAGGGAAAAGTTAAATACCAGGGTAAAAATCATATTGTTGTGATCGGCTGGAATGAACGTGCACGGGAGATCGTAAATACACTCGGGGGCGATGGGATGAACCATTCCATTGCTTTAATAGATGAAACATTAAAATCAAATCCTGTCCCCCATAATAATGTACATTTTATTCAGGGACGCGCTAACAGAGATGATGTCCTTATGAAGGCAAATATATTTGACGCGCAAAAAGTAATCATAACAGCAGATCAGAATAAAGATGAATTGCATGCAGATATGAATTCAATCTTAGCCTTATTGGCAATCAAAGGGTTGAATCGGGATGTTCAATGCATCGTGGAAATATTAACATCTGAACAGGCAGCAAATGCTAAAAGAGCTGGGGCTGATGAAATTGTCCAGACGAATGTGCTCACAAGCTTCGTTATGATCAACAGCATTTCTTCCCAGGAGCTCGTTACTTCTTTTCTTGATTTGCTGGGACAGCTTGATAAACGAAAATTAACGTTTCAGCCTGCATCGGAAGAAATAGAAAATAAAACCTTTGCTGAACTTAGTGCAGAGCTCATGAATGAAGGCATCCTCCTTTTAGGTGTTAAAAGAGGGAGGAAACTCTGGTTAATCCTCCCCAGCCTTTTAAAATTCTTCAGCAGGATCAGCTGATTGTTATACTCGGTTAATCTCTTATTAATATGGACTCAAGCTCCTCTACAAGTGCTTTGCCGAGATCAATGAATTCCTTCGGAAAACTGGCGTCCTTATCCACAGGCTCCGAGAATTGATCAAAGGAGGCGCTGAAATTTCCGGTATAGGCGTGGTCATCAAGACCGCGCTGGTACTTATGGGAAAGCAGAAATGGCCTGCCTATCTCCACCGTACAGCTTGGATCATCAAGCTGCCCATCAATTGCCTTAAATGGGACCCTTAAAAACTGGTATCCCACCTCATCATCAATTTTATAGTCAAAAGAACCGTGATCATAATCCCAGTTCCCGCCAATCGAATAGCCAATCGGCTTCAAAGCCTGCTCCAGCTTATACAAATCAAAATGCTTTCCTTCCACTTTTGAAGGTATCTCAATCACTGAATCCATCCCCTTTTTCGCTTTTGGCTTAGTTTCTCCAAAGTGGAGGATATCATGAATGCGATGGAACTATATTTTCTTCAATAAAAAACGCCTGCCCGCAGGCAGACGCTTCTCACTATTACTTCAATCTTTTTTCAAGTTCCGCTTTTTTCTCTTCAAATCCTGGTTTTCCCAACAAAGCGAACATGTTTACTTTGTATGCTTCAACACCAGGCTGGTCGAAAGGATTCACTCCCAGAAGATAACCGCTCATGGCACATGCTTTTTCAAAGAAGTAAACCAGATAGCCAAATGTATAGGCATCCATTTTTGGAATGGAAACGATGAGGTTTGGCACTCCGCCATCTGTGTGTGCAAGCATGGTTCCTTCAAAAGCTTTGTTATTCACAAAATCGACAGTCTCACCCGCAAGATAGTTCAAACCATCAAGATCATTTTCCGCCTCTTCAATGGTAAGTTCATGGCGTGATTCCTCCACCTTGATAACCGTTTCAAAAAGGTCCCGGCGGCCTTCCTGCACATACTGGCCTAATGAATGAAGATCAGTGGAGAAGTTAGCTGATGAAGGGAAAATTCCTTTCTGGTCTTTTCCTTCACTTTCACCGAAAAGCTGCTTCCACCACTCTGCAAAATATTGAAGACCTGGTTCATAGTTGATCAGCATTTCAATCGTTTTGCCTTTGTTATAAAGAACATTGCGGACAGCAGCATACTGATAGGCTGCGTTCTCCTGAAGCTCAGATTTGCTGAAGTCTTCGCGCGCCTGTGCAGCACCGTTCATCATATCTTCAATGCTTGCACCGCTGACAGCTATCGGCAAAAGACCTACAGCTGTTAGAACAGAATAGCGGCCGCCTACATCATCAGGAATAATAAATGACTCGTAGCCTTCTTCTGTTGCAAGCGTTTTTAAAGCACCTCTCGCTTTGTCGGTCGTAGCATAAATTCGTTTACGCGCTTCTTCCACACCATACTTTTCCTCGAGCATTTTGCGGAAAATACGGAAAGCTAATGCCGGCTCAGTTGTTGTGCCTGATTTGGAGATCACATTAATGGACCAATCTATTCCTTCAAGCAGATCCATTAAATCCTTCATGTATGAAGAACTGATATTGTTGCCGGCAAACAGCACCTGCGGAGTACCGCGCTTTTCTTTTGGAAGTGCATTATAGAAGCTGTGCTGAAGCATTTCTATAGCCGCACGCGCTCCAAGATAGGAGCCTCCAATTCCAATGACAATAAGAACATCGGAATCGTTCTTAATTTTCTCAGCCGCTTTTTGAATGCGGGAGAACTCTTCTTTATCATAGTTTGAGGGCAGATCGATCCAGCCTAAATAGTCGCTGCCAGCTCCAGTTTGTTCATGAAGGGAGTGGTGAGCAACCTTCACTGCATCCTGCAGATATGTAATTTCATGTTCGCCAAAAAAAGGAAGTGCTTTTGAGTAATCAAAACGAACGTGTGTCATGAATGTCCTCCATTTTTTCTCAAATTTAAACAGCTCTTATCATTTGCTGCCATCTCTATTCCACTTTAACGAATGCACCAAAGTTAATCAAGAATCATCCCATATTGTAAGCGTGTCCAATTTTGACATATTTTTTACGTAAAAGGATGATTGTAATTTTCCGGCGTAAAATTGTCAAAGGACCCCGCCGCAGGGCAGAGTCCGTCTGAATGTTACAAGGAAGCTCGGTAGATTGAAACTACGTCAGCATGATTTAATTTCGCGAAATTGCCAAATTCTCCATTGACCGTCGCTTTGTCTGCCATCAATTCAATCTTGCTGTCATCAATGTCATAATCAGCCAGGCGGGAAGGCGCCCCAATGCTGTTCCAGAATTCACGAAGCTTTTCAATCCCTTCAAGTGCTGTCTCTTCATCCGTTTTTCCTGCAGGATCCACATTAAGTACACGGACAGCCAGCTGCTTAAAGCGTTCAGGCTTCACTGTCAAATTATGCTTCATCCAGTTCGGGAACAGAATGGCAAGGCCGCCGCCATGAGGAATATCATAAACAGCCGATACAGCATGCTCGATATTATGCGTTGCCCAGTCCCCGCGATAGCCCATATTCAGGATTCCATTCAGCGCCATCGTGCCGGAATATAAAATGGTTGCACGATGCTCATAGCTTTCAAGGTCTTCAAGAAGCTTAGGAGCTGCTTCCATTATGGTGATCAGCAGAGATTCGCACATGCGATCCTGAAAATCAGTATTCTCTTCAAGATGGAAATAATGCTCCAGTACATGGGACATCATGTCGACAATTCCATATACCGTTTGATTTCTTGGCACTGAAAACGTATTAACAGGATCAAGAATTGAAAATTTAGGGAATGTCACGGGACTGCCCCATCCATATTTTTCATTTGTTTCCCAGTTTGTAATAACAGATCCGGCATTCATTTCAGAACCGGTAGCAGCTAGTGTAAGAACCGTTCCAAACGGCAGAGCTTCTGCAGCAAATGCTTTCTTGATAACCAGATCCCAGGCATCGCCAGCATATTTGGCACCGGCAGCAATAGCCTTAGTGCAATCGATGACACTCCCTCCGCCAACAGCGAGCAGGAAATCGACACTTTCATTTTTACAGATTTCAACGCCTTTGCGAACGGTAGAGATTCTTGGATTAGGCTCAACCCCTGCCAATTCAAAAACTTCAGCACCAATTTCATTTAGCTCAGCCATCACTTTATCATATAAACCATTTCGCTTAATGCTTCCTCCGCCGTATACAACAAGTACCTTCTTGCCGTACTGGGGAATTTCAGTCTGCAATTGGGACAGTTGATCTTTCCCAAAAATTAATTTTGTCGGATTATAAAAGGTAAAATTTTGCATATCAACATCTCCTTTACCCCATCATTATCATTCAAATTTTAAGCTATTGCAAAAAGTATGATTCGGTATTCGGACTCCTTTCATTATGGCCCTTAACTACTATTAAGATGAATATTTTTTATTTCCGTGCAGCAACATAATAGTGAACCTATACTTTAAGGAGGAAACATCATGAGTGGCATTCAGCGTATTGCACTGGTTCTTACAATTATTGGAGCTATTAACTGGGGTTTAATCGGATTTTTCCAATTTGATCTTGTGGCAGCTATTTTTGGCGGCCAGGATTCAGCCCTTTCAAGAATCATATATGGCCTGGTGGGCATCGCAGGCCTAATCAACCTTGGCCTTCTCTTCAAACCGAATGAAGAATTGGAAAGAGAACCTGAAACCAGGCCAACCCGCTAATATATGCAAAAAATCCTTGCACATTGTGTGCAAGGATTTTTTATTTAAAATTATAATTAGCTTAATACTTTATTGATTCTTTCAATTGCCCAATCAAGCTCTTCTTCCGAAATGACTAAAGGCGGAGCAAATCGGATAACCGTGTCATGCGTTTCTTTGCAGAGCAATCCCTGTTCTTTTAGCTCTTCGCAATATTTTCGTGCCGGCTCATTCAGCTCAACACCTATAAATAATCCGCGTCCGCGCACTTGTTTAATGACAGGATTGTTAATTTCTTTTAATTTACCCATGAAATATTCACCCAGCTTAAGTGAGCGCTCTGCAAGCTTCTCTTCAACCAATACGTCCATGGAAGCAACTGAAACCGCACAAGCCATTGGGTTTCCTCCAAATGTTGAACCATGTGATCCTGGATTAAATACCCCAAGAACATCTTTATTCGCAACCACACATGAAATCGGGAATACTCCTCCTCCAAGTGCTTTCCCTAAAATGTACATGTCAGGATCTACATCTTCCCATTCGCATGCAAACATTTTTCCGGAACGTGCAAGACCAGCCTGAATTTCATCTGCAATGAATAATACATTGTTCTCCTTACAAGTTTCATATGCCTTTTTCAGAAAGCCTTCAGGAGGGATCACGATTCCAGCTTCACCTTGAATCGGCTCAATTAAGAAAGCAGCCGTATTCTCAGTGATTGCTCCTTTAAGTGCGTCAAGGTCTCCGTACGGGATCAGCTTAATGCCTGGAAGCATTGGTCCGAATCCGCGCTTATATTCTTCTTCTGAAGAAAGGGAAACCGCTGTCATTGTACGGCCATGGAAGTTTCCGACACAAGCAATGATCTCCGCCTGGTTATCTTCAATCCCTTTTACGTCATAAGCCCAGCGGCGTGCAGCTTTGATTGCTGTTTCGACTGCTTCAGCCCCTGTGTTCATAGGGAGTGCCATCTCTTTTTTTGTCAGTTCACAAATCATTTCATACCATGGGCCAAGCTGATCGTTATGGAAAGCACGTGAAGTTAATGTTACACGATCTGCCTGGTCCTTCAGCGCCTGAATGATTTTTGGATGGCGGTGCCCCTGGTTTACAGCCGAATAAGCACTAAGCATATCCATATATTTATTGCCTTCAGGATCTTCCACCCAAACACCTTCCGCTTTGGAAATAACGATTGGCAGCGGATGATAGTTGTGTGCACCGTATTTTTCAGTTTGTTCAATTAGTGATTTTGATTTTGTCGCTTCAGTCAATTAAAATTCCTCCTTTTTCAGAATAGTCCTTTTTATTGTAACGTTAAGCTATTCTTCTTTAAACTATTTAAGGTTTTAGCATGTACAGGATATTCAATATCCCATACATGCTTTACAGATTTTAATACATTTCAGAAGTAGTCTTCGCCTGCATGTGCAGAAGAATGTAGTCAGGTCCGCCCGCTTTGGAGTCGGTTCCGGACATGTTGAATCCTCCGAATGGCTGGTATCCAACGATCGCACCTGTACAGCCGCGGTTGAAGTATAGGTTTCCGACATGGAAATCTTCACGCGCTTTTTGGATGTGCTCACGGTTCTGTGTGATCACAGCTCCTGTTAAGCCGTACTCCGTGTTGTTGGCAATTTCAAGCGCATGGTCGAAATCTTTTGCCTTTGTGAAGCCAACGACCGGCCCGAAGATTTCTTCCTGCATTAAGCGTGCATCCGGTGCAAGGTCAGCGAATACAGTCGGTTTGATGAAGAAGCCTTTTGAATTGTCCCCTTCTCCGCCTGTCATCAGCTTGCCTTCTTCTTTGCCGATTTCAATGTAGCTCATGATCTTGTCAAATGCGCCCTGGTCGATAACAGGACCCATATAGTTGCTTTGATCTTCAGGGTTGCCCTGTGTTAACTCATTAGTTAACTCGACCACACGGTTCAGAACCTGATCGTATACATCTTCTACGATTACTGCTCGTGAACATGCTGAACACTTTTGTCCGGAGAAGCCAAATGCAGAAGCCACGATGGAAGTCGCCGCCAATTCAAGGTCTGCTTCTTTGTCGACAACGATCGTATCCTTGCCTCCCATTTCCGCGATCACGCGCTTCAGCCAGATTTGGCCATCGTTTAATTTAGAAGCGCGCTCATTGATGCGAAGACCCACGTCGCGTGATCCTGTGAATGAGATGAAGCGGGTATCTTTATGATCAACCAGATAGTCGCCCACCTCTGCCCCACTGCCAGGCACGAAGTTCAGAACGCCCTTTGGAAGTCCTGCTTCTTCCATTACTTCAACAAATTTTGCAGCCACAACCGGTGTTGTAGAAGCTGGTTTTAATAGAACAGTGTTTCCTGCCACGATCGCAGCAACAGTTGTGCCGGCCATGATTGCAAGCGGGAAGTTCCAAGGAGAGATGATGATGCCCACTCCCAATGGAATGTAGTCATAACGGTTATATTCGTTCGGACGGCTGTTAACAGGAACACCGTCTTTGATTTCTAAGATTTGGCGTGCATAGTACTCAAGGAAGTCAATCGCTTCCGCAGTATCAGCATCTGCCTCGTTCCAAGGCTTTCCTGCTTCCTTCGTTAAAAGGGCAGAGAACTCAGCTTTTCGGCGGCGGATAATTGCAGCAGCTTTGAATAAAACATCTGCGCGTGTTTCCGGCTTTACTTTTCTCCATGTTTTGAATGCTTCCACAGCAGCCTGCATCGCTTTTTCCGCAAGCTCGCGGTTTGCTTTTGAAACACGGCCCACTACTTCTTCTTTATTAGAAGGATTGATTGATACAATTTTATCTTCAGTAGAGATTCTTTCTCCGCCTATTAATAAGTCATAGTCTTGTCCTAAATAGCTTTCGACTGTTTTTAAACCCTGTAAGTATGCTTCGCGGTTTTCTTCTGCTTTAAAGTTTGTGAAAGGTTCATGTTTGTACGGCTGTACCATGATGTCGTCCCCCTTTAGTCTATTCGATATTCATCCGCTCTTATATAATGCAAGAACTGTGCCAAAAATAAATAAGCTGAAAAATAACTATTTAACAAGACGAAAGCAAATTAATTTTGCCCTTTTTCTGTTACTGGTGCAAATTATCATTGCACACATTTGATTTAATATATACTATTGAATAAATTGCCGAATGAAGGAGATTACAATGAACCACAGGGAAATTGAACAGCTTCAATTGAATAACAAGATCTTTCAACGGATATTGGATGAAATCGATGTAGGTGTCCATGTCGTGAATGAGGAAGGAAAAACTACATTCTACAACAAGAAAATGGCCCAGATAGAAGGCATGGATTATGAAGATGTATTGGATAAAAATCTGCTGGATGTATTTACTTTCAATCAGGACGAATACAGCACCTTGCTTCAGGCGCTCAAGAATGGCAGCAAAATTAAAAATGCCAAACAAACCTACTTTAACAATAAAGGGCAGGAAATCACTACAATCAATAATACTTTTCCGATTATGGAAGATGGTGAACAGATTGGCGCCATGGAGATTGCCCGTGATGTAACCAAGCTTGAAAAGCTGATCAGAGAAAACATGAATAAACGCGGAGATACCCGTTATACCTTTGATAGTATTATTGGCTTAAGCGACGAAATCCATGAAGTGATTGAAGCAAGCAAAAGAGCAACCCGAACAAGTTCCTCAGTTCTGATAATCGGAGAGACCGGTACTGGAAAGGAGCTTTTTGCCCAAAGCATCCATAATGGCAGCAGCCGGTCTTCGCAGCCATTCATCTCTCAAAATTGCGCAGCTCTTCCGGACAGTCTGATAGAGGGCCTTTTATTTGGGACGAAAAAAGGGGCATTTACAGGCTCCATTGAAAGGCCTGGATTATTTGAGCAGGCAAATGGCGGGACTTTGCTTCTGGATGAGATCAACTCACTTAATCCCTCCCTTCAGGCAAAGCTTTTGAGAGTTTTACAGGAAAGAACGGTCCGCCGGGTCGGTGATACAAAAGACCGGGCAGTGGATGTCAGGATCATAGCAACCATAAATGAAGACCCGATTGATGCTATTTCAGAAGGCCGGATGCGGAAAGATTTATATTATAGACTGAGTGTTGTATCCCTCTTCATACCGCCTCTTCGGGATAGAAGAAAGGATATCCGGGAACTTGCACAGTTTTTTATAGAAAAATATAATCAGCTCTTTGGAATGAATGTAGTGGAAATCGAAGAAGAAGTAATGAACAAATTCGAGCAATACGACTGGCCGGGCAATGTACGCGAACTGGAGCATATTATCGAAGGGGCCATGAACCTTATGGATCAGGAAGAAGCCATCAGCTATGTGCATTTGCCTCTTCATTTCCGGAATAAGCCTCAATTCAAAGAACTTCAGAAGGAAACCGGCCATTTGGAGGATGTACTGGTCCAAAAAAACAAACCTGTTAAAACACTGGAACAATATATGCAGGAAGCTGAGATTTACTATTTAAAGAGAGTCCTTAAACACCATGGCAATAATATAACCCAAACAGCAAAATCCCTTGGCATGAGCCGGCAAAATCTGCAGTATCGGCTGAGGAAGTACGGATTCAGAAAAAGAAAACAGCTGATTGCTCCAAGTCTTGAAGTGGCGGTCTTACTGCCCGTTAGACTGCGATAAAAATCGTAAAGCTCCCCACCGGGAGCTTTTATTTGTATATAATATCATCCCGAAGCGTTGCTACACGAGTCAACGCTTCATCTATATCCCTCTCACTCACTCCGAAATGCGCAAGTGCATCATGCAGATGCCTCGCAATCGCATCAAAGTGTTCCGGCTGCAGATTCATGCCCTCATGTGCTTTTGCCATGGAATTGCCTGAATATTGATTAGGTCCCCCCAGAGCATAGCTAATGAACTTAGCTTGATGGCTCTTCTGCTTTACCATATCGGTATGCTCGAAAAACTGATTGACGGCCGGATCCTTCAATACCAGTTCCTCGTAAAAATAATCGACAACCTTTTCAATAGATTCTACGCCGCCCACTTTTTCGTAAAGTGTCTGCTCAGCCATATTTATCTCTCCTTTCAACAAACTATATTCTTTGCTGACTGACAGTTCCTATTCAAAAATAGTACAATCAGGAACAATTTACCTTTACCCTATTATCTTTTCAAAAAACCAAAAAGGCTCCGTGGGTACGGAGCCTGAAATTTAAGATGCTAATTGATCTTTTTCTTCTGTTTCTTTTCGTTCCTGGTCACTCATGAATGTTATTTTGTAGCCAAGCATCGCAAAGATAATAGCCAGGATCGGAACAGTGAAATTTAAAATCGCGTATGGTGCATATTCAAACGGATGAACGGCCAGTGTTGACATAATAAATACCGCACAAGTATTCCATGGAACAAAAACGGACGTGACGGTACCTCCATCTTCAAGGGCACGTGAAAGGTTTTTTGATTGCAGATTTTTATCCTTAAATGCCTGTGTGTACATCCTGCCCGGCAGCAGGATGGAAATATACTGCTCGGCAGCCGCTACATTGGTAAAGAAGGCAGATAGCACAGTAGTGGCCACTAAGCTCCTTGCTGAACGGGCCAATTTCAGGATCTGTTCAACAATGGCTTTTAGCATGCCGGTCTGCTCCATAACTCCACCAAAGGCCATTGCTACAATCGTAAGGGACACAGTATACATCATATCGTCAATGCCGCCTCTATTAAATAGCTCGTCCACCATCGTGTTTCCTGATTCAATCGAAAATCCGCCCTGGAGTGTATTCACAGCATCTCCTACAGCCCCGCCCTGTACAAAAATATGGCATAGCCAGCCAAGGAAAACACCCACCGCAAGCGCGGGCAATGCAGGCACTTTTTTTGCCACTAATCCTATAACAATTAAAGGAACCAGTAATAGCCAAGGAGATATAACGAAACTTTCTGACAAAACATTCATTACCTCGGTAATTTTTTCATTTTTTACATCATCCCCGCCAAATTGCCTTCCCAAAAACCAATAAGCAACAATGGCAATAGCCAGCGCCGGAATGGTGGTATAAAACATGTGCTTTATGTGATCAAAAAGATCTGT
This sequence comes from Cytobacillus firmus, assembly GCF_023612095.1. Lineage (GTDB taxonomy): Bacteria > Bacillota > Bacilli > Bacillales > Cytobacillaceae > Cytobacillus. The sequence goes on along the minus strand of NZ_CP086235.1, from coordinate 859,431 downwards.
ACCTGTAATTCCTGCAGCCAGATTAGTCGTGTCTGACAGCGGAGACATTTTATCTCCAAAATAGGCGCCTGAAATTATAGCCCCTGCCACCATTGGTGCCGGTATGCCCATGCTGATTCCGATGCCCATTCCGGCAACGCCTATCGTTCCCATAACAGACCATGAACTCCCGATTGCAAGCGCAACAATCGCACAGATGATGCAGATGGACGCCAAAAACATTGAGGGTGTCATCAGCTTCAGTCCATAAAAGACCATGGTGGCTACAATTCCTCCGCCAATCCAGGATCCAATAGTCAAGCCTACCATTATAATAATTAAAATAGCCGGAAGTGCCAGCTTAATGCCTTTATAAAAACCTTCCTCAATATCATTCCACTTATAATTAAAACGCCAGGCAATGATAGCGGAGACAATTGTTCCGGCAATTAAAGGCACATGAGGGCTTCCCTCAAATTTTACAATCGTAATAATCATAGCAGCAATCATTACCAGCAGCGGCAGCATTGCAAACCAGAAGGGTATTTTCTTTCCTGTTGCTTCTTTCATAATGTTCCTCCTCTTAAAGTTACACGTCTGTTGGTTTAACTATTGCAAGATTAATGCCAAGATATAAAATTCAAACATTTTTCAGACTATTTACCTTAAAAAAATTTAATTCCCATCCGTTTATGTATGTAAGCATGCAAAATAACTTGTCGAGCGCCCGCTCATTTTGCATAAAAAAGCAAATATTCTTTGCATCAAGGTAAAAATAAAAAACCGGGCAGCAAAACCCGGTTTTCATTATTATTACTTCTTAATAAGATCCTCGCGCTGGGACTGGTCAATCCACTCTTGAAGCTTATCTTTAAGTGTATTGAATCCCTGTGCAGATTCGTCTTCCATTTTAATTGGAGCTGCCTGGCGCTTGCGAGGCTTTCTTGCTTTCGCTTCTGCTTGTGGCGCTTCTTCTGTTGCACGGATTGATAAACCGATTTTCCCTGCTGCTTCGTCAACAGAAAGAACCTTCACTTTTACTTCATCGCCCACTTTAAGATGCTCATTAATATCTTTTACGAAACCATGAGTCACTTCGGAAATGTGGACTAATCCCTGTGTATTCTCATCTAATGCTACGAACGCACCATATGGCTGAATACCCGTTACCTTTCCTGTAATAACACTGCCTACTTCGATTTTCTCAGACATGAAAACACTCCTATTTAAATTCAAATTTTATCTCTTTATACGCAATAAAAAATTATATCACAACTTAATCAAAATATCAAAAGGAATTCAAATGGAAACTCCAGACATTTTCATACATAAGTTCATTCATTATAATAAAACAATCCGCAAACAATATGTAGACATTCTATTTGTTTGTTAACTAAATGTTCATGAAGTACAAAGAGGATCTTGCGTTTACCATGATAAAATATAGTTAGAAGAAATCGTTAACGGGAGTGATGGATATGTCAAATATAGGCCTTAACATTAAAGCTTGCCGCGAACGTGCAAACATGACCCAGCAGCAGCTCGCATTAAAGGTGAGAGTGGGGACGGGAACGATTGCAAAATATGAAAATGGAGATCAGATTCCTGATACCCAGACTGTTCTAAGAATCTCAACAGCCCTGGATATACCAGCTTCCGAACTGCTTGAACAGGAACTGCAGAAGGGCCAGTCAGGAATCGATTATGAAATCGAACAGCTTGTGCGTGAAATTGGCACAAAAAAAGCAAAGCTTATCTTGCGGAAAGCTAAGGAATTCAGTGAGGAAGATTTCCTGCGTGTCATGCAAATGCTATATGAAATTAAATATGATCAAAAAGTTTTATAAAAGGGAGTATATAAAAAGGGAATACTGGTTAGCCTTGAAGTATAAGGCTTTCTAGTATTCCCCCTTTTTGAAGTTGACAATCTGTTGTGGATTGTCCTTTTTTTATGCCTTCGGATTTTGCTTTACAAAATGGCTGATTCTCTTAATCGCTTCCTGCAGAAGTTCCATGGAAGTGGCATAAGAGCAGCGCACATGGCCTTCCCCGCTTTCGCCAAAAATATTGCCTGGCACGACAGCTACCTTTTCCTCCAGCAGCAGCTTTTCTGCAAATTCTTCAGAAGTAAGCCCGGTACTTTCAATAGATGGGAAAGCATAAAAGGCTCCACCCGGCATATGGCATGTTAACCCCAGTTCATTCAGAGACTGAACAAAATAATTCCGCCTGCGCTTATAGCTCTTTTTCATGTCCTCGACATCTGATCTGCCGGTCTTCAAGGCTTCAAGGGCAGCAAACTGTGCCATTGTAGGTGCGCACATCATTGCATACTGGTGAATTTTCAGCATTGCCTGCGAGATCTCCTCAGGAGCGCAGATAAACCCCAATCTCCAGCCTGTCATGGCAAACCCCTTTGAAAATCCCGATATTAAGATAGTTCTTTTCTTCATTTCTCCGATGGCGGCAAAACTCGTATACTCATCATCATATGCAAGCTCCGCATATATCTCATCAGAAAGAACCAGCAAATCGTACCTTTCAGCTATTTTTGCAATAGCGTTCAGTTCATCTCCACTTAACATTGTTCCAGTCGGATTATTGGGTGAACAAAGTATAATGACTTTCGTCCGGGAGGTTATTGCGTTTTCCAGCTGCTCAGGCAGAATTTTAAACCCATTCTCCTTTAAAGTCTGGACCTGGACAGGCACACCTCCTGCAAGAGTTACTAAGGGAACATAGGAAACAAAGCTTGGTTCCACCACAATTACTTCATCACCCGAATCAAGGATTGCCCTTAAGGATATATCCAATGCCTGGCTCGCTCCCACTGTAACGACAATTTCACTTTGGGGTGAATAAGATACTCCAAAGCTTTTCTGCATATAATCTGCTATTTCCTCCCGCAGCTCCATTAAGCCGGCATTAGCCGTATAAGAGGTGTACCCCTGCTCAAGGGAAAGGATGGCTGCTTCACGAACTGACCAGGGTGTGATGAAATCCGGTTCCCCCACCCCAAGGGAAATGACTCCTTCCATTCCGGCAGCAAGGTCAAAAAAGCGGCGTATCCCGGAAGGCTTTAGCTCTTCTACCGTTTTGGATAAATAAGATTTTGTTTCCTTCATTACGGTGACACCACAATTCGCTTGTCATCTTCATTTTGTTCAAAAATAGTGCCGTCATGTTTATATTTTTTTAGGATAAAGTGTGTTGTTGTCGACAAGACGGAATCGAGAGTCGACAGCTTTTCTGATACAAATCGGGCGACCTCATTCATGGAACGGCCTTCGATGATGACAGAAAGATCATAGGCGCCGGACATTAGATAGACAGATCTCACCTCTTTGAAACGGTAAATTCTCTGTGCAACTTCATCAAATCCTACCCCGCGCTTTGGAGCAACCTTCACATCAATCATAGCAGTAACTCCCTCATGGCCATCCACCTTTGACCAGTCAATAACAGAATTAAAACGCACAAGCACTTTCATTTCCTCAAGCTTATCTAAAGTGGTTTCAGTTTCCGCCACACTTAATTGAGCCATTTTCGCAATGTCTTCCACAGGGATTCGCGCACTGTTATTTTCTAAAATTTCCAAAACTTCGATTTGCTTTTCAGTTAATTTCAATACTTGTCGCTCCCATCCTTTAGTAATTTACTCTATAAAATAGTTACATTATAGCAAAAACTTCGAAAAATAAATGTGTCACTTTCATTATTTATTAATTTCTTTAAAATCATATGTGTCAAGATTAAGATTAAGGGGAAAATACTGTGAAACTGAGTCTAGGAGGGGGAAGGCCCATGGAACAAGCGACATTTTCAGGAACAGAGCCCATTAATGGAACAGATGTTTATTATGAATACTATAAACATGAGTCCTCCAGGAATACCCTGGTTCTGCTGCACGGTTTTCTGTCATCCACCTTTAGCTTTCGCAGGCTGATTCCTTTGCTGCAAACGGAATTCAATGTGGTATCGATGGATTTGCCGCCCTTCGGCAAAAGCGGGAAATCCCAGCAATTCGTCTACTCCTATAAAAACCTGGCGGATACGGTTATCCGCTTATCAGAAAAACTGGGCTTTGAAAAAGTCACATTAATAGGGCATTCCATGGGAGGACAGATTGTTTTAAATGTTGCACATTCCAAGCCTGATCTGGTTGACCAGGCCGTACTGCTGTGCAGTTCCGGATATATGAAACGAATGAAGCCTCATATTATCTTTTCAAGCTACATACCATTCTTTCATTTGTATGTGAAATTATATCTTCAGCGCTCAGGGGTAAAACAGAATTTAAAAAATGTTGTCTACGATCATTCCATGATTGATGATGAAATGCTCTATGGCTATTTGTCGCCCTTTTTAGAAGACGATATTTTCCGGGCCTTAACCAGAATGATCCGCGATAGGGAAGGCGATATGCCTGCCGCTGCATTGAAGAAAATAGAAACACCGTGCCTTCTAATATGGGGAGAACATGACAGGGTCGTTCCGCTTCATGTCGGGAAAAGGCTGAATAAAGATTTAAAAAATTCCAAACTGGTGGTATTAAAAGATACCGGACATCTCGTGCCGGAAGAGCGGCCGGAAGATGTTCTTAAGCACATCCGGAGTTTTGTAAATCCCGTTCAAGTGTGCAGATGAAAATGGCAGCCCCCGGGACGGAGAGCTGCCTTTTTTCACTTTACATAGCGCAGGAGCCATTATTCTTAATTTCAAGAAGACGCCCGGAGATTTCTATACAATTTCCCAATGGAATGACTTCCTCAAAGGAAAATTCATATATGGATTGAATCTTCCTGGCTAATTTCATCTGATCATCCAGATCATGGACTGCCTGGACAGAATCCGCAATTTCAGTGTCATAGTTGCCTGGCCCCACTCCAAACGGATTCCACTGATCCAGTGTATAAACAAGCAAAAGATTCGTTTGCTGAATTTCCATTTCTATCACCTGATTATTATTCGGCTGAATGAAGCCGCAATATTTTAATTTTTAGCATCAATATCATATCATAGAGTCAGGATAAATAAAATGAAACTTCAATCAGTGGGGGGTTGCCTTATCCCCCACTGATTGTTAGTTGAACCAATCGGGCCTTTACGGGCAGTTTGCCCCCCACTTATCCTCCTTTGAGTTCTCTGAGTCTTGAAGTGGGGGGTCTTACTGCCCGTTAGACTGCGATAAAAGAAATCTAAAGGCGGTGACAGAGTTGGATCGTTTTAATTTCCATCAAAAAATCAGCAGGGAAAATACAGCTTCTGTTAAGTGGGATCGGACCAGGGAGGTTTTCGGCAGATCCGATGTATTGCCGATGTGGGTAGCGGACATGGATTTTCAGCCACCCGAAGAAGTGAAAAAAGCCATAGAGGACAGAATAGCTCATGGAGTCTACGGATATACATTTGCTCCTGATTCAACCGCAGATTCTATCGGACAGTGGCTTTACAGGCGGCATGGCTGGAAAATCAATAATGAGTGGATTTTATACAGCACCGGAGTGGTTCCCTCCATCGCAACAGCGATCCAGGCTTTTACGGAAAAAGAGGAGAAAGTAATGCTCCAGTCTCCCGTATATACTCCTTTCTTTGAAATGATTAAACAGAATGGCCGCAAAGTCGTTAATTCTCAGCTGAAGCTCGAGAACGGCCGGTACGAAATTGATTTTGCCGATTTTGAAGACAAATTGAAAGAGGGAGTGAAACTATTCCTCCTATGTAATCCGCACAATCCGGGCGGCCGCATGTGGACAGCAGAGGAACTTAGGAAAATAGGGGAGCTCTGTGTAAAATATAATTGCCTTATTCTTTCCGATGAGATCCATTCTGATTTAATTTATAAAGGCCATAAGCATTATCCCATTGCTTCAATGGATCCACAATATGCAGACATTACGGTCACCTGCATAGCTCCGACAAAAACCTGGAACCTTGCAGGGATTCAAGCTTCAGCTGCCATTATCAGCAATGAGAAGCTGCGAAAGGCATTCCAGGCAGAACAGCACAAGCAAGGATTCTTTACGCTGTCGGCCTTCGGCATCGTTGGCATGGAGGCAGCTTACCGCCATGGCGAAGAATGGCTCGATGGTCTGATGGATTATCTCGCTGAAAATAAACGGACAGCAGCTGAGTTTATTGGTGAGCACCTTCCCGGTATTCGCCTGATGGAGCCGGATGGCACCTATCTCTTATGGCTGGATTGCCGCGGATTGGGATTAAGTGATGCCGAACTGCGCCAAAGGCTTTTGGAAAAAGGAAAACTCGCATTGGAGCCTGGCCCGAAATACGGCCAGGGCGGTGAAGGCTTCGTCCGGATGAACATTGCCTGCCCGCATGAAGTATTGGCGGAAGGGCTGGAGAGGCTGAAGCGGGCTTTTGAGTGATAGTTTGTGGAGGCACGGCTGGAAGGCCGTGCTTTTTGTGCGTTGCGCGGAGATTGCGTTGGCCGGTCTGATTAAGTACCTTTTTCGCAGGTCGTCGCATTTCCAACCCACAAGTTAAATCCCCTCGCGCTTCAAGCAAGGGGATTTACAGTACATATTCAGCAAGCACACTCTGCACTTCGTAGATGTTCAAGTTTTTATTAAAATGTTTTTCAATTGGTTCGTCTGATCCTGAGATCCAAATTTTTAATTCGGCCTCCAGATCGAAGCTGCCTGCGGTTTCAATGCTAAAATGGGTGATGTTTTTATAAGGGATGCTGTGGTACTCGATTTTTTTCCCTGTGATTCCCTGCTTATCCACCAGGATCAGGCGCTTGTTTGTAAAAATGAATAAATCACGGACCAGCCTGTAGGCTTTTTCAACCTGTTCACTTGGAGCAAGGACGGCTGAAAATTCGTCCTGAACCTCTTTAATATCTGCTTCTGATGCATTGCCGATAAAACCATCGAAAATTCCCATTTAACCAACCTCCATTATAAGGTTTAACTCCATTATACGGATCGTCCGGAAAAATTCCCAGTGATAAAGGCTTTCCCTTCCCGGAAAGCCTTCAATTATTTATTCTTCTGTTGACTGATCATCCTGTGCTTTTTTCTGCCCTTCTTCTTTTTTATCTTTTGAAATACGGCCGCAGGCAATGCGTTCTCCGGAATCTCCTGCCGGCTGGGTCATGCCATCATCCGGCCCTTCATGAATGACAATGGAGGTCCCTTCCTTTGTCAGCAGTGAAGTTTTGGCTTCTTTTAACGTGACCTGAGGCGCCATAAAATCAATCTTAACTTTGCCGTCATCCTCGACAATCAGGTTGGGAAGGTCACCAGCATGGGATCCTTTTGGGTGAAGCAGACCATGCTCCTTATTATCAGGATTGAAATGATTCCCGGCGGATTTGAAATCAGGGGGTTCGCATTTTGCTTCTTCATGGATATGGATGCCAAGCTCCCCCGGCGGCAGTCCGCTCAGATCTCCAGTCAATTTTACTCCGCTAGCCTGTTCCTGCACCTTAATGATGCCTAATGAATCGCCTGCAGCATTATACATTTCAACTTCGGTATTTGTAATGTTCTCTTCCCCGCAGCCGGACAGAAAAAGAACAAAACCCAGCATCAAAGCTTTTCTCATGATTGAATCCTCCATCAAGGCAATTTGCCTTTAGTGTTGCCCAATCACATTCTCAATAAACAAAAAAAGCGAGAGCAGTGCAGGATAGTTATCCAAGTTAACAAAAAAGGAGAACAGCCGCTCAGCTGTTCCCCTCTTGTCTATTTTGCCTCTCAATGCGCTCTTCAAGCTCTTTCGCCTTGGCTGCTTCGCGCCTTGATGCACGGATAATTAATCTCATGGTAAGAATGGCCCCAATTAAGAAGATGGCAAACGTTAAAGCTGCCGGGCCGTATTCTGATTTATCTTCAGGAAAATACAAAAACAGTGACAGTACATACCATTGCAGCAATCTAATCCATCCTTTCTGCTAAAAAGCAGTGTCCATTAAATTATTATATCAGCAATGGCTGCACAGTCCAATGAACTTATTTCAATACCTCGATCTTTTCAATGACCACATCTTCTGCGGGCTTGTCCTGTTCGGCTGTTTCGACCGCTGCAATGCTGTCGACTACATCCATTCCCTCAACAACCTGTCCAAAAACAGTGTGCTTATTGTCAAGCCAAGGTGTACCGCCTTTTTCATAGGCTTTAATGATTTCTTCCGGATAGCCGGCCTTTTCCATTTCTGCTTTCAGGTTTGGATCAAGTGTCGTGTTCTGAACAATAAAGAATTGGCTTCCGTTTGTGTTGGGACCGGAATTCGCCATGGATAAAGCTCCGCGAATATTATAGAGCTCGTTGGAGAATTCATCCTCAAATGCTTCACCGTAAATGCTTTCTCCTCCCCTGCCGGTTCCATCAGGATCGCCGCCCTGAATCATAAAGTCCTGAATGACACGGTGAAAAATTAAGCCGTCGTAGTAGCCGTCTTCACTGTGCTTAATGAAATTTTCAACAGCTTTCGGGGCCTGGTCCGGGAAAAGTTTAATTTTAATATTCCCTTCTGATGTCTGCATTTCCACCAGTCTTTCATTTCCCTGTACTTCTTCAGTCAGCTGCGGAAAATTGTCCGGAGCTTCGCTTGCCTCATTATTTGCCTGTTTTTCTTCAGTTTCAGAGCCATTTGCATTGTCCGCTTCTTTATCAGTGCTTGTCCCGCATGCTGACAGGATAAACATCAGAATTAGAATGGGAGTTAACATACGCCATTTCATTAATTTCCATCCTCCTATAAAAAACTAATCATTTTTTAGCTTACCTGATTTATTGAAAATTTGCACTTTGTTTTTTCAGGCTTCATAATAGGGCTAAAGAAAATGAAAAAGGAGAGGTTAGGTTGGCAGAAGTAAAGATAGGCGAAAAAGTAACAGCCATCTATAAAACAGGCAAGTATATCGGGGAAGTGACAGATATCCGGCCTCAAGCTTACTTGGTCAGAGTGCTTGGGGTCCTAAAGCATCCCATGCAGGGCGATTTACATAATCCGAAAGAAGCGGACGTGATGCTTTTTCATGAACGCCGCGCGCTTGCATACAGAGAGCAGACCAATGTGCCTAAGCAAATGGTAAAGCCTTTTGCAGAAGAAATACCAGATTATAAGGATTCGCTTCAAATAGCACTGGATAGAATGAGAACGGAGCTGGAAGGAGATTCTTCTCCTTGGGCTGAGCAAAGCATAAGAAACCTCGACTCATTGGAGGAGGATTATTTTAAGTAAAATATAAACAAGCCAAATCGCTTTGATGGATTTGGCTTGTCAGGCAAATTTGTTAAACAGCTTCGAGAAGTCCACCCGGTCGCCAATTGTTGTCGGCTCCGGCTTTTGCAGATACTTTTTATCCTTTTCTACCAATCTGAAAATATTGTAAGTCGTCAAGGCATCATCCAGAGCCCGGTGATGTTTTCCGGTTCCTTCCTTGCCGTATTCCTGAACTGCTTTCCATAATCCTGTCTGGTTTTGGTCCCCAAAGAATCGCTTATACTCCATCGAAAGGTCCACTTCCCTGCCCCTGAATGGAAAATCCACTCCAGCCTGAATGCAATTATTTCTAAGCACCTTCATATCCATATTTCCCCACGTAACAATTGTGCAGGAACGATTTCTGTTCATATCCTTCATTTTCCTGACCAATTCAAGAAAATCGATTCCCTGATCCACTTGTTCCTGTGATATATGCAGAAAGGATTTGCACCGCTCGGACAATATCGGAAACCGGACAGGAGTTACATATGAAGAGAACTCTTCACAAACCTGATTGCTGATAACTGATACAATGCCAGCTTCGATAATTTCCGGAAAAAAACCTCTGAAAGCACTGCCTTTATCAGGCATGGTAAACTCAAAATCAATAAATAGGTATTGATGTTCCTCCCCCATGTTTTCACCTGCTTTCCTCAAAATTTAACGGACTTAATTTATTATATTATAGCATGAAATATTTCAATTTTCTGAGTAAATTGCTTTATGCAGGAAATTTACCATCGCTCTCCTTATCTAGCTATCTTTTAACGGACTAACCACCCGCCAATCTGTATATTTCCATTTTTCCCGGCATAAACATAAACCATATTCTAGTTATTTAAGGGACAAATAGAGAAAAGGGGGCAGGAAATGAAAAAAGGTATATGCTGTTTTTTGTTTGCAGTCCTACTGTCAGTGGGATCCCTAATGCCTGCGAAATCTGCTGATGCTGAAAAAGAGTTCGAAGACATACTCGAAGAGCAGCTTCGGAGCACAGTACATTATTACAGCGATGACTCCTTTACAGTCATTGATGCATATGGAATGCAGGGACAGGTAACAAAAATCGTTACATCTGATGACCCGCAAACATCAGAAAATGAAGAGGTTATTGAGGAATATACTTCTCATATCGGCATTGTTTTTTTGGAATTGGAACAAAAACGGGATGACTTATTTATATTTAAGAAAAAAGATTTCTTTTATTATGATTTTGATAAAAAAGAATTTCTGACAGCATCCAATGTGCTTGGCAATGAATCCATCAGGGAATTTTTTGAACGGTATGTTGATGATATCGAAAAAAGCATTACCCCCTTCTCCAAGTTACTCTTCCTTTTCTTCCTTTCGTTTATTATTACGGTCCCGCTTGCCATCATGATTTTTCAAAACCGCGGCGGCCGTAAAACTTAATACAGCAGAAAGAGAGGATGTGCCAAAGCACATCCTCTCTTTCTTATGATGCTGTCTGTATTCTCACGTATTCCCTGGGCTCAAATACCTTTAGCTTTTGTTCATTTCCAGCTTCCATTTTATAATCTGCGGGTAATAATTCGACCACTTCTTCGTCTGCAGGAATATAAAATTCCCTTTTGGTTTGGTGGTCCAATATCCAGGCGCCTGCAAACAGCAGGGCAAAGATTGTAATGGCTGCTGAAATTTTATGTTTAATCATGCATAACACCACCTGCTAGTAGTGTGCATGAAAGAATGATTTTTTATACACATGTGCTTTCTTTTGATATATTTTTTCAAAAAAATATTTCCTGATGCATTCGGGTTTCTACCTATTTAATAAGAATGGATAAATCCTTTACTGATAAGGGTTGGAAGAATGCACATACTTTCTTTTTAGGTTATAATTTGTTCTGAGGTGCATGAACGGATAGTAATGATGAATATGGCACACCTGTCATGCCTGCCCAGGCTGGATAAGATGGGGGAAGATGGAAAAACTTTTATTAAGCGCTTACTAATTGCAGAAAAAGATTATACATTCTGCGGAAGAAAAATACATTATTCCTAATATCCATCCTGAAAACCGTTAGATGCCATATAGCGGCTTCATCAAGCTGCCTGATAGGATTATCTGTTGAATAACTCGCAATTAATTTAAAGGGGGTAATGTTTTGTCTTTGCTTCACCTGGCAATAATTTCACCATTTTTGCTTGCCATCCTTGTGCCTATTGCGTACAAGCTGTTCAGGCAGATACATACGGGTTGGTTTGTACTTCCTCTGCCAATCCTTTTATTCAGTTATTTTATTTCTTATTTATCCATCACCTCCGATCAGCAGTCCGTCACAAAGTCTTTTTCGTGGATACCCGCTCTGGGGATTGATTTCGCGGCAAAAGTAGATGGCCTCGGCTTGCTTTTTGCATTGCTGATTACCGGAATAGGATCATTGGTTGTTCTGTATTCCATCTATTACCTTGATAAAAATAAAGAACAACTGAACACCTTCTATGTGTACTTGCTTTTGTTTATGGGAGCAATGCTTGGGGTTGTCCTATCTGATAACCTGATTGTGCTTTATACTTTCTGGGAATTCACGAGTTTTTCTTCATTCCTGCTAATCGGGTATTGGTACCACAGAGAAAAATCAAGATATGGTGCACAGAAGTCGATGATCATTACCGTTTTCGGCGGTCTTTCTATGCTCGGAGGCATCATCCTTCTTTATTTGATGACAGGCACTTTCAGCATTTCGGAAATCATCGCTGGATCAGATGAAATATTTTCACATTCATTATTCGTTCCTGCTCTGCTTTGCTTTTTGCTTGGGGCTTTTACCAAGTCCGCGCAATTTCCATTTCACATCTGGCTGCCGGATGCCATGGAAGCTCCAACACCCGTCAGTGCATACCTGCACTCGGCAACGATGGTTAAAGCCGGCATTTATTTAGTAGCACGCATGAGTCCGGTATTTGCTGAGCATTCGCTCTGGCTCTGGCTCATTGCGGGATTTGGCATTACAACCTTATTCTTGGGTTCCTTTTCAGCTGTCAAACAGACTGACCTTAAAGCCATCCTGGCTTTCTCAACAGTCAGCCAGCTGGGGATGATTATGTCACTCCTCGGCATTGGCGCTGCAGCGCTTCACTTCGAAACAGTCGATGACAGTTATTTTACGGTTGCCACTACAGCTGCTGTTTTTCATTTGATCAACCATGCCACCTTTAAAGGAAGTCTCTTCATGGTAGCCGGAATTGTCGATCATGAAACCGGAACCCGTGATATCCGCAAGCTTGGCGGTCTGATGAACTTTATGCCGATTACCTTTACTTTGGCGATCATCGGCACATTTTCCATGGCCGGGCTTCCGCCTTTTAATGGATTCTTAAGTAAGGAAATGTTCTTTACAGGAATGGTCCGGGTACTGGAAATGGATATTTTTAATTTGGAAACATGGGGATTCCTGTTCCCGGTTCTTGCCTGGGTGGCAAGTGTATTCACATTCATTTACAGCATGATTCTTGTATTCAAAACGTTCACAGGCAAGTTCCAGCCTGAACAATTAGAAAAGAAACCACATGAAGCTCCAATCGGGATGCTGATTTCACCCATTATCCTGGCTTCACTAGTGATCATTATCGGTTTCTTCCCTAATATTATTGCAAACACGCTGATCTCCCCTGCACAGGCAGCCATCATGCCTGTTGAAGGGTATGTATATGATACTCATATTTATTTCTGGCATGGATTTACACCTGAACTCTTCATGACTTTAGGTGTTATTACATTGGGAATTCTGCTTTTTGTCACTCTGCCGAAGTGGAGAAGAGTATATGATTTCTTCCCTGAAAAATTGGCTCTGAATCGTTTCTATGACAGTGGCCTGTCAGGCATTCAGCATGTCGCACACAAATTTACTAAGTGGTACATGAATGGCTCCATCAGAAACTATTTAGTTTATATTTTTACATTCTTTATTATTACATTGCTGTCAGTCCTATTCCTAAAGGGTGCATTTAAATTTGATGCGAGTAATGTTTCTGCCATCAGATTCTCAGAAATTGTGCTTGCTCTCGTGATCGCCATTGGATCCATTACGATTATGTTTGTGAAATCAAGATTGACATCCATTATCCTTTTAGGTGCAGTCGGCTATACCGTGGCGCTACTCTTTGTTATTTTCCGTGCTCCGGATCTGGCTTTGACACAGCTTGTTATTGAAACGATTTCAGTCGCTTTATTCCTGCTGTGTTTCTACCATCTTCCACAGATTAAAGATGAAGAAAGAATGCCGTTTAAAGCAACCAATGCAGTCATCTCCATTGGGGTTGGACTGGTCGTAACACTAATTGCTTTTTCAGCTCACAGCAATAAATTATTTGATTCCATTTCACAATATTATATTGAAAACACTTATGAAAAAGCTGCCGGCAAAAACATGGTAAATGTTATTCTCGTGGATTTCCGCGGTTTTGATACGATGTTTGAAATAACGGTTCTCGCTATTGCTGCGCTAGGCATATTCGGAATGATCAAGCTTCGTCTGGGAGGAGGAAAGAAAAATGAAAACAAATGACGTCATACTGCAGACAGCCACTAAAGTTGTTTTGTTTCTCATCGTTCTTTTCTCAATATATATTTTCTTTGCCGGACACTATACACCAGGAGGCGGTTTCGTTGGCGGCCTGCTAACATCAGGGGCACTCATTTTACTCTTGCTGGCCTTCGATATGAAGACAGTTGAAAAAATTCTGCCTGTTAATTACATGTATATGATTGCAGCTGGCCTGCTATTTGCAATTGGAACAGGAGCAGGCGCGCTGCTCTTCAACGTTCCATTTCTAACCCATGCATTTACAGGTGTAGACCTCCCAATCCTGGGACACTTGTCACTTCATACCGCAGCATTGTTTGATCTCGGTGTTTTCCTCGTTGTTGTAGGTGTGACAATGATCATAATTAAAACGATAGGGGAGGATGACTAATGGAAATATTAATGTCCGTTGTTGTTGGAATTCTTTTTATGTCAGCCACCTATTTGATGCTGTCAAAGAGCCTGCTGCGCATCATTATTGGAACTGCGATATTAAGCCATGGTGCCCATTTGCTTATTTTAACAATGGGAGGCCTTAAAAGAGGTGCCGCACCGCTTCTTGGTGAAGCTGCAAGCTCCTATACAGACCCGCTCCCGCAGGCTTTAATTTTAACTGCAATTGTCATCGCATTTGGTGTAACTGCCTTTTTCCTAGTATTGGCATACCGGGCTTATCAGGAACTTGGTACAGACAATATGGACAAATTGAGAGGAAATGAAGGAAATGATTAACTTTTTGATACTGCCAATTTTAATTCCCTTAGTAACGGGAGTCCTTCTAATTTTCGCTGCCAAGCATATCATGCTGCAAAGGTGGATTGCAGGCTTTTCAGCGTTGATAACTGTGATAGTATCAGTGTCATTAGTTCAAAAGGTTAATAACGATGGGATTCAGACATTGAACTTATCTAATTGGGAAGCCCCTTTCGGAATTACACTTGTTTCCGATATGGTCTCCGCCTTGCTTGTATTAACGACCAGTATCATTGCATTGGCATGTGTAATCTATTCATTTCGCGGAATAGACGAAGATAGGGAAAAGTTCTATTTCTACGCAGCTGTGAATTTTTTGATCGTTGGCGTAAATGGAGCATTTACAACCGGTGATATTTTCAACCTTTTCGTATTTTTCGAAGTCATGCTTATGTCTTCCTATGTGCTGATCGTAATAGGGGGCACAAAAATCCAGCTGAGGGAATCCATAAAATATTTGCTCGTGAATGTCATTTCTTCAGCTTTATTTGTAATTGCTGTAGCATACTTATATTCCGTTGTCGGAACGCTCAACATGGCCCATATTTCCGTTCGGATCAGTGAGATCAGTGAACTCGGACAGCCTGGCATCATTACAGTAATTGCCGTACTATTTTTGATCGTCTTTGGCCTGAAAGGGGCCATTTTCCCTCTGTTCTTCTGGCTCCCTGGATCATATTATGCACCGCCCGCACCGGTTCTTGCACTATTCGGAGCCCTGCTCACAAAAGTGGGTGTATACTCAATAGCAAGAACATATACTTTATTCTTTTATCAGGATGGAGGCTTGACTCAACAGCTTTTAACCATTTTAGCGGTCATTAGTATCATTTTTGGTGTAATTGGAGCAATTGCTTATTGGGATATTAAGAAAATTGTCATTTACAATATCATAGTAGCTGTTGGAGTTATTCTCTTTGGCATTTCAGCTATGACCCCAGATTCACTTACTGGCGCAATGTTTTACCTGATACACGATATGAACATCAAAGCAGCACTGTTTTTACTTGTTGGTATTATGGCAGCTATAACTGGAACGAGTAATCTTAGAAAAATTAGCGGGTTAATAAAACGCTATCCCGGATTGGGCTGGACCTTTTTCCTTGCCGCACTTTCGCTATCCGGTATTCCTCCGCTGAGCGGCTTTGTCGGCAAGCTCTTAATTATTAAAGGGGGATTTGAGTCCGAGCACTACTGGGGGCAGGGATCGTCTTAATGTCCAGTCTTCTTGTCCTATTCTCCATTATGAAGATATTTATTAATGGTTTTTGGGGAACACCCCGTGATTACGAAGGAGCAGATAAAATACCTGTAAAGAGGATGATGGCTGCTCCTGTAATCCTTGTTGCTATTGCCGTCTTTTACGGAGTCGGCTCTGAATTCGTATATCCGTATATCTCTCAGGCTGCTGAAACGCTTGCAAACCCAAGCATTTATATAGACGCAGTCTTAAAGGAGTACTGATTATGGCATTTCAAATTTTATTAAATATGTTCCTTGGGTTTATGTGGATGTTCTTAACCACAACCTATGATCCGGTAGCTTTTTTGAAAGGATTTCTTTTCGGACTGCTCATTATTTTTGTCTTCAGGAGATTCTTTCAATCACGCTTTTACCTGCTGCGCGTAATCGCAGTGATCAATTTATTGCTGATTTTTATTAAAGAACTGATTCTCGCAAACATATCAGTGTTAAAAGTGGTTCTTAAGCCGAAGCTGGACATGAAGCCAGGCATTTTTGCATTCCCTACAGATTTGGAAAAAGATTGGCAGATCACCACTCTAGCTAACCTGATTACGTTAACACCGGGAACCTTAACCATTTCTGTTTCTGACGACAATAAAATATTGTACGTGCATGCAATGGATATGGGTGAAGTCCAGGACGAAATTGATTCCATAAAAAATTCATTCGAAAAAGCAATCATGGAGGTGAGCCGATAATGATCAAGACAGTTGTAATGATTGCCATTCTGTGTATATCGGTCGCCACACTGGCTTTGATTTACAGGGTGATCAAAGGCCCAACTACACCTGACAGGGTTGTAGCATTGGATGCAATCGGGATCAACCTGGTTGCCATCGTAGCACTAACCTCCATCGCACTTAATACAAATGCCTTTTTGGAGGTCATCCTTCTGCTTGGAATACTCGCTTTCATCGGGACTGTGGCCTTCTCTAAATATTTGGAGAAGGGGGTTATCATAGAACATGACAGAGATCGCTAATTTCTTTATTATCGTGTTTATACTGTTAGGGGCCTTCTTTAGCCTTGTTGCAGCTTTCGGTGTTATCAGGCTGCCTGATGTTTATACGAGAAACCATGCTGCTTCAAAGTCTGCAACACTTGGTGTTTTATGTGTCCTTTTGGGAACATTGCTCTTCTTTTATTTTAAGGATGGCTATTTTAATTCAAGAGTCGTTTTGGGGATTATTTTTATATTCCTGACTTCCCCCATTGCTGGCCATTTACTTGGACGGGCAGCATATAATTCCGGAGTCAAGCTATGGGACCAAAGCGTCAGGGATGACCTGAAGAATGTCTCAAAAGTGAAAGAAACTGCCGGTAAATAAACAGAAAACCCACGGGGGAACCTTTTCTCTCCGTGGGTTTTTTGTTTATTTATTTTCTTTTGATTACTGCCATAGTACATCTTGATGTGCACACCAGCTTGTCATTTTCATCCGTTATTTTGATGTCCCAAACCATTGTGGTTCTTCCCTGATGCAGCACTGTTGCGACAGCCGTCACGATTCCATCTTTTTTAGCACGTATATGGTTAGCGTTGATCTCAAGCCCTGCAACGGATTCCGTTTCTTTGTCGCAAAGTTCAAATGCTCCTATGCTTGCAACAGTTTCCGCAAGCGCGACAGATGCTCCTCCATGCAGGAGGCCAAACGGCTGGCGGGTGCGTTCATTAACAGGCATAGTGGCAACGACACGGCCTTTTTCAAGTGACACGATTTCCATTCCGAGTGTTTCGATTAGAGTACCTTTCAATTCCATTCCCCAATCCCCTTTCGCTATGTAAAATGTTGTCATACTATACTTCATTATATAAGAACAAACTATGGATGTCCTCCTGGACAATCACAAAAAAGAGGTGACCGTTATGGATCGTGTACGCGAAGGATTAATTCCAGCTGTTCTCGGCACCGCTGTTACTGCGGCAGGCTATGCAATGAAACAAAACCGCAGAACAAACAATATGTTATCAGATACCATCGTTGGTTTTGGGCTCGCCCATATTGTACTTGGAGCCATCGACCTGGTAGAGCATCGCAATCAGTACTAAGTTAGAAAAGCGCAAGCGCCTTGCCCACCCCGACATCGCGAGGTAGGCGCGGCTAGACATATAAAAGGCAGCATCTGGCTGCCTTTTTAATATTATAGTCCCAGCCCCTGATCATGCAGCTTTTCCTGCTCTTTTCCGCGTTTTTTTCTGGTAATGCGGAAAATAAGGAGGATTGCAGCAATGCCTGCCAGGCCAATCAGTATTTCTTTTTCATGTTTGATGATGGTGTCAATATGATCTCCAAATACGTAGCCGATTGTAAAAGCTAAAGACAGCCAGATCAATGCGCCGCTGTATGCAAATAAAGCGAATTTTTTAAATGGCAATTTACTGAAGCCGTATAAAAAGGGAAGGAAGTTTCGGATACCCGGAACAAAATAACTGAAGGAGAGGGAAAAGGCATGATACTTTTCCATTAGCTTTAAAGAAGAATCAATCGTTTTAGACATCCTTTTGCTTTTATGAAAGTACTTTAGTAAAGGCCTTCCGATCAAACGCCCGATGGTATAACAGGTTGACAACGCCGCCAAAATGCCAAGATAAATGACAATAAATGCAAGCACAGGGTGAAGCGTTTTTAAAGAGGAAGAAAGTCCAACAGTCATAACAATCAATTCATTTGGCACAGGAAAAATAAAAACTCCTACCCATAGCCAGAGAAACAGCCCCAAATATCCGTTATCTTCAATGATTTCCAAAACCAGTTCCAGTTCCATTCGGGGCCTCCTCTCTATGTAAGCTGTGCACAATTATTTACCACACTAATATATTCTTCATTCCCTTCTTTTACCCCTTTTCTAATAATATCAATCCTTTTAAAAATTCTCTTCCTATCCATCTCCTATGCCTAACTTTTGGTGAAACATTTTTGTTCCTTCATAGGAAAAGCCTTGTTTTCATATATTGAGAATGCGTGCATTTATTATTAATCGAAAGGGGCAGAACCGGATGTACCCCTATTATTATTTTCGTTACCCAAAGCCCGGATATCATCCTCAGCAGCATAGCTGCTGGAATTATCCGCAGGCCTATCAGACTTATTATCACCCTGTGCATTTCTACAGGACATTGCCTGCTGTGGATCCCCAAATGTTCATGAGCTCTGCAAAAAAAATGGAGGTCCTCATGAGAGATGCCGGCACATTACTTGTAAATATGGCAGAGTCAAAAAAGTTTTCATTTGAACTGATGTCAGCGGCCCAGCAATCCAACAAGGCTGCAATCGAAAATCTGCTGAAGTCGACAGGCATCTCGCGAGTCCCTTCAGTTGACTATACACCCGACGGGCTAAGACTTCATTTCGAATCAGACAAAGAGGATCCAGAGAAATGCTGTGATTTAACGTTGAAACTGAGATGGATGTAAAAACAAAAGCGGAAGCGCCTTGCTCACCCCCGACTTCTCGAGGGGGTAGGCGCTGGAGCTAGACGCAGACACTCTTCCACAGAGCTAATCACCTTGGTCGATTTTATATGTCCTATCCAATAAAAAAGCTCTCAATCAAGAGAGCTTCTCGCGTGTTCAACGGTAATATGGGTTTCCATATGGGCCATAGCCAGGGTATCCGCCGCCACCGCCGTAAGGAGCATATGGTGCTCCTGGCGGGCCATAGAAAGGCGGCGGAGGCGGAGGGCCGTAAAATGGGCGTGGAGCAAATAGAGCTGCTCCCAGCCCGCCTCCCAGGAAACCGCCAAGCAAGCCGCCGACAAAAGGAGCTCCTAAAAAGAAAAACCTTTCGTTCCCGTTTCTATATGGGCCTCTATAATAATACATGCAGGGTAACCTCCTTCATTTTCAATCCCTTCTCTATTTAATATGCAAATGTCCTTATTTTGAGTGGGCTACTAGAAAAGCGGAAGGCGCCCGCTTATCGGCGACAAGCATAAGACGAGCCGGCTAAAAGGTTGTTCTTTAACCTTTTGGACGGATTGGCTTATGACCTCGAGCCGATGGCGCCTGGAGCTAGACAACACCAGAAAAGCGGAAGCGCCTTGCCCACCCCCGACAAGCACAAGACGAGCCTCACGGAAAGGCGTTCTTTGCCTTTTTGGGAGGATTGGTTTGTGACCTCGAGGGGGTAGGCGCTGGAGCTAGACAACACTAGAAAAGCGGAAGGCGCCCGCTTATCGGCGACAAGCATAAGACGAGCCGGCTAAAAGGTTGTTCTTTAACCTTTTGGACGGATTGGCTTATGACCTCGAGCCGATGGCGCCTGGAGCTAGACAACAATAGAAAAGCGGAAGCGCCTTGCCCACCCCCGACAAGCACAAGACGAGCCTCACGGAAAGGCGTTCTTTGCCTTTTTGGGAGGATTGGTTTGTGACCTCGAGGGGGTAGGCGCTGGAGCTAGACAACACTAGAAAAGCGGAAGGCGCCCGCTTATCGGCGACAAGCATAAGACGAGCCGGCTAAAAGGTTGTTCTTTAACCTTTTGGACGGATTGGCTTATGACCTCGAGAGCCGATGGCGCCTGGAGCTAGACAACAATAGAAAAGCGGAAGCGCCTTGCTCACCCCCGACAAGCACAAGACGAGCCTCATGGAAAGGCGTCCTTTGCCTTTTTGTGAGGATTGGCTTGTGACCTCGAGGGGGTAGGCGCTGGAGCTAGACATCACTGGAAAAGCGGAAGGCGCCCGCCTGCATAAAACAAAATCCCCTTAGCCTTTTGGCCAAGGGGATTTTTGGTATATTAGTTAGCTGCTTTTACTTTAGCAAATGCATCTTCGACAGATACGTACTCATAGCCAAGGTCTTTAGCAACCGCTGGGTATGTGATGCTTCCGTTTACAACGTTTACGCCAAGCTTTAGTGCTGCATTATCTTCAATCGCTTTTACAACACCTTTGTTTGCAATTTGCAGAGCATAGTTGATTGTAACGTTTGTAAGAGCAATTGTTGATGTTCTTGGAACTGCACCAGGCATGTTCGCAACAGCATAGTGAACAACGCCATGCTTATCATATGTTGGGTTGTCATGAGTTGTAATGTGATCAACAGTTTCGAAAATACCGCCCTGGTCAATCGCTACGTCAACAACTACAGAACCAGGCTTCATTGTTTTAATCATTTCTTCTGTTACAAGCTTAGGCGCTTTCGCTCCCGGGATTAGAACCGCACCAATTACCAGGTCAGCATCTTTTACAGCTTCTGCAATGTTGAAAGGATTAGACATTAACGTTTGGATGCTGTTTCCGAAGATATCGTCAAGCTGGCGCAGACGCTCTGGGCTCAAGTCGATGATTGTAACTTGTGCGCCAAGTCCAATTGCCATTTTCGCTGCGTTGATTCCAACAACACCGCCGCCAACGATGGTAACTTTTCCGCGTGATACCCCTGGAACACCTGCAAGAAGGATTCCCATTCCGCCATTCGTCTTCTGAAGGAATTGAGCTCCAATTTGAGCAGACATGCGTCCTGCAACTTCACTCATTGGAGTAAGAAGAGGCAATGTGCGGTTTACTTCTACTGTTTCATAAGCAATCGCTGTAACACCTTTTTCAGTTAATGCTTTTGCAAGCTCAGGCTCTGCTGCAAGGTGAAGGTATGTGAAAAGAACCAAGCCTTCACGGAAATAACCATACTCGGATGGAAGAGGCTCTTTAACCTTCATAACCATTTCAGCAGCCCATGCTTCAGCAGCAGTATCTACGATAACGGCTCCTACTTCTGTATAATCTTCGTTAGTGAAACCGCTTCCAATTCCTGCATCGATTTCTACTAATACTTTATGTCCGGACTTTACTAATGCGTCAACGCTTGCTGGTGTCGCAGCAACACGATTTTCGTTATTTTTAATCTCTTTAGGTACTCCAATAATCATGGAAAATTCCCCTTTCAATCTATCAATTATGATATTTACTATCGTCAGTATAATAATTTTAGTAAAGCGCTGTCATTGTTAAATCGGTAAAATAAAAGAGCCTCCATTTGTGGAAATCTACAAATGAGGGCTCTTCTTTTCCATTCTCCGGATTTTAAGTTCAAGATATAAAGAAAGTTTTGTATTTGTATTCTTCAGGTCAACTTTCCCAATATCGGTTATTCTCTTTAATCGGTAATTCAGTGTATTCATATGAATATGCAGCTTTTTTGCTGTTTCATTCACATTGCTGTCATGATCAATGAAGGCTTCAAGAGTAGTAAGCAGATTGGTCCGGTGCTCAAGGTCATATTTAATAATCTTTTCGATAGCAGGGTGCTCATACGGTTCCTGCCGTTTCTTTTCAAGGATGGCATCAAGGTAGCGGAAAATGCCAAGCTGCTGATAGCTATAAATATGATGGATCTCTTCCGGAAATTGTTCTTTAAGACGCAGGACCTGCAATGCCTCCTGATAGCTTTTTTCCACTTTTTCAAAGTGCTGATAAGTTGTTCCAGTTGCCCCGGTAATATGATCGATGCCAAAACGTGTTTTCATTTGATCAATGAAAAACTCGATGAATTCGATAAACGTATTTTCAGCTTGAGCAGGTTCAGGTGGCACTGCTAAAATAACGAATTCGTTCCCCATCGCGGCATGAAAGGTTATATGAACCTTTTGGCTTGTCGTGATCAGATAGATGATCTTTTGCTCTATTTTAGAGGTAACTTCTTCTTTAAACCTAAAGGCTAGCACAGCAAATGGTGATGGCGGTTTTATGCTTAAATCCTCAAATCTTTCTGAGATTTCATCATGGGTATGGAAACGGCCGGTTAGCAGTTCCCAGAAAAAATCCCGATAGCCCTCAGCTCTTTTTTTCTTTTGGGCATTTAATCTTAGCATTTCCGTTCTTGCAGACTGTGCAGCCAGCTTTAGCATATTCAGCTTGCTTTCTGTTAAAGCGGCTTCTTCTTCAACTGCCCAGATGTAGCCCAATACCTCATTATGATTGCGTATTGAAATGGCTACCCGATTTCCCAGTCCTATCTCCTTTATTTCAGGAATTCTAAGCGGTTCGCCGCTTTGCATCAGCTGGGGAATCACACGATCCTTCCATAAACGATTAATCACCTTCTCAGGAACCTTTCTGCTGATGATTGTGGCGATTCTCGCGGTATCGGTCTGGTCATCATGTGTACTGTATGCCAGCAGGCGATGATTAACATCTTCTATCGTAACAGGGCATTCCAGGACATCGCGGATCTTATCTACCAGTTCCTCCAGATCACTAAATGCCCTCTTAAACGGATCTTTTTCCATTTTATTATCACCCAATCATAAAACTTCTTTAAACTTCACGTTCTCTATCCTATTATATTATACCTCAGGTCCCACCCTGTACTCTACCAAAGCCATCGTGCCTTTCGACAAATTTCGGGCGGTACCTGTCACCACTTTTTATAAAATTCCTAATAGTTTTATTTTTTTAATTTACCTTGAAGTTATATTCAGATAATTTTACAATAGGACATGTTCACAAAAAATCATATTTTAATAGTTTGATTTACAGATTTTGAAAGCGTTAACATCTGGGAGGCGATGATTTATGCTTGAGACGCTTAATAAAATTAACGGGTGCTCTGGGGCACACCAAGTTTGATTTTGCTTTTTGGTACGGGTGTTCTTTTAACATTCATGCTGAAGGGTCTTCAATTCAGAAGGCTGATATATGCGTTTAAATTAGGATTTACAAAAGAAGGCCAAGCTACATCCGATGCTGAAGGCGATGTCAGTAACTTTAAGGCTCTAATGACTGCTCTAGCAGCAACCATTGGTAATGGTAATATCGCCGGTGTAGCCACTGCGATTACACTCGGCGGACCAGGAGCCATCTTCTGGATGTGGATTGTTGGTTTGCTTGGAATGGCAACCAAATATGCCGAAGCATTACTGGCAATGAAATACCGTGTAAAGAATGCAAATGGTGAGTATTCCAGCGGACCGATGTATTATGTGGAACGCGGTCTCGGTAAAAAGTTTAAATGGCTGGCAGTGGCATTTGCGGTCTTTGGCGCTTTTGCAGCACTGGGCATCGGAAACAGTGTTCAATCGAATACGATTGCCGCAGTTATGGATACTTCTTTTGGAATTAATAATTGGATTACAGGTGTTATTCTTGCTGTACTGGCTGCCTTAATTATCTTTGGCGGCATTCAGCGAATCAGTACTGTAGCAGGATTCTTTGTTCCAGTTATGGCCTTTCTTTATATCGGCGGGGCATTACTGATACTCGCTGTTAACTATGATCAAATCATTCCTGGTTTCCAGACAATCTTCTACTATGCCTTCAATCCGGTAGCAGCGACAGGCGGTTTTGTAGGTGTTGTCGTATCCGAAGCAATCAAGAATGGTGTTTCAAGGGGTATTTTCTCTAATGAAGCCGGTCTTGGTACAGCAGCGCTTATTGCAGGAAACGCAAAGACAGACCATCCTGTAAAACAGGCTCTTGTTGCGATGACTGGTACATTTATTGTTACAATCATAGTTTGTACGATGACCGGCCTGGTGCTTATCATGACTGGTTTCTGGGACACAACAGGCGGATTGATCTCAGGTGTTGCGCATGACGGCAGCCTTGACGGCGGAGCATTAACAAGTGCAGCCTTTTCCCATGTTCTTGGAACAGCTGGTGAATATATCGTTGCTTTCTCTGTAATTTTCTTCGGTTTCTCAACAATTGTCGGCTGGTATGTATATGGTGAAAAATGCTTTGAATACCTTGTTGGCACAAAAGGAATTATGGGATACCGCGCCATTTACATTTTCGCAACTGGAATCGGTGCGGTTGCCAACTTAACTACTGTTTGGGCATTTGCCGACATGGCAAACGCATTAATGATGATTCCTAACTTGATTGCACTAATCCTTCTAAGCAAAGTGGTTGTTAAAGATACTAATGAATTCTTTGAAAACCACTATAAAGCAGCAAATAAGCAGTTAAATAAGGCTAGCTAATACTAATATATGTAAAACAAACACAGGTCCCTTCACTTTGATCTGTGTTTGTTTTTGTTTAGGCGGTATCCCTAAAGCGGAAATAACGGCAGGTCATTTTTCTCATGAATATAAGCAAATATCCGATAGTGATAAAGAAACTCACCAGTTATAATTCCTTCTTGTTCAAAAGAATACGCCTCTAAAAACGCTTCTATTCTATCTTCATCCGCATCATCCCATGCCCCTGTCATCCAGACTTTATAGGCAAGCTTGCTGTTTAAACCTGAATATCCGCTTTCTTCAAAAAGCTCCTCGATTTGTTCTCTTTCCACCTTTTCGCCTCCCTCCCCCGTCTGTTATCCATCCTTTTCTGTTTTTGTCTTCCTTATACATTTTTGGGACAAGGAAAATATACAATTTTAGCACCACATGAGGTGAACTTGTCTATACTATATCGAAGTCTATTTTAAAAATCAGGATTGCTTCTTAATAACAAATAAGGGAGGGATAACGTTGGAATTGAACGAGTTATTTCATTTAGGCAATAAAACAGCCATTGTCACTGGAGGAGGACGCGGACTCGGTGAGCAAATGGCAAATGCACTTGGGGAAGCAGGAGCAAATGTTGTCGTCTGCTCACGCAGAATTGAAGCATGTGAGCATGTCAGAAAAAGCCTTGAAGCCAAAGGAGTTAATGCCCTTGCCATCGAATGCGACATCACCAAGGAAGAAGACATTCAGAAGGTCATCCAAAAGACCCTGGAGACATTTGGAAGCCTCGATATCCTCATTAACAATAGCGGTACATCCTGGGTTGCACCTTTTCTGGATCTGCCTGCCGATAAATGGGACAAAGTCATGAATGTGAACTTAAAAGGGCTGTTTTTATTTTCACAGGCTGCCGCAAAAGTGATGACGAAGCAGGGAAGCGGCAAAATCATTAATATTTCATCTGTAAATGGAATGAGGGGCACCCACTCAGCATTTCTTGATGCAGTGGCTTACAGTACAAGTAAAGGAGCAGTTATCGCACTTACAAAGGATTTAGCTGTAAAATTGGCTCCTGCCGGCATTCAAGTAAACGCTATTGCTCCAGGCTTCTTTCCTACCAAAATTACAAAAGTCCTTGAAAAATCGAGTTCAGTTATTCTCAGAAAGATTCCTGCCGGAAGATTTGGAAATGAACATGACTTAAAAGGAGCAGCTGTCTTCTTATCATCCAAAGCGTCTGATTTCGTGACAGGACAGGTATTAGTCGTAGATGGAGGAATGACTGTATCCCTTTAAGTTTCACAGAGCTAATTTCATAGAAAGGAGAATGTTTATGTCTATTAACCATACAGAAGTCCTGCTGCAGGCAATAAAAAAGTTAGGGACAAAAGTGGAAAGAGAACTGAATGAATCTATTCAGAACTCTATTAACAAAGAAGATATTTTCAAAAACTTAGTCACCCGTTCCGAGGTGACTGCAGCAAGCATGAAAAAACTCCGGGACGCCATTGAGACACTATCCATCCCTCTTAATTTCCCTACCAAAACCGACGTGGCAAATGCAGCAAAACTGACTGTGCAGGCTGAAGAAAAAATGGATCAGATTGACGAAAAAGTCATCGCTTTGGCCAGATCAATTGAGGAATTAAAAAAAGCACTTGGCAGCCCTGCTGAAAGCGCGGAAAAATAAATGGAACAAAACACAGCTTCCCAAAAACTGCTTGGATTTTTAAATACTCTTTTACAGCCTGCTCCGGAGATCAATGTAACTCCAAGGACTGCAGTCTGGACGAGAAATAAGGCAACTCTCTGGCATTATGCCCCTGCCAGCAAAAGATACAGTATTCCCATTTTCCTTGTTTATTCACTAGTAAACCAGCCCTTTATTCTGGACCTGGGACCTCAGAACAGTTTAATCGAAGCTTTGGTTAACAGCGGGTATGATGTCTATTTGCTGGATTTCGGGATTCCGGGCTATGAGGATAAAGACATCACGATGGAAGATTATATTACTGAATACATCCAGAAGGGGGTAAAAAGAGCTTTATATCACTCAGGGGCAGACGAAATAAGTGTGATGGGCTTTTGCCTGGGAGGCACCTTTGCAGCCATTTATGCGGCCATTGCGGATGAACCGGTCAAAAACTTAGTATTGTCTGTTGCACCGGTTGATTTCACCATTGTCCCGGTCTTTGATAAATGGGCAGATGAACTGCGAAATGGAGACGGCAGCCTGGAAACCACTTTCGATGCATGGGGACTTATCCCCGCCTTTGCCATTAAATCAGGTATGCGGTTATTTACTTCTCCCCTTTATTACTCTCCATATTTATCACTTCTGGCCAGGGCGGATGATGAAGCATATGCATCCCGCTGGAAGCGATTTAACCATTGGACCAATGGCCATATTCCATTTGCAGGGGCTGCACTGAAGCAAATTCACCTGGATCTATTAAAAGACAATAAGCTTGTGAACGGTACATTAACGATCGGAGAAAAGAAAGCCGTCCTCAGTAATATTAAAGCTAATTTGCTCGCTGTCGCTTCAGATAACGACCGTCTTGTGCCAAAAGATCAGATTCTTCCGGTCATAGAACTTGTCTCAAGCGCTGATAAAACTTTTCATCTGCTTCAGGGCGGGCATGCCAATCTAACTTCGGAAGGAAAAGTTCCTGACTACTTGGACAAATGGCTGTCACTAAGATCAGGGAAACTATAAAATTGTTGATTCCCCTGCCTCTGCAGGGGATTCAACATTTAAAGGAGGTAACTTGATGATTTCATGGAATTATCCAAATTATATAATAAAAGACTACACCATTAGTGCTTATATGGGTTTTGCTTCATTTGTGTTTAGAGACTTATTTTCTGCTTAGTTTTAAGACCATGCAATTGCTGCATGGTTTTATTTTTTTGTGTTAGCACAAATGGTGTTTTTACATGCTTAGCTGCAAATAATAAGCAAATGAACAATTGACAATCGCAGGAAAGCCTTAAGCTGGCATCTGAAAATGACAAGAGCAGAAGGAGACAAATAATGGACTTGAGGATTTTCAAGGCAATCAACCGTTTATCCGGACGTATGCCATTTATGGATTTTTTAATGATTCTTTTATCAAATAGGGCAAGGCATCTATTTTTATTTGTACTGGCATGCATGTGGCTGGCCAAAGGACCTTCCAGAACCGCTGCAAAAAAAGCTGCTGCAGCTTCCCTGATTGCTATCTTTGTAAATAGGATTATAAAAACTTGTTATTTCAGGCCCCGTCCTTTCATAAAAAACAGGGTTGGCCTATTGATTCCAGCCAAAAGAGATTCAAGTTTTCCAAGCAAGCATACAGTGGTGTCGTTTGCTGCTTCCATCGTTATTTTTTACGGAAACCGATTTATAGGGCGCATTTTGCTGTGGGTTTCAGCATGCACAGGCTTCGCCCGGATCTGGGCAGGCCACCACTACCCTTCCGATGTTATTGGAGGTGCTCTTATTGGCGGAACAATAGGCTGGTTCACAGAAAAACTTTCAAAACCAGAAATAAAGTGAAACTTCAATCAGTGGGGGTTTTCCTTATCCCCCACTGATTGTTAGTTGAACCAATCGGGCCTTTACGGGCAGTTTGACCCCCACTTATCCTCCTTTGATTCCTCTGAGTCTTGAAGTGGGGGTCTTACTGCCCGTTAGACTGCGATTAAAAAAATGTAAAATCCGCACTTTCTTTGGCGAAAGAAAACTTGTTTTGTCAGCCGGGAAGGACTTCCCGTTAAACGGGTAGAATTCCTTGTGAAAACGGGAGGGGATCAGTATGAATACAAGTGCTGCTGCCAAATTATTAGGGGTTTCACCAAGCACTATTCAGCGATGGGTTAAACAACTGGAGCTCCGGACGGAACGAAATGAATTGGGTCATTACTTATTTACGGAAGAAGACATTAGCCTGCTAAAACAGGTGCAGGATCAGCTTAATCAGGGGATTATATTGCAAGATGTTACTGTAAAGGGAAAAAAGACGAGAAAAGGTACGGTCCATGCAGAAGCAGCTGCCGCTCCGGCAATCGAGAAAATATATTTAATAATCAGCGAGCTTGAGAAGCGGCTGAACGGAAAAGCAGATGATGTGGTGTCTTATCAGCTGCTTCAGCACCGCAGCGAAATAGAGGATCTGCAGAAAGAAAATGCACGCCTGCTTAAACGAATTGAGGCTCTTGAAGCCAGGACAGCTGTTAAAACTCGGGACATCCCTCCTGATACCCTTCTGGTTTTTGATCAGGAGAAGCCCAGGAAGAAATTAAAAAAGAGAAATATTTTCACAATGCTGTTCGGATTTTAATAAGAATAAAAGCGTTAGCAACGCTTTTATTCTTATTAATCATCCCAGCTGAACCGTTGCTCTCGAAATGGGTCTCCATAGTTGTGATAGCCGTTTCTCTCCCAAAAACCAGGCTTGTCGGTTTTAGAGAACTCAATGCCTCTAATCCACTTTGCACTTTTCCAGAAATACAGATGCGGGATCACGGCCCGCAGCGGAAATCCGCGCTCGGGAGTAAGGGGCTCGCCGTTATGGGTATGTGCCAGCAGACTGGTGCTTTTTAGAAAATCTTTAATGGGAAGGTTCGTGGTCCACCCTTCTTCCGCATGAAGAATCACAAATTGTGCTGTATCTTTTACGCCTGCCCGCCTGGCGATCTCTGCGGCAGAGACTCCCTCCCAGACATTATCAAGCTTTGACCAGCCCGTGACACAGTGGATATCATTCTTGTACTGAGTCTGAGGAAGGTTCATTACCTCCTCATGAGAAAAAGATAATTCCTTTTCCACATCTCCAAATATTTGCAGATTCCATTCCTTCATATCCTTATAGTACGGAACATTTCCGTAATGAAGTACAGGAAAGGCAGTCGTCACGTTTTGATTGGGCGGTACCCGGCCTGAGGTCTGTTTTCTGATTTTCCCAAAATACACTAAAGCCACCTCCGTTCCTTCCTTTTCTTTATCGTACCCTACTTTACAGGCTGATAACAATGAAAGCAGCCCCCTTACCGGGAAGCTGCTTACGATTATAAGACCATTGCCGCCAGCCATCCAAACAGGATGAGCGGAATATTGTAATGCAGGAATGTTGGCACACATGTATCCCAGATGTGATTGTGCTGTCCATCTGCATTCAAGCCTGCTGTTGGCCCCAATGTACTGTCTGATGCAGGAGAACCGGCATCTCCAAGAGCTGCGGCTGTTCCCACTAAAGCAATCGTTGCCATCGGACTGAAACCAACCTCCAGTGCAAGCGGCACAAATATAGTTGCAATAATCGGGATGGTTGAAAATGAAGATCCAATCCCCATTGTAACAAGTAAGCCGACAAGAAGCATCAGCAAGGCTGCAAGTGATTTATTATTGCCAATTACCTCAGCCGCCTGTGCAACAAGGCTATCAACATCGCCTGTTTCTTTTAATACATCAGCAAATCCGAATGCAGCCAGCATGACAAATCCAATGAATGCCATCATTTTCATACCATCAGTTAAAAGCTGATCTGTCTCGTTCCATTTAATCGCACCGCTGATGTAAATAACTATAATACCTGTCAAAGCCCCAAAGATCATCGAATCAAGCTGAAGCTGAGCGATGAGAGCTGCCGCAATTGCAATGAGTGAAAAAATAATACCCTTTTTGGAGTAATTGCCTTTTTCCGTCTCAATTAATTCGGATGGACGATAATCCCTCTTTTTACGGTAAACAAATAACGCCACTAAAAGACCCGCAACCATACCAGCTGTAGGAATAAGCATTGCCTTCGGGATATCAGCCATTTCCACTGCCAGCCCGCTGTTCTCCATATTTTCTGCGAGTATTCCGTGGAAGATCTGGCCAAAGCCTGCAGGAAGCAAAATATACGGAGCCGTTAAACCAAATGTCACTACAGACGCAATCAGACGCCGGTCTATTTGCAGCTCATTCATAACCTTTAATAATGGCGGAATTAAAATGGGAATAAACGCGATATGAATGGGAATTAAGTTTTGGGAAAAAATAGACATTGCTAATATAGAAAATACGATGAGTGCCTTTGATAATGTTTTCCCTTTGGACTCCCCGTCTTTTCCGACCTTGTCAAGGACCCATTCCACTAATAGATTCGGAAGCCCTGTTGCGGAAATGGCTAAGGCAAATCCGCCCAATAACGCATAACTCAATGCAACCTCTGCACTGCCTCCAAGTCCATTTGAAAAAACTTCAATGGTTTTATCTATACTTAATCCGCCTGCGAGCCCGCCTGCCAATGCACCTGCCACAAGAGCAAGAACCACATTGACGCGCAGAAGGCTGAGAACAAGCATGATCAAAACTGCAAGTATAACTGCATTCATGATGCAACCCTCTTTCTTTTCTTTGTTTCACTTTTACTTTTACTTTAGTGTGCTAAATTGGTAGAGAACTAAAACACATGTATTAAATTATCATACTTCTGCTTTTTATGTCAATGGTTTTAAGCCGATTCAAGATGGGAGTTTACGCCAGGCGGATATGATTTTGGATAAGCCGGCCGCTAAGGCTTATTATTTGCATAAAAAAACCCCGGATCGCTCCGGAGTTCTGAATTCACTATTATTTTGTTTCAAATCTTTCTACCAGCAATGCCAATGTACGCACCATTACGCCTGTCGCGCCGTCTGGTCCAAGATCATGGCTTTTTCCTGTCGTGGCTGTACCTGCAATATCGAGGTGCACCCATGGAGTGTCTTCGGCAAATTCACCGACAAAGCCTCCGCCCATGATTGCATGGCCGGCACGTCCGGGTGAATTGTTAAGATCCGCAATTTTGCTGCTTCTGATTCTTTCTTTATCTTTTTCGAAAAGAGGCAGCCGCCAAATCGGCTCGCCAGCTTCATAAGAGGCTTCCAGCACCTGTTCAAACCACTCTTCATTATTGGTTAATGCACCTGTTGTTTCTTCCCCCAGTGCAACAATGACACCGCCAGTCAGGGTTGCCACATCCACCAGACAGTCTGCTCCATGGTGCTTCGCATATGTTACTGCATCAGCAAGTGCCAGACGTCCTTCTGCATCTGTGTTAAGGACTTCAATGGTTTTTCCGCTCATGGAGGTGATGACATCATCCGGCTTAAACGCGGTTCCGCTCACCATATTATCTGTAGAAGGAATGACAGCGACAACATTTTGTTCAGGCTTCAGTTCGCCGATGACTTCCATGGCACCGAGTACTGCCGCTGCACCGCCCATATCGGATTTCATGCCGACAATGCCGTCCTTCGGCTTGATGGAATAGCCTCCTGTATCGAAGGTGATTCCTTTGCCGACGAGGCCGATTACATCCTTCCATTCTTCCTTGCCCTGATATTTTAAGACAATCATCTTAGGTGGCTCTGCCGACCCCTGGTTAACCGCCAAAAGAGCACCCATGCCAAGCTTAAGCATATCCTCTTTTTCCAGGATTTCCACTTCAAACCCGTATCTCCACGCCAGTTCAGATGAGTAATTTGCCAAATCGGTGGCAGTCAGCATATTGCCTGGCAGATTGACTAATGTGCGGGCTGAGTTCGTTCCTTTCCCGTGGGCATATCCAACTGTAAGGGAAGCCTTTATATCTTCCTCATCTGCGGCTTCACAATAAACGGCAATACTCTCAATTTCCTTTTCAGGTTCATTTGATTTCTGTTTATAATCTTCAAACTTATAGGTGGAAAGGGCAAACGCCTCGCTTAGTGCATGTGCTGCATCCAGCGCATCTACCTTTCCGCCAATAAAAGTATCAAGACAAACACCGGCATTTTGAAGCTTGGACGATTTCACTTCCTTGAATGCCTTTCCTAAAGCTTCACGCAAACCTTCAAAGCTGAATTCTTTTTCTTTTCCAAGACCCACTGTAATAAAACGTTTGGCCCCAATTTTTCCAAAAGTATGTATTTTTGCAATGGATTTTTTCTTGGCAGAGATATCGCCGCTTTTCACAAGCTCTGTCAAATGGCCCTCAAAATGTTCATCTGCACGGGCAAGTATTCCCTCAAACCTGGCTGGTTTATCAAAAACACCAACAATCAGGCATTCCTGTTCGGCTGAAACGTCAAATTCTTTCTTAACAGAAAACATACTGACACCCCCATAATCTATTTATCTCTTTATTATATCGAAAATATTGAATTATTTCGACTATCTAATTTCTGCTTTATTAATCCTTCAGATATAGTACCAGCTGAGGCAATTTAGGAAGAATACCGATTTTATCAAATGGAAGCCGGTCGATACCTTTCGGAAAAATGGAGAGACATTCCTCAATAAACCCGTACACGTGCTCCAAATCCAGCCCCCAGTGTCTGGGCCTGTAATCCTGCAAATATTCATGTGCAGCCTGCATCATCAGCCTTGCACCTTTGACATTGCCATATTCATAATGATAAATGCTGACGCTCATTTGCAGCAGGCCTTTAAAAAACAAATTGCCTTTATCGGTCATCCACATTTCCTCAAGAAGATCATGGCAGGTGTAATAATCACCTTCATTGAAACTGACAAAGAATTCATAGTACTCAAGAGGATAATCTTCCATGAAATCACTCCATTTTCCTGATCTTGTACTGATCATTTTAACAAAAAGAAAAGGGATTAAATATAATCATTCATTATAGGGTAAAGAAAATAGAGACAGAAAGGAGAATGTTATGGATCCTCTTTTATTTGCCGTTTTTACAGCCGGGTATATCCTGCTATTTATATGGGCCATTCTTATTGTAAAGAACAGCGGCCCTGTTAGTGCTGCCTTCCTGCTGCCTGTAATTCTCGGATTGATTTACGATAATGGAATTCTTGCTGCTGGCAGTTTGATCGGGGAAGGCAATACTTTAAAGCTTCTGAATTATGCCCGATTCTGGATTCATGCCTTTTTTACGCCGCTGCTTGTTCTATATTCCTGGTACACTTTAAAACAAGATGATATTGATTGGGCAAAAACAGGTACACTAAAATGGGCTGCATACCTGCTCACTGCCGGATTGATTCTTCTTGAGCTTTTTACCGAGGTTTTCGGCCTTGAACTTGAAGCAAAATGGGAATATGGAGTTCTAAGCTATTCAAACGCAGAGGCACAGGGCGGCCCTCCGATAATGGTGCTGATCATTTCCGCCGTATTGCTGGCGGCATCTGTATTTATTTGGCGCAAACAGGGATGGTTCTGGTTTTTTGCTGGCTCCGTACTGATGATTATCGGAAGCGCCGTCGATATTCCTGTTGAAAGTGCTGCTGCCGTGAATGCATTTGAATGGATTCTTTTGCTTTCCCTGACAGCAACAGCATATTTTCAAAAAAAGCGCGGTTTAACAAAAACTTAAAGCAGATCTTCTTGCAGGAAGGAACAATCTATTGGAGAATATTAGTTATTATAACTTTCTTTTTAGCTCCTGAATCTGCAGGGATTGAGTCAGGGTATAACTTCGGACACAGAAAGCTGAAATGAGCAACTCAGCGTCCGAACTCGATTCAACTTCAGAAAGCAGAAAAGAATTCAAAGATGGAGTATCATACAACTCAAAGGTGGTCTCAAATGGAATTATTGACAAATTTCCCTCTATGGTCTGCTTTGGCAGCCATCTTCTTTGCCCAATTTGTAAAAGTGCCCATTCAATTTATTGCCACACGAAGAGTGGATTGGTCCCTTTTAACCAGTACAGGCGGAATGCCAAGCTCACACTCAGCTGCAGTAACAGCCCTTTCAACCGGGGTGGCGCTTGAGACCGGAGTGGACTCTGCTGTTTTCGCTGTTTCTGCCGTTTTTGCCATTATCACTATGTTTGATGCTACGGGGGTGCGGCGTCAGGCCGGGGAACAGGCGATTGTATTAAACCAGCTTGTTGCCGACTTCAATAAATTCGTTGAAGAAGCAAAGACATGGCAGAAAAAAGCTGGCCAGGAAAAACAGAAAGAATTGAAGGAGCTGCTGGGACATAAGCCGATAGAAGTACTCTTTGGCGGCATGACTGGAATCTTATTAACTTTAGGGCTTCATTATTTATTTTCCTAAAGGTTGTGATGTAAATGAAAATCCTTTCCTTATGCCCAAGCAATACGGAATTAGTTGAATACTTGGGATTGACTGATATGCTTGCTGGTGTGGACGATTATTCGGATTGGCCGGAGCAAGTTTCCAATCTGCCCCGGCTGGGTCCTGACTTGTCTATTAATATGGATAAAGTGGCGGAATTGAAACCGGATCTTGTGCTTGCCTCCCTCAGTGTTCCGGGCATGGAAAAGAATGTAGCAGAGCTTGAAAAAAGACAGATTCCCCATATTGTCTTAAATCCCCAAAGTCTCGCAGATATTGCAAATGACCTGGTTTTTGCTGCTGAAAAAATCGGGAGGCCTGAGAGAGGAATTTTGGCGGCTAGACAGTTTACGAAGAAAATAGAAGAACTGCAGGTCATCTCAAGCAGGATTGAGAAAAAACCAAGCCTCTATTGGGAATGGTGGCCAAAGCCTGTGTTTACTCCTGGCAAAGTCAATTGGCTGACAGAAATCAGTGAAATAGCCGGTGGACGGAATTTATTTGCTGATGTTGAGCTTGCAAGTGTCCAGACTGATTGGGAGGATGTCCTGAATCGGCAGCCGGATTATATCTGTCTCGCCTGGGTCGGTGTCAGAAGAGAAAAGGTAAATCCGGAGATTGTCCTGAAACGTCCCGGCTGGAGTGAAATGGAAGCAGTAAAACAGAACAGAATCCTGGTTTTGGAAGAAGAACTGTATTGCAGGCCTTCACCGCGGCTGATTGAAGGGGCTATAAAATTAGCGAAAAAAATTCATCCTCAGGAATTTTCTATTTGATCATACAAAAAGGCAAATCCGTTCCTTGTATCGGATTTGCCTTTCTTCTGTTTATTTTTTCTCAGATTTAATATATTGCTGCCTGAAGACCTGCATGGCTTCATTTTCATTCAGTAACTTTAAATCTTCTTCCGTCAGGGTTCCATCGCCCATTTCAACGATGTAAACATCGAGCGTTTTCTTTCCCCAATTATTATAAACATCATCAACCGTTTCATAATAGAGATCCAATTTATTCCCCTTAATGGCACCGCCTTTATCGGCTACAACACCATACCCGTAATCAGGAATAAACAGGATCGTCCCAATCGGAAAAACATTTAAATCTGCTGCGACTGTAGAGTATAAGTCCCTTTTAACTTTAACACCTGAGTATGTAATGCCAAAGGACGGATGATCGGGATTTTTTCCTGTCGACTCGTAAAAAGCTGTATATCCGGTAGCAATTACTTGTTTTTTCTGATACTGCGACCAGTCAATTGATTCCTCCAGTGTCGGCGCCTGTTCAATTGCAACAGCTTCACTCGCAGAAATCTTCGGTTCCAGGCTCACGGCCTGCTTCAAAAACTTAAATGCTACTCCAACCGATTTTAATGTATGTTCAAAATTTGAATTTCCATCTTTGTCAGCTTGCTCAGCATTTTGCTGCAGTTGTACAATTGATCTTGCTTCTACCCCGGAAATCGAATGGAAAGTTGTCAATAATGCACCTATAAATAAGGCAGTCATTACTGTACGTTTCATCCATTTTGTAATTATGTTCATCTTTTACACTCCTCCCAAAGTTAGTCATTTCCCTTCTTTGAGAGAAATATTCATAACTTATGGGAAAGCAGGTCTTCCAGCAGCCGGTTACAGACTGGATAAAGCCAGTAATGCCATAGGTTTGCCCGATTTGATCACACTAATCAAAAAAAATAAAAAATCCCTGCAGCGGCAGAGATTTCATCAACAATTTAAAACATCCGATAGCCTTTTTTACGGAGCAGCCTAATCGTAATTCCGGCAACAATGGCGCCTGCCATTCCGCTGCTGAGTATAAGGATGTCAGCCAGAGCGAGGCTGGACATTTCTACTCCAAGACTGGAAAACGAGTCCCCCGGTTTTTGAAAGTACTCAATGAAACGAACTTTATCAATGATAAAAATGGCAATAACAGGATAAATAATAGCCATAATCCAAGACATTCTTAACAGCATATTTAATATAAAACCTATCCCAAAAAACAGCACAAAAAACAGAAGCATCGAAATAGGCAAAACGAAAATCGTCATTTGCATGAACTTGTTTCCTCCCTTAACACATCAATAATTAGTTTACTTTAATGTGGATTGGGGAGTCAACAAGAAAAGCGGGCGTGTCAGTACACCCGCTGATGAAAAGAAAAACTTCGCATCCCGCGAAGTTTTAAAGTTTACTCCTTTTTCTTTCCTGTTCCTCCGCAGCAGCTGCAGGTTTCAGATCCGCCTAATAGTAATTGAAAATACCCCTTACCGGAACAATACATGCACTCTTTGTTTTCATATTTCTTAGCTGTCATTTCATTCATCTCCTTTTGAATTTTCGTAACTGAATTTTCTGATAATATATCAAGGATTTGAATAAATGAAAAGCTCCATATTTCTTGAAAAACTATCATTGGAAACGCATACAAGCATTATTTACTTCTGATTTCTCGTTCTCCCTTTAAATTTCAGAAAATTATAAAAATAGTTTATATGCTGTATAGCCAAAAGTATTCCCGGATTAATGCCGTTGATTAAAGGTTTGATGGACGAATTCGAAGTATCCAATATGTATTTTAAAAGAACTGATGCATTCGGATCATTTGCAAGCTCTTCCGGGTTGCGATACTGCACATCAAAAAGTTCACTTTCCTGAACTTTTAATGATTGTTCAGGCTCAGCTTCAAGCAAAAACAAGATCATATTGTCACTGACTTCTCCTTTTATGACACCTGTACGCAATCCAAGCAGGCCTTTCACTGTACATTTTATTCCAGTTTCCTCTTCCACTTCCCGGACTGCAGCTTCATCAGCCGTTTCGCCTGGTTCTACAAATCCTGCGGGCAGAGACCATTTGCCTTTAAGGCCCCCGTATTTCTTTTTAACGACAAGCCAATTTCCTTCAGGTGAAATAACCAGCCCGGAAACAGCTAGCCACACTTTTCCCCTTTTATGTTCGACTCCCATTTCGAACACCCCCTTTTCTTAATTTTATCATGAAAAAAGGGACAGACTTTAGAGTCCATCCCCATATATAAATTATAGCTGATTGATTAAAGAACGTTGAATTTACCTTTTTTCAATACAAGAGATGGTCCGCCAACCATGTAAAGTGCACGGTTATCGATCATCTTCTTCATGAATGAAGCTTTCGTTCCAACCATTTTCTTTCCGAATGCCACACCGATGGCATCATGTTCGCCCAGAGAACATACAGTTCCTTTAATATCCGGTGTAAACGTTTCAAGATCAGTTTTATTACGGATTAAAGCTGTGATGTTTCTTGCACACACTTCACCCTGCTGCATAGCAATTTGTGCAGTAGGAGGGTATGGACGGTTAATTTCTTCATTGATGATTAATGAGCAGTCTCCGATGATAAACATATTATCATGGCCAGGAGCGCGCAAATCAGGCTGAACTTTTACACGGCCGCGCATTGCTTCAATGCCGGATTTTTCAATAATAGAATTTCCGCGTACGCCTGCAGCCCAGACAACTGTTGCAGCTTTGATTTCTTCTACTTCATCTTCGCCCTTGCCAACGATGATCCCTTCAGGAGTAGCTTCTTTAATAGCTGTTCCGATCATGAATTGTACGCCTTTTTTCTCCAAGTGGGATACAGCGTAATTAACAAGATCCGGATCAAAGCCTGGAAGAACCATTGGAGCTGCTTCCACACAAATGATTTTCACTTTATGGTAGTCCACATCGTATTCTTTGCAAAGCTCAGGAACACGGTTTGCCAACTCTCCGAGGAATTCAATGCCAGTGAAGCCTGCACCGCCGACAACAATTGTCAGGCGCTCATCTTTTTTCTCGGATTCTGTATTATAAGTAGCAAATTGATATTCGATGTGCTCACGGATTTGACGTGCAGCATTGACATTGACAATCGAAAAAGCATGTTCCTTAAGCCCTTTGATACCGAATGTCTCCGGCTCGGCTCCAAGTGAAACAACCAGATAATCATAGTCAACTTCGCCGTTTTCCAAAATGACTTTCTTTTCTTCTGCTTTAATTTCAAGAGCAGTGCCCTGAACGAATTCAACTTTGTTGCGGTCAATAACATCTTTAATATCATAGCGTACACGATCATGATGAAGTGTTCCCGCCGATGCCTCGTGCAGCCATGTTGTTTCATAATGGTAGTCATTCTTATTCACTAAAACGATTTCTGCTTCGTTTGTTCCTACAGATTTCTGCAAACGGGTTGCTACCATCAAACCGCCGTAGCCTCCACCGAGGATTACAATCTTTGGCTTTCTCAAGTGTATCACTTCCACCTTTTTTAAGTATTTTCTAATGTTTTCTTATCTTCCGCTGCTTTATATTTTTTATAGCAAAAAACATAAAAAAACATTGTGATTTTATTCACTAATCAGTTCAAAAAAACTCAATAAAATTGTCATAAAATATTAACATTATTCCTCCATTAATCTTATTCTACTTCATATAGTTTTTCAACCCTAAAAAAATAGACGAAAAACTTAAAAATTTTAAGAAAATTTTAAAGAATATCCGTGTTTTTATTGCAGGTTTTCCACTTGAAATCTTCCAATTATTCATAATATTTACCTCTATTGATGAGGTTTCAAACGATTTATGTTAAAATAAAGAGTGGAATTTCAATACATACGTGGGGGGATATTGCATGAATGAAGATCAAAAGGTGTATGACATAACCATCATTGGCGGGGGGCCAACTGGTTTATTCACTGCTTTCTACGGGGGCATGAGACAAGCTTCAGTAAAAATTATTGAAAGCTTGCCGCAGCTTGGGGGACAATTATCTGCTCTTTATCCTGAAAAATACATATACGATGTTGCCGGCTTCCCAAAAGTCCGCGCCCAGGAATTAATTGATAACCTTAAGGAACAAATGGCTAAATTCGAGCCCACTGTATCACTTGAACAATCTGTTGAAAAGTTAGAGAAGCAAGCTGATGGAACATTCAAGCTTACAACCAATAAAGAAGTACATTACTCAAAAACCATCATTATCACTGCAGGCAATGGCGCTTTCCAGCCTCGCCGCCTTGAACTTGAGAGTGCAGTTCAATATGAAGGCAAAAACCTTCATTACTTTATTGATGATTTAAATCATTTCGCCGGGAAAAAGGTAGTTGTTTTCGGTGGAGGGGATTCTGCAGTGGACTGGGCATTAATGCTTGAGCCTATCGCTGAGAAAGTGACGATTGTTCATCGCCGCGATAAATTCCGCGCGCATGAGCACAGTGTAGAAAATCTGCAGAACTCTAAAGTCGAAATTAAAACACCTTATGTTCCGGCAGAGCTTATTGGTGACAGTGAAGCAATCAGCCAAGTCGTACTTGAAGGTGTGACTTCAAAGGAAAAAGAGGTATTTGATGTTGATGCTGTGATCGTTAACTACGGATTCGTTTCCTCCCTTGGCCCAATTAAGGAATGGGGTCTTGATATCGAAAAGAACTCCATCGTTGTTAACTCCAGAATGGAAACAAATATCGAAGGCATTTATGCGGCCGGCGATATCTGCACATACGACGGGAAGGTCAAGCTTATTGCCTGCGGTTTCGGTGAAGCGCCAACTGCCGTCAATCACGCAAAATCCTACATTGATCCAAAAGCGAAAGTACAGCCAATGCACAGTTCTTCCATGTTTGGCAAATAAATTGAAACTTCAATCAGTGGGGGTTTTCCTTATCCCCCGCTGATTGTTAGTTGAACCAATCGGGCCTTTACGGGCAGTTTGACCCCCACTTATCCTCCTTTGATCCTCTGAGTCTTGAAGTGGGGGTCTTACTGCCCGTTAGACTGCGATAAGATAAGAAAAGGACGGCCTGTTCGGGACCGTCCTTTTTTGATGCGTTATGTTATTTTAGCACTCTTCCGGTGTACCTGTATTTGCAGCGGTACGGAAAGAGGATCCGCAGCCGCAGTTTGCAATGGCATTGGGATTGTCGATTGTGAATCCGCCGCCCATCATAGATTGTTTATAATCAATTTTTGTACCATTTAAGATAGGTGCATCTTCCTTGCTGACAAGAACCTGAATTCCATAGTGCTCTGACTGGATATCACCTTCCTCAGCTTCATGGGCAAACCCCATTCCATAGGAAAGTCCGCTGCATCCGCCACCTTTAACGGCTACACGCAAGAATGCATCTTCTTCCTCATTTTGTTTCATCATTTCTTTTATATGCAAAGCTGCTGCTTCTGTTATATCCACAACTTTTTCCATGTTATTCCCTCCTGTCATATAAGGATACTTCTATACTCATAGTATATACAGTAAAAGGTATGTGCTCAACTTAAGAGACTTTTACTTTTTCTAATTTTTTTCTGTCACAGCCAAAATAATAGTTCTTTATACTCAGATGGCGCAGCGATAATGGTATAATAGTCTTAAAAATTATCCTCGGAGGTGTCATTCTATGCAGCAATTAAACCCTACTTATGATAAAAAATACGAATGCAGAGTCTGCAAACAGAGTTTCACCACTAAAAAACTCCGCTCCAGATTTGTAAAAGCAGCTGATTATGACAGTGATTTCTGCCCAAACTATTCTGATGAAAGCATGAACCCTCTTTTATATCATATTCAGACCTGCCCGCATTGCGGCTACTCAGAATCAGAAGATTTTTCTCCTTATTTCCCGCCGGGAGCCCTTGATTTGATCCATTCTAAAGTTGTGAATGCCTGGATTCCCCAGGATTACTGCCAGGATCGATCCATCATTGTTGCTGTCAACACCTATAAGCTTGCTCTATATTGCGGAACTTTAAAAAGGGAGAAGCATATTACTTTGGCTGGTTTACATGTCAGACTCGCCTGGCTTTTCCGGAGTATAAAGAATGCTGATCAGGAACAGCGCTTTTTGAAGCTTGCTCTAAAGGAATACCTGGAGTCTTATATATCTGATGACTTTAAGGGATCAACCATTTCTGAAACGAGAATCTTTTATCTGATCGGGGAGTTATCCCGAAGGACGCAACAGTCTGAACAGGCTGTTAAATATTTTTCAAAAGTTATTGAACTGCAAAGCCGCTCCACTGAGCCAAAGTTAATTGAAATGGCAAGAGAACGATGGTATGAAATGAGGGAACAAAAAACTGCCGCTAATTAAGGAAGGCTGTTTTCGCAAAGATTGTTGCTATTTATATTATATTTACTGAGTTGATTGGAGTGGAAGGTGCGAGACTCCTACGGGAGTAGCGGGACAGGTGAGACCCCACAGACGCGCAGCGTCGAGGAGGCTCACCGCCCGCCCCGTGGAAAGGGAGCATCCTGGAGCGGAAATCAACGGACAACATTGATAAACGAAAAACAACAATTCATACGAAAAGAGCCTTAAGGAATAAGAAAAGGAGCGAAATTTAATCGCTCCTTTTCTATATTAAAACATCGGATTTTCATCCAGATATTGATATATATTTTCAACCAGTTCATCTGGTGTTTCTCCAGTTACCACTTCTCCGTTCACAAGCGCAAAAAGTGTGCTTGCACATTTGCCGCAATACCCGAGACAGCCATATTCGATGACATCCAGATCATAATCCTTTTCCAGCTGTTCAAGCGCTTTTTGAGAGCCGCTGGCCAAATTGCTGATGCAAAATTCGATGATTGGCTTAATCACATCTTTCACCTCTCTACCCTGTTAATGCTACCTTTTTTACCCGAATTCTGCAAGAAAGTGATTTCATTCCTATTTCTTTTTAGTATGCATAATTACCACTTCATGTCGTTTATTGTCAAGTTTCCTGCTGATTTGTGTTGTGATTTTGTCACAATTTCGTTATACTTTTTATGGGTTTGAGGTTAATAATATCATTTATTTATTTTTTCAAGATAACTAATAAAGTTTATTTTTAGGTTCGGTAACAGCAATCAGTACGGACATAAAGGGGAAATATACTATGAAAAACCTTGTGATACTTGGCGGAGGCTATGGCGGTATGAGGGCACTTGCCCGACTTTTGCCTAACCAGCTTCCCGATGATGTCTCTATTACACTAATAGATCGTGTGCCTTATCATTGTTTAAAGACTGAATATTACGCTCTAGCTGCCGGTACCATTTCAGACCAGCATGTGCGTGTATCCTTCCCTGAACATCAAAGATTGACCATTAAATACGGTGAAGTGACAAAAATCAGCATTGAGGAAAACAAGGTATATCTTCAGGACGAAGAGCCTGTTTCGTATGATGATATAATAATTGGACTTGGATGTGAAGATAAATACCATAATGTTCCAGGAGCTGACATTCACACATATAGCATCCAGACAATTGAAAAATCCCGCAGAACGTATCAAGCTTTAAATAATCTATCACCAGGCTCTGTTGTTGGAATTGTCGGTGCCGGATTAAGCGGAGTGGAACTGGCTTCAGAATTAAATGAAAGCCGTCCGGATTTGAAAGTCAAATTATTTGATAGAGGGAAGCATATTCTGTCAGCCTTCTCTGAAAGATTGAGCACATACGTAGAAAATTGGTTCTTAGAGCATAATGTTGAAATCATTAACCAATCGAATATTACTAAAGTAGAAGAAAAAACCCTTTATAATCATGACGAAGCCATCCACTGTGATGCCATCGTATGGACCGCCGGCATCCAGCCGACCAAAGTGGTTCGGGATATGAATGTGGAAAAGGACCCGCAAGGACGAGTAGTCTTAACCAGGCATCACAATATCCCCGGGAATGAACATGTCTATGTGGTAGGGGATTGTGCAAGCCTACCGCATGCACCAAGTGCACAGCTTGCTGAAGGGCAGGCAGAGCAAATCGTTCAAATCCTATTGAAACGCTGGAAAGGCGAGGACCTTCCTGAAACATTGCCAGTTATCAAGCTTAAAGGAGTCCTTGGATCACTGGGCAAAAAGCATGGATTTGGTCTGGTCGCAGAACGTCCTATCACAGGCCGCGTTGCCCGCCTGTTGAAATCTGGAATACTATGGATGTATAAATACCATAATGGATAATAAAAAATGAGCATCCTGATCGATGCTCATTTTTTTATTAAACTGCCTGGTACCCGTACTTTTCCATTTCCGCATAGATCGTTTTTAATTTTGGATTGCCTTCACCGACAATCTCATCTTCAAGCAGGACAACCGGGTAAAACATATCTTCTTCTATCACTCTTAGTGCGAATTCTTTTTTGTCCTCTTCTTCAGGTGGATTATGAATGTCAACATACACGATTTTAAAAGGCTGATTGGCAAACTTCCGGGATAGTGCTGCCTCCAGCCATTCATAAGTTTC
This sequence comes from Cytobacillus firmus, assembly GCF_023612095.1. Taxonomy (GTDB): domain Bacteria; phylum Bacillota; class Bacilli; order Bacillales; family Cytobacillaceae; genus Cytobacillus. Next base: position 815,472 of record NZ_CP086235.1, on the reverse strand, counting down.
CTTGGATGATGGCAGATTCACACAGCTTGGACAAAGCTGCTCTGCACCATAAACAGTGATTTCGATCTCTTTTTCACTCTTCTCTCCCCTATGCAAAACTTGTTCTTCCCTCCATTTTACAACATTAACATTGAGCAGCATATGAAAAATATTCTCCTAATGAGTGGAAATTACGTTCTTGGAATAGATTTTTAAGACTGATTTGATTATAATAAATGTATGGAAAGGAGTCGATTTCACATGGCAGAACAAACAACTATGACTGAACAAGTTCAGGAAGTATTAGATAAATTGCGCCCATTCCTTCTTCGCGATGGCGGGGACTGTGAATTGGTGGATGTTGAAGATGGCATCGTTAAATTGCGCCTTCTTGGTGCATGCGGCAGCTGCCCAAGTTCAACGATTACGTTGAAAGCCGGTATTGAGCGTGCTCTTTTGGAAGAAGTACCTGGTGTCGTCGAAGTAGAACAAGTATTTTAATTTTTCCTTTGCAAAAAGCGATGTCTGCATGACATCGCTTTTTTATATTGTTTGGCCTATCTCCAGCTCAACTAAGCTTTTTTTTAAAACCGTACAGCCTTCCTGATCAATTTTCAGTGGCAGGATTTCCATGTCCGGGAGCAGCCTCTGAAGCCCTTCTGCCACTGCGGGAGCACATCCTGTCTCAGCCAGGCAGAGAACTGCCGGCCCCGCACCGCTTAACGCAACTCCAAATGCTCCGAGCCCTGGTGCAGCTTTTTCAATGACTTCCAAGTGCGGAACCATTTTCTTTCGGTAAGGATGATGAAATAAGTCTCCGCTCATCATCTTGCCTGCGAGGGGGAAATTCCCGCTGAGCAAGGCTGCTACCATGACATTGCCGACTGCCCCGGCCTGGACAGCTTCCCGAAAGGACCATTCTGAAGGCAGAACGCCTCTGGATTCCTTTGTAAGGAGCTCTTCTTTCGGGACCACTGCTATAACATCAAACTCTATACTTTTTATACTCTGAACAGATACCTCTTCCTCTGACAGGCAGCCAATAACGAGGCCTCCGAGAAGGGAGGCTCCTGCGTTATCAGGATGGCCCTCCATTCGGGAAGACAGCACCAGCTTCTCGTACTGAGTCAGCTGGAGTCCGCAAAGCACATCAGCCAATTCGATTCCCGCTACAATGGCTGCAGCACTTGACCCAAGTCCCCGTGTGAGAGGAATTTCACTCGAAATGCGGGCTTTGCATCCCGGAAGCTCTCTACCATATTTCTTCGCGGTAGCCATTGCAACTTGAAAAATAAAATTGGATTCATCCGAAGGGTAGATGCTTAGCGCCTCTGATAAAGGAATCATTTCAAACTTGTCTGCCTTCTCTGCTTCAAGCGTCAAATATAAATTTAAGGCAAGGCCAATCGAGTCGAAGCCTGGCCCGAGATTTGCCGTGCTGCCGGGTACTTTGATGACAACCATTTCACTTTCGCTCATATGTGAACGGCTCCCTTGATATGGTCCGCAACTGCTTTTTCATCATTAGGCAGCAAAACTGGCTTAACAGGGCTGCAATCAATGGCTGTATTTGGATCCTTCAGCCCGTTCCCAGTCAGGATGGCCACCACTTTTGTTTTATGAGGAATCTCCCCATTACGCAGCTGTTTATATACCCCCGCAAGTGAAGCACATGAAGCCGGCTCAGCGAAAATCCCTTCAGATGAAGCAAGTTTACGGTACATGCAAAGAATCTCTTCGTCGCTGACTTCATCAATTTTTCCATTTGATTCTGACAATGCTGCATTGGCTAAATGCCAGCTCGCAGGATTTCCGATTCGGATGGCTGTGGCGATCGTCTCAGGACTTTCAAATACACGGTTATGGACAATGGCTGCTGCACCTTCTGCCTGTACTCCGTGCATTCTTGGAAGACCTGTCCCTCTTTCTTCGTTGTATTCTTTAAACCCTTTCCAATAGGCAGAAATATTGCCGGCATTACCCACTGGCAAAGCAAGGATATCAGGAGCGCTTCCAAGCTGGTCGCAGATTTCAAAGGCCGCTGTCTTCTGTCCTTCAAGACGATATGGATTAACCGAGTTTACGAGAGTAAAAGGTTCTGTTTCGCTAATTTTCCTTACCATTGCAAGCGCCTGGTCAAAATTACCTTCAATTGATACAACTTCCGCTCCATACATAACTGCCTGTGCAAGCTTCCCCATGGCAATTTTCCCTTCAGGGATGACAACTACGCATCTCATGCCCGCCCTTGCTGCATATGCCGCCGCAGCTGCAGAGGTATTGCCTGTGGAGGCACAGATGATTGCATCGCTTCCTTCTTCTTTCGCCTTTGCAACTGCCATAACCATGCCTCTGTCTTTAAATGACCCTGTAGGATTTGCTCCTTCCGTTTTCACATAAAGGTCAATGCCCCAGTCTCTTGAGAGCTTATCCAGCCTGATCAGGGGAGTATTGCCCTCATTTAAAGTAAGCATTGGTGTATTTTCACTAACTGGCAAATAGTCTTTATATGTTTTTATGAGGCCTTCCCATCTCATACTCTGGCGCTCCCTTCCACACGATACGAACTTTTGATTGATTGAACTGCCGGCAAATCTCTTAAACTTACTAAAATATCTTCATAATCCTGAAGGGATGCCTGGTGGGTAACCAGCACAATCTCAGCAAGCCCTTTTTCCTTTAGAGGAAGCTGCAGGATCTTCTCGAAGCTAACATGATGCTCTGAAAAAATGGATGTGATGTTGGCAAATGTCCCTACTTCATCTTTTACATGCATTCTTAAGAAATACTTCGAATAAATTTCATCTGCATCTTTTAATTTCTTATCATATTGAGGAACTGCCGCGCTTTTTCCATTGACGCCAAGACGCATATTTTTCATGACTCCAACAAGATCCGATACCACAGCTGTAGCTGTAGGCAGACTGCCTGCCCCAGGTCCGTAGAACATCGTTTCCCCTACAGCTTCACCGTAAACATATACGGCATTGTATTCATCCTGAACCGATGCAAGTGGATGAGACTCGGAAAGCAGTGTCGGCTGGACACTTACTTCCACCTTCTCCCCCTCCCGATGGGCAATCCCGATCAGCTTCATGATGTACCCAAGCTGCCTGCCGTACTGAAGGTCTTCTTCCGTAATATCCGTAATGCCTTTAACCTTAACATCATCAAGGTCAATATTCATGGAAAAGCCAAGTGTAGACAGGATCGCCATTTTCCTTGCTGCATCAAGGCCCTCCACATCTGCAGTCGGGTCGCTTTCCGCATATCCCAGCTCCTGGGCTTCTTTCAGGACGTCCTCATAAGCGCTCCCATTCTTGCTCATTTTTGTTAAAATAAAGTTCGTTGTCCCATTCACAATGCCCATCATTTTTGTAATTCTGTCTGAAGCCAAACCATCTACCAGCCCTCTTAAAATGGGAATGCCGCCGGCAACACTTGCCTCATAAAAGAGATCACACCCATTTTGAGCGGATGCAGCCAGCAATTCAGGCCCGTATACCGCCATCAGGTCCTTATTTGCCGTCACTACATGCTTTCCATTATCCAACGCTTTCTTTAAATGGTTTTTAGTTTCCTCTATGCCGCCCATTACTTCAATCACTACATCTATATCTGTATCATTTAAAATGTCTTCAGGATTAAGCGTCAGCAAATTCCTGTCCACTTTAACGGCTCTGTCTTTATTTACATCTTTAACAAGAACTTTCTTTACAACAACCGGACAGCCGACCTGGTGCATAAGCTTATCCTGGTGTTTCTCAATGATTTGCACGACACCCGATCCAACTGTTCCTAACCCTAATAAACCAATTGAGATTGATTCCACGCTAGCTCCCCCTTAAAGTGTTCACTATGTAAGTACATTTGTATTTGCATAGTAGACATTATAGGGGGCGAGCAGGATTTTTACAATAGGCAATTTTCCAAAAACGGTAAGTGAAAGCGCTTAACATACTGTTTTATTGCGCTTAAATCTTTTTAAATTTTTTTTCTATCAATAAAGGCACCCATCATGGATGCCTTTATCACTTCTATTTGACCGGTGTTTTCGGTTTCTTTTCTGATAGAACAAGATCAATGTTTTCCACACACAGCTGCATCATTCTATAGCGTGTTTCTATGCTTGCACTTCCGATATGGGGCATGGCCACAACATTTTTCAGCTCTAACAGCGGATGTCCGGCGCCGATTGGCTCTTCCGCAAAAACATCCAATCCCGCAGCCGCAATTTCACCTGCCTTCAGTGCTTCATATAGATCATGTTCATTTACTACAGGCCCTCTGGAGGCATTCACGAAAACAGCGTTGTCTTTCATCTTCCGGAACGCACTTCGGTTAAATAAATTTCTTGTTTCTGCTGTCAATGGTGTCAGACAGACAACAAAATCTGACCGTTCGAGCAGCTCATCAAAGCTGACATATTGAGCTCCCAGTTCCTGCTCTGCATCCGGCTTCCTCGAACGATTGTGATACAGGATTTCCATGTCAAATCCCGCGGCACGCTTTGCCACTGTTTTTCCGATATTCCCCATTCCTACAATTCCGATTGTTTTATGATGCACATCCTGGCCTGCCAAAAGGAGCGGACTCCAGCTCTTCCAATCGCCTTTCTTCACAAACTCCGCAGCCTCCACCATTCTGCGGGCAGCAGCAAGCACAAGGGCAAATGTCAGGTCGGCGGTTGAATCATTTAATACCTCTGGTGTATTGGTAACTGTAATTCCGAGCCTCTTTGCTGTTTCAACGTCCACATTATCATAGCCGACAGCCATATTGGCAACAACTTTCAGCTTCTCTCCCGCTTTCAGAACTTCCTCATTTACAGTCTCTGACAACATGGTTAGAATGGCATCTGCCTTTCCCGCTTCCTGCAGAAATACATCATAAGGAACCGCCACATCTTCCCGATCCCACATTTCAACAATGTATTTTTCTTTTAAAGTGGCGATAACATCTTCAGGCAGCTTCCTGCTGATAAAAACATATGGTTTCATTGAAATATCCCCTTTTCACATTCTCAGCTTACTTTTCCTTTCGCCAAGAAAGAGGGAATTCCCTGCCTTTTTTCAGCTCTTAATCCAATTCACCAGAGGAATCCTTAGTTTTTTGATCGGAACTTCGGCAAATTCAAAAAACCCGCCCAGAAAGCGCTCATGGTCATCAGACTGCCATAGATACTTCTGCAATCTCTCCTGAAGCACCAGCTTCTGCTGTTCAGAATCGGCGCCATAATAATTTTCTACTGTTTCAAAATAATGGAGGGGAAACAATAGACGGGCGTAGTATAACCGCCATGAAAAAGAGGATAATCTTCCTACACTTTGATATTCCGATAAAAATTGGCGGAGTTCCGGCTGATACGTTTTGATATTACGGAAGTATTTTTCCCTTGTCCATTCAGCCAAATCTCTGGATGAGTGATCAAATGCCCAGTCAAATGGATTTTTCATATAATAATTGTCTCCCCAGGTGGAAGAAGTCAATCTTATATGACAAACGGTTCCGCTGTCTGCCATGCCGGGTTCATCGTCAAGCTCTGTATCCACAAGATACTGTATTGAATTTTCTGCCAGCCCCATATAGTAGGGAAATGACTCTAAAAACATTCTCTCAAAGTCATTTTCGGGTTTTTGGAATAGCATCTCATTCCATACCTTTTCCATTTGGTCAAGCCGCTGTTCCCAAAGCTGTTTCCATTGCCCGATTCTGCTCGTTTTTTTCACAGGAAATGAAATACTCCTTCCTCTGTAATGGAACTTTGCCAGCTTTCGTCCAAACTGATTCTGCTTCCTGCTCAGAGTATGCCGATTAACTAAAATACAAAAGCGGCTATCATTCCAGTCAACGGCCTGCTTGCCTTCCTTCGTTTTCAAAAAAGTACTAATATTTCTATCACCGTTATTGGACAGGTGTTCTGCCATTCGGTCCAGTTCATCTAGCTCTTCTTCATCTGTATGCCCCGCAGGAACAAGCAAATAAAGATGCCCCTGCTTTCGGCATGCATCATATTTTCCGATTCTGATTGTATCTTCTGCTTCTATGCCAAATTGTTCTTTCAAAAGCTTTCTAAACATTAAATCACCTCAATTTAATAGGCTGTTTTCGCAAAGTTTGTTGCTATTTATATTATATTTACTGAGTTGATTGTAGTGGAAGGTGCGAGACTCCTACGGGAGTAGCGGGACAGGTGAGACCCCACAGACGCGCAGCGTCGAGGAGGCTCACCGCCCGCCCCGTGGAAAGCGAGCATCCTGGAACGGAAATCAACGGACAACATTGATAAGCGAAAAACAACAATTTATACGAAAAGAGCCATTTAATAAGATCCTTAAGGAATGTATATGATAGAAGACTTTAAAACTTGTTGTTTTCTTGGATAAGACTGTGTACCATGGAAATGATATAGAAAATGAATTTTTTCCGTTTGAGCGGCAGTGGGCATATTTGATAAAAAAAGGGTATATACATAGTGAAAAGAATCTAAAAGTGAGCAGCATAGGTCATTAAAAGGCCTGATGAACGTACCGCAATCACTTATAAACCAGAAAAGGTGAAGCCAATGAATGAAGAAAAAAAAGCAGTTAATCTTACAGAGCAGACAGCACGTAAATGGCTACATGAACGAGGGGTAGAAATACAGGATATAGCTGATTTGGTGTTCTTCCTCCAGGAGAAATATCACCCCGATTTGCAGATGAAGGATTGCATTTATAATGTGGAGCGTGTCTTATCAAAAAGAGAAGTGCAAAATGCCATTTTGACGGGAATTCAGCTGGATATGCTGGCCGAGGAAAAGAAACTCCTGGAACCGCTGCAATCAATTATCGCTACAGATGAAGGATTATATGGTGCAGATGAGGTATTGGCCTTATCCATTGTAAACGTATATGGTTCCATCGGATTTACCAATTTCGGGTATATCGATAAATTGAAGCCGGGCATTCTGAAGGATCTGAACGATAAGAGTTCAGGCAGATGCCATACCTTCCTTGATGATATTGTAGGAGCTATTGCGGCAGCCGCTTCGAGCAGACTTGCACATAGTGCTGAAAATGTGGAATAGAAAAAGGATGGAGTTTTTCCATCCTTTTTCTATTTGAAGTCCCAATCTGCCAGTGATTCGAATACATAGTCCGGCTGTCTCTCGTATCCCTTCAATAATTCTTTTGTTGTTACCCCCGTATGGACAAGCAGGGTATCCATACCGGCATTCATTCCTGCTAAGATATCCGTATCATAGTTATCTCCCACCATCAGCGTTTCTTCCTTGGCAGTTCCCAGCACCTTCAAAGCCTGCTCCATAATAATTGATTCCGGCTTTCCAATAAATACAGGCTGTGTTTGTGTCGATACAGTGATGACAGACGTTAGTGACCCATTTCCAGGCAGCAGGCCTCTTTCTGTCGGAATGGCAATATCCCCGTTTGTGGAAATGAATGTTGCCCCATTCCGGACAGCCACACAGGCGATGGACAGCTTTTCATAGTTAATCGAACGGTCAATTCCCACCACAACGAAGTCTGCATGCTCCTCTCCAAAGCTTAGCCCTTTTTCAGACAGCGCTTCCCGTATTCCTTCTTCTCCGATCACATATACAGAAGCATCTTTTTGCTGTTCATATATGTAGCTGGCAGTGGCCATGCTCGTTGTAAATACCTGTCTCTCTTCAGCCGGAATGCCAAACTTCACAAGCTTATCCGCCACCTGGCCTGGTGTTCTTGAAGAATTATTTGTCACAAACAAATAAGGCAGACCCAGTTCCTGAAGTTTTTTGACAAAGTCAGCCGCCTCACTGATCAGCTCTGTCCCGCGATACATAGTGCCATCTAAATCGATTAAGTATCCTTTATATTTTTTCAAAAATATTCCTCCCATAATGATCTGAGCTTTGATTAGTATCCCAATAATTATTACTTTTCAATTGGCTTTCGCCCATACAAGATATCTTAAAGGAACAGGGTGAATTGTGCAATTTTTCACGATTGCAGGAGTAATTCCCGCAAAAAAAAACTCCCTAAACAGGAGCCTCGCTTAATCTTGCTTTATTATATAATGACAGCACCCGTCACCCGCAGCCATACAGGATTTGATATCAACCTTATCAGCAGAAAGGAAATCCTTAATAAATTCCTTTTCAGATCTGCAGATTTGTTTAAATTCTTCTGCTGTTTCAATATATGGACAATTGAATTCTTTTAGGTGGACCTGACCTTCCTCTAAACGAACTTCCGGCATAAAGCCTTCAAGCAGAAGGAGCTCCTCCAGGATTTGAAGCTTTTCAGAGAATGACTTCCCCGCTGTCTGAAACTCATACTGCTGTATGAGGCGGCTTTTTCTCCTGGAAAACAACTCAGTAATTAAATGGCCCTGCCCCATACTTTTTAGTTCGGTTAATAATTCAACACTTAGCTGCTTGTATTTTTTTGGAAACAAATCTTCTCCTTTTGCTGTTAGCTGATAAAGCTTTGAAGGGCGCCCTTTTGTCTGTCTCTGGATTGAAGATGTAATAAATCCATCCTTTTCAAGAACCTGAATATGCTTTCTGACGGCCATTTCGGATATTTTCAGCTCCTGGGCCATTTCCAGTATGGATCGTTTTCCCGCTGTTTTGATTATCCTCAGAATCATATCTCTTGTGGAGTTTTCTCCGATATGCATGATATTCACGCCCTTCTCTTTATTCAAGACTAATCTGCCCTGGAGAAAAGATCGGATTTCTCCGACCCTTATTGAGGTTTAAATGCAGAAACCGGTCCTAGTTCATTGATCAAATACTCTCTGACCCGGCCTGGAAACTCTTTAATCATGGGGATATGGCTGCTAATCGCTGCTTTTAGTCCCTCATGATTGACATCTGTGTAGTTTTGGACGAGCATTTTACGATATGTAATGAATTGTTTAAAGCTCTCGCTCATTTCCTTGCTGATTACTTTTTCATCATCAAGAATATCCACGATATCATCGTAGCTGCCTGGATCCCTCATGATAAAACCGTCAATCATCGTATTTCCGGTATCAAGGATTGCTTCGATCATAATTTGGGCAATCCGTTCCAATGCTGCCTTTTCAATAGGGGATGTCCACTCTTTCACTTCTTCAAAAAGGGAGATTTGCTGTTCCAGATAACTGAGTGTGTCTTCAATCTTTTCCCTGTCTACGAAATACATAACGCTTCGTTCCTCCTATGAAGATTTCAGGCTCCTGGTTAAAGCATTCGCCCTGCACCCGGTTCATCAACAGCCACCCGAAATCCTAAAGTTCTCTATACCTCTATATTGTATATAAAGTTTTCAATACCTTCAATGGGGATCACATTTGAGTTATTTCATCTCCGGGGGGATAAACCTTAAAAGGTCATGCTATAATCGGTATATAAAGTGAAACTTCAATCAGTGGGGGTTTTCCTCATCCCCCACTGATTGTTAGTTGAACCAATCGGGCCTTTACGGGCAGTTTGACCCCCACTTATCCTCCTTTGATTCCTCTGAGTCTTGAAGGGGGGCTTATTGCCCGTTAGACTGCGATAAAACAACTAAGGAGTGTTATATTTGGCAGAACGCTTTTTCTTATATGATGATATTGAAGATACAAAAACCAGATTTATCAGCTTTATGGGGGAAAACCAGCGATTCGATTTAGCTATCGTTCGTTCAGATCGCTATTACGGCAAACAATTGGTCCTGGATATTCAGGGAAGCCGCTTTGCCATCATAGGAGAAGATGACTTAAAGGAAGAAGGCTATCTTGAGCATGTATTTCAGCTTTCCGAGGAAGATGCAGAAGACCTTAAATCATTTCTGATGGAAATCGTTTAATATACGATAATAAACAAATACTAAAGGGGAACCTGTTTTGGTGGGTTCTCCTTTTTCTTCTTTAAAGACCCTGCTTCATATAACTTCTTAAGGAGTGAAGGCATGGACGATAAAGAAAGACGCACATACACCGATTTCTCAAATGTGGAAACACAAAGGAATTTCCTGATTCCCGAGGACTTGCCTGAAGGGGCATATGGCGCTCCCAGAAATGCGGATGAACCGGTAGAGAATAAAAGCACCCCATGGCGGGAGGGCCAGCGCTATTACAGCGCCTTTAACTATGAGTTCAAGTCCCTTCACCAAAACTTGCCGCGGCAAATGCCAGGTGCGCACCCTCCGCATGACGATCCTGATAAAAACGAAGAGCCGCCATACACAGAGACTTAAGCAAAGCGCATGCGCAAAAAGGGCCGGGTTTCCCCTGCCCTTTTTAGCTTTTAACTTTTTTCACAACAAAATAGGCACAGCCGAAATTACAGAATTCGTAAAGGTATTCGGTAAGTGTGCTGATTTTTGTATCAAATGAAGCCTTTTGGCTCTGATCATCGAAAAAACCGCGGAGACGAAGCTGTCCATATCCCCAGTCCCCGACAATATAGTCATATCTGGATAAAATTTCGCTATATCTGGCCCGGAATGCCTCCTCATTGAAACCATCCCGTTCTTCCTGGATCAATTCATAACTAATATTGTTAATGCTAACCAATTTTTTCACCTCATTATAAGAGCATATGTAACAGTATTATATTGGAAATAACATGATATGAAAACAAATCAATAACTTGTCCTATTTAAATTATAACTGATTCCCCATCAATTACTAAGAGAAAAAAATATAACCGTGGCAATTCTATAAATGAGGAGGTGTTTATAGTGAAAAAATCACTAATCATTCTCGGCATTAGCAGCATGGCTGCACTGACTGCCTGCCAAAATAATGCCGCAAAAGAGGATATCTATGAAGAAACCGGTCATACCATAAATGTAAATGACCAGCGTGCTGAATTATACAATAGGAATATGGGCAACGGCCGGAATGGCAGAAACAATATCGGTGAAGATTTCGGATATGTACGCCATCAAAAAAGCCCAATTATGGGAGACAACGTTTCAGCGGACCACTATGCTGCCATTGATCGTGAACAGGTTGCAGATATTATCGGCAAATACTGCACAGAAATTCCGAATGTGGATGATATCTCGACACTTGTAACAGATGAAGAAGTCCTGATCGTATATAACACTGACACCAAAAATCGCAATCAGACAGCTGATCAGGTTAAAAAGATGGCCATGTCTGTTGTTCCAAGATGGTATCATGTCTATGTAAGTGATGATACATCGTTAAGAAAAAATGTTGAAAACTATGCCACGGTTGATTCCGATGGCCGAAATGCTGAAAATGGCATTAACCAATTAATTAAACAAATGCTTAAATCTCCTCAAGGAGAAAAAATGAGTGAAAGTGAAAATGAAAACGGTGAAATGCAAGGTGAAAGAAATGATGATATGGATAAAGATGACCTTGGAGAAACCGTTAAAAAAGCAGGGAATCGTTAACCCTTTGAGGGGGACTCTTCCTGTTTTGCAAAAAGAGAGTCCAGCGATGGCGCTGGACTCTTATTACTTTAAGCTTGCTGAATTTCCTTTTCTCCCATAATCTGCTTTTGTTTAGCTGCCGCATTTACCTGCTCATCAGCATGGTAGGAAGAGCGGACAAGAGGACCTGCTTCACAATGGCTGAACCCTTTGCTCATTGCAATGTCCCTCAGCTCCTGGAATTCTTCAGGTGAATAATACTTCAGCACTTTAATATGTTTCTTGGATGGCTGCAGGTACTGCCCTATTGTCATAATGTCAACATCATGAGCACGCAGATCATCCATTACTGCAATGATTTCCTCTTTCGTTTCGCCAAGCCCGATCATCAGGCTGGATTTTGTAGGGATATCCGGCTGCATTTCTTTTGCACGCTTTAAAAATTCAAGAGAGCGCTTATATTTTGCACGCGCTCTTACTCTTGGAGTCAGGCGCTCAACAGTTTCGATATTGTGATTAAGTATATCAGGACGGGCATCCATAAGAGTTTTCAGGTTTTCATAAACACCGCCCATGTCGGAAGGTAATACTTCGATCGTAGTGAACGGGCTTTTTCTTCTGATGGCACGGACTGTTTCTGCGAAAACAGCTGCACCTCCGTCCTTAAGATCATCTCTTGCTACAGCTGTTACAACAGCATGCTTTAAATTCATAAGAGCCACGGAATCAGCAACGCGTTCCGGCTCCTGTAGATCTAACTCAGTCGGCAGCCCCGTTTTGACAGCACAGAAACGGCAGGCACGCGTACACACATCACCAAGAATCATAAACGTAGCCGTTCTTCTTACTGCCCAGCATTCATGGATATTGGGACACTTAGCTTCTTCACATACAGTGTGCAGGTTCTTTTCCCTCATCATTTTTTTTAGGCCAGTATAATTTTCATTTGTGTTCAACTTTATTTTCAGCCATTCCGGCTTGCGCAAATACTCTTCTTTCTTGCTCATTTTTCCACTCCTTAAACTGAAGCTAGACGTAAAGAAAAGCGCAAGCGCCCTTATCCGCCACTCCTGAAACATCGAGGGGGTTACACTGCTTGAGCTAGACCGTTTTTCTGGCTTCAAAATTTATACTTTTCTGCCCATTAAAAAAGCCAGTCATACAATTCCGACTAAGCTGATTAGGCTTCACCTGATGCCACTTTATCATAATGAATTGAAGAGGACAAGCCGAAGATTCTGGTATTACCATTAATTGATATTTATTAAATTATCCATTCATCACAAACTATATAAGCAGACCATTACAGAAGGGAGGATTTCCGTGCGGATTATATTTACCGCTGCTGCAGCCTTATCGTTTTTTCTGATTTCCTTATGTACAGTCAGTGCCGAAGAAAATGCAGCTGATATATATAAACAAAGAATGTCCTTATATAAAAGAGTTGAAGCTGTTACGAATATTCCGTGGTATTATCTTGCGGGAATTGATCAGTATGAAAGGAATGTCCGGCAGTCCAGAAGGGATATTCCCAAGGCTGAAGGCATTACAGGAATCTATTTTAAGCCTGAAGAATGGGCGGGGATTTTGAATCCGGATCCCGCTGATGAAAACCCAACATCCATTCAATTTTTCAATGGTATAGGATTTGACGGGGACGGGGACGGTAAAGCCAGCTTGAAAAGTGATGAAGATGTTCTTCATTCCTTTGCAAATTTCCTTCTCTCTTATGGTACAGACCATGATAATTTAAAAATTGGATTGTGGAATTATTATAAGCGCGATAAAGCCGTTGGCATTATTATCGGCAAAGCCCAAATTTACAAGCAGTTCGGCCGTCTTGATCTTGATGATCACTCCTTCCCTGTCCCCTTGAGGAGCAATTACAGCTATAGAAATACCTGGGGGGACGCCAGGGGCTGGGGCGGCAGACGGATTCATGAAGGAACCGATATTTTTGCTGATTACGGGGTACCTGTCCGGGCTACCTCCTATGGAATAGTGGAAATGAAGGGCTGGAACAAATATGGAGGATGGAGAATTGGCATCCGTGACATTAATAACAATTACCATTATTTCGCCCACTTAAGCGGGTTTGCCAAGGAGCTCAGAGTCGGCCAAATCGTTGAACCCGGCATGATGATAGGCGGAGTAGGAAGCTCGGGATATGGGCCTCCAGGTACATCGGGAAAATTCCCGCCACATCTCCATTATGGCATCTACAAAGACAACGGCTATACTGAATGGTCCTACGACCCCTATCCACACTTAAGATTATGGGAAAGACAAGATAGGATAAAAGCCAGAAGAAAATAAATAAAGGACTGCCCATTAGCCAGGCAGTCCTTCATAAGTTATTTAGCTTTTTTTGCTTTGGACACAGCATTTATGATACTTGCTGCAAGGCCGCCCCAGATAATGAGCATCCCAACCACCATCATTGTAATTGCACTTCCAGACATTATTGAGATACCTCCTTATCAGCTGGTATTCTAAGCTTAGACTGTGTATCATTCTTTTTAATAGCCATAAACACAAATCCTAAGATAATGGCTCCTATTGCTACTCCCCAGCCGGAATAAAGAAGGAAGCTGGTAGGGTACCCTTCATAATTCTCTTTAATATTTGTAATAATGTTTTGAATCATCATATAGCCAAGCACGATTGGTGTAATAGCTGTCAAGCATATCTTCCACCAGGAACCCAGTCTAATATCAGATACAGCATCTGCATGATTCTGAAGATTCTTGAGCTCTTTAAGCACCCATCCTACAATAACTACCTGTACCAGTCCTGCTAGCGCAACACCAAATTGGTTGATGAAGTAGTCCGCTGCATCCAGGAAGTATAGACCGCCCTGAGTCGCAAAGAGGATGGAAATAACAGCAGATAAACCACCGCCTACAAGAACAGCTTTGTTACGTGAAACATTAAACTTATCCTGTACTCCGGCAACAAACGTTTCAACAATTGAGATTAACGATGTTAAACCGGCCAGAGTTAAACAGATAAAGAAGAAAGAACCGAATAAGCCATTTAAAGCAGGGAATTCGTTAATGATCTGCGGGAATACAACGAATGCCAATCCTACACCTGATGATACAACCTCATTAATGCCTACACCCTGCTGTGCAGCCATGAATCCAAGTGCAGCAAAAACACCGATACCAGCAAGAAGTTCAAAACCGGAGTTTGCAAAGCCGGTAATGAAAGCACTGTTTGTCAAATCCGTTTTCTTTGGAAGGTAGCTTGAGTAGGTTACCATGATGGCAAATCCAATTGATAAGCTAAAGAAGATCTGGCCGTAGGCCGCTACCCAGACTTTAGGGTCCGCTATCATTTCCCAGTTTGGCTTAAAGAAAGCATCCAAACCAGCAATAGCTCCATCAAGAGTCAATGCGCGAACAACGATAATTAAGAATAAAACTACAAGAACTGGAATAAAGATTTTGTTCGCGATTTCGATACCTTTTTTAATTCCCTTGAACAGGATTCCAAGTGTCACAGCCCAGACAATAACTAACGGTATGAAGACTCCCGGTACAATTCCGCCTACATCTCCTGGTGTTTCTGCAAGCTTTAAATATTCTCCAAATAGGAATCCGTTTGGATCGTCTCCCCATTTAAGATTAAACGAGAAGCCTGCGAATGACATTGCCCATGCGATGATAACTGCATAATATGTTGAAATGACAAATGAAATGGCGACCTGCCACCAGCCCAGCCATTCGTATTTTTTACTTAATCTTGCGTAAGACAATGGTGCTGATCCGCGGTACTTATGGCCAATTGTAAATTCCATAATCAAAAGCGGTATACCTGCTGTCAGCAAGGCAAACAAATATGGAAAAAAGAATGCTCCCCCTCCATTTTCATAAGCAACTGCCGGGAAACGCCATATGTTTCCTAGACCAATTGCAGAACCCACAGCTGCCATAATAAACCCAGCTCTGGATCCCCACTGCGGACGATTATCCATAGTAAATCCTACCCCCTGTAGATATCCCCAATTAAAAAGAACAATGGGAACTTTTTATATTTTCAGATAATTAAATCTAACTAAGCCTAGTATAGCTAGTTTTTGATATTCTGTCAAAACATTATTTTCCTAATAGTAATATTTTTCGAAATAATTAGTTTTAGCACAATACCAGAGTAAAGCGTCTAAGAAAATTAATATATTCCTATTTTAATTTCCATTTGGATTCCACCCGTTCAGGAGTTATCTTAACAAAACTGACCAAGTTATTCCTGTCCTCACCTCCTTTGTAAAATTTATTCCTTAAACTTAAAAACTTTCGCATTTTATTCAGATAATTCTAAATACACAACCATGGATGCCAAAATTAACCTCGTTTGGTCTCGGTGGCCTCGGGAATATAACCAATGTGCTTAAAAATTTCCAAATATAGAATGAAAATCATAAGGAGGTTTTTACAAATGGATACCAATATTATCGGAGTTTATAATTCACAAAGGGAAGCGGTAAATGCCGTTCAAGAACTGCAAAATGAGGGATACCCTGTTCAGGAGCTTTCGATCATTGCGCAGTCAGAACATCTGGATACATCTCTTGAAGATAAAACCGGTGTTCATACAGAAACCTTCGAGACTAAGAATAGAGACAGCAGTGAAAGTGCAGGCTTCTTAAACAGTCTGGCATCCTGGTTTGATGATGACCGCATGAGCAGCAACTCTGCAGGTGAAAAGTTCAGAGAACTGGGCATGTCAGATGATGATGCCCGCAAGTATGAAACGTATGTGAACGAGGGGAAAATCATTTTATACAGTGAAAGAATTGATACTTCAACTGGCTTTGCCAATGCAGGAACTGCTGAAGCCAAAGAGCACAGCACTTACACCGGCGGATATGATGAGCTAAGAAGTTCAGCAGCAGATGATGAGCAATCATTAAAACTGCGGGAAGAACAGCTCGACGTGTCGAAGGAACGTGTACAAGCCGGAGAAGTTGAAATCCAAAAGGACGTAGTAGAAGAACAAAAAACAATAAATGTACCTGTCGAGCATGAAGAAGTATATGTAGAAAGAAGAAAAGTGGATGATCCGGATGGCGCCGGCGTCTCACCAATATCGGACGATGAAACAATCAGGATTCCTATTACAGAAGAGCGTGTGGAAGTCTCCAAAAAGCCCGTGGTCACCGAAGAGATTGTCGTAGGCAAACGGGAAGTTCAGGAAACACAGCAGGTCAAGGAAAATCTCAAGAAAGAAGAAGTGCATTTTGAGGGTGGGCATGAACACATTACAGAAGATGAAGACTTAAATAGAAAAAATAATAACCTATAAAATAAAAGGGTTCCCTCCAGGGGAACCTTTTATTTTATGTTGGACAGCATCAAAAAAAGGCCTTCTCTCAAAGAGAAAGCCTTTTTCTAAAGTTTTTAACTTGCCCTGTTTTCCTGCCAGGCTTCTTTTTTACCGCGGCCAAGGAAAGCAAATGCCGCTACAAGAACAGCCACTGTAAGTAATGCGATAACAGTGCTGCCAATAAATCCGATGACCAGATAACCCACAGCAGCGATTCCCGCTGAAATCAAGGCATATGGAAGCTGAGTCATTACATGGTCCATATGGTTACAGCCTGCCCCTGTTGAGGAAAGAATCGTTGTATCTGAAATCGGTGAGCAATGGTCGCCGAATACGGCGCCGGCAAGGACAGCAGACATAGCCGGCAATAAAAGAGAAATATCTGTTGCAGCGGCAATGTCTCCAGCAATCGGAAGCAGGATGCCGAAAGATCCCCATGAAGTTCCGGTGCTGAATGCCATAATTCCCGCTATGACGAAAAGTAAAAACGGAAGCCATGATGTGCTCATATTTGAGCTTTCCACAAGACCGGCTAAATACTTTCCAGTTTCCAGACGGCCGATTAAATCAACAATCGCCCAGGCAAACAGCAAGATATAAACAGCTGGAAGCATGGATTTAATGCCTTCCCATACTCCTTTCCCAAAAACATTCGGGTTAACGCCCTTCAAGGAGAACGCCTGACGGAAGAATAAACCTAACGAAACCAATAGACCCACGAGGCCACCAAGGATTAGGGATTTAGAGACATCCGTGTTCTCAAATATTTGTAATACAGTCGCATTTCCTTCAACCGCCTGTAAACCCGTCCAAAACATTGAGCCCACTGTACCAATGACAAGAGCAATGATTGGCCAGACAAGATCGCCGACAGATCCTTTTGAACTTGTTGGAAGGTCGTCCTTCAATTCACCAGGTGCAGGCTTCTCTGGATCCATTACAAGCCCCTCTTCAACTGCCCGCTTCTCATGTACTTTCATTGGCCCAATCTCTATGCCTCTTAACGCCACGATAAATACAATAGCAAGAGTAGCCCATACATAAAGGTTCATGGGAATCATTTGAATAAATGCCGAGAAAGCTGAATACTCGGTAACATTATGTGCAGCAAGGATTGTCCCGATCAGCGCAATAATGTATGCTCCCCAGCTGGAAACCGGTGAAACCACACAAACAGGTGCTGAAGTCGAATCAATCAGGTACGCCAGCTTTGCACGGGATACGCGCTGGCGGTCTGTAATGGGACGTGAAATCTGACCGACTGCCAGAGCATTGAAATAGTCGTCAATGAAAATGATAATACCTAAAACAGCTCCGACAATCTGTGCGCCTGCACGGGTTTTGACCCGCTTCATCGCCCATTCTCCAAAAGCGCGGCTTCCGCCTGAGATAGATATAAATGCAGTAATAACTCCTAATACAAGCAAGAATAGAATAATATATACATTCCAGGTGTTCAGCTCTCCGTCTGAAACAAAAATTCCCTTTACAGCATCCCAAATGATGCTGAAAGTTTCTGTGATGCTGAATTCAGCCAGCAATAGCGCGGCTGTAACTATCCCCACTCCCAGTGACAGCAATACGCGCCTGGTCAGGATAACCATAGCGATTGCTACCAAAGGCGGCAGCAGGGAGAAAATCGTGTTAGTCATTTCTTGTCCTCCTCTGAAATTTGAATGGTGTCCAGCTACAGGCGCCATCGGCTCTCGGGTCTAAGCCAATCCGACAAGAAGGTTAAAGAACAACCTTCATGCCGGCTCGTCTTATGCTTGTCGCCGATAAGCGGGCGCCTTCCGCTTTTCGTAGGGGGAACAACAAGGATGATGACAAAAACCAAATAAAAAAAGAGTAACGATAGAGAAAAATCTATCATTACTCTTTTGAAGTAATTAGTTTCTCCATCACGATCTGTAGCTCCCCATTATGAAGGCTTTCAAAAAGTATATTCATACTTTCCCCCATAATGACAGTGTTACTCCTTTTCGAAGTAACCCCAGCAAAAATAGTTCTGACTCACTAATCATGCTTCGGCAACATTCCCTTTCGGCTGCGGTCGTCGTTGTCATCCTCACACAGCGTACTTTTGAATCCTGCACCTCTACCCCATCGGATATGATAAGGTTTTTATGAAATTATAGTAGAATTTTATCAAAATACTAAGCTATTAGCAAGCGTTATTGGCCGGCCGGTATTTCGATTGATGGCGAGGTGCCCCCTCCGCCATTGTAAAATTGCGGGACCTTTCCCGGGTAAATGCCATAAGCTGCCAGCACATCCTCCTGTACTGTGATAATTTTAGTGGCAAAAGGAATGATAATTTGAACCTGTACGTCCAGGCGGACCAGAACCTTCACTTCCACATTATTTATGCCGTGGTCCTTTGTTTCAGTTATAAAATTGGAGGTAACAGAACCGACTGCATTAAACTTCACCGGTATTCGGGGACCCAAGTTACCGAGGAGGGCATTATTGGTTGCCTGGCCAAGCGGCACATAATAGACAATTCCATTTGAGTGCTGCATTTCCTCCGTATTGATTTCCACGTCTGTAAAGGACTCCAACGCATCCAAATCGCCCTTTTCCGCTTTTTTAATATTATCCTGAACCAGTTCGGTTACTTCCGCTTTGACTCTGTTCAGCTTTTCCACGTTTATGCTGACAACACCGCTCTCGCTCGCTTCAAACATATCTTCCAGATCCATCACATTGGTAATTTTTTTATTAATCGCATTGTTTATCACCAATGATGCGATTTTCCTTGTCTGTGAATCGGCATAGCTCATGAGTGTCGGTTTAAGCCCTTCGTTGATAATCCAGAGGCCGGCAGCTGTTGAGATAACGAAAAATACAAAGGTCAAAAGAAATACATAACGAAATGGAAGAGGTCCTTTCCGGGGCAGCCGGCCGCGAAATTTTGCCAAAACAAATCCCCCCTTTACAAGCTATATGTATGCTGTAAAGGGGGGAACTAGGCTCAAAAATCCAAAATAGTTTATCGCAGTCTTACGGGCAGTAAGACTCCACTTTAATAATCAGCGGGGGATAGAAACTTTATTGCTGTACTAAAGTCGTATCGCAGCCTGTAATAACAGCATTCAATTCAAGCCCTAAATCTGCTTCATAGGGCTCCACATACCTGCCCTTTTCTTCAAGTATCCGAATGACAGGCCTGTCGCTGAGACCCGCGTTCTGCCGGCACACAACACCTTTTCTTCCATCATTCAGCTCGACCGTAACACCAACTGGATACACGGCTACTGCTTTTCGGAAAACTTCAATGACTTTCTTATCAAATAATTTCCCGGCCCCTGCATACAGAACTTCCAACCCTTCGTGAGGGAGCATGGCCTGCCTGTAAATGCGGTTGGATGTTACTGCATCAAATACATCCGCAATCGCAATTATTTTGCCGAAATCATGAATCTCGCTCCCCTGGAGGCCGCGCGGATAGCCTGAACCATTTAATCTCTCATGATGCTGAAAGGCACAATGCGCAACAAGGAGAGGAATCGTCTCTACTTTTCTTAATATATTAAATCCATCTTCCGGATGCTTCTTAATTGATTCAAATTCTTCTGCTGTCAATTTACCCGGTTTCAAAAGAATATCTGCAGGCACCTTCATCTTTCCTACATCATGAAGAATAGCACCAAGCCCCAGAATTTCCAGTTCCTTTGGCAGGAGCTGACGCTTCATTCCGATTGCCAGTGAATAAAGAGTCACATTCAGGGAGTGTGTGAAAATATAGTGATCATATGTATAAACATCTGACAGAATCGTAAGAAGCTCTTTATTTCCCCTTATTTCACTGATCAGCTGACGTATCAGCCCTGAGAGACGCTTTGAGGCATTCTCAATTACCAGTGAGGCGGACAACTCTTTATTTGCTTCTACTTCCTTCAGAACGGTTTCTATGGTTTTAATAGCCTGCTTGCGCATTTTAGGAGTCAGAGGGTCCCTATATTGGATATCCTCAGTGCGCAAATCTTTGATATACACATAGGTAATACCCATTTCCTGCAGTTTATGTATTAATTTATCAGCCAGCTCCACACCTTCATGCAAAAGGACCTGACCCTTGTCATTATATATAGCTTTGGCCAAAACACTGCCAGTCTCAATTGTATTGGTTGCTGCTAATCTCATATGTATCTCCCATATCCTTTTTTCGGTGCTACTTTATATTTCGGGAATTATTTGGTTTTATTTACATTATACGACAAAATTCCCGGTTTGAGAGTGACTTTATAATATATTTCCGGATAGAAAGATTTATCTGCGGATAAACTGGTTTTACTTGTGAATGAGGAAATTAAGTGCTGAGCTGTATCATGAATTAAAAAAAGACAGCCCTATCCAGGCATGCCTTTAGATCATTTTGAGAAGTGCTTCTTTTCCGATCGTTCCTTTAACAATTCCCAGCTCCTCGGCCTCATAAGTGACAGATTCAAGCGGGGCATTTAACAGCTGATCTATCGTTTTTACACCGACAGCCCTGCCGGCAATTACTTTGCGGTCCTTAAGCTTCTCATTCAGCAAAGCTACATCCAGGGCTCCGCACATGATATACCCTTTATCATTTGTTACCACCAGCAGATTGGTCTTCGGCAGCTGCACAGAAACACTCAAAAAAGTGTGGCCATCTATATCAATCGGCTTCAAATCAATCATACCTGCACCCACTCCTTTCCTTTTCCCTTACACAATATGTGCGGACATGGAAAAGGGTGAACGGTGACAGGCACCTATACCAGTTGGCTGAAGTGGTATAGGTGCCTGTCACCCGGTTTAAAATAAATCTAGCTGTCTGGGAGCGAGCTGCTGATATTCGATATCGAGCATTTTGATCATTTGTTTAGCATTGTCTGCCGCGTCACCGCCGGAGTTGTTGTTGAAGACGACGAATACATTTTTACATTTTTTCTCGAGCGTTTTTAGATGTTCTGCCCATTCTGCCAGTTCTTTTTCATTATAGCGGTACAGATAGCGGACCTCCCGCCAGTTGTCCGCATTCTTTTCTGCCAGCCGTGAAAGTTTCGGCCGTGAAACCGAACAAGAACCTTATCAGGACTGGTTGTTTCCAGGACCATTGGAATAGAACCCTCACCGGCTTGAGGTTCGTCACAGATGCTGTGAATCCAGTCTTCCTCTTTCATAAAGCTTAGCGTGCTTTCCCTAAACTCCGGCCGAAACCATGATTGATGCCTGAACTCCAGGGCACAGGGGATCTCCCCATCTGCTCCCTGCACCAGCGAAGGTAATCGACATTGGCCTTTTGGCAGTCAAACCATGGCGGAAATTGAAACAGCACCATAGCCAGTTTGCCGGATTCGATATAAGGCTCCAATGAATCTTTAAACGCTTCAAACATCTCTTCCTTGCTTTCAAATGGGATTTCGCCTCTCTGGTGCCCCGTCATGCCCTGATAGGCTTTTACAATGAATTGAAACCCATCTGGCGTGTCTTTTACCCATCTCGCGGAGTTGCGTTTTGGCTGCACAGCATAAAATGCAGAGTCCACCTCAACGGTCGGGAAATGGCCGGCGTACTCCTTTAATTTATCTCTTGGCGAAATGGCGCCTGTATAAAGGCTGTCATGATCGCCCCAGCCTGTTACGCCTATGATAATCATTGAAACCCCTCCGTTTGGCCTGAGTATTATATAAGCCGTAATTCATCAAAACCAATTTGCTTTTATCAAAATGGTATATCATTACTTTAGCAATTTAATGATCAATTTTTCAAAAATTACTATAGCCTATTCCCTATTTAAAAACCCGCTTACCATGGCAGGTAAACGGGTTATAATAAATTATCTATTAACCGATGGAACCTTCCATTTCAAACTTGATCAGACGGTTCATTTCTACTGCGTATTCCATTGGAAGTTCTTTCGTAAATGGCTCGATGAAGCCCATTACGATCATTTCTGTTGCTTCTTCCTCTGAAACTCCACGGCTCATAAGGTAGAATAGCTGTTCTTCTGATACTTTTGAAACCTTTGCTTCATGCTCCAGAGAGATGTTGTCATTCAGGATTTCATTGTAAGGAATTGTATCTGAAGTTGACTGGTTATCCATGATTAGCGTATCGCATTCGATATTGGCACGTGCACCTTCCGCTTTACGGCCGAAGTGAACGATTCCGCGGTATGTTACTTTACCGCCCTGCTTGGAAATCGATTTCGATACAATTGTTGAAGAAGTGTTTGGTGCAAGGTGAATCATTTTCGCACCTGCATCCTGATGCTGCCCTTTACCAGCTATTGCAATGGAAAGGGTCATGCCGCGTGCGCCTTCTCCTTTAAGAATAACTGCCGGATATTTCATTGTCAGTTTTGAACCGATGTTTCCGTCAATCCATTCCATTGTTGCGTTTGATTCACAAACCGCACGCTTCGTAACCAGGTTAAATACGTTGTTTGCCCAGTTCTGAATGGTAGTATAACGGCAATATGCGTCTTTTTTGATGATGATTTCAACAACCGCACTATGAAGTGAGTTGGTTGTGTAAACAGGTGCAGTACAGCCCTCTACATAGTGTACATGTGCGCCTTCATCTACAATGATTAATGTACGCTCAAATTGCCCCATATTCTCAGAGTTAATGCGGAAATATGCCTGCAATGGCGTATCAACCTTAACCCCTTTAGGGACATAGATGAACGATCCGCCAGACCAAACGGCTGAGTTTAATGCAGAAAACTTGTTGTCTGTCGGAGGGATAACCTTTGCCCAGTGCTCACGGAAAAGATCTTCATTTTCGCGAAGAGCGGAATCTGTATCCTTGAATACGATTCCTTTTGCTTCAAGGTCTTCCTGCATATTATGGTAAACAACCTCTGATTCATACTGTGCAGAAACACCTGCAAGATACTTCTGTTCTGCTTCCGGAATACCTAATTTATCAAACGTCTGTTTGATTTCTTCAGGTACCTCATCCCAGGAACGCTCAGTCTTTTCAGAAGGCTTTACATAATAGGTAATTTCATCAAAGTTTAATGACGCTAAATCTCCGCCCCATTGCGGCATAGGCATCTTATAGAAATGGTCCAGTGATTTTAAACGGAAGTCAAGCATCCACTGTGGCTCTTCCTTCAATTTTGAAATCTCTTCTACAATTTCTTTTGTCAAACCGCGTTTTGATCGGAAAATGGAAACGTCTTTATCGGCAAAACCATACTTATAATCGCCGATCTCAGGCATTTTTTTTGCCATCGTCGTATTCCTCCATTCATATAGGAAAGGGTTCACACCCTATCAATTCATATTTTTTTAGCACACAAGGCAGACGAAAAAGTTTTTAATCAAACGTTTGATTGATTTATTCCTGTTCTTCTTTCTCCGTGCCAACGCCTTTTTCCATTGCTTTCCATGCCAAAGTGGCGCATTTGATTCGGGCAGGAAATTGGGAAACTCCCTGAAGAGCTTCGATATCGCCAAGATCCAGTTCATCTTCATCATATTCTTTTCCCAGCATCATGTCTGAGAAAACCTTGGAAAGCTTTAAGGCTTCTTCAATATTTTTACCCTTGATGGCTTGGGTCATCATGGAAGCTGAGGACATGGAGATGGAACATCCTTCGCCTTCAAATTTCGCATCAGCCACTTTGCCGTCCTCAAGCTTCAGCGTCAATTGAATACGGTCCCCGCAAGTAGGGTTATTCATATTGATCGTCAGGCTGTCATCTTCAAGTACCCCTTTGTTACGAGGGTTTTTATAATGATCCATTATAACCTGGCGGTAAAGGGTATCTAAATTTTTAGAAGACATCGCTGAAATACTCCTTTGTTTTGACAAGCCCTGAAACAAGCTTATCAATATCTTCTTCCGTATTGTACAGATAGAAGCTTGCACGTGCAGTTGCCGATACCTTAAGCCACTTCATCAGCGGCTGTGCACAATGATGGCCGGCGCGGACTGCAATTCCTTCTGCATCCAATACAGTAGCCACATCATGTGGATGAACATCATCTATATTAAACGTAACGAGACCTGCGCGTTTCGAGGCTTCTTTCGGCCCATATATGGTCATTCCGTCTATAGCAGACATTTTTTCCATAGCATAAGCGGCCAGCTTGTGCTCGTATGCCTCGATTTCGTCCAGGCCAATCTGCTCAAGGAAATCAATTGCAGCACCAAGTCCAATGGCACCTGCAATAATTGGTGTACCTCCTTCGAATTTCCACGGAAGCTCCTTCCATGTCGATTCATAGAGGCCGACAAAGTCGATCATTTCGCCACCAAATTCAACCGGCTCCATTTTTTCAAGGAGCTTTTTCTTTCCGTACAGAACACCAATGCCGGTAGGGCCGCACATCTTATGGCCGGAAAAAGCAAGAAAATCACAATCCAGATCCTGAACATCAATTTTCATATGTGGAGCGCTTTGAGCACCATCCACTACCATGATTGCCCCATTTTCATGAGCGACTTTTGCAATTTCCTTAATCGGATTCATAACACCCAGTACATTCGATACCTGCATGATCGATACAATCTTCGTATCAGCCGTCACAGTTGTCCTGACATCCTCAAGAGAGATAGTTCCGTCTTCCTGCAGGGGAAGGTACTTTAATGTGGCACCCGTCTGTTTCGCAACCTGCTGCCAAGGAATGATATTGCTGTGGTGCTCCATATAGGAGATCACAATTTCATCGCCTTCTGACAGGTTAGCGCGTCCGTAGCTTGCTGCAACTGTATTGATGGAAGTTGTTGTTCCTCTTGTAAAAATAACTTCCTCAGTAGACTTTGCATTAATGAATTTACGCACCTTTTCCCTGGCGCCTTCATAGCCATCGGTTGCTCTTGTGCCCAGCGTATGGACGCCTCTATGAACATTCGAATTATATTCCCGGTAGTATTTATCAATTGCCTCAATTACCGGAACAGGCTTTTGGGAAGTAGCGGCACTGTCCAGATAAACAAGAGGATTTCCATTGACTTCCTGATCCAGGATGGGAAACATTTGCCGAATCTCACGGGCATTCATTATTTTACTTTCCTTTCAATAACGGCAGTCAGCTGCTTTTTAACGCCTTCGATTGGAAGAGCATTAACAACAGGCGCCAGGAAGCCGTGAATAACAAGGCGTTCAGCCTCTTTTTGGGAAACACCGCGGCTCATTAGATAATATAGCTGCAATGGATCCACACGGCCAACTGAAGCTGCGTGTCCTGCTGTTACATCATCTTCATCGATTAATAAAATCGGGTTGGCATCCCCGCGCGCTTTTTCGCTTAGCATCAGTACGCGTGACTCCTGCTCGGCATTTGACTTGGAAGCCCCATGCTCGATTTTGCCGATTCCATTAAAGATGGATGAAGCAGAGTCTTTCATAACCCCATGCTTTAAAATGTAGCCTTCGGAATTCTTTCCGAAATGAACTACTTTCGTTGTAAAGTTTTGAGTCTGTTCTCCGCGTCCTACAACAACTGTCTTAGTATCGCCGAAAGAACCGTCTCCAACAAGGTTAGTTGTATTGTCTGAAACTGTATTGCCATCGTTCATTAATCCAAGAGCCCATTCAATGCGGGCATCACGGCCTGCAACCCCGCGGCGGTTCACATAAGCTGTAGTTCCTTTAGCAAGTGTGTCAACCGCACCATACTGCACTCGTGCATTGGCACCTGCAATGACCTCTGTAACAATATTGAAGATGCCGTTCGCTTCCTCAACTACAGAAAGATAGTTTTCCACGTAAGTAACTGAGCTGTTATCATCAGCAACAACCAATACATGGTTGAACAGGTTTGCCTCTTTATCATCATGGATATATACAGCCTGAATCGGCGCTGAAATTTCCACATTTTTCGGAACGTACAAGAACGCTCCGCCGTTTAAAAGAGCCGCATGCAAAGATGTTAAACGGTGTTCGTCCGTTTTGACGCCATCCTTCATAAAATATTTCTGAAGGAGCTCACTGTGTTCTCTTGCCGCTGTAAAGATGTCTGTGAAAATAACACCTTTTTCCTGCAGTTCTTTAGATACAGTCAAATGCGTTGGTCTATTATTGCGCTGAATATATAAATTCTGATCTCCAGCTTCTGTATCAATCAGATTTCTTACATCCTCAGGAAGGTCGTTTAGAGACGCAAAGTCTTCGCTTCCGACAATATGCTTTTCGAACTGTGTGAAGTTCCATTTATCAATTTTAGTTTTATCAGGCTTTGGCATTGGCAGGCTTTCCGCGTCTGCAAGCGCATTTAGACGGAGTTCTGTCAGCCATGCCGGCTCGCCCATATCTTTTGAAAAGGAACTAACATATTCCTTATCAAATGGTAGTTTTATTTCCGTTGTCATAGTGATCCCCCTAACGCTTACGCTTCTTGCCCAACTGTTTCGTCTTCAATGCCCAATTCTTTCTTAATCCAGTCATATCCTTCAGCTTCTAAGCGCTGTGCAAGCTCCGGTCCGCCTGATTTTACAACGCGGCCCTGCATCATCACGTGAACATGGTCAGGTGTGATGTAGTTAAGAAGGCGCTGGTAGTGGGTGATAATTAAGCATCCGAACTCTTCTCCGCGCATTTCGTTGATTCCTTTTGAAACAACTTTCAATGCATCGATATCCAAACCGGAATCGATTTCATCCAGGATAGCCATTTTAGGTTCAAGCATCATTAATTGAAGAATTTCATTGCGCTTCTTTTCTCCGCCTGAGAAACCTTCATTAAGATAACGCTGAGCCATGTCAAGGTCCATTTCTAGGAATTCCATCTTGCTGTCCATTTTGCGGATGAATTTCATAAGAGAAATTT
The DNA here is from genome assembly GCF_023612095.1 of Cytobacillus firmus. Lineage (GTDB taxonomy): Bacteria > Bacillota > Bacilli > Bacillales > Cytobacillaceae > Cytobacillus. Next base: position 788,043 of record NZ_CP086235.1, on the reverse strand, counting down.
CATTTCCTTCTTCAAGGCGGCTGTTAATTGCAGAACGTAAAAAATCGGCATTTGTTACGCCGCTGATTTCACTTGGATATTGCATTGCAAGGAACAGGCCGGCACGTGCGCGCTCGTCAACTTCCATTTCAAGAACATCTTTACCATCTAAGGTGATGCTTCCCTGTGTTACTTCATATTTTGGATGGCCCATGATAGCAGAAGATAAAGTAGATTTACCTGTACCGTTTGGCCCCATGATGGCGTGAATTTCTCCGCCTTTAATCTCAAGGTTTACACCTTTTAGTATTTCTTTTCCCTCAATAGCAACATGAAGGTCTTTAATTGTAAGTACTGATCCTGCCATAATATATACCTCCGTCAATAAAAGAAGATTTGTAAATCGGTTTCATCCGCAAATCTCTATTCTCATTTTATTCTCATTACAATCTTATAACAAATCAAATATCATAGCAACTCTTTGAGACCATTAACAAACTTTTCAAACGAAAATGTTTAGAAAGCCTGTAGATATAGATTTTATCATATATATTCTTTGTCATCAAAGAGTGAAATTACCGGAAACCAGCATGTCCTGTCTATTTTTTCCCGGTACTGCATTTTCATGTATTGCAAAAAGAAAACCAGTGCATCATTGGCACTGGTTACTATTTACTTCATTATTATATATACCTAAAACTTAGGAATGAATTTTTCTTTCAAGATCTGCAACTAAGCGCTGGCTTTGAAGATAATCTTCTTCACGTCTTTTTTCAACTTCCATTCGAATATCATGTTTCCGGCTGTACACTTCATATCCAACTCCATGGGCAGCTTGCATAGCTTTTTCCATTTCACTCGTGTAGTTCAGCTGTAACTGACTGATAATGAATCAATCCTTTCGGTTTTTATGCTTTTCAGCATTTGTTTTACATCTAAAATCTTAACACTCACACTATACCCTGCACAAAGCGGAAAAAACCTGATTTTATTAGCAAAATAAGGAATGAGATCCGGTGAAACGCTTTCATACTTCCTATCCTTAGAATACTGGCCGAATGCTCTGGATTAATGGTTGTTTGTATAAATTTTCTGAAAAATTACCATTCCAAGAGAAAACTCCTGCTATCAAGCAGGAGAAAATTTTCAGTGATTTTGCTGATTCAATTCGGTCATGGCCTCCTGGACGAGCGTAACCGCCTGGCTCATGGCCGCTCCGCCACCAAAAGCTGCTGTTACTCCTACTGCCTCAAGAATCTCTTCTTCAGACGCCCCTTGATCAATGCAGCCTTTCGTGTGGTAAATAATACAGTATTCATCCTGAGAATATAAACTGATTCCGAGCGCGATCAGCTGCTTCTCTTTTTGGGATAAAACTCCTTCTTTAAAGCAGGCTTCTGTAAAAGCATTATAATGCTTTGCCAAATCCGGCATTTTTTCAGTAAAAACACCTAATCCGACTTTATAATCATGCAGGGCTTCTTCTATTGAGTTTGAAGGTTCATGATAATGTTCCATCGATCTCCACTCCATTTCAAATAGTATCTAGGTTAGTATGTTTGATTGCTTTTCAATCTATACGGGAAGCGGGGCTGTTGATCCACAAAAAAAACAGGCGCTGTGAACGCCTGCATTTCTTCTTTACTCAGATACCGGCACAACGGCACCTTCATATTTCTCAAGAATGAAATCCTGGATTTCCTTTGAACGAAGCACTTCAACAAGAGCTTTAATTCCTTCTTTTTCTTCATCACCTGTGCGTACTGCAATTACATTTACATATGGTGAATCTTTATCTTCGATGGCAATTGAATCTTTAAGAGGATTTAATCCTGCATCGATTGCATAGTTGGAGTTAATCAGGACTGCATCTCCTTCTCCATTATTGTAGATTTGAGGAAGAAGTGATGCTTCATATTCAGTATCAAACTTTAATTTTTTCGGATTTTCTTTGATATCCTCCATTGTTGCTTCGGTTTTTTCTACATCTTCATTTAAAGTGATAAGTCCCTCAGCTTCAAGCATGGAAAGGATGCGGCCATGGTCTGCGACTGAGTTGCTCATAATGATTGTTGCACCCTTAGGAAGTTCCTCAAGGTTCTTGTACTTTTTGGAATACACACCGATTGGTTCAATATGAATTCCGCCTGCATTCGTAAATTCATATCCATGCTCAGCCTTTTGTGACTCAAGATAAGGAATGTGCTGGAAGTAGTTAGCATCAAGCTCTTTAGATTCTAGAGCCTGGTTTGGCAATACATAATCCTGGAATGGTACAACATCAAGTTCAAAGCCTTTTTCTTCAAGTAATGGCTTTGCTTCGTCAAGAATTTCAGCGTGAGGGACATTGGAAGCCCCCACTGTAATCTTTTTGCTTTCTTTACTATCTCCGCCTTCACCGGCATTGCCGCCCTCTTCTGAAGTGCCGCAAGCTGCAAGCACAAGTGCAACTGCCAGCGCAAGAGCAAGTGATAACCATTTTTTCATGTCAATCTCTCCTTATCGTTTGTCTAATTTTGTTGTAATGATATCTCCAATAAACTGGATAATAAACACGATGACTAAAATAATAACGGTCGCCATAAGCGTCACATCACTTCGGCTCCGCTGGAATCCTTCCAGATAAGCCAGATTTCCAAGCCCCCCGGCACCGATTACACCAGCCATTGCCGTGTAGCCAACCAGCGCGATAGCTGTCACGGTAATTCCCGAAACAAGGGCGGGCATTGATTCCGGAAGCAGAACCTTCCAGATGATCGTGCTTGTTTTTGCACCCATTGACTTGGCAGCTTCAATTACCCCTTTGTCAATTTCCCTCAAGCCGATTTCCACCATTCGGGCATAAAACGGGGCAGCACCAATAATTAATGCAGGCAGTGCTGCATCCTCCCCAATCATTGTTCCAAGCAGAAACTTAGTAAATGGGATTAATAACACAATCAGAATGATAAATGGAATCGAACGGAATATATTGACGAACGCTGAGATAATTTTATTGATCGCTGCATTTTCCCAGATATTCCCCTTTGAGGTCAAAAAGAGCAGCAGCCCCAAAATGGCTCCTAAAATAAAGGTTGCAATAACAGAAATAGTTGTCATATAGAGAGTTTCCACAGTAGCTTCCCACATGGAGTCCCATTTCACATTTGGAAACCATTCATTAAGCATTGGAAATCACCTCCACGCCCACCTGCTGAGAATGGATATATTCGATCGCTTTTGCAACTTCCTCTGCTTCTCCATCAACATGGATGAATAAGGTACCGTAGGAACCATTCTGCGTCTGGGAGATCTTTCCCTGAAGGATATTAACTGTTACCTGGAAGTGACGGATCAGGTTTGTAATCAATGGCTGTTCAGCTGATTCGCCGACAAATCCTAATTGGACTACTTTCCCTTTTGGATACAAATCGACCAGATGATCAATTGTTTCCTTCGTTTCTTCAGGCTCTGTCACCTGCTGTACAAACCGTTTTGTAATCAGAGCTTTTGGATTCTTAAAGACGTCCAACACAGGTCCGATTTCAACTATTCGGCCGCCTTCCATAACAGCAACCCGATGGCAGATTTTACGGATCACGTGCATTTCATGTGTAATAAGAACAATGGTTAAGCCCAGCCGTTCATTGATGTCTACGAGCAGCTCCAAAATGGAATCTGTTGTCTGCGGATCAAGGGCAGATGTCGCTTCATCACAAAGGAGCACTTTTGGATTGTTGGCAAGGGCTCTGGCAATTCCGACCCTTTGCTTTTGACCTCCGCTCAGCTGAGAAGGGTAGGCATCTTCCCTTCCTTCCAGACCGACGAGTTTAATGAGCTCATCAACTCTTTTGAGCCTTTCCTGCCGGGAAACACCTGCGATTTCAAGCGGAAATGCTATATTTTCTCTAACTGTTCTTGACCATAACAGGTTGAAATGCTGGAAAATCATGCTTATTTCCTGACGAGCTTTTCTCAGCTTGCTTCCCTTTATCTTTGAAACCTCATTGCCTGCCACAGTAACACTGCCATGTGTAGGAAGCTCCAGCCCATTCAGCATGCGGATTAAGGTACTTTTACCTGCACCGCTATATCCGATAACACCGAATATTTCTCCTTCTTTTACCTCCAGGTTTACATCATCAACTGCTTTAACCTGGCCTTTTTTTGAAGAAAATATCTTCTGTACATCTTTTATAGTAATCAACGTGATAGTCACCTCTTTTATCGAAAGATACAGATAATAATTAATAGACTGCTTTTATTCCCTTATCTTTTACTCCTCATAGGCTTTCATGCGCAAAAGCAAAAATGCCTTTCTGCAAATGAGCAGAAAGGCATAAAGAGATTTAGTCCTTTCTCTCATCTATCAAAGCTATGCTTTGAGTGAATTGGCACCATTTCAACTAATTGACGGTTGCCGGGCTTCATAGGGCACTTCCCTCCACCTCTCTTGATAAGAGCGTTACGTTCTATATTCAATTAATACTTTAAATGAATTAAGCAGTTTTATAATTACGTTTGCTATCGTATCATAGCCATTAAAAAGGTGTCAACGATGAAATTTCAAACTTTCGGAAAAAAGCGAATGGTAAATTTTCCTTCACACTTTTGCAGCAAGTGATGTGAGACCTGCAGCTGCTTCTATCGCCTGTTCCAGGTCTTCAATTAAATCTTCTGCATTTTCGATGCCGATCGAAATCCGAATTAGATCCTCCGATACTCCCGCAGCCTTTAAACCTTCCTCATCCAGCTGCTGATGAGTCGTGCTTGCAGGGTGAATAATCAGGCTCTTTGCGTCCCCGACATTTGCCACATGTGCCCATAGCTGCAGGCTATTGATCAGCTTGGCTCCAGCCTCTCTTCCGCCAGCAATTCCAAATACAGCCACTGCCCCGGCTCCTTTTGGCAAATATTTATCTGCCAATTCTTTGTCCGGATGGCCTTCATGACCTGGATAGAGCACCCAATTAACAGCCGGATGGGCATCCAGATATTCCACTACCTTTTTGGTATTGGCAACGTGCTCCTTCATTCTCACATGCAGAGTTTCAAGACCCAGTGTGAACTGGAATGCACTTTGCGCACTCATTGCAGGCCCTAAGTCTCTTAACAGCTGTACCCGTGCTTTGATAATATAAGCAGCTTCGCCAATTGCTTCGCTATAGACAATATCATGGTAGCTCGGATCAGGCTCTGTAAAGCCTGGAAACTTAGGAGAATTCCAGTCGAATTTTCCGCCGTCTACTATAACTCCCCCCATTGTGGTTCCATTACCAAGCAGCCATTTTGTCGCAGAGTGTATGACAATGTCAGCTCCGTGTTCTATAGGCCTGCAAAGATGCGGTGTAGCAAAAGTGTTATCCACAATCAGCGGCACACCGTTTTCGTGTGCAATTGCGGCAACCTTTTCAATATCCAGGATTTTCAGGCTCGGGTTTCCAATCGTTTCGGCGAAGACAGCCTTTGTTTTATCTGTAATGGCACTCCGGAAGTTTTCCGGATCCTTTGGATCGACCAGTTTCACCTTTATTCCATACTTGGGAAGTGTAACTGCAAATAAATTATAAGTACCCCCATATAAATTGGATGCGGCAACAATTTCATCACCAGCTTCGGCGATATTTAAAATGGCAAGTGTAATAGCAGACTGGCCGCTGGCAAGAGCCAGCGCACCCACTCCTCCTTCAAGCAGGGCCACTCTTTCCTCAAATACACTGACAGTGGGATTATGTATCCTGCTATAGATATATCCCGGCTCTTTCAGGGCAAAGAGATCTGCAGCGTGATCTGTATTCTTGAACTGATAAGCATTATTCTGATAAATCGGAACCGCTCTCGCGCCAGTTACAGGGTCAGGCTTCAGCCCCCCATGTACTCCAATTGTTTCAAAACGGTAATTTTTCTGTTTGTCCGTCATCGCTATCTCTCCTCTATAAAAAAGATTGTATTTCATTTCGAAAAGCTGAAAAACCCTCTTCATAAGAAGAGGGCTGTATCGACTCTTCTTATCTTCCAGAGCATTCTGCTCTGCTGGATTTAGCACCGTGTACTTTACCGGTTGCCGGGCTTCGCTGGGCCAGTCCCTCCGCCTCTCTTGATAAGAATATTCAGTTAATTAATATTAAAATGATATTATCATACTATTAAAAAAGCGGTCAAGTATTGTGCAGTGAAATTTTCCCTAAACAGAAAAAAGACTCGAGCAGCAACTTATTTCTGTAAGTGGTTTCCGTCAAAATTTCATTTTTTCATTCGACAAAACCTGAAAGGCAATGCCTGTTTAATTGGCATTGCCTTTTCATTTCCCGAGAAATATGTCAGATCATACTATTTTCACAGAGGCGGCTGCAGTTTTTGTCTTTTTATAGCCTCTGAATACAAAGAAAAAGTAGAGAGAGCCAATCAAGTATAAAGAAGCTGTAATGGTGAATACGAGTGCATACCCCCAATAATCTCCATATCTCATGACGATTCCTGTTGAAACCGGGCCCATTACAGCCCAGCCCAGATTGAACACCATCTGATTGACTGAGTTTGCCAGTCCTTTCATCGAATCATTTACCTTTGACATCATCAATGACATTTGTATAGGATTTCCCGCATTCATCAACGCCTGCCGGAACAAAAAGCCGATGGCAGCCAGCCAAAGGTTTTCAGTATAAGCGGTTAAAAGCAGGAAAGGAAGTGACATGAGCTGCAGGATCACAACGGCTTTAACCTCTCCCACTTTTCTTACCACAACCGGTCCGATAATCATGGCAAAGGCCGTGGCAGCCTGCCCTAATGAAATAATCATGCCAATAGCTGAATTGGAGGCTTCAAAGCGGTCAGCGAAGTACAGATTCAGATACGGAATAACAAGTCCTGCGCCAATTCCAATCAGAAGCTGAGCAAAAGCAAACATCGCGATAATTTTCACACCATCATTTTTAGCTGAGAGATTCTTGAATGACCAGCCTTTTATGCTCTTTGCATCGTGTTGATCTTTCGAAACCTCTGCGAAACGCAAAATTGGAAATAAGCCGGCTATGAAAAACACACTTCCAATCAGAAGGGTAATGCGAATGCTGGTGAGCTGATCCGTAAACAAAGAAAATACATCCGTTAAGATGCCACCGCTTAAGTTCCCGATCACATTTGCGCCCGTCATTATAGCAAAATGAATACTGAATAAATGAACCCTTTGGTCGGCCTTTGAATTTTCAGCCAGCCATGGTATGCCGGATACCTGAAGAAAGGCTGTTGTCAGCCCGGTCAAAAATGCAAAAATAATCAGGAGTTCCTGCATGTCAACTAAACTTCTGAAAAGCATAACTGCACCTGTTGCAACTGCACCAAACATCATCGCTTTTTTTCTGCCAATTCGGTCGCTGGCGATCCCTGCCGGCACAAGAATCAGTGCTGTCGCAAGAGCAGTCATGGATATGATTTGTCCATTAACACTTTCTGAGTAGCCGAGCTCTCTTATGTAGAAATTATAGATGACCATGAATATCCCAAAACCAATTTGTGTAAGAATATTCGCCATAAAAGCCAATTTTATGTTGCGGTTATAGCCTTTAAACTGACCAGCCCACTCCCTGTAAAATGCCATGCGGATCCCTTCCTGCACTGTATGATTTTTATTTCGATTCCCTAAGTATCATACTCTTTCGGAATGGATTTGTAAATATATATCGAATAGTGAAAAGGCGTTTTCAAACATGCAAAAAACCAGGCTGCTTCGCTCCTGGTTTTTGCTAATCGATGCTTCTGATTTTATCCAATAAATAGGGTACGGATCGGAAGGCATATAATTTTTCATGTAAAGTTCCTTTTCTGAAGATGAGGAGGCATGGTACGCTTTCCACTCCCCACTTTTCAGCCAATTGCGGCATATAATTTAAGTCCGCTTTCCCCATTTTTTGATCTGGCAGCAATTGTTCTGTAACTGCCAGCATCTTTCCTGCCATCTGACAGGTTCCGCACATAGGCGTATACAAATAGAGAAGAATCGTTTCTTCTCCGCTATTCGCTTCCTCAATGTCCTGCTGCGACCATTCCTGCATTTTATCATCCTTACTTTATCTGTCCAGATATTGTGTATAAACGTCAATGTTAGCCCCTAGCAGCACTGTTGCCAAATGGTGTTCCGGTGCTGTTGCTACTTCTCTGTACATTCTATCGATGTATAGATGCTCTGCCTCTGGAAATTCCCTTTTGAATTGTTTTCTCAGCTTTTCACCTGCTGAATCTGCATCTACCAATATATATACATCCTTATCAAACAGTGTGTCAATTAATTCATCCAGTTTGGTAATGCTTATTGTTCCATTTGTGCAGATAATTTCAACATGCTCTCTTATAATGCTTTTAACCTTTGTTTTATCTGACTTTCCCTCGACAATAATCACTTTTTCCGGAATTCCATCGTTCATCGTCATCACCTGAAAGGAGTTATTTTGAAACTGTTCGTTAAAGCTAAAAGCCAGTCATGCATTGGTTTTTATCTTAATATATTCATTATTCTCGTTTATGGTGTGAATCTCCTGCCCATTTTGGAGGTTAGGGCTGTGCTGATTTATATATTCCTTGCCCGGTAGGAAAGGAAATGTTTTTGAAGAAAAATATTTATTTTAAAAAGACCTATTTCATTGTATGCCCGCTCACATTGCTTTAGCCTATTAAATAAACAGCGGAAGTCATTCCGCTGTTTACAGTAGTCAGCACCAGCCGCCTTCGTCACAGTCTGTGTAGCGCGCTTGCGCTTGATCCGGGACGGAGACATTCTGGTATATTTTTTGGTGTTCGGTTTCAAAATGATGGGACAAGTTGAAAGAAGATCCTTCCGGAAGGCTGATTTGTCCAATTTTTTCGTTTTCAAGATAAAGATCTATCCCATTATTGTTAAGTTTGCCGACGACCCGGTCAGTTATATCGATTTTCTGCTGCTTCAATGTCATGGGTAATCATTCCTTTCATGCATCTGGGTACCCATAGTTTTGCCATGTCTCTGTAAAAGAAAAATAGCAAATAAAGGTAAGAACAAAATGCAGAAGCAGCTGGACATGATATACCCTAAAAGACGCAAAAAACCGGTTCGGAAGTGAACCGGCTTTCAAATTAGTCTTCGTTTGTCATTTCTTCATATTGCTCAGCAGTCATCAGGCTTTCTACTTCGCTCAAATCTGAAGGTTCCACCACAACCATCCATGCTTTTTCATATGGAGATTCGTTTACGAACTCAGGGTTGTCGTTAAGGTCTTCATTTACTTCTACCACTTTACCGCTTAGAGGCGCATAAAGTTCAGAAACTGTTTTTACAGATTCTACGCTTCCGAATGGTTCGTTGGCACTTAGCTCATCGCCAACTTCTGGAAGCTCAACGAATACGATGTCACCAAGTTCTGATTGCGCGAAATGCGTAATCCCAATGCGGACTTTCCCATCTTCTGTTTTTACCCACTCATGCTCTTCTGAATAACGTAATTCTTTTGGTGTGCTCATTATGTATCCCTCCATATTAATATTTCAATTTATGATCAGTAAATCGATCTCATGGTTAATGATGGCATCCAGCTATTAGGAAAGCCATGTCTTTTCATATTCCTCTTCTTTGAAGCCAACTGTTACTTTCTCTCCATCTGTCAGCAGCGGTCGCTTGATCAGCATGCCGTCTGTTGCCAAAATGTCGAGCAGTTCTTCATCTGAAGAGGTTTTTACTTTGTCCTTCAAACCGAGCTCCCGATATTTTTGGCCACTCGTATTAAAGAACTTCTTTAGTTCCAAACCGCTCTTTTTATAAAGCGCTTCAAGTTCGCTTCGGGAAGGCGGATTCTCTGTTATATGTATTTCTTCATAGGACAGATTATGTTCGTCAAGCCATTTCTTGGCCTTACGGCATGTCCCGCATTTAGGATACCAATAAAAAGTCAACGCCATTTTTTCACCACCCATTTTAGCAAATTCAAGCTTATCCAACATTGCTGCCTTTTAATTGAATAGTAACATAAAAGGGTGACAAAGCATAACCTTGATCACCAATTTAATATTCGACATTTTTCTATTTGTTCCTGCATGCCGGAAAAAGTTTTTGAAAGGATATTTTTACAAAAATAAAGCCCCCTTCATCGGAAGGGAGCTAAGTCAGTTTAAACTGTAAAACGTTCAGCGTCGATCAGTTTTTCCGATGCTTCACGCTTCTTTGTAATCACGTTGACTGGTGTGTGGCGTGTGAATTTGCGCAGTGCAGACATCATCATGCGCAGTGAATCGCCGTTTTCTACTGCCACAAGTGTTTCCTTTGCATCCTGCTCAATTTCGTTAAATGCCTCCTGGCAGAAGATTTGAGTGTACAGAAGCTTTTGTTTGCTCTTTTCAAGGCCAGCTTTTTCAATAGCCTTTTCAGAACGAAGAACAACAGATTCCATTGCATAAGCATTCGAAATAATATCCGCAATGTTTACGAGTACTTCCTGTTCTTTATCAAGAGCCTTTCCATACTTTTGTGCTGCCAGACCAGCAGCAAGCAGTCCGATTTTCTTCGCGTTCTTAACCAGATATTTTTCCTGCGCAAGCGGCTCGTCACCAGGCTCTTCAGGCATCATCATCATGAGCTCTTCCTGCAGCGCCTGGGCTTTCTGGAATAACGGAAGCTCTCCTTTTAGAGCTTTGCGGAGGTACGTGCCTGGCACTAATAGACGGTTGATTTCGTTTGTTCCTTCGAAAATACGGTTAATGCGTGAATCACGGTAAGCTCTTTCAATCTCATACTCAGCCATGAAACCATAGCCCCCGTGGATCTGAACACCTTCATCTACTACGTAGTCGAGGACTTCCGTATTGAAGAATTTATTCATGGAGCACTCAATGGCATATTCAGCAATTGACTTTGCGACTTCCTTGCCACCTTTTATTTCTTCATCTGTAAGTTTGCTCATACGGTCCTCGAACAAACCTACTGTACGATACACTGCACTTTCCGCTGCATAAATTTTCGAAGCCATAGTGCCCAGTTTTTCTTTAGTCAAGTTAAATTGAGAGATAGGTGTTTTAAACTGCTGGCGCTGGTTCGCATACTGAACAGCCAGTTCGAATGCACGCTTCGCTCCCCCAACTGCTCCTACACCCAACTTATAACGGCCAATATTTAAGATATTAAAAGCAATCACATGGCCCTTGCCGAATTCACCCAGCAGGTTTTCCTTTGGCACCTGGGCATCTTCTAGAATTAATGTACGGGTAGAAGAGCTCTTGATACCCATTTTCTTTTCTTCAGCCCCTACAGATACACCAGGAAACTCTCTTTCAACGATGAATGCAGAAAAGTGTTCACCGTCAATTTTTGCGTATACAACGAAAACATCTGCAAAGCCTGCATTTGTAATCCATTGCTTCTCACCATTCAATACATAGTGTGTGCCCTCAGCATTTAGCTTGGCGGTTGTTTTTGCTCCAAGAGCGTCAGAACCTGAGCTTGGCTCTGTCAATGCATAAGCGGCAAGCTTTTCGCCTGTAGCAAGTTGAGGAAGGTATTTTTGCTTTTGCTCTTCATTACCGAATAGAACAATCGGAAGGGAACCGATGCCGACATGTGCGCCGTGAGAGATGGAAAATCCGCCTGCACGCGCCATTTTCTCTGCAATAAGTGCTGAGCTTACTTTATCTAAAGCAAGTCCGCCGTATTCTTCTGGAACATCTGCGCCTAATAGGCCAAGATCCCCAGCTTGCTTCAATAGTTTTACCGAACGGTCAAATTCATGGTTTTCAAGATGTTCAATTTGCGGTACAACTTCATTCACTACATAATCTTCAGTCGTCTTAGCAATCATAACCTGCTCATCTGTATAGTCCTCAGGTGTAAAAACCCGGTCATAGGAAACATCTTCGATTAAAAAGCTTCCGCCTTTGATAAGATTTTCAGTTTGATTTGACATTTACTTTCCCCCATTCTGTTTTTGCGGAGAAAAGCCTGTGGCTTCTCTCCAATTTTTGATTCATCTTATAAAAGTTCAAATACTCCGGCTGCGCCCATGCCGCCTCCGATGCACATTGTTACAACTCCGAATTGCTGATTGCGGCGTTTCATTTCATGAATTAGAGACAGAGTGAGCTTGGCTCCGGAACAGCCCAGCGGGTGCCCGAGTGCAATAGCGCCTCCGTTAACATTTACCTTCTCTTCATCCAATCCCAGCTCACGGATAATTTGAATGGATTGGGATGCAAAAGCTTCATTCAATTCAAATAAACCAATATCCGAAAGCTCCAGCCCTGCAAGCTTTAATGCTTTGGGAATGGCCACAACCGGGCCGACACCCATGATCTCAGGAGGAACACCGCCTACGGCAAAGCTTCTGAATTTAGCCATTGGCTTCAAACCGGATGATTCTGCCTTTTCCCGGTCCATAACCATTACGGCTGCTGCTCCATCACTTGTCTGCGATGAATTTCCGGCTGTGACACTTCCGGTTACCGAGAATGCGGGACGCAGTTTTCCAAGTGATTCAATCGTGGAATCTGCACGAACACCTTCATCCTGGCTAAATTGGATTGTTTTTTCTGTAAGCTTATTGTCTTTTCCAACAGATCTGAACGTTACGTCTACAGGTACAATTTCATCTGCAAATTTTCCTTCCTGGATTGCCTTAGCAGCCTTCTGATGACTTCTGACAGCAAATGCATCCTGGTCTTCACGTGTAATGCCATACTTTTTTGCAACCTCTTCAGCTGTATGTCCCATACCCATATAATATTGAGGAGCTGTTTCCGCCAGTTTGGCGTTCGGGCGGACTACATGCCCCATCATTGGCACCAGGCTCATAGATTCTGCTCCGCCGGCGATAATTGTATCTGCATGGCCAATCATGATTTTTTCAGCTGCATAGGCAATAGCCTGCAGGCCTGAAGAACAATAGCGATTGATCGTTATCCCCGGAACTTCGTGTGAAAGTCCGGCAAGGGCACCGATATTCCTGGCCATGTTCAGCCCCTGTTCTGCTTCAGGCATCGAACATCCGATAATTAAATCATCGATATTTCCTTCATAATTCCCTGCACGCTTTAGGGTTTCTTTTACTGCGAGCGCTCCTAAGTCATCCGGCCTGACATTTGCAAGCGTACCTTTTTTGGCTTTTCCGACCGGTGTCCTGGCACCTGAAACTATAACCGCTTCTCTCATCATGTTCCCTCTCTTTCTATTAATGTCCCACTCTATCACTTAATTGCGCAATGGTTTCCCTTTTAAAAGCATGTGCTGCATGCGCTGCTGTGATTTTGGTTCCGCAACAAGGCTAAGGAATGCTTCGCGCTCCAAGTCAAGCAAGTATTGCTCATCAACTTCTGTTCCGTATGGCACTTTTCCGCCTGCAATTACATAGGCAAGCTTTTTGGCAATTTTCAAATCATGCTCTGAGATATAGCCGGAGTAAAGCATTGCCTGTGCTCCAAGCAGAAGGGTTGCATAACCTGTTTCACCGACAACAGGCACCTTTTTGCGGACAGGAGGCTTATAGCCTTTCTCATGCAGGGCAAGAACAGCCTGCTTTGCATCATAAAGGAGATGATCCCCATTCACACTTATGCCATCTGCCAGGTTCAGGAAGTTATTGTCTCTTGCTTCCTCGCCAGATGTTGAAACCTTTGCCATTGCAATCGATTCAAACACTTTATTCGCAACCTTTTGAAGGTCAAATTCCACACCATTTGGCATATTTTCAAGATGCTTCAAATAAAGCTCCTTGTTTCCGCTTCCTCCCGGGATCAGGCCGACACCCACTTCAACGAGCCCCATATATGTTTCGCTTGATGCCTGAATATGTGCAGCAGGCAGACATACCTCAGCCCCGCCGCCAAGTGTCATGCCAAATGGAGCGGCAACAACCGGCTTCGCGCTGTACTTAATTTTCATCATGGCATTCTGGAAGTGGCGGACAACCATATCCAGTTCATAAATATTGTCATCCTGCGCTTCCATAAGAATCATTCCAAGGTTGGCACCTACACAGAAGTTCTTGCCCTGATTCCCGATTACAAGGCCTTTGTAGTTCTTCTCCACTTCATCTACCGCAAAGTTGATCATCTGGATAATATCCAATCCAATAGCATTGCTTTGCGAATGGAACTCAAGCAATGCAACCCCATCGCCTATATCAACAAGGCTTGCACCGGTATTCTTTTTGATAACACCTTTTTGCTTCTTAAGCTGTTTTAAATTGATTACTTTAGGGTTTTCCTCGATTAATCTGTACTCGCCATTATGATAAAAATATTTCTGTCCCTCATCTTCTTTGTAGAAGGAATTAATGCCTTTTTCCAGCATCTCTTTTACCCATGCCGGCACTTCTTCGCCTGCTTCCTCCATTTTTCGAACCGATTTCTCTACTCCAATGGCATCCCAGGTTTCAAACGGACCCAATTCCCAGCCAAAGCCCCATTTCATCGCACGGTCTATCGCTGTCACATCATCAGCTATTTCGCCGTGAAGCTGTGCTGAATAGAGAAGAGCCGGGCTGAGTATGTTCCACAATAATTGGCCGGAGCGATCATCTGAATATACAAGCGCTTTCAATTTTCCCGCAGTGCCTTTTGCCTGTTTGGCCAGTTCAGTCGAAGCTGTCTTAAGCTTTTGGCGCGGGCCATATTCCAAAGTTTCCGGATTCAGCTCCAGAATCTCTTTGCCTTTTTTTAGGAAAAACCCTTGACCTGTTTTGCTTCCGAGCCAGCCTTTTTCCTGCATCACCTTCATGAAGTCAGGAACTTCAAAAACAGCCTTTTCTTTCCCGTCCACCTGGTCATAAACATTGTTTGCCACGTGTATAAATGTATCAAGCCCTACTACATCAAGTGTTCTGAAGGTAGCACTTTTCGGACGGCCAATCAGCGGACCTGTTATGGAATCCACTTCGCCTACACTGTATCCGCCCTTAAGCATCTCCTGCACTGTAACCAGCAGGCCATACGTGCCGATCCGGTTGGCAATAAAGTTTGGTGTATCTTTTGCTTCAACTACACCTTTTCCCAGTACATCTTCGCCAAACTGCTTCATAAATGACAGCACTTCAGAAGAAGTTTTTTTAGTAGGAATAACTTCAAGCAGCTTTAAGTAGCGGGGAGGATTAAAGAAATGTGTCCCAAGGAAGTGTTTTTGAAAATCTTCCGAGCGCCCTTCTGACATTGCTTCAACAGATATCCCTGACGTATTGGAGCTGACAATGCTCCCTGGCTTACGATGCCGGTCTACTTTTTCAAAAACCTGTTTCTTGATGCTGAGGTTTTCCACAACAACTTCAATAATCCAATCGACATCCTTCAGACGCTCCATGTCATCTTCAAAGTTTCCTGCCTCAATCAAAGCCATATTCTTTTTAGAAGTTAATGGGGCGGGCTTTTGTTTTAACAGCTTTTGTCGGTTCCCTTCACTGATTCGATTGCGGACTGCTTTATTTTCAAGGGTAAGCCCCTTCGCCTTTTCGGCATCCGTTAATTCGCGAGGCGCGATATCCAGTAAAAGTGTTGGAATTCCGATATTGGCCAGATGGGCTGCGATCCCCGATCCCATGACTCCTGAGCCTAAAACTGCCGCCTTTTTTATTTGTTGGATCAACTTTGTTTCCCCCTTTTGCTTTTTTGAATGAATACTCATTCATTTTATTTTCAAAAAAAATATGCTTCTCTTCTGAATGAGTTCTGTTAATTATAACTATAAAATATTTGCAAAATTTACGCAATGATTTTAAGCGGAAATTTAAAAATGTTTTGAAATTTCATACTGCCTCAGCTGTAATTTTTTTGTGCAATTTGAAATAAGTGTTTTGGACACTCTAAAAAGGAAACATTCTTAGTTCGTGAGCGGAGGTGAAAGAAGTGGGAAAAATGAAAAAAGATCCTTCTAAGGCAGGAGTCAGCGCTGCTAGTGTCCAGGGAGATGCAGGCCCGACTGTTGAGAGGGAAGGACCTAAGAAAAGAAATAGCCAAAATAATCAATATAAGCAATGAGCCGTTTTTTTTGAAAACAGGCTGCCTTCGGCCTTTTTATAGTATGCATTATGCAGATAGGTAAATCATCTGCCGCAGAATAGCAAACGTTTTTCAGAGGCAAGATATGTTCGAATAACGCTATTAGAATTGGAGGAACAAATTATGCAGCAGCAAAATATGAACATGCAGAATCAGCAGGGCATTATGCAGCAGCCTCCTGCTGTCATTTCCACTAAAGATGCCCTTTACTTAACAGACATGCTTTCATGGAATCTTCTGGCCTGCAAAAAAGCGCATTTTTACGCGCAGCAATGCCAGGACCAGGAGCTAAAAACACATTTCGAGCAGTGCGGTCAAATGCATCAGCGTCACTATGAACAGCTGCTTGTTCATTTAAACCAGCAAAGTCAGCAAAACTTTATGGGAATGCAATAGGAAGGAGCATTGAAAATGAACCAGAACCAGAATCCCAATACGATTCAAAATTCCGAAACACAGGTAAATAAAACACCGCAAATGAATGAGCGGGATTTTACAAATGATATTCTGTCTACTGAAAAATATATGACAGATGCCTATTCAGTTGCCTTAAATGAGGCAAGCCACCAGAACCTCTATCAGGATATTCTTGCAGCATTCAATGAAACCCAAAACCAGCAGAGAGAATTTTACAATCTAATGTTCAAAAAAGGCTGGTATAAGGTTGAAGCTGCAGATCAGCAAAAGCTCCAGCAATCTTATCAGCAGTTCCAGGGCTATACGAATCAATTGCCATATGGCAATGGCCAGATGCAATAGGAAAAGCGGAAGCGCCTTGTCCACGAAGGAACGCAGACTAAGAACGCCACGTCCTGTGGCAACGTCTGCATGACCCGCATCCTGCGGCCCTCAAGCACAAGACGAGCCTCACGGAAAGGCGTTCTTTGCCTTTTTGGGAGGATTGCCCGAAATGTGGAGGCGACTGTCCAGGGACGACAGGCATAAGACGGTTCCTGTAAGAAGGCGTTCTTCCTTCTGAAAGGAAACGGCTTATGACCCCGAGTCCCTAGGAGCCGCAACAAGACAAGCTTGTGACCTCGAGGGGGTAGGCGCTGGAGCTAGACAAATATCGAATTTGCAATATGCTAAACAACCGCTGCTTTTAATGGCAGCGGTTGTTTTAAATATAAAATATCTTTACTGTTTTTTGCTTCTCATCTCTTCATTCAATGTTTTAATTTCAGCTATCAGTGTTTTCATTTCATCTTTCGCATCAGGATATGTATCATTCCAGTGCTTGGCTAAAGGCGGCATGGATTTCGCAATAAAAGAATACAGTGCCCAAGCTTCAACCTTTTCTTTTAACTCCGGAGTGGCCTCGCCGATTAGGAGTTCGGTATATTTTTCAAGCAGGCCATCCAGCTGTTCCTTCAAACGATCATTCATCAGGAATCCTCCTTTTACTGGTGCAGGAAAGTGGACAAGTCCCGCATCGTTTACCGCTGCTGGTCAAGTAGGAGTAGCAGCATGTTTTTCTGGGCCGCACCATTTCCCCGGTGTTTTCACTCAATATTTTCCTGTTGTCAAATTTCTTTAAGGGATTGGTATTTTCATCGCCGAATAAATTGCCTGGAGCTTCCTCCAGGATAAACCGATAATCTTCAGCCGCTCTTTCCGAATGTGTTTCCAAGGGTAAAATCTTTTCGTAAAGCCAGAACAGATAAATCGCTATATTCTCCCAAAGAATAAGTTTAGAGACTTTTGCTTCGCCAGCTATTCTATTGATTACCGGAAAGATATGGCCATTAAAAAGAGTTCTCACTGCATCCTCTCTCCATTGATCCCTATCTGTCCCGGCGCCTTGACCCTGAAGGCTGTCAAAACGAAAAACCGGAAGCCACAGACCGTCTCTTTCCTGACTGACAAATGTTATATTTTCATGCCTGATATCCAATTTCACGTTCCAGGACGTCATGCAATACAAGTAAATGACAGGCAGAAAGGCATACCTTTTGATTAAAATAGAAGCTGCCGTTTTGTTATCAGGTGCTCCTAAATGGTTCTTCACTTCTTTCAGATACGCACTCGTTTGAGATGAATCCAGCAAATTTTCCACTTTAATGGTTAAAGGAGAGCTTTCCCCTGAATTCCGGGCAAGCCTGAATTGCCCGAGAGCTTCTGCCTGTTCTCCTGTTAATTTAATCATCCCTGAAGTCCTTGCCCCTTTAAAATACATCGCCCTTTACCATATGGGATGCATAGCGGTGTGCCGAATAATGGGTCTATCGTCACTTCACATTCCATGCCAAACACGTTTTTAACCAATCCGCAATTAATGACATGTTCCGGCTTGCCCTGAGCAAAAACCTTTTGATCCTTTATCGCAACAATATTATGAGCATAACGGCAGGCTAAATTCAGATCATGAAGTACCATAACGATGGTACGCTGTTCCTTTTCATTCAACTCGAATAATAAATCAAGGATTTCAATTTGATGTGTCATATCCAAATAGGTTGTTGGCTCATCCAGCAGAATGGTATCTGTATCCTGTGCCAGAGTCATGGCAATCCAGGCCCTCTGACGCTGCCCCCCTGACAGGGAATCGACTGTCCGGTCTTTCAATTCTTCCATTCGTGTTGCCTTCAAAGCATTTCTGACTTTTAACTCGTCTTCAGTAGACCATTGCTTCAGCCATGTTTGATAGGGGTATCTTCCCTGTTTGACAAGCTGAAGAACAGTGAGACCTTCCGGAGCTAAAGGAGATTGAGGCAGAATCGCCATCTTCCTGGCAACATCTTTCGTGGAAAGCTTGGCTATAGCCTCACCTTCCAATAATACAGCACCAGATTTCGGCTTTAGCAGCCTGGCAATAGACCTTAGCAATGTCGATTTCCCGCAGCCATTTCCACCAATAAATACAGTGATTTCCCCTTTAGGTATTTCCAGGTCCAGTTCATTAATAATAATGGTGTCTCCATATGACAAGGTTAAGTCTTTGGTAGCGATTGCTTGCCCTGCTGTCATCTCTGCCCTCTCCTTTTCCTAATATTTATATCTATAGGCTCTCCAGTTGCCTGTATCATACGAGTTTCAAGCTTTTCCAGTTTATGCGTTTCTTTTCTTGAAAAGCAGGTAAATAAAGTAAGGTGCGCCGATGCTGGCTGTAAACACCCCCGCCGGAATCTCAAGCGGCGAGAACAAAGTCCTGCCTATCAGGTCGGCTGCCATGACCAGGATTCCGCCAATCAATGCAGAAGCCGGAAGCAAAGCGCCAAAAGCAGAGCCTACCATCCTTCGTGCCATATGAGGAGCCATTAAACCGACAAAGCCTATCCCTC
The DNA here is from genome assembly GCF_023612095.1 of Cytobacillus firmus. GTDB lineage: Bacteria > Bacillota > Bacilli > Bacillales > Cytobacillaceae > Cytobacillus. Next base: position 768,808 of record NZ_CP086235.1, on the reverse strand, counting down.
CGCCGAACGCGACAGCTCCGCCAATTAATGCCGTGCTCACCATCAGCAAAAGAAAACGGTATTTCTGTACAGTGCTGCCTACACCCATGGCAATATCATCGCCAAGTTCCTGGATATTGACATTACGCGAGAGAACAAACGCCAGTACCAGAAACACGAGCGTCCATGGGACTAAAATTGCGACATTATCCCAATTTGAGCCGTAAACTGTCCCGGTTATCCAGATATTCGCCTGGCTGGCCTGATAAATTGGCCCAAATACCATCATCAAAGTGGTCAGTGCCTTCATTAAGCTTGCAAGCCCAATCCCAATTAAAACAAGGCGTATTGGCGACACTCCATCCTTGTAGGCCAGAAAATAAACAAGGAAAGCCAAAATAGCAGCACCCGCAAAAGCTGCAAGAGGCATCCAATTAATACTTACTGTTAATGCATTGTTTTTGTCACTAAAGAAAGCAAGAAACCCTACAACTGCTACAGATGCTCCCCCTGTAATCCCGATAATATCAGGCGATGCAAGCGGATTTCTGATAATCCCCTGCAGGATGCCCCCCGCAGCAGCAAGCGCCATTCCCACCATTAAGGCAACGATGATTCTTGGCAGTCTGAATGATTGAATGATCAGCCTATCCATATCCGAACCACCGCCAAAGAATACCTGCACTACCTTTAGAGGGCTAATTTTCATTTCACCCGTGCCGGTGCTGATTACGAATACTCCAGCAGCAGCTGCTGCCAACAATAAAAATGTGATAAGTGCTTTCCGGTTTACTAAAAAAGATACCTTATCGCCCAAAAGGCGAAAATTATAATATTTTTTCACTATTTATTGAACCCCCTTCTGGCAATGTACACAAAGAAAGGAGTTCCAATGACGGCGGTCATGACCCCGACAGGCACTTCCTGCGGCATGATGATGTACCTGGATGCTATGTCTGCAATCAGAAGGAGCATCCCGCCGAGAAGACCCGCGTACGGAATAACCCAGCGATGATCAATGCCCACGACAGCCCGTGTCAAATGTGGAATGACAATGCCGAGGAAGCCAATGGGACCTGCAACAGCTACCGCTCCTCCTGAGAGAAGAACGGTAGCAATACCTGCACCCAATTTAAGCATTCCTGTTTTCAAGCCCAGCCCTTTCGCAACGTCCTCACCCATTGACAGGACATTCAACTTTCCAGCAATGATTAATGAAAAGATCCAGCCGGCCAGCAAATATGGGAATACAGCTGCAAGGGTCTCAAGCTTTCTTCCGGATACAGATCCCGCCAGCCAAAACAGCACCTGCTCCAGGGCAGTCTCATTAATGACGAGAAAGCCTTGTGTCATCGAAGCAAACATGGCACTCATCGCCGCACCGGCTAGGGTTAATTTCATAGGCGTCAGGCCTTCCCTGCCGATAGAGCCGATAATATATACAAATATAAATGAAACAGCAGCTCCTAGAAATGATACCCATGTAAAGACCTGAAGATTACTGATTGAAAATAGCGCTACTGTTATGACAACTGCAAATCCGGCACCTGCATTAATTCCGAAGATCTCAGGAGCAGCCAGAGGATTCTTTGTTAATGACTGGAGCAGGACACCCGCAATGGCTAAGCTTGCCCCTACAGAAGCTGCAATCAAAGCTCTCGGCATACGGACAGATTGAATGATTATATGTTCATTCGTTCCATCAAAATTTGTAAATGCATCAAACGCCATCTTCCAGGTCGTGTCGGTATATCCGTATACAATACTGAAAGACATTAAAACTAGTAATAGGAGAACAGCTGTCAATAGCCCAGCCCATCTCAGAAAATTTGTTTTTAATAACATTGAAGGACCCTTCTTGTATCTATTTAATAAGGTTTAGCTACATTTTCAGTCTATTGTACAGAGGATTAGCTGTCAACGAGTTTGAAAATCATTTTCAATGAAAATCATTTTCAATTACCTATTGACAATGTAAAGCGTTCACATTAGTATAAAAGTAACAAATGAAAATGATTATCATTAACAACGCAAAATGGAGGAGTACATAATGAAATTAAAGTCTTTATTAACCATTCTTTCAGTTTTCACAATCTTGTTCCTGGCTGCCTGCGGAAATAGCAGCGAACAGGACGAAAAAGCCGATAAGGAAAAAGAAGGAAGCAAAACAGAAGATACAGGCTATACAGTTGAGCACGCAATGGGCACAACTAAGCTTGATAAAGCACCTGAAAAAGTAGTCATTTTGACTAACGAAGGTACTGAGGCATTACTTTCCATGGGTGTTACTCCGGTTGGTGCCGTTCAGTCCTGGACTGGCGATCCGTGGTATGACCATATCACGGATGATATGAAAGATGTTCAAGTTGTTGGTACAGAAAGTGAAGTAAATGTGGAAGCAATCGCAGCGCTGCAGCCGGACCTTATTATAGGAAACAAAATGCGCCAGGAAAAAATCTATGATCAATTAAATGACATTGCTCCTACTGTCTTTGCTGAAACATTGCGCGGAGACTGGAAGGAAAATTTTGAGCTTTACGCAAAAGCCATTAATAAAGAAGAAGAAGGCAAGAAAGTCCTTGCTGATTATGACAGCCGCATCGAAGAAATTAAAACGGGCCTTGGCGATCAATTAGACAAGGAAGTTTCCATTGTCCGCTTCATGGCTGGGGATGTCCGCATCTACCACAAAGACTCCTTCTCAGGCGTCATTCTTGATCAAATCGGACTTGCTCGCCCGGAAAGCCAGAATGTTGATGACTTCGCTGAAAAGAATGCTACGAAAGAGCGCATTCCTGCCATGGATGGAGATGTATTATTCTACTTCACATATGAAACAGGCGATGGAGAAGCAAACAAACTTGCTAAAGAATGGATTGAAGATCCGTTATTCAAAAACCTTAAAGTAGCTCAGGAAGGCAATGTTCATGAAGTCAGTGATACCATCTGGAATACTGCCGGAGGCGTTATTGCTGCGAACCTGCTATTGGATGACATTGAAAAATACCTAGTGAAGTAATGCAAAACTTGTGATTGCGCTCCCATAATACCCCCTCTTTTATGAGAGCTCAAATATATTTTAAATTCAGCGCCTGCCAAACGGACTCGGCTGGCCAGGCGCCGGATCTTAACCAAAAAGGAACCTGACCCAGGTTCCTTTTTGGTTTACCCTCAATATATTCTAAAATTACTCTATATCTAAACCTTTATTTTTATTGCCTTCCATTCATAAGTTTTCCAAAACCGGCAACAATAAGCTTAATGCCGAAAATAATGGTGATTTCCTATGAGAAAATGGTTGAAAAATAAGCGGATTAAAGAGGATATCCAGCATAAGGAATGGGAGCAATCCTTCATTAAATCCAAAGACTTTAAAAAAATCTTTTATTATAACCAAAAAACAGATGTTCGTTTTGGACTTACTTTCATGGCTACTTTAATCGATGAAAATATTATCCAGGATGGCATTCTCCCTAATCTGCTCGAAGACGAGTTCCGGGAAATCGAGGACATTAAACAGCTTGTCCCTGTGGCTGATGTGCAGGTATGCGACGACCCTTCTTTAATTGAACAAAAGCTGATGAATGGCTACGTTATGCTGACCATTGAGACGGAGCTCAAACATTTCGGCTTTATAGCTGCGCAAAAAGAAATAGTCAGAGGTTTAAGCCAGCCCGAGGTTGAGTTTTCTGTTATCGGTCCCAAGGAAGCCTTCGTAGAATCAATGGGCCAAAATTTGAATTTAATCCGGAAACGTCTGCCTGTAAAAGAACTGATCATTGAAGAATTCACACTGGGAAGCTTGTCAAAGACTTCTGTCGCAATGCTTTATATGGAGAATATCACAAATGAGGATAATATAAATACTGTCAGGCAGAGATTAAAAAACGTGAAATTTGATGCCATCACAGACAGTTCCTATATCGTCCAGCTGATTAGCGATAACTCCAATTCCCCTTTCCCTCAGCTGCTTGATACAGAGCGGCCTGACAGGGTTGCAGGCATTTTAGCAGAGGGGAAAATCGCTATTGTGGTAGATGGTTCACCCCATGTATTAATTACGCCAACCACACTTGTTGAGTTTTTCAGCTCTTTTGAAGATTATTTTTTAAATTGGATTTTATCTTCTTTTTTCCGTCTTATCCGTTTGTTCGCAGTTGCGTTTTCTATTCTGGTTACACCTATTTATGTAGCAACACTTTCATATCATTATGAACTGATTCCCAAGGATTTAATGAGTACTTTAATCACATCAAGGCGGGAGATTCCGCTGCCTCCTATTCTTGAAGCACTGTTTTTAGAACTTACAATTGAATTGCTCCGCGAGGCAGGAGCACGTCTTCCGACTAAGGTCGGCCAGACAATCGGTATCGTGGGAGGGATTGTAATCGGAACTGCATCTGTAGAAGCAGGCCTGACGAGTAATGTCCTTCTCATTATTGTAGCTCTCGCTGCTCTTGCCTCCTTTACAACACCTGTATATAGGATGGGCAATACTATTCGTTTGCTCCGTTTTCCTTTCCTGTTTTTTGCAGAGTTATGGGGCCTGCTCGGAATTGTATTTTGCTTCTGTGTACTGTTGACTCACTTAACCAGGCTGACTTCACTGGGAAGACCTTTCCTTGAACCTCTCTATCCCCTCGGGTGGTGGATATGAAGGATGCCCTTATAAGGCTTCCATTTGAAAAACAATCCAGACGGCCAATTTATTTAAGAACTAAAAAACCAATCCGATTTAGCAAGAAAAAAGCAAAAAAGCAAAAAGACATTGATGAATAATGAAGCAAGTGTCTGCTTAGGGTTTCAGTTATTAGTTGGAGGTGAACCAGATGAAGGAACAGCCAATACCGGAGAGATTGCAGATATCCCCCTTTTTAGTGTTTTTCATGGTCATGTCCATACAAATTGGGATTGGTGTACTAGGGTATCAGAGAATCATTGCAATGGATGCAGGATACGATGCCTGGATCTCCATATTGTTTGCCGGCGGGTGCATTCACGTAATTATTTGGATGATCTATAAAATCTGTGATACTGCTGGCGGTGATATTGTAACTGCGCATAAATACATTGCAGGAAACTTTATTGGCAAAGCACTAAGCGCCATTTTTATAGGCTATTTCATCCTGTTTTCCTTAACAGTATTAAGGACATTTATTGAAGTCATACAGGTTTGGATGTTTCCAGAAATAAACACCTTCTGGTTCGCCTTTGCCTTTATGGCACTTTGTGTATACATTATTTTTGGGGGATTTAGGACAGTGGTGGGCATCTCATTCTTTGGGCTTGTTTTGCCTGCTTACCTTATCCTCACATTTGGCTGGGCAATTAAATTCTCCAACTTTTACAATCTGCTGCCCATCTGGGATCATTCCATAAAAGAGCTGCTTACTGCTTCTTACCACATGTCACTTACTTTTATTGGGTTTGAGAGCATCATTTTTTTCTATCCTTTTATTAAAGAGCCAAAAAAATCGCAGAAATGGGCTCATTTAGCCGTATTGACAACTACATTAATATACACGACTTTAGCCATCATTACCTTTGCTTATTTTTCTGAAGAACAGCTGTCCAAACAAATTTGGGCCAGTTTAACAATGTGGAAAATAGTTGAAATGCCCTTTGTTGAACGTTTTGAATATATTGGAATTGCTAACTGGAACTTAATTATTCTTCCTAATGTGTGCATATCCGTCTGGATCGTCTCACGGCTTATTAAAAGGGTTTTTAATATCCGTCAAAAAGTGGGCGTATTTTTTATTGTTGCCGTAGTGCTTTTCATGATAATTTTTTTGGATACACGAGACAAAATTAATATGCTTAACGACTCTGTTGGAAAAATGGGGTTTATATTTACCTTTATTTATATTCCTTTGCTTTTCGCCGCTGTCATGATTGCCAAGAAGCTGAAAAGGGGGAAGAAGAAATGAAAAAATTACTGCTTATCTGCCTTGTTCTGCTGCTTTCCGGCTGTGTAGACAAAGAAATATTGGATGATATTAATATTGAAGTTGGGGTGGGCTACGACTTAGCAGAGGATCCAAAGGACAAGTACAGAGGGACAATATTATTTCAGGAATTCCAGCCTGATAAAAGTGTTATAAACCGAACCTTTTCAGGTAACGGAAAACTCAGGCAAGATTTAATAATAGATGTGACCAGGCAATCCTCTGAGCCGGTAGTGACAGGAGGGTTAAAAGTGGCGGTCTTCGGACCTAAAATTTCAAAACTGGGGATCTATGACCTGATAGATTCTTTCCAAAGAGACCCAAGCATAGGAGCACGGGTATTTGTTATAACCTCGGAAGATAAAGCGGAAGATTTGTTGAAGGGAGAGTATGGAACAAGAGGAAATTCAACTTACATCTATAATTTGATACAGCATAATATTGAACATCGGGATATTCCGAAAACCAACCTTCACCTTGCTTTCCGTAATTACCATGAGAGAGGGAGAGATATGTTTCTTCCCCGCCTCAAAAAAATTGCGAACGATAAAGTGGAGCTAATTGGAATCAGCCTTTTCGAAAAGGATAAGGAGGTAGACATCCTCCCTTTAGAAGATTTGTTCTTCTTTAAACTGCTGGTTGACAAATATAGTGAAGGAAATTTTGATGTTCAGTTAAAAAAAGGAGATCTTGCTGCTATAAAAAGTATTAAATCCACACATAAAATTAAAATTACTGATAATCATGCTGCCATTAACATTAATATTGAAGGCATTGTCCGTGAGTATACCGGCACTAAACTGACTACTGCGGTGGTTAAGGACGTAGAAAAAAAACTGGAGAAAAAGGTTGAAAGAGAATGCCTCAAGCTGCTGAAAAAGTTTCAGGAGCTCGGAGTCGATCCAGTTGGACTCGGCCAAATTAAAAAGACACAGCATCGGAATTTTGATTATAAAAAGTGGGAGGATGATTATAAAACTCTTGGGTTCGAAGTTAAATGCAATGTGAATATTGAAGAAACAGGCATTATTGAGTAAGAGCGGGCTGTAACCCGCTCTTTCTAATTAATCACTGGTCGAGAACATATATTTTTTATAATGGTAGCGAATGGAGAAGATCAGCCCCATTGCGAGCATATTCCCCATCAGCGAGCTTCCCCCATAGCTGATGAAAGGAAGCGGAATGCCTGTGATAGGCAAAAGGCCGATAGTCATTCCGATATTCTGAAAGACATGGAATGTAACCATGCTGATAACACCTACACAAATATAGGTATAGAAATTGTTCTTTGTTTCCATGCCAATCTTGGTAATATGATAGATCAGCAGAAAGAAAAGACTGACCACAATACTTGCCCCTACAAAACCAAATTCTTCACCTACAATACTGAAAATAAAATCGGTATGGCTTTCAGGTAAGTAGACCTCTCTCGTTCCATACCCTTTCCCGCTTGTTTCACCGGACCCAATGGCAAGGAGAGAACGTGTCAGCTGAAACCCGGTTGAACTTTGGTAATTATAGGGGTCAATCCAGGAATAGATGCGCGCAAACTGATACTCCTTTACTCCTAAATACTTTTCAAGAATTTCCGGATGCCATAAAACAAAATATAAAATAGTGCCTGCAAGAGCTGCTCCTGTTCCAAATATAGGGGCAAGCAGCTTCCAGCTGATTCCTGAAATGAATATCATGCCAAGCATGATGGCCAGAAATACAAGGCCTGTACCTAAATCCGGCTGCTGCATAATCAGCAATAGAGGCACCATTGTTAATCCAACCAATTTAATCAGCAGCCAGAAATCAGTCTGAATGGTTTTATATGCATTTTTTTGATGATGCTCATCAATCGCTTTCGCCAATATCAAAATAATGAACACTTTAACAATCTCAGCTGGCTGAAGGGACCCCATCCCGGAACCTTATACCATGCTTTTGCCCCATTAATGACAGGAGCTATGCTTTCTGGCGCCACAATCAGGAATCCAAGGAGTACAAGTCCCAGGCCATATACATACCAGGAAATCTTCTTCAGCTGATCGGAATCCAGTGTGATTACCGCAGCGATGATACCTGCTCCAACTGTATACCAGACAACCTGCTTCAAAAGGAAGTTTTCTGTATATTGCCCTGTTGTCTGTGCGCTGTAAATAGATATGGCACTTACCAGGAATAACAGCATTAATATTAATACTAAGCCCCAATCCAGCTTAGGAGGTGTATATCGATTTGAGGTCATGATCATTCTCCTTTAAAAAAACAAAACCATTTACCTTTTAAGGCATAACGGAGCACAGCGAAAGGAATAGCATATGTACCTCACATTATTCCCCGCTACAATATTTCATTATATTTTTTATAGAGGTAAATCACAACTTTTAAAAGCGAATGGTTATTATTTCAAATTTTCCCGATTACTGAGAATGTTTAATTAAGGCAATATTCAGAGTGCTTTAAGAAACTCTTTGGATGCAAAAGGTATTAAGACCCGGTTTTAAACTCGCCGCTGAAATATCTCACTTTTATATCATCTCTCATCCACTCGAGATTATTAGGTACCTGAGGGATACTGTATCCAATGAAAATTGGCGTTGTAATATAGCGAGGAACAATTTTCGCGTAAATCTCACTGCCCAGCTTGTAGAAAAACAAGTTATAACTATTGCTTGGAAAAGGAAAGGCATTCAGAATATAATGGGCAGCAGTCTGGATGCATTTCGCAAAGTATGGAATATCATCCTGATCGGCAAGCTTCACATTAAATTCATAAAAGCCGATTCTCGGGGAAGTCGATAAAGTGAACACCGTGCCGCTTTCCTCATGAATGAGAAGTCCTTCAAAATCCTTTACCTGTATTTTTTCCTTATAATCTATATTATTCAATCCTACAATCTGCATATGCGGATGGGCGATACTTCCCCCGGATAATGGCCCGTGATTTTTGAAAAATAATACAGATTCATATTTCCCGCTTTCTTCCATAAGCAGCCAATGTTTTAAACCAAATGAAATTAACCTGACCAAATGTTCCTCAGGGTAAACCGACAGCTCACCATCACATTGATCCGTTTCAATCAGCACAGTCTGATAGGAGTTTTCCAGAACAGGAAACTTATTTTTCAGCAAAATAATTGAATTCTCTACCGCGATGATATCTGTCAGTTCCTCCCTTGCACAAAAAGGGCAACTGATATCTTTATTTCGAATGCTATTAGGCTTTTGGACTCCAATCCCCGTATTAAAATGCAAATGTGTATCTGACATATCTCTTTGACACCTGCTTTTCTGTAATCTCTCCTTCTATATTATCATGAAACTGGGGTGGGGTATCTTTGCCAGTTTCATGAGTGCTCTAGTCAGAAGGCTCCTGGGGGGCGGGGAGGGGTTTGGACATTCATCGGATTCTTCCGGGGTTTTGAGTCTGAAGTTGCACCTTGTTCTGACTCAAACTGACTGCTTCCTGCAGTTTGTGTCTGAAGTTGCCCTGACTTCCGACTCAAACTGAGTGCTTCCGGCGGTTTGTGTCTGAAGTTGCCCTGACTTCCGACTCAAACTGAGTGCTTCCGGCGGTTTGTGTCTGAAGTTGCCCCGGCTTCGGACTTTAATCGAACTTTTCAGGGGTTTTGTGTCCGAAGTTCCCGCCAAAATTTTATCTGGTAAACTAAAAGAATCAGCGGGGTAATTAATCCTCCCCGCTGAAAAGTATTTATTGCACCGTTAATTCAGTTTCTGTGTGCTCGTGAATGTCGTCGCCTTTTTCCACATGTGTCGTAATGGTGTATGTGCCTGCATTTATAAACTGATGGCCGGCAGTGTATTTGCCCGGTTCTGTTTCAGACATATTCACCCATTGAGGTGTATCACCATTCAGTGAGATTTCAAGTTTTACTTTAGCATCCGCCAGCGGTTCCCCTTCATTATCAACCATGGCAGATAATTGCGTTTGTTCGTTTGCTTGGATTTGCTCAGGGGCCTGCAGCTCAATGGATACCTCACCGCCATGGCCATGAGAGTGGCCTTCTTCATGGCCCTCATTTTCCTGATCATGCCCCGTTCCTGAGTCCTCCGCTTTTGCTTCACCAACTTGTATCGAAACCATTGGCATAGTATGCTGGCTTCTTGCTGTTACATGGGACTGAACATAGTAAAGGCCTTCCTCAGCAAAAGCATGATCAGCAGTATATTTGCCCTCTGATCCGTGCTTTGCCTCTATCATTTCACCGTTTTCTTTTTGTCCTTCCTGCCAGACTTCAAATTTCACCTCATCTGCATCTGTTACAGCCTCACCGCCTTGTTTAACAGTGACAGCAAGGGCTGCCTCCTCACCAGGGTTAATCGTTTCAGGCACCTCGATGACAGCTTCAATGATTTGCGGCACTTCGTCTTTTTTTGCTGGCTTTTCTTCTTCAGATTGGCTGCATCCGCCAAGAACCAGCAACCCCGCTATTAGGCTGAATAATATCTTTTTCAATTTAGTGTCCCTCTCTTTATCTATATTGTTCTTTGATAAGATAACTATAAAAGCCATTTGTGATAAAACAATGAAATCTTTTCAAAAAATAAAAGGCCCTTTCAGGCCTTTTGAGATTTAGTAAAAAGGATGGCTGTTTAATATGTATTTTATACTAAATGGTTGCAAGGTCATTCAGGACCACTTTTTTGTCCTCTTCTTTTACGATCTCTTCGGCAGCCTCGTAAGCAAACTTTTTATATTGCTGCACTTTTTCTTCATCGCCGGCTATTTTATAGGCGCGGGCCAAAGCTTCATAGGCGAATGCCAAATCAAAGTCCCTAATTTTGTTAGAAAGACAAATTTCAAGATTTCTTTTAGCATGAAATAGAGCGGGTTCAGCCCTGTTTAAGACTGTATATACTCTGGATATCTACCACTCTCCCCTTGAGAGATTAACAGGCTGCCCGACAATTCCCCAATGATAGCGCGATGTATGTACCATATGGATCATTTCGAGGTTTTCTTCTTCCGTTCTATCGGGATTTTCCATCAGGTCCCATACTTTGTTGAATAAGCTGATGGCCAATTTTTTATGTTCGTCTTTTTCCATTAATACTTGCTGTACCATTTCAGTCATCTCCTTTTTATAGACTCCTTTAATAAATTCGTCAAACAGCCTGATTTCCCTTTCGTCCCTTGTCTTCTAATTCAGCTTATCCGTCATATATTTAGAGAGTGGAGGGATTGATATGAATTCTAAATTAAGTGTCCATTCTCTATTCTTTTATATAAACAGCTGGCTTTTCAGTATTTGTGCAGTCGTGGCGCTTGCCGGGACCGTTACGCTTTATCCGGCTGCCTTTTCTTCGTCACATATGAATGTGCTGCTGAAGGATATTAAAGCCGACCAGCTCTTCATTCACTTTCTAAAAGCTGAAAATCATTATTTTTATAAGGAAACTCCTGCCGAAAGCTACTCCCTGTCCGGAACCCTCTTTAAGCTGGCAACCAACACACAGCCGCAGGATATTAGAACATTCCTTGGCCGGGAGCTTCCTGGTTTTTCGATCTTTGATACCGGTATTGCCGTGGCTGGTGAGGGCACCGATTTTACCAACCTGCCAGTGGAATCTGCCCCTCCACTTGAAGTTCTTTTAAAAGAAAAAGAACTGGCTATGAATAACGGCCAAAGTGAGGATAATGCTGCTCCCCCGGTAATTCCAGACAAAAAAGGGGTTTTTATTTACCAATCCCATAGCTGGGAATCGTTTGCTCCGTTATTAAAAGATGTAAAGAATACAGATGAGGCTGTTAGCCCCAATGAACAGGTTAATGTTATTGCTGTCGGAAAAAAGCTTAGTGAAGAACTGGCGAGAAAAGGCATAGGTGCTGAGCATGATAAAACCAATATAGCCGCAGAGCTGAAAAAGAAGGGCTGGAACTGGGAAAATTCCTATGCGATGTCAAGAGAAACTGTCCAGACTGCCATGACAGAGAATAAAGATGTTAAATTCCTGATTGATATCCACAGAGATTCGCTGCCACGCGGGAAAACAACCGCATTAATTGATCAGAAGCCATACGCGAGACTATTTTTTGTCGTCGGGAAGGAGCACAAAAACTATGAGCAAAACTTAAAAGTGGCTACGGAGCTCCATCAGGCACTGGAAGCAAAATATAAGGGAATTAGCAGAGGCGTCATTGTGAAAGGAAAAAGTGAAGGCAATGGCATATATAACCAGGATCTTTCCGAACGGGCCCTGCTGCTGGAATTCGGTGGTGTGGAAAATAATCTGGAAGAACTGAATCATTCCATTAAAGCATTTGCAGATGTGTTCAGTGATTATTACTGGAAGGCAGAGCCGGTCAATGCGAAAAATTAGCGCTTGCCATTATTGTCTCCTGTTTACTTTTTTCAGCACCTGTTTTCTTTACTTTCTGTTTGGCATAAGCACGATTACGGTTGCCTGCCTGTTTTCAGGAATGACCCTCTCCATTATCAATTTAATAGAGGATGAAATGAAGGCATTTAGGGAGGAACATTATGGCCGATACAGGAAAAAATAATTGTTTTCTGCTTTAATAGTAGATAATCAAGCAGAAAATAGGAGTGATGAATGTGAAATTGGCAATTATAACAGGCGCATCAAAAGGGTTAGGTGCTTCCATAGCCAGGAGAATGGTGATGGAAGGAACTGGAATAATTTCTGTTTCAAGGACCGAAAACCCGGAATTAGCTAAGCTTGCTGCAGAGAAAAATGTATTCTATGCTCAATATTTCTGCAACCTGTCCTCATCGGATGAGCTTGAATCTGTTTTCAGCGAACTGACAGCCTTATTGCAGGAAAAACAGCCGGAGACCGTATATGTATTTAACAACGCAGGGGTCATTGATCCAATCGGTACAGCCGGGAATCTCAATCATGCGGCATTAATTCAAAATGCTCACGTTAATCTGATTGCTCCTATAATGATTTCAAACATCCTGCTGCGTGAAGTTTCATGTGATATGGTCATTGTCAATATTACTTCAGGCGCTGCGGAAAGACCTATACAGGGGTGGAGTGCCTACTGTAGCACAAAAGCCGGAATAAATATGTTCACGGAAACTGCTGCATTGGAATTGCAGACAGCAGGAAGCAGCCATAAGATTATAGCCTTTAGTCCAGGTGTCATGGACACAGATATGCAGGGAACCATTCGTTCTTCAGCAAAGGAATCCTTTCATGATCTGGAAAAATTCCAGGCATATAAGGAAAAGGGTATGCTAAGGGATACGGAAACTGTGGCAAACACATTGGCCCGTCTGCTGCATAAGGAGATTGAGAGCGGCAAAGTGTATTATGTAAATGACTTAATTTAAAAATGTCAAAAGCCGGCTGGCGGGCCGGCTTTCTTATTGTGTGCCAGGCATGGCAACTATCTAGGTGGTGAAAGTCCGCTGTGGGGGTACACATCATCCAACCACTAAGGAAGCGCAAGGTACTTATCGTGAGATAAGGGCTGGAGGAAGCGTGGAATAAAATCTTGGCTCGACGTACAGGAATCTGATACTAAGGCTTTATAAAGGGATGAGACTCCAAGACAAGTCAAAGTCCAAAAGATGTGCGTAACTTTATAGAGTAAATCAGGCGAGTAAAAGAGGAAAGATAGTTGTCTTACCCTGGGAGGTCTTGCGGATGTACGGTAGTACAGTCGAAAACGGTTAATCGCAAGAAGTCAGCAGAGGCCATAGTAATGAGTAAACTCATGAAGGGCTGAACAATTTATAGTGTTTCAACTCCACGAATGCGTAAGTGACGAACTCCGAATGTGTTAATGGCGAAAGTATGAGCGTATCTCAAAGGATAACCAAAAAGGAGATATTACTTACTACGTGAGAGGGAAGGAGAAACGAGTGTGAAACTTTTAGAACAGATCATAAGTAACCAAAATATGAACGAAGCCTACTTGCGTGTCTATAGAAATAAAGGCACAAGTGGCATCGATGGTGTAACAGTCGACGAATTAAAGCAATATCTGAAAGAGAACAAAGATGAGCTGCGTCAGCGCATCAGAACAAGAAAATACCAACCACAAGCTGCCTTAAGAGTGGAAATTCCAAAAGAAAATGGCAAGATGCGCAAATTGGGAATACCAACAGTAGTGGATAGAGTCGTTCAACAAGCCATACATCAAGTTCTCAGTCCGATATTTGAAGAACAGTTCAGCGAGTTCAGTTACGGTTTCAGACCAAAAAGAAGTTGTGAGATGGCGATAATTAAAAGCCTGGAATTTATGAATGATGGTGATGATTGGGTAATAGACATCGACCTTGAAAGATTCTTCGATACTGTTCATCACGATAAACTCATGCGCATTATTGCCAACACAATAGATGATGGTGATGTCATCTCGTTAATTAGAAAATACTTAGTCAGTGGAGTTATGGTAAAAGGGAAATATGAAGAAACTCCCGTTGGGACTCCGCAAGGAGGTCCTCTTAGCCCATTATTGAGTAATATTATGTTAAACGAACTTGATAGGGAACTAGAGAAAAGAGGATTACGGTTTGTGAGATATGCCGATGATTCCCTCATTTTTGTGAAAAGCGAAAAAGCAGCTAAAAGAGTAATGAAATCAGTAGTGAGGTATATAGAGGACAAACTAGGATTAATAGTTAACGCAGAGAAGAGTAAAATTTCACGCCCAAAAGAATTGAAATTCTTAGGGTTCGCTTATTACTTCGATGTTAATAACCTAAGATACCAAGTAAAACCTCACCTAAGTTCAATCCAGAAATTCCAGAGGAGGCTTCGACAACTAACAAAACGGAACTGGAGTATTCCACTAGGGCTTCGAATAGTGAAGCTTAAACAAGTCATATTCGGATGGATAAACTACTTCAGAATCACAAAGATGAAAAAAGCAATAAAGCGAATTGATATGAAATTGCGTTCCAGAATTAGGGTAATCATCTGGAAGCAATGGAAGGTACCCAAGAAACAAATCAAATCGCTTATTCAACTAGGGATTCCGGAGGAAGAAGCGAAAGGATTAACCTACTGTCGAAAAGGTTACCGTTTTATAGGATTATCGAAAGTCGTCCAAAGAGCAATATCCAATAAAAGATTAAAGCAGAGGGGGCTCCCCTCTGCTTTTGAACACTATCTAAAAGTACACACTGTAATATAAATTGAAACGCCGTATACGCGATCCGTACGTACGGTGTTGTGAGAGGGGCGAAAATAACTTACTTTATTTTCCCTCTACTCGATTATCTTCCAATATATTACTATCAACAATACCATGATGAATACGCAGTACTTCATGGTTATTTCCTCTTTGTATAACAAAAAAACCATTTGAGAAATCGGAGGATAACGCTTTAAAGAAAGTGCCATTTATTCTATTCTCATGACTTTCTCCAAGGATTAGATGATAATCGGGGCC
Source organism: Cytobacillus firmus (assembly GCF_023612095.1). Lineage (GTDB taxonomy): Bacteria > Bacillota > Bacilli > Bacillales > Cytobacillaceae > Cytobacillus. The sequence continues at coordinate 753,499 of NZ_CP086235.1, read as the reverse complement.
TTTTTTGACGATCTGGGCCGGCATCCCTTTTTCTGTGTCATCAGAAGGATCATGGACCTTTCTGGAAACTTCTGCGACATGAATATCCACCCCATCAAGCAGCTGGAATAATTCATTGATCAGCGAAGGCTTTACCAGCCGCTCCAGCTTGGTTTGAACAGCCTGTCCAAGGATAATCTGGGTAATTTTATACTCCTCGGCCACATCGGCGATCACCCTGGCAGTTTTTTTCTCCCCGGCATACTTGGCGAGCATCTTCATCCCGTATTTCTCTGCTAAACTTTCGAACAAGTATTTTGTCTGAAGCTCGTTAAAGTTAAACTCTTCCTGTTTCCGGTTTTCTACGGATAGAATATAACCCTCTCCCTGAAAAGCTTCCTTCAGTTTTTTGCCTCTCTGGGCCAGTCTTTCCGCATGATCGGGATTGCTTACACATATTAATATATTTTCCTTCATATTAGCACCTCTCCCACCGGATTCTATTTTTAGTATAGCACGAATAGTATGGAATAAACCTCTAGCGAAAGGGCTCTAAATCAAGGGTTATTTTTTAAAAAAATATGAATAAGAACTCCTTGGTCCGGGCATACTAATCCTACAAGTGTAAATCCCCCTTTTTTCAGCTTCCTTTCAAGGAAGCATTTTTTTTGCCCTATATATAAGAATAACCCTCCTTTTTAAAAGAGGGTGTGCATTGGCTCTTATCCATAAGACGGTTTTTTCAAAGAGCATTTAGAAGCTTCTTCCGCCAGTTCAGGAGCATAGTAGCTGAGTTTTTTTATTAAATAGCAGGCTTCAGGGAAATGATGTTCGAGAAATCTCAAAGTTGTTTCATCGAGAATTCTTTTGCCGGCATACTTTTGGACAATGCCTTTAATAAATTCATTCATTTCAATTACAGCAGCCCCCACGTCCCTCGCCATTTCCTGCTGGCGCGGAAACCCCGGCTGTGTGAATCGGAGATATCCCCTCATATGTCGGTTCTGCACGAGGAATCCCTGAAAAACCCTCGTATAAATTTGGGCCTGTTCTTCAACAAAAACCTCAATCGGATCAATCGAATTCCGTAGAAGAAGGACATGCCCCAGCTGATCCTCGAGCCACAAATCCAGCAGGTCAAAAAGGGATTGCGGCGGAGGTGTTTGCCCTTTTGCATAGTAAGACAGAAGCCGCAAATATTCCTGATTTTCATTTAATGTCCCGTTAAAATACGTTGGCGAAAGATTAATATTGATCATGTTATTGATTCTCAAATTCTGAAGTTTTCCTTCGAATTGAAAATAGCCATTGGCAATCGGCCATATCTCCATGGCCATCGATGCAGCTTCCTGTGAGTTTGCCTGTGCTGAAGGAGATAACTGCTTAAGCCTGGTCCTAAGGTTCCGGAAGGCTTGCCTGTATTCATCCGCTCTTTTTACATACTTATCTTCTGCTGGGGAAAGATGGTCCCTGACAAAAATCGCATGATCCTCAAGAATCTCCAGCCAAAAAGCATGCTCCTCCCACGGTGTCAAACCTATTTCATTCATCCAGATCCCCCCATAATAATCCTTTTAAATGTATATGCAATTTAAAAGGAAACATGAAGGCTGGTCCGGATAAAAAGGAAGTGGTTTAGAGACAATAAGGAAGCATTTTAACGAAAGGAGAATCCCCATGACTAAAAAGTTCAATAAAGGCAGCCACAATCAAAATTCACCAAGAGGGAATCAATCCCCGATCAGCGGTGATAACAGCAAGGGCAACAAGAGGAACAAAGACCAAAAAGATAAGACTGATTTGGATTAAGAAAAGCGCAAGGCGCCCGCCTATCGGCGACAAGCATAAGACAAGCCGTCTGAAAGGTTGTTCTTTAACCTTTTGGACGGATTGGCTTAGACCCGAGAGCCGATGGCGCCTGGAGCTAGACAGTTATCGAAGTTCAAAGTTATACTTTTAATCCTTTAAGAGAAAGCCGGCTTCAGGTTAGAAGCCGGCTTTTAAATATTAAATACTATCCATAACTGAGTTTTCTGGAACTTTGAACGGGTCGTTTTTATCAATTCGATCATAAAACATAATTCCGTTCAGATGGTCGATTTCATGCTGCATGATGATTGACGGAATCCCCTTAAACCGGAGTGTCACTTCCTCGCCATCAAGATTATATGCTTTTACCTTAATGCGCTCATAACGGGGCACATACCCTTTTACATCACGGTCTACAGACAGGCACCCTTCACCCTCCGGAAGAAAAATGACACCGACAGAGTGGCTGATAATTTTCGGGTTAATGATATAATGCTCCTGCGGCTCACCTTTCTCATTGGTAAAATAAGCTGTAAACATGCGCTTGTTCAGGCCAATTTGGTTGGCGGATAGCCCAATGCCCGGACGCAAGCCATATTTCTTTGCAGCAGCAGGGTCCTGGCTGTTCTTCAAATACTGCATCATCGCAATCAGCGTTCCGCGATCTTCTTCAGTCAAAGGCACTGTGACTTCTTTTGTTACTTCACGCAGGATCGGATCACCCTCACGTACAATATCCTTCATCGTAATGATTGTATCAGCATTAAATTTACTCATAAATAAACAATTCATCTACCTTTACTTTAAGTGTTTTAAAAAATATAAAAGCGAGTTATTTTCTGTGCAATTGTTTTCCTGTACACTGCACTCTTGAGCGGGCCTTTTCCAAGCCGAAACTGATTTTATGTTAGCATTCGAGGCAGTGACATGTCCAATTCTTTTTCATTACTGATTGTGTATAAAATCCATTATATACACCACATACCTACAGTGGTTATAGATTAATTTTCATAGCTTCTCCTATTTTTTCCATTTATAATAAGGTAAAAGATGTGAAAAGAGAATACTTTTCAGAACGGCAGGCGGAATCTGCACAAAAAACATAATCCTATATCCCATACGCCTCAAGTCCTAGCAGGAAATAAAGCTGCGGCTCAATGTGCAAAGACCTCGCCTTTTTGTAAGATATACATAAGAAATCGATAGAATGAAAGCAGGGGATCACTTTGAAAAGGATATTTGTAATATTTATTATTTTAATCAGTTCCTATTTACTCTTTACCGGCGTGAACAGCTGGCTCAGCTTTGGAGGCAACAGTACCGAAGCTACCCTCAGCAAGAGGATAAATACTATCAGCATAGATGTATCAAGCTCAGATACAGTCATTATTCCTGAAAAGAGAAATGATGTTAGTGCCGAGCTTGACGGTAAAGGCAAAGTGACAATAAATAAGTCTGGAAACGAAATTCGTGTTGAATATAAAAGAAAGTGGCTGGATGGCTTTCAGTTTTTCAATAACAAAAGCAATCTGAAAATCTACATTCCTGAAGATTTCAATAAATCCATGTCCATTGACATCGGTTCCGGCCATTTGAATTTTGCCGGTAAATCCGAGAGCAGGCCTTTCGAGCTTGAGAGCCTGGATGTTAATATGAGCTCAGGAAAAGTCAGCCTGGCCAACATTAAGGCGGATGAATTTGAGCATGAAGGCTCATCAGGAATGATGGATGCAGATCATATCATTACCCGTACTGGAGAAATAGATATGAGTTCCGGCAAAGTGAAGGTCCGCAACTATCAAGGCAAGCTTGATGCCGGGGTATCATCAGGACAGCTGGATATAATGGTCGGCAAACTGACTGACTCTATTAAAGTGGAAGCAAGTTCAGGCTTTGTCCGCCTTGATTTGCCTGATGATGCGGACTTTACCTTAAAAGGCAAAGCAAGCAGCGGCCATATCAGCAGCCATTTTGAATTGGATGATGAGAAACGCGATAAAAATGATATTTCCGGCAAACATGGATCAGGAGAACATGACATCCGAATCTCTGTATCCAGCGGGAAAGCTGAGATTAATTAACTGCTGCATTGAAGTCCGGGAAACCGGGCTTTTTTTGATGCAAATAAGGATCAAGGAGAAGTTCATTGCCGGATAGGAACAAATAGGGAGACAGGCAATCACTTATGTGGATAAATTTAAGAAGAGTATGTATGGGGATAACTTTTTATCCCGATCATGATTGCCTATGTGGATAACTCTATTGTCTCCTTGGATTATCCACGCTGTGTGGATGAAACGGGCAAAAAACCCTTCTAATTGTGGATACTTCTGAAAAATTCAAAAAATCAATGAATTAGTTATTCACATAATGGAAAACTCTAAATGAAAATACCTCCCATCTGTGAATGACTTTTACATTTAACAAGCGGTTTATTAGGAAATTTACCTCCTTTCTGGTAGTATATGAATGATTTTTTTAGAGGAGGAAAAACGATGCATACATTAAAAGGCAAAACAGCTCTCATCACTGGAGCAGGCAGAGGAATCGGCCGTGCAGCAGCTATCGCGCTTGCAAAAGAAGGCGTCCATATTGGTTTGCTTGGCCGCACGATTGAAAATCTGGAAAAAATGGCGGATGAACTTAGCCAGTACGATGTGAATGTATCTGCTGCAGCAGCCGATGTTGCCGACCTTGAAGCTGTTACTCATGCAGTCGAGCATATTAAGTCAGATCTTGGCTCTGTGGATATCCTGATTAACAATGCCGGAATTGCTAAGTTCGGAGGATTCCTGGAGTTATCGCCTGACGAGTGGGAAAGCATCATCCAGGTCAACTTGATGGGTGTTTATAATGTTACAAGAGCCGTTCTTCCTGAAATGATTGAACAGAAGTCCGGAGACATTATCAACATTGCATCCACAGCAGGCCAAAAAGGTGCGCCTGTCACCAGTGCATACAGCGCATCCAAATTTGCCGTTTTAGGCTTAACAGAGTCCCTGATGCTTGAGGTCAGAAAACACAATATCCGGGTTAGCGCGTTAACTCCAAGCACGGTTGCCACTGACCTTGCGATTGAGACAAACCTGACAGACGGCAACCCTGAAAAAGTCATGCAGCCGGAAGATCTGGCAGAATTCATGGTAGCACAGCTGAAATTGAACCCTCGGGTGTTTGTGAAAACAGCCGGCATGTGGTCGACAAATCCATAAGATTTAGCGGAATCCCCAATTGCTTAATGATTGGGGATTTATGCTTCTTTTTAAAACTAGCCATCAAAAAAAGACTGCCATAAAGACAGTCTCAGCTTAAATTAATTTGCACTTCTTTTAAACGGCCACCAGTTTGCCTGGCCGAAGTTCTTGACCATGACCGGTATAAATAGCGGCAGCACAATCAGTGCGTAGAGCATTAATCCGATCAGAATGATGGACGCGATCTGCAATAGCGACAGCATTCCGGATGGCATCATTGCCGCGAATGTTCCGCCCAGGATTACCGCAGCTGAAATAATGACAGTGCCCATCTTTTTCATGGATAACAGCATTGCATCTGCGATTGAAAGGTCACGATATTCATTAAAACGGTCCATCAAGAAAATGCTGTAGTCAACGCCAAGCGCCACGAGAATAACGAATGCAAAGAATGGAACCGCCCAGCTGATGCCTGTGTATCCTAGCAGATTCACAAAAATCGCTTCATTTATTGCCATACTTGTATAGTAGGTCAGAATCAATGATCCAATTAAATAGATTGGCATGATGATTGATCTGAAGAGGAACACAAGGATGATGGAAATGCCCAGCAGCATCAATACGACTGTACGGGAGTAATCCTGATCTGACATTGTGCTTAAATCAGCATTGGTACTTGTAATCCCGCCTACCGCGACAACTGCATTTTCAAGCTTAGTCCCTTTTGTCGCTCTTTCCACAGCTTCCTTGATTTCATCCACCTGGTTAATGGCTTCGTTAGAATAAGGATTTGCTTCAAGCACAACATCCATTGTCATAACTTTTCGGTCCTCAGACAAATAGACATCAAACACCTGGGCAAACTCTTTATCCTCCAGAACCTCAGGCGGCAGATAGAAACCATCCATATTATCCGAGTTTGAAAGACCTGCCAGGTAATCCTGTGCAGAACCGAGTCCTTCAGATACCTGCTCAAGCCCATCTGCACTCTGGCCAAGGCCATCTGTCAGCTGGCTGATTTGTCCGCCAAGATCGCCAAATCCGGCAAGAAGCTGTTCCTGCCCTCCATTGATTCCGGCTAAACCATTTGTCAGCTTTGGAAAATTATTAACGATTTGTCCCTGGCCGTCCGCAAGCTGATTGAGCCCTGCCTGCTGGGCTTCGATTCCTTTGATCAGCTGCTGGAGCCCGGCAGCTAATTCCTTTTGGCCGGATATGGCGGTCCCGAAGTTTTTATTTGCTTCCGCCAAGCCGTTTTGCAGCTGTGTTAACCCCCTATTAGCAGCATTGATACCTTCTGAAACTTTTGGAAGCTGCTGCTGAAGGCCAGCTACTTGACCTTTAATTGCTTGGTATTGAGGGTCTTGGGCCAGCTCAGGGTCCTTGGTTTCAACATAGCCAAACAGTGCTTCATTTGCCTGTCTGATGCCATCCGACAACTGATTTAAGTTCGTCTGGATTTCTTTATAGCCCGCCATTAAGGAAGGAATGGCCTCTTCTGCTGACTGATACCCAACTAGCAGCTGCTGATATCCAGCGAGAAGCTCTTCGGCACCGGCCTTGGATTTTTCTAATCCCTCTTTAATTTGATCTGAACCTGCCGATCCCTGGCGAATACCATCTTCGATTTTTGCCAGGTTCGTCTGAATTTCACCAAGGCCTGACTTGATTTCATTGGTGCCCGAAATCAAATCATTGATTCCTTTTGCGGCATTCTGCAGTTCAGGTTCTGATTTGGACAGTTCGCTGCTTGCTTCATTCAAACCATCAGAAATTTTGTTCAGTCCATCTTTTCCTTCCCCCAGCCCTTCTTCAAGCGTTTCAGCTTGTTTGGCAACAAAGAAGTCTTCTATTGGCTCTCCAGTTGGTCTTGTAACAGAACGGACTGTATCCACCAAATCTACTTTTTCAACTTCCCGGCTAATTTTCTCAGCCAGGCCTACATATTCTGCTGAATCCATTTCCTCATCGTTTTTCAAGACGATCTGCGTTGGCATGGATTCTCCCGGCCCAAAGCTGTCAGCTATGGCATTAAATGCCTTAATGGAATTAACATCCCCGCCGATTTCCTCAAGGGAGTTGTAGGAAAGGTCTCCGTCATATGTTACCAGGAATGGCACACAAACAGCTGCCACGATAAGCAATGCCAGGAATGGACGCGCCAGCGAGAATCGGCCGACCGTACCCCATAGCTTGCTTTCACCATGCTCGGCACTCTTTTTCGAAGGCCAGAAAATTTTCTGTCCCAGCACCGCCATAAAGAATGGCACAATGGTAAATAAAGCAATTAAGAGAATCGCTACACCAATGGCCACAGCTGCTGCTGACTGGTAAAGAATAAACTGCGAGAAGCCAATTGCAGCAAAGCCAATCATAACAGCCAGGCCGCTGAAAAATACTGTACGCCCCGCATTTCGGTATGTTGCCACAATGGCGTCTGCTGTGCTCTCGTTATAGGAAAGCTCTTCTTTAAAACGGCTAAGCAGCAGGATACAATAGTCTGTTCCAATCCCAAACAGAATCGCTACAAGGAAAATTTGGGTATAGTTTGAAATCGGAAAATCCAGTCTATCTACTAAAAATGCCACAATGGATTGTGAAGCAAGATAAGTGAATCCCACTGTCAGGAGCGGGATAATCGGCGCAACCACTGATCGGAATACCAGCAGCAGAACAACCAGAATAAAGACGACTGTGATCCCTTCCGTCTTTTTCAGTCCTTCCTGAGAACTGTTCATGAGATCTTCATTGATCAGCCATTCACTCGTATAATAGTGATCTACCTTAGCATCATCAATAGCTGAATAAAGCTCTTCACTCAGCTCTGCTGGCTCACGATCGTTCCAGCTTACATTTACAGAAGCAAGAATCGACTTGCCATTCTCTGAAACAAGCTGTTCTTTTAAGCTTTCTTCATTAAAATGGGTAAGAATTTCAGTGATTCCCATTTCTGAGCTTTTGTCTTCAAGCGTCCGGATAGCTTTCTCCGCTTCTTTGATTTCTTCTCCTGTGAGCTTTTTATCATTATGAAAAACAAGTGCAATCTGGGTCTCATCCCCGCCGCCTTCCTGTTTCTGCACTTCTTGCATGATATCCCCGGCAAGTGTGGATGAATACTCGTCAGGAACAGTAATCTGCCCTTTATCACGGACCAGATCTGCCATGTTCGGAGCTGCCATAAACAAGCCGGTAGCCACTGCGATCCAGACGGCAATGACAAGCCATTTTCTTTTAATAATTGAATACACTATTTTATCCCCCGCTTTGTTTTCTGATAAAAGTGAAACTCCAATCAGCGGGAACTTTCCTCCGCTGATTGTTAGTCTTACTGCCCGTTAGACTGCGATAGTACTTTATCCAATTTCTCAAATGTTTCGATGAACTGCTGGATTTCGGTTTGATCAAATTTATTTATCAGCGATTCTACAAGGTTATGAATCTTTTCTTCTGCTTTCACGTACAACTCATTCCCTTTTTCGGTAAGGGTCAGATAGACGACCCTGCGATCATTTTCATC